>DAIUCN010000119.1:0-12286 GCA_036846165.1 Prosthecobacter sp.
CTTCCCCACCGCAGGTGCGCGACATGACATGGTAGGTGTTCGACTCCCAGACCTCCCTTCCCAGAATGCGCCGCCGGCCACCGGACCAAGAACGCGCGAATGGATAGGGACGAGTCTTCGCCTCCACGGCCAGCAATGACTCATGCATGCCTGACTCAACAGCTTTGGGATTTTGCGCTTCCATGACAAGATATTATTATAAGCATTTGCCTCAAGGGAATACCGGCACAATGCCCGAATGTCAAGGCGTCGTTGATACCGAGGAACCTTCCTCAAGTGGTTTCAAAATATTCAAAACCAGTGATTTGAGCAGCATAAACGGCGCAACTCCATCTTCTCCACTGGAGATCATCTCTTCAAGACTCTACCGAACCGAGGATGCCTGGCATGTTTCGAGGCTTTGAAGCGGATCTCCCTAGTGAGCACCGCCTGGCGACCAACACAGCATGTCAAAATGCCTGGCATTTTAGCTTGGCATATTTAGCTGAGCATGTCAAAATGCCTGGCATTTTAGCTTGGCATATTTAGCTGGGTGGAAGGCGGGAGTGCGCGTCAGACACCCGCGGGGGTGTTGCTGCGGGTGTAGTGGCGGCCTGGCAGGGGGCGGACAAGGCGCTTCATTTCGAGGCGCATGAGGCAGACGTTGACGGTGGCGGCGGTCAGGCCGGAGTCGCGAATCAGCGCATCGATGTGGACTTCGGCATCGCCGAAGGCCCGGAGCAGGATCTGCTCGTCGAGGCTGAGGGCGGTTGGCGAAACGGCGGCAGGAGAACTGGCGACCGCCGCCGCGGGTGGCAGCAGTTCGCCGAGATCTTCCAGGATGTCCGCGCCATCCATGACCAGCTTGGCGCCCTGCTGGATGAGGCGGTTGCAACCCGCCGAGCCGGGTTTGTCGATCGGTCCCGGAACGGCGTAGACGGTACGTCCCTGCTCCACCGCCTGCTGGGCGGTGATGAGGGCGCCACTGCGCTCGGGGGCCTCGGCAACGAGCAGTCCGGTGCACCAGCCGGCGACGATGCGGTTGCGATAGGGGAAGGTTTGCTTGTCGGCCACGCGGTCGACCGGATACTCGCTAATGACCGCGCCGTTCTCGGCGATGCGCTCGGCCAACGCCTGATTTTCCGGCGGGTAGAGTCGGCCCAACCCGGAGCCGATAACGGCGACGGTTCGCCCTTGCGCGGCCAGGGTGGCCTCGTGGGCGGCAGTGTCAATGCCGCGGGCAAGTCCGCTGATGACGGTGTAGCCGGCATAGGCGATTTGGTAACTGAGGCGCTTGGCGGCGTTGAGCCCATACAAGGTGGCGCGGCGACTGCCGACGACCCCGATGGCACGGTGATCGCGGGTGGCCAACCGCCCCCAGACGTACAGCACCAGGGGTGCGTCATGAATGCCGCGCAGCAGCGGCGGATAGAGCGGATCGTCCTCCGTGAGAACCGTCAGGCCGCGGGCGCGGATCTTTGCCAACTCGCCTTCAAGATCGATCTGCTGTCGCCACTCGGCCACGGCCTGCGCGAGCGCCGGACTGACACCCTCCAGCCCGGCGAAATCACTCGCATGGGCCGCCAGCACCTGTTCAGGGCCACCACAGGCGGCGATGAGGCGTCGCGCCCGCACCGGCCCGATCTGTGGAATCAGGTTGAGGGCAAGCAGGGCCTCGCTGCGGGTCATGCCGATTCCCTGCCTCAGCTTGCCGGCACTGACAAGAACGAATGCAAGAATAACCCAAGAATTTCCCTTAACCCAAAGCTTCAACGCAGGCTGCGCAACCAGGCCACCAGATCGAGCAGTTCCTGTTCCGGCATCGTTTGATCCAGACCCAGCGGCATCAGGCTGGTGGGCAGCTGGGTGCTGGCGCTGATCGCCGCGTGCGGCAGATCCTGCTCCTGGCCGGCGACATCCATGACGCGCAGCCCCTCGGCGGAGTGGCCCTTGATGACGCCCATGACCGTGCGGCCATCGGCCATTTCCAGAAGATGCGTCTCGTAGTCGCGCGCCAGGCTGGCGCTGGGGAAAACGATGCTTTCGATGAGGTCACGCTCGGTGCGGATGGCGCCGATCTTCGACAGATCGGGACCCAGCGCGCGGCCGACACCGCCGATCTGGTGGCAAGCGAGGCAGGTGCCCTTGCCTTGTTCAAAAAGCTTTTTGCCCTCTTCCGGTCGCCCCTGCGCGGCAGCCCTGGCGGCGAGCTCGGGCAGCTGGCGCTTCTTGGCCTCCAAGACCTCGCCGGCCCTGAGGTAGGCGGGCAGCACGACCGCTTCAAAGATCTCCGGCGGATGGCCGCTAAAAACCGTGCGGTAACTGCTCTCCTGCTGGCTGGCGATGGCGGGATTGCGGGCCAGCGCCTGCGCGTAGGCGCGGGCGGCGGGTTCCCTGGCCTTGCGTGCAAGCGGCAGCAGTTTCTCCAGCTCCACCGGTCCGGCGCTGGCGAAAAGTGGCGCCAACCCGGCCTGCTGCTCGGGCTGAAGCGGTGCCGCCGCGAGCATGCCGGCGGCCTGGATGCGCGCGGCGGGAGAGGCGGCGGCGTCGGCCACCACGCCCTGCAGCAGCGCCAGGGTGTCGGCGGAAAACTTCAGCCCCTTCATGGCATCAAGCGCCTTCAGGCGCAGCGGCAGGGCTCGCGCCGCATCATCGGCGAGCGCCTGCAGGCTGGCGTCAAACGGATGGGCCTTGAGGCGCTTGATGGCATCGAGCACCGCGGTCAGACCGACCTCGCCCGGCTCGGCCAGCAGGGCCGCCAGCGGTGGCAGCCAGGTCTCGTGGGCTTCGACCGAAGGCTGGGCGGCAAGCACGCGCAGGGCGGTGCGGCGGGATTCGGCGTCGGGGGCGGCCAGCAGACCGGCCAGCAGTTCGCGCGTCGCAGGACCGGCGAGTTGGGCCGCGCAAAAGCCCTCCATCGCGCGCAGGCGTGCCGGCGTCAGCGGCTTGCCGAGCCAGGCCTGCAGTTCGGGGGCGACCCAGGCATCGGCATCCGGGTGGCGCACGACCACGCTGAGGGCCGTGCGGGCAAGGTCGGCGTCGGCGGCATCGAGCTGGCGAATGGCAAGGCGCATGTGTTCGTTGTGCGCTGCCGCGTCGTCGGGCACGAAGCTGACCAGCAGCCGACGCAGGGCGATCGGGTTCTTTTCCGCGCGCAGGGCATCGAGGCTGACCGCCTGGACGTTGAGGCTCTGCGCGGCGAGCAGCAGGGCGTGTTCGAGCGGCGGATCCATTGGCGCCGCCATCATCCCCCGCACGACAGCGCCGAGCTTGGCGAGATCGGCGGAGGCCTTTTCGGAGCGCGACAGATCGCGGGCGATGCTTTCAAGGGCGTGCCGGCGCGCGTGCGGGTCGGGCGACTTCAAATCGGCAAGCACGGACTTCGCCGTCGCTGCCGGCGCCGCGGCTGCACGGGCAACGGTCGGCTTGCCGGGCTGGGCGGGACGGACGCGATAGACCGCACCGAGCACATCGGGTTTGGCCATCAAACCGCTCGGGCAGCCGATGCGGAACCAGCCGCCGGTGTCGAGCACGAGCAGCGAGCCGTCGCGATCCTCGATGACATCGGTGAGATGCACATCCGGATCGTGGATTTTGAGAAACTCGCTCTCGGTGGCGCGATAGCTGGCGCCATCGCGGGCGAGGTCCATGCGCACGAGTCGCTGGGTGTTGAAATGCGTCACCATCAGCGGCGAGCCAGGCTGCGAGCTCCAGAAGGCGCAGCCGCTGACGGCGACATGGCCGAAGTTGTGCACGACCGGCATCTGCTCGAGCGTGCGCGGCAGGTCGGCGATGACCTGCATCTGGTCGGCGCGCTCATAAACGCCGCCGTAGAGCCAGTGCATGAGGGTATCGCCACGCGGGTTGCTGTAGTAGAGGTTGCAGGTGCCGACGATGTCGCCCTCGGGGGTGAAATCGAGACCGGTCGGGTTGTCGGCACAACCGAGCGCGTGCCACTGGACGTCGCTGCCATCGGGCTTGCAGGACCAGATGCCGCTGGCCTTGCCCTCATGGACCAGGCTGCCATCCTTCTGCACAACGTGGTGTCCCTTGCGGCCATGACACCAGTACAGCCGGCCATTCGGATGCATTTTGGGTCCGTGCACATCGGCGGCGTTGCCGGTGTAATCGAAGCCGCCGACGATCATCTCGCGCTGGTCGGCGACGCCGTCGCCGGTGGTGTCGGTCAGCTTCCAGATGCCGGGCGGGCTGGCGACGTAAAGGCTGCCGGCATGCCAGCAGGCCCCTTGGGGAAAGGTCATTTTGTCGGCGAAGACCGTGCTGCGGTCGTAGACGCCGTCGGCATTGCTGTCTTCGAGCAGCAGGATGCGGTTGGGCGGGTTCGCCTCAAGCTGGGCCTTGTTCCAGTTGACGCCGACGGCGTCGCCGATGAACAGCCGCCAGCGGTTGTCGACGCAGCCCATGATGGGGTGGGTAACCAGCGGCGCCGCGGCCACCACCTCGAGGCGGTGGCCCTCGGGCAGGGTGGCCTTGAGGTCGCGCACCGGAAAAGCGCCCTCAATGACCGTGGCACGGGCCGCGCTGGCCGGCAGTTCGTTGCCCTTGTCCGGTGGCAGGTCGGCGGCGGGCAGGCAGGCCGGAATCAGGAGGAGCAGGGCGCGGGCGTTCATGATGAGTGGTCTACTACGGCGCGGCCCGGTGCGGGCTGTCAGCCGAGTCGGCTCACTGACGTCGGGTCAGGGCGCCGCGCAGGGCGGTGCGATAGTTGACGATGGCGTCGGCGATCGCCGAGGAGACCGACTTGCGGTAGGTATCGGAGGCAACCAGGCGGCATTCCTCGGGGTTGGTGACGAAGCCGCCTTCAAAGAGGATGCCCGGGCGCTTGCAACCGGTGAGCACGCTCCACTGGGCGCGCTTGATGCCGCGATCGACGAAGCGGAACTTGCTGATGACCATGGCGTGCACGGCGGTGGCGAGGGCGATGTTGGCCGAGTCATGGGCATTGCCGGTGAGACCGTTGGCGTTGTAACCGCCGCCGCGCTCGAGGCTGGCCGAGCTGCCCTGCGGGGTCAGCGCAAAGGTTTCAATGCCGGTGGCCTGGCTGCTGCCGCCGGCGTTGAAGTGCAGGCTCAGGAAGATGCTGTTGGGTGTGCGGTTGGCGACCGCGACACGTCCGCTCAGGGTGATGAAGGTATCGGTGTCGCGAGTCATGATGACCTTGAAGCCGCGCGCCTGCAGGGCATCGCGCACCGAGCGCGCCATCTGCAGGGCAAAGTCCTTTTCGTAGCCATAGATCCCGCGCGCACCCGCGTCGTGACCACCGTGACCGGCATCGACCACAACGGTGTCGAAGGGCACCGCGTCGCTGATGTGAGTGGGGCGCAGCACCGGGTCGATCAGCTTGCAGAGGTCGATGCGCGAGAACAGCGCGCGACCGGCATACTCCTGGACCGGATAGCTGAGGATGAACTTGATGTTGTTGATGAGCAGCTCCTGACTGCCGATCGTGCCCTTGAGGATCAGATTGTTCGAGCGCAGCCAGACGTGCTTGCCATCCACCTTGTAGGAACTGAAGCGATAGAACTGGTGCAGGCTCTCGCCGGTGATGTAGTCGCGCCCGTTGATCTTGACGATCTGCCAGCCACCGCTTTGGCTGGCTGCAGGCGGCAAAGGCACGGGCGGCGGTGGCGGACGGATCTCGCCGCGGTCCTGGGTGTAGGCACCACTGCCGGCGACCTTGACGGCCGGCTTGGCGGGTTCCGCGGGCTTCGCCTCCTGCTTTTTCGGCTCCGCTTCTGCGACGGGCTTCGCTTCCTGCTTCTTGGGTTCAGACTTGGCTGCCGCTGTCTTCGCCTCGGCCGGTTTCGCTTCAGGCTTTTTCGGCTCGCTCTTGGCGGTGGCCGCCGGCTTGGGGGACGTCTTTTTCGCCGGGGTCGACTGGGCCGGCGCAGCTTTGGGTGGCGCCTTCGACTTGGGGGTCACCTTGGCCGGTGGACCGGGTTCGGGCTCGGCAACAGGCGCGGGCGGTGCTTCCGCCGGGGGCGGCACCGCGTCCTTCTTGCCGCCAAACAAGCGGCCGATCAATCCCGCCTTTTCGCCGTCATTGACATCGGCACGCGCGGCACAGGGCCACACCGCCAACAGGGCACAGAGAGCGCCGGCGGCGCGCAGGGTGACAGGCTGGATGGAGGTCATGGGCTTCGCAAACAGTCAACGCGCCCCGGCTTGCGTCCGAGTCGCCATTTTTTCAACCTAGGGCATTCCCGGCAAAGCGCAACGCTTCATCACGCCGACACGACCCAAGACGGGCTGGCAGGGAGGCAGAATTCGTGCCATTCCTACTCTCATGTCCCGCTGCCTGTCCTTCGCCGCCACCGGCAACCCCGCCGAGGTCCTGGAACTGATCGAGCGTCCCCTGCCCCCGCTGGGCGCTCACGACGTGCGTGTGCACATGCGCTACGCGCCGATCAATCCGGCCGACCTCAACTTCATTGAGGGCACCTACGGCCGCCCCGCGCATCCGCCGGCCATCCCCGGCCACGAGGGCTGCGGCGAGGTTGTCGAAACCGGCCCGGCGGTCACCTCCCTCGCACCGGGTGACGTTGTCATTCCCCTGCTCGGCGCCGGCTGCTGGACCCGCCACATGACCGCCGCCGAACACTTCTTTGCCAAGCTGCCGGCGGGCATCGACCGTGTGCAGGCCTCCATGCTGCGCATCAACCCGGTCACCGCCTGGCGCCTGCTCAAGGGGTTTGTCCCACTCGCCGAGGGCGACTGGATCGTCCAGAATGCCGGCAACTCGGGTGTGGGTCGCGCCGTCATCCAGCTCGCCCGCCACTTCGGCCTGAAGACCGCCAGCTTCGTGCGCCGCCCCGAGCTGTTCGACGAACTGCGCGCGCTCGGCGGCGATGCCGTTTTCCTCGACGACGAAGCCGGCCTTGCCGAAGCGAAGGAGCGCCTGCAGGGGGTGGAACTGCGCCTGGCGGTGAATGCCGTCGGAGGCGACAGCGCCATCCGCCTGATGGACCTGCTGTCGCCCGAAGGCAGCCTCGTCACCTACGGCGCGATGAGCCGTCGCAGCCTGAAGGTGCCGAACAAGTTCCTCATTTTCAAGGACCTCAGCCTGCGCGGCCTGTGGATCACCCGCTGGTTCGAGCAGGCCGGCACCGCCGAGCTGTTCGAGGTGCTCGACCCGCTGGCCAAACTCGTCGCCCACGGCGAGCTGCTGCAGCCGGTCGCCGAGATCGTGCCGATGGCCGACTTCCGCCGCGCCATCCAGCTCGCCCAGGAGAGCGGCCGCGCGGGCAAGATCGTGCTCGATCTGGCCTGAGGGGTGGCCCAGAGGATCAGGGCGACGGATGGCCGCCGCGCTGCTCATCCTCGCGGGCGAGTTCCTCGGTGGTCTTCTCCGTTGGCGGCTTGTCGTCCGCGGGCGGGTCGGCCGGGCGACCGCTGACAAAGGGTTCATCGTCCTCGTCGGGCACGGAGGAACCCTGGTCTTCCCAGGTGGGTTCGCCGTCATCGGCCGGCTCGGGGCTCATGGGCACGGTGTGCGGGGCGCGCTCGACCTCGGGCGGCGGTGCCGAAGGAGTCGCCTTGGGTTTGGGATACTCATCCTCCTCGTCGTCCTTGTCCTCGGAGAACCAGGGGTTGTAGTTCTCGTTGTCCCAGTCGTCCTTGACCTCGGTGTCGAGTTCCTTCTCGTCCTTCTCGATCTGGGCGTAGTACTCGGGGTAGGCCTCGCGGTCCTTCTTCTCCATGAAGTAGGCGAGCACGACGCAGATGGCGTACAGGACGTAGAGCGGTCCCGACATGAGCATGAGGGTCAGGACGTCGGGTGTCGGCGTGACGATGGCGGCAAAAAGCGTGATGGCGACGAGGGCGTGCCGCCAGGTGGACTTCATGATCTTGAAGTTCAGGAAGTCGAGCTTGACCAGGGCCATGACGATGACCGGCAGCTCGAAGGCGATGCCAAAGACCAGGATGAAGCGGGTGCTGAAGGTGACGTAGTTGGACAGTGTCCAGTCCTGGCGTGAGCCGACCGAGGCCGCGAACTGGTCGAAGAACTCGAGGGCGCGCGGCAGCACAACCCAGTAGGCGAAGGTGCAGCCGGTGAGGAAGAGGCCGGTGCCGATGCCGATGGCCGGGAACAGCACCTTCTTCTCGTTCGTGCGCAGGCCGGGCAGGATGAACTGCAGCAGAAAGATGAGCAGCAGGGGGAAGGACAGGATGACGCCGGCGATGAGCGAGACATTGATGGCCATCATGAAGGGGCCGGCGATGTCGATGTTCTGCAGCAGCTTCTGGGCACTTTCGTAGTCCTTGGCGAGACCGGCGAGGATGAGCGGGTATTGGATCCCGCGAAACAGTTCCTTGTAGAAGAAGAAGGTCAGGATGACCGACACCAGTAGCGTCGTGCCGATGCGCACGAGCATGGTGCGCAGGTCGTCGAGGTGCTCGAGGAAGGGCTTTTCCTCATCCTCCTTGCCGAGGTTGAGCGCGACCTTCTCGCGGACTTTGAAGACTTTGTTGAGGATGCCTTGCCACATGGTGCGAATTCGGGGGAAAAGGGTGGACCGCTCTCAAAGAGATCCCTTGGCCGCCATCCGCGCGAACAGGGCCAGCGTCAGGGCGGTGGTGATCTCATGGGCAGCGATCATCCTCCGCAGTTCTCCCGGGCTGACCAGGCGCACGTCGCTGATGTGCTCGCTTCCATCCGGTTCCGGACGGCTGGCGACGCACACGGGCTCCGCTCGAAAGAGGTAAACGTGTTCATCGGTGAAACCTTGCGAGGGCAGGAACCAGCCGAGCGGTTCGAGCGCGCCGCCCTCGGCGAGCTCGCAGCCGGCTTCCTCGCGCAGTTCACGCAGGGCGGTCTCGGCGATTGAGGCCGGGGTGATTGCAGAGACCGGCAGGTCAATCTGGCCGGCGGGAAATTCCCAGAGCGTCTGGCGCACCGGCAGTCGCTCCTGGGCGATGAGCACGTAGCGGCCGTCCGCGGTCACCGGTGCAATCGCCACCGCGGCCTTGCGTTCGACCACCAGCCAGGGCACCGGCTCGCGCCGGCTCGGCGTCAGGTAGCGGTTTTCATCGACGCAAACATGCTCGTGCGCAAAGCGGCGCTCGCTGGACACGAGCTGCCAGTCCTCCCCCGCCCCGGGGCGGAAGAGCGGAAACTCGGCACAGGCGACCGCCGGGCGTGTCATGCCGACAGCGCCTCCTTCCAGCGGGTAAGCTGCGCGGCGACGTTGGCCGGCGAGGGTGCGCCGACCGCCTGCCGCGCGGCCAGCGCGGTCTCGAGGTTGAGGCAGTCGAACAGGTCCGCCTCGAAGGCCGGCGAAAAATCGCGGTACGTCGCCAGTGGGATGTCGGCAAAGGCCACTTGCTTGGCCAGCGAATGGGCGACCAGCTTGCCGATGACCTCGTGGGCCTGGCGGAAGGGCACGCCGTGCTTGACCAGATAATCGGCGAGGTCGGTGGCCAGCAGCATCGGGTCGGCGGTGGCGGCGCGCGTGCGCGCGGCATTGACCTCCATGCCGGCGATCATCTCGGCAAAGACCTCCAGCGCGGCCTGGATCGTGTCGAGCGAGTCGAACAGCGGCTCCTTGTCCTCCTGCATGTCGCGGTTGTAGGTCATCGGCAGGCCCTTGAGCAGGGTCAGCAGCGACATCAGGTTGCCAACCAGGCGACCGGACTTGCCGCGGGTGAGCTCGGCGACGTCGGGATTCTTCTTCTGCGGCATCAGCGAGGAGCCGGTCGTGTGGGCATCGCTGAGGGTGACAAAGCCGAACTCGGCGCTGCACCACAGGATGATGTCCTCGCTGAGGCGCGACAGGTGCACGCCGCAGAGGGCGATGGCGAAGACCGTCTCCACGGCAAAATCGCGGTCGCTCACCGCGTCCATGCTGTTCTGCGTGACGGCGGCGAAGCCGAGCTGGCGGGCGACGTACTCGCGGTCGATGAGGATCGTCGATCCCGCCAACGCGCCGGAGCCGAGCGGCATGACATCGATGCGGCGGCGCGCGTCGGCGAGCCGTTCGGCATCGCGCTCGAGCATCTCGACGTAGGCGAGCAGGTGGTGGGCGAAGAGCACGGGCTGGCCGCGCTGCAGGTGGGTGTAGCCGGGCACGACGGCCTGGCCGGCGCGTTCGGCGGCCTCGACGAGCGCGCGCTGAAGGTCGCGAATCCGGGCACTGACGGCATCGACGGCATCGCGGGTGTACAGGCGCACGTCGGTGGCGACCTGGTCGTTGCGGCTGCGCGCCGTGTGCAGCTTGGCGCCGGCCGGGCCGATGCGCCGGGTCAGCTCGGCCTCGATGTTCATGTGCACGTCCTCAAGCGCCTGCTTGAACTCGAAGTCGCCGTGCTCAATTTCAGCTTGGATCTCGAGCAGGCCGCGCTCGATGGCCGACTGCTCCTCGACAGTCAGGATGCCGGCCTTGAGCAACCCCTTGGAATGGGCGATCGAGCCGCGGATGTCATGGGCAAAGAGCCTCCAGTCGAAGGACACGGACTCTCCATAAGCCTGCACGAGGCGGCTGGTTTCCTGGGCAAAACGTCCTTTCCACATAATCGGGGGCGCGGAGCCTAGCGGCATTCCGCGCGGATGCAACCCCGCAGGGCGGACTCAGCGCGCCAGGGCCTTGTCGCGCTCGTCCTTGAACTTGCAGTGCCCGGTGTTGGCCAGCTCGTCGCAGCGCGCCTCAATGCGCATCGACTTCATCTGCGGTTGAAAGCCCAGCCGGCGCGTGATGCAGTCGTGCAGCAGGGCGCTGTGCTCGTCCTCAAACTCGACGACGCGGTCGCAATCGAGGCAGATGAGGTGGTTGTGCTGCGGCTTGTCGAGGAAGTTCGGATCGTAGTAGGTCTGGTCGCGACCGAGATCGACGACGCGCAGCAGGTCGCAGTCGACCAGCAGCTGCAGGGTGCGGTACACCGTCGCGCGCGACACCGTGCGGTCGAGCTTGCGCGCCTTGTCGAGCAGTTCGTCGGCGTTGAAATGGTCGTCGGTGGCGAAGGCCGCCTCGACAATGGTCTCCCGCTGGCGGGTGTGGCGCAGCCCGGTGGCCTGCAAATGGGCCTCGAGCCGCTCTTTGATGCGCGCGTCCATGTTGAGTCTCAACATGGACTAATTGAGACTCAATGCAAGCCGCATCGGTCGGATTCGCAGGTCGCACTCAGGCTCACAATCCCGCCGCCGCCTGGGCTTCGCGCACCTGGCGAACGAAACGGCGGCGTTCGCCGCTGCTGTCGCTTTCCAGGCACTGTTCGGCCAGGCTGAGCACCAGTTCATGGTTCAGATTGGGACCGGCCGCGGCCCCGCGCAGCAGCAGGCCAAAACCGACGACGGCGCTGTCGAAAACGAAGTCGGTGCGCGCCTGACGCCAGTCGAGACCGCGGTCCTGAACGAGCAGCTTGCTGCCGTCGAAGGGGCCAACGGTTTGGGTGGTGAAGCGGACCTGCGGCAGGGTGACGGTGGCAATGGTCTTGCTGCCGTCGAGACGCCCATTGGGTTCGAATTCATACCAGACACTGTGCGTGCCGGCCCGGCGCAGTTCAGCGGCCGGCTGATGGCGCTCGCCAAGCTGGCGGTACTCACGGACATTGGTGGGATCGAAACTGATCTGCAGCGGGTAGGTGAAGGGACGGGTGGCGGCGGGTTGATCGGCCGGCAGCTGGATGACCACGCGCAGCAGACGATGGGCGGGATTCCACGGGCAGGAGGCGATCTCCGCCTTCCAGGAATGGATGTACAGCTCGGGGGCGCGGGTCTTGGCAGCCTCGCGCGCCGGAGCCGGCGCGGTACGGGGCGCGGGCGAGGCGAAGTTGCTGCCGGCCGCAGGCTTGGGCGGTGCCAGCCGGATGTCGGCCGGGCGCAGGGCAAACTGATCCTGCGGAGTGCGGCTGGCATTGACGAAGGCGAAGTCGGCAGCCAGGCGGGTCTGCGCGGCGGGCGGCGCGGCAGGGCGAGCGACCGCGGGGCTCTCAGCGACGGCCACCGCCGGGGTCGGGACGACCGCCACCGGGGCGACGGGAGCCGCCGGAGTCGTAGCCAGCGACGGAGCCTCCAACGTAGGGGCCGCGGTGGCCGGCTCGGGCCTGGCGGGTTCGGGCAGGACGACGGCGATCTCGGGCCGCGGTTCCGGCACCTGCGGCGCGGGAACGACTTCGATGGTTGGCGCTGCGTCGGCAGGCGTCAATGTCGCGGGCGGCACCTCCGCGAGGCGGTCGCCATCACTGGCCAGCGGCAGATGGCGGCCGGCGTAATAGGCGGCACCGGCCACGGTGAGCACGGCGGCGACGCGGGCGAGACCAGCCAGCCAGGGCTGCAGCCGCGCCCCCTGCC
>DAIUCN010000120.1:0-11655 GCA_036846165.1 Prosthecobacter sp.
CTACCTCATCCCTTTTCTCTCATTCAAGCCGTTCTAGTTTCAGGGAGGCAGGTCAAGTGAGCAAGTTCTGCGGATGCTTCGAGAAGTTTCTACAAGGGACGCCACTTGCTGCGCTGACAGCTGACCGCGAATCCCAGCCCATCCAATCACCAGCCTTGACCCTGCGTTTCCCTCTTGCCTGCCGGATCGCCCTGCTGGGCCTGGCTGGACTTTCTGCGACTGCTGCCGAGCCGGTGACTGTCGTCGCGCCGGGAGCGACGCTGGCGTCGACGTTCGAGGGGTTCCTGCCCCAGCAGTGCGCCTGGTCGCTGGGCACTTGGAAGCTGCAGGACGGGGTGCTGCGCGGCTTCGAATCCGGGCCGCGTCGGCACGGGCCGGTGACGGTGCAAAAGCTCGACTACCGTGAGGCGGACATCCGCTTCGAGTTTCGACTCGTGGGCAAGGCCGCGTACGTGATCCTGCCGATGGACGGCAGCCGCGAGCGGGGGCACATCCTCAACGTGGTGCTGGGGCGGAAGAGCTTCCGCATCATCGCCCACCCGGCCAAGGGCCAGAGCCTCGACCTCGTGCGGGAGGCGATCGAACCGCCGCAGGGGGAATGGCAGTCGGTGCACGTCGTGCTGCGCGCCCAGACCCTCACCGTTGACTACGCCGGCCGCACCTGGACCGCCACGCATCCCGCGGTCGCCGAGGCCAAGGCCGGCCTGGGCTTGGGCGGCGACTCCGGCGCTCCCGAGGGTGAAAAGGCCGGCGCGCTCGAGTTTCGCAACTTGCGGGTGGTCACCCAGCCTTGAAGGCCCGCGACCGGCCGCCACGCCGGGGCGGCTCGGCGTAAGAATAGTCGAAATGCGTCCGTGGAAGCAGGATCGCCCATCGTCCCATGCTCCGTTGCTTCACTCTGAGTTGTGTCCTGCTCCTGCAGGTTTTGTCCCACGCCGCCGAAATCCGCGACCTTCTGCTGGTGGCGGGGCAGTCGAATGCGGTCGGCTTTGATGCCAACGAGGCGGAACTGCCGGTGGATCCGCGGGACGCGGAGACGCTGTTCTGGTGGCGGGTGGGCGATCCGCCACCCGACACGTTCGACGGCACAAGCGGTCGCCAGTGGACGCAGCTGCAGTTTCAGCCGCGCACGCCGGCGATGGAGGGCGACGCCGCCAAGACGACCGGCCGGCAGTATGGCAACTTCAACAAGTCGATGAAGGGCGGCTTCGGCCCCGAGATGGGGCTGGTGCGCACCCTGTTGACGAAGCCGGGCCCGCCGCTGGCGGTCCTCAAGACCGCCTTCAGCGGCACCTCGGTGGCCGGCGACTGGAATGTCGCGCTGCCGGGCCAGGCCGATGCCTGCTACCGGGCGATGATCGAGGAAATCCGCTTGGCCACCGCCGCGGCAACCGCTCGCGGGCTGACCCTGCGTCCGCGTGCCCTGATCTGGGTGCAGGGCGAGAGCGATGCGCACCCGCAGCATGCGCCGGTGTATGCGGCCAACCTTTCGGCGATGCTGCTGCGTCTGCGCCAGGATCTGGGGGCGCCCGACCTGATCCTGCTGATCGGGGTCAACACGCGTTTCGGCAACGGCAAGAACCCGCACATGCCCGCCGTCATTGAGGCGCAGCAGCAGGTCGCCAAGGAGCTGTCGCGCTGCCGCTACGTGGACACGGCCGGGGCGGAGACCCTGCCGCCGTCGCACACCCATTTCACGGTCCGGGGCACCCTGGAGATCGGTCGCCGGTTCGCCGAGGCGCTGCTTGCGGTGGAGTCGGCCGGGGCGGCTGTTCCAAAGCGGTAGCGGTTCTGGCGCAGGCCTGCCTCAGAGCAGTCGCCAGACGCGGCCGTCCTGGGCGAGCAGTTCGTCGGCTTCCTTCGGGCCCCAGCTGCCGGCGGGGTACTCGCACATCGGCGGCGGGTTGGCGGTCTTGTGCCAGGCGTGCTCGAGTTCGTCGATGAACTTCCAGGCGTTCTCGACCTCGTCGCGACGGGCAAACAGGGTGGCATCGCCGGCCATGGCGTCGAGCAGGAGTCGTTCATAGGCCTCGGGGCTGGCCTTGCCGAAGCTGCTGCTGTAGCGGAAGTCCATCTTCACCTGCTGCATGGACAGGGCCTGGCCCGGCTGCTTGCAGAGGATGCGCAGGGCGATGCCCTCGTCGGGCTGGATGCGGATGACGAGGGTGTTCTCGCTGCTGCCGGGCAGCTGGGCGGTGGCGAAGGGCACCTGCGGCGGTTTTTTGAAGTGCACGCTGATCTCGGTGGCCTTCTTCGGCAGCTGCTTGCCGACGCGGATGTAGAAGGGCACGCCCTGCCAGCGCCAGGTGTCGACAAAGAGTCGCAGGGCGACGTAGGCCTCGGTCTTCGACTCGGGGTTGACGCGGTCCTCCTGGCGGTAGCCGACGCGCGGCACGCCGTCGACGCTGCCGGCGGTGTACTGGGCGCGGATGACATTGGCGCCGACGGCCTCCGGACCGACCAGCGGGCGCAGGGCGCGGATGACCTTGACCTTTTCATCGCGCACGCTGTCGGCGCTGAGATCGGTCGGCGGTTCCATGGCGACCAGGGTCAGCAGCTGGAAGAGGTGATTCTGCACCATGTCGCGCAGGGCGCCGGCGGTGTCGTAATAGCCGCCGCGGCCGCCTTCCATGCCGAGGTTTTCGGCGCAGGTGATCTGCACGTGGTCGATGTAGCGGCTGTTCCAGTTCGGCTCGAACAGGGCGTTGGCGAAGCGCAGGACCATGATGTTCTGCGCGGTCTCCTTGCCGAGATAGTGGTCGATGCGGTAGGTGTCCTTTTCCTCGAAGGTGCCGGCGACGACCTCGTTGAGGGTTCGGGCGCTCTGCAGGTCCTTGCCGAAGGGTTTTTCGCAGACGACGCGCGCCCACTTGCCGCCGGCGCCGCGGTTGAGGCCGGCCTCGCGGATGAGTTCGAGGATGGGCTTGAAGTACTCGGGGGCGGAAGCCAGATAGAACAGGCGGTTGGCGGGCGTGCCGCGCTCCTCGTCGAACTGGTCGAGCAGACGGCCGAGGGCACGATAGCCCTCGAGGTCCTCGAACTCGCTGCGGTGGTAGTGGATGCTGTGGCTGAAATTCTCCCAAAGTTCGTCGCTGTGGCCCTGGCGGCTGTTCTTGCGGTTGCCCTCCTCAAGTTCGGTGCGGAAGACCTCGTCGCTCTTGTCGCGGCGGGCGAAACCGACCACCTTGAACTGCGGCGGCAGGTCGCCGCAGGCGGCGATGTTGTACAGCGCCGGGATCAGCTTGCGGTGGGTCAGGTCGCCGGTGGCGCCAAAGATGACCACGGTGCAGGGCTCCGCGCGGTTGCGGCGCAGGAGGGTTTCTTCAAAGGGATTTTCCAGATCGGGCATGGTGCGGGACGGGGGCGGCCGCCCGGAACGAGCGGGGCGGAGATTAGACCGCGCACCGCCCGCTGGCAACTGGCGATGCAGGCCTGGCGCCCGTGCGGACCATGAAAAGCCTTCATGGTGGGGATGAGGCCATCTGGAGTCAGGCTGTTTCGGCCGGGAGAGCACGCTCACCCCGCGGGGCTGGGGCCGTTCGTGCCCCGGACGGCGCCGGCCTTGCAAAGGCGGCGAAACTGGCGCAAGCATGGGCGCTCATGACCACCACCGTTTTGCCGACCGATCCGCCGCCGCAGCTGCACCAGGCCGTGGCCGAGGCCGTGCGCCTGCTTCAGCAGGGCGAGGTGGTGGCCCTGCCCACTGAGACGGTGTATGGCCTGGCCGCCGACGCCCTCAATCCGGCCGCCGTGGCGAAGATTTTCGCGGCCAAGGAACGGCCGACCTTTGATCCGCTGATTGTCCATCTGCCCGACAAGAAGCTGCTCGACACGGTCGCCGAGGTGCCGCCGGAGATCCAAAAGGCGGTCATCCAGCTCATTGAACGTTTCTGGCCCGGCCCGCTCACCCTCATCCTGCCGAAAAAAGCCTGCGTGCCCGACCTGGTCACCGCCGGCCTGCCGACCGTGGCCGTGCGGGTCAGCGCCAATCCGGTGTTCAAGCGCGTCATCCAGGCCCTGGGACGTCCGCTGGCGGCACCCAGCGCCAACCGCTTCGGATCAATCAGCCCGACCTCGGCCGGCGCCGTGGTTGCCGAACTCGACGGTCGCATCCCGCTGATCGTCGATGGCGGCGCCTGCATGCACGGGCTGGAATCAACCATTCTCAAAGTCGAGGCCGCGACACCGAAGAACCTGCTCACCATCCTGCGTCCCGGGCCGATCACGGTCGAGGACCTGAAGGTCTATGGCAGGGTCCAGCGCGTCACCCGCAGCGTCGTCGACGAGGCCACCGAGGCACCGGGCCAGCTGGCCTCGCACTATGCGCCGCGCACGCCGCTGCGCTTGCTGGCGAAACCCTCCGACTTCACGCCCGAGCCGGGCAAGCGCTATGCCCTGATGAGTTTCCGCGGCGAGGAGAAGGACGGTTACCTGGGCCTGACCGACTGGGCGCAGGTGCTGGTGCTCAGTCCCGGCAGTGGCAAGCTGCCCGAGGCGGCGGTGCGCTTTTTCTACGTCCTGCGTGAACTCGACAAGCTCGGGGTCGACGAAATCATTGCCGAGCCGATGCTGGAGCACGGCATGGGCACGGCGATGATGGACAAGCTGCGCCGGGCGGCGGTGAAACCCTGAATCGCATGGCCGAAGCGCAACAGGATCGCGCGTCCCACGCCCGCAGCACCGGCGTGGTGTCCATCGCCATCCTCTGCAGCCGCGTGCTCGGTCTGGTGCGCGACCAGCTGCTCGGCGGCCTGTTCGGCTCGACCTTTGCCGGCATCTTCACCGCGGCCTTTCGCACGCCGAACATGCTGCGCGACCTCTTTGCCGAGGGGGCGCTGTCGACCGCCTTTGTCACGACCTTTTCCAAGAAGATCAAGACCGAGGGCGATGAAGCCGCCTGGATCCTCGGGCGCAAGATGGTGACGCTCGCCCTCTGCTTCATGTCGTTGGTCGCGGTCGCCGGCGTCGCGCTTGCGCCCTTCCTGGTGCGCCTGCTCAACCCGGGCTGGGACAATCCCCGCAGCTTCGAGATCTGTGCGCGGCTGGCGCAGATCATGTATCCCTTCATCACCCTGGTGTCGATCACCGCCCTGATCATGGGCATGCTCAACTCGAAGCGGGTGTTCTTCATTCCGGCGGTCGCCTCGGCCTTCTTCAACCTCGGCTGCATCGTCGGCGGCCTGGCCCTGGCCTGGGCGGTCGATCCCGAGTTCCGCAGCAGTTGGAAGGTCAGCGAAACCAGCCTGTCTGCCTTTGCCGCCGGCACCCTCATCGGCGGGGTGCTGCAGCTGGCCGTGCAGTTGCCGGCCCTGCGCCGGGTCGGCTTTCGTTTCCGCCCCGACTTCGGCTGGAAGGACGAGGGGGTGCGCGACGTCCTGCGCCTCATGTGGCCCTCGCTGATCGCCGCCAGCGGCACGCAGATCAATGTCCTGCTCAATTCCATCTTCGCCTCGTTCACGCCCGGCCAGGAGGCGGCCGTCACCTGGCTGGCCTACGCCCAGCGCCTGCAGCAGTTGCCGCTCGGCCTGTTCGGCGTGGCGGTCGCCACGGTGACCCTGCCCATGCTCTCGCGCCTCGCCACCGAGGGCATGACCCCGGCCTTCCGCGCCGCGCTCGCCAAGGGCCTGCGGCTGGTACTGTTCCTGACGTTGCCCTGCGCGATCGGGCTGTCGATCTTCGCCCGCGAGATCCTGTCGCTCATCTTCGAGCACGGCCAGTTCACCGCCCGCGATGTCGCCATGACCGCCGGCCCGCTGCAGGCCTATGCCTTCGGCCTGGTTTTCTACTCCGCGATCAAGGTGTTGCAGCCGGCCTTTTACACGATCGATCGTCGCTTCATCCCGATGCTCGTCAGCCTCGGCATCATCCTGCTCAATCTGGTGCTCAACTACACGAGTGTGTTCGTGCTCGGCTGGGATCACACCGCCCTGGCTTGGGCGACCGCGATCGGCCTGGCCGCCAACTTCGCGACGCTCTACCTGTGCATGCGCCGGTTTGCCGGCGGCCTGGAAACCGCGCCGCTGGTGCGCTCGCTGCTGCGCCTTGGCGTTGCCGTCCTGCTCATGGCGACCCTCTGCGTCGGTGCGCGCCTGACCTTCCTGGCCGACTGGGAAACGCTGTCGTTCAGCCTGCGTGCCGCCGGGCTCGGCGCCACGATCGCTGCGGCGGCCATCCTTTATTTCTTCGTCACCCACCGCCTGCGCGTCGAGGAGGCGGGCGAGTTCCTCAGCCTGCTCAGTCGTCGCTTCGGTCGTTCCTAAGTCATGCGTCTGCCCCGTCACTGGCTCGTTGCCCTCGCCCTGCTCGCCTTCATCTGGGTGGGCGTCGCCGTGATCATGCAGCAAACCAGCGAGTCGGTTTCCTGGCCCGGCAAGGTCATCGGCCTGGTTGAAGAGGCTCCCTGGCTCGACGGCGGTAGTGTCACGGCGTCCGACCGTGCCTTGTACCTGCACCGGGTCATCACCCAGTTGAACCGCCTCGATGTCTCGCAGCGCCGCAGCCTGCGCGAGGATGGACAGGATCTCATCGACCGCTTTTTCGCCTCGCTCACCCCAGAGGAGCAGAAGCAGTATGTGGACCGCACGGTGGAACCCTATTTGGAGACGCTCGGGGCGGGGCTCAAGCGGCTGCCCGAGGAGGAGAGAAAGCGACTCGTCGCGCGGCTGCGTGGCGATCTGCGCAACCTGCGCGCCAACAGCGCCGATGGCGAGCGCCTGAACGATCAGGACCGCGAGTTTCTCGAGTTCATGATCGCCGAGGACCCCGTGCTGTTCCTGCGCGAGGCACCGCTGAAGGTGAAGATGGAACTGGCGCCGGTGCTGGAGGAAATGCAGTCGCGCCTGCAGGGCTTTCGTCGCTAGCGTTCACAGGCCGCCGAGCTGGCAGATGCGCTGCCATTGATCGGGCGTCACCTCGGTGATCGACAGCCGGTTGCCGCGGCGCAGGATGAGCAGGTCGGCCAGGGCCGGGTCGGCGCGCAGGTCGTCGAGACTGACGAAGTGCTTGAAGTCCGCTTCCCAGCGCACATCGACCATGAGCCAGCGCGGGGCCTCCGGCTTGCTGCCGGCGTCGAAGTACTCCGAGGCCGGATCGAACTGGGTGGGATCGGGATAGGCCTCGCGGACGATCTTCACCACGCCGGCGATGCCGGGCTGCGGGCAGCTCGAGTGGTAAAAAAAGCCGAGGTCGCCGACCGCCATCTGGTCGCGCATCATGTTGCGCACCTGGTAGTTGCGCACGCCGTTCCAGGGCTCGGTTTTGCGCGGGCGCTTTTTCAGGTCGGCGAAGGAAAAGACGTCGGGTTCGGATTTGAGCAGCCAGTGGCGCATGCCGGATGCTGGCGCGGTCGGCGGCGGGTGCAAGTCCGGGGTGCGCTGCCTTGACAAGCGGCTGGCGCGGGCGATGAAGGCGCGATGAGCCAAGACGCCCTGCCCAGCCTGTCGCAGACCACAGCGCTGATCCGCGCCCGCCGTTCGGTGAAGCCACCGGACTACGAGACCGGGCGAGCCGTGCCGACGGAGCTGTGGCAGGAGTTGTTGGAAAATGCCACCTGGGCGCCGACCCATGGCCTGACCGAGCCCTGGCGCTTTCACGCCTTCGAAGGTGGGGCCCGCGAACGGCTTGCCGATGCCCTGCAGCGGGCCTATCGCGAGAGCACGCCCGAGGCGCAGTTCCGCACCGACAAGTTCGAAAAACTCGCGGCGAATCCGCGCCTGGCACCGCTGGTGATTGCGGTGGTCTTCGAACGCCGGGGCGGTGACAAGATTCCCGAGATTGAGGAGGTCGAGGCGGTGGCCTGTGCCGTGCAAAACCTGTTGCTGAGTGCCACGGCGGCCGGTCTGGCCTCGTTCTGGTCCTCGCCGCCGGTGCTCGACGCCGCGCCTTTCAAAGCCTGGCTTGGCTTGGGCGCTGAAGACCGTTGCGTCGGTTTGATCTACCTCGGCTGGCCGCGCGCCGGTTTGCATTCGGCACGCAGCACGCGCCGGCCGCTGGCGGAAACACTGGTTCATCATCATGACTGACCTTTTCACGACGCTTTGGGAAACGCTCGCCGGCTGGTGGGACGCCATTCCGTTCCTGGCCTCCGGCGTCTGGCTGCTCACCGGCTGCCTGCTGCTGGTGGGGTTGATTGGCTCGGTGGTGCCACTGCTGCCCGGGCCCTTCCTGATCTTTTTTGCCGGTGCCGTGCACACCCTGCTGCTGCCGGAGCAGGGCATGAGCTGGCAGGGCTTTGTCGTGCTCGGCCTGCTGCTGGTGCTGTCCTATGTCATCGACATGCTTGCGGGTGCGCTCGGCGCGCGCTGGTTCGGGGCCAGTCGCTGGGGCATCGCCGGGGTTTTTGTCGGCGGCCTAGTCGGCCTGTTTTTCGCGCCCATCGGTTTCCTGGTCGGCCCGCTGGCCGGCGGCCTGATCTTTGAACTCGTCTTTGCCAAGAAGCAGATGGCGCCGGCCGTGAAATCCACCTGGGGCACGCTGCTCGGCACCGGTGCCGGTCTGGCGGCGCGCCTGGTGCTCAGCCTGGCGATGACGGCGACGGTGTTGATCGACTGTCTGTGGGGATGAAACGACGCCTTTGGCTTCTGCTGCTTTTGAGCCTGCCTGCCGTGGCGCAGGAGTCGGTCGTGCGGGTCGTGTTGTCAGGCGCGACGGGCGTCTACGGCTTGGATCACTGGCGCAAGGACTGGCCTGGCTGCGCCTTTGAGGGTGGCATTCGTGAGGGACGCGTGCAGCGGATCGACGATGCGTCGGGCCAATGGCTGCGCGTCAACTTTGCGCCGGGTGGCATCGGGCCGGACGCTGGGGGGGCAGGCTGGCGAATGCCTCTGGGGCGGCGCGAGAGTGCCGAGGTGAGGTACACCCTGCGGTTCAGCGACGGCTTTGAGTTCGTCAAGGGGGGCAAGCTGCCTGGGCTCTGTGGCGGGCCGGAGAATGTCAGTGGCGGCCGGCCAGCCGACGGTCGCAACGGCTTTTCCGCGCGTCTGATGTGGCGGCGCGACGGACGCGGTGAGGCCTACGTGTACCACATGGATCAACCGGAGAAATACGGCCACAGCTTCCCGTTCCCGGACGATTTTCGCTTTCTCCCCGGGAAGCCGGTCCGGGTCCGTCTGGCTGTGGGCATGAACACCCCCGGGCGATCCGACGGCGTGCTGCGGGTTTGGATCACCCTGCCTGAATCGGCGGAGCGACTGGTGGTCGAGCGCACGAACCTGCGCTGGCGGGCGGCCGACACCTTCGGTGTGGACAGCCTGTACTTCGAAACCTTCCACGGCGGCAACGACGCCAGTTGGGCGCCGAAGCAGCCCTGCTGGGCGGAGTTTTCTAAAATCGCGGTTTTCTCCGCAGTCGACGCATCAGCACGGTAGTTCCGCCGGCCAGTCCACCTGGGATTCGCCGTGCATGACTTCGAGCACGATGGGCGCCTCGGCGAACTGTTCGAGCACGGCGCGATTGGAGATGCTGGCAAGGTCGCGTTCGTCGCGCGTGTGGTTCAGAATCAGGCCCGCGCAGTGCAGGCCGCGGGCGCGGATGGCGGCGAGGGTGAGCAGGCTGTGGTTGAGGCAGCCGAGGCGGTTGTCGATGACCAGCAGCACGGGCAGGCCGAGTTCGGCGGCGAAGTCGGCCATGGTCCGACCCGGGGCCAGGGGCACCTCCCAGCCGCCGGCGCCCTCGACCAGCACCTGCCGGTGTTGGGCGGCAAGCGACAGAAAGCCGAGGCGGGCGGTTTCGACATCGACCGGCTTGTTTTCCAGCAGGCCGGCGGTGTAGGGGGCGGCCGGTGCCTTGAAGTGCACGGGATTGGTTGCGTCGAGGCTGAGCACGCCGCCACCCGCCTGGCGCAGGGCGTGGGCGTCGAGGCGGTCGCCGCAGGCGAAGGGTTTGTAGCCAACGGCGTCCTGGCCGTCGCGGCGCAGGGCTTCGATGAGTAGGCAGGTGACGTAGGTCTTGCCCGCGTCGGTGTCGGTGCCGGTGATGAAGTAGTGCATGTCAGGCGCGGTCAGCGAGCAGGTTGCGTGCGTGCTCGCGGGCGGACTCGGCCTTGCCGCCGAGCATGCGCGTCAGTTCCTCGACGCGGTCCTCGCCGGCGACCTCGCGGATGTGCGAGCGGGTGCGCTCGCCCTCGATATCCTTGGTGACGACGTAGTGGCTGGCGGCGAGCGAGGCGACCTGCGGGAAGTGGGTGATGGCGATGACCTGATGGGTGGCGCCGAGCGAGGCCATCTTGCGGCCGACCGCCTCGGCGATGTTGCCGCCGACGTTGGCGTCGATCTCGTCGAACACCAGCAGCGGCACGGCATCCTGGCGGGCAAGCGCGCTTTTCACGGCGAGCAGTACGCGCGACATCTCGCCGCTGCTGGCGGTGAGGCGCAGGGGCTTGAGGGGTTCGCCGGGGTTGGGCGCGAACTGGAAGTCGATCTCCTCGGTGCCGCGCGGGCCGGGCTCGGCGAGTGCGGCAAGGGCGACCTCAAAGACGCTGCGCTTGAAGCCGAGGTCGGCGAGGTGGCTGGCGATTTCCGCGGCGAGCTTGGGCGCGGCGGCGGCGCGTTTTTTGCCGATCTGGCCGGCGAGTTTGTCGACCTCCCTGCGGCGGGTGGCGACGAGTTGCTGCAGGCGTTCGATTTCCTCGCCGCGGTTCTCAATGCGGTGCAGTTTTTGTTCCGCCTCGCGCTGGAACTCGAGAACGGCCTCGACGGTCGGGCCGTACTTGCGCTTGAGGGTCTGGATCGTGTGGATGCGCTGGTCGAGGCGATCCAGCTCGCCGGGATCGGTCTCCAGGTCGTCGGCGTAGTCCTGGACGGAGCTTTCCAGTTCGGCCAGTTCGATCTGGGCCGACTTGAAGCCTTCGAACAGGGCAGTGGTGGAGGGATCGATCTTTTCCAGTTCGTGGCTGGCGCGGCCAACCTCGCGCAGGGCGTCGACCACGCCGCCCTCGCCGCCGAGGCGGGCGGTGATGATGGCGCAGAGTTCGGCGAGGCGGGCGCCGTTGGCGGCGACCCGGTGGCGCGCCTCGATTTCCTCTTCCTCACCGGGCTTGAGGCCGGCGGCGGCGATTTCGCCAGCCTGATGGCGGAGCAGGTCGAGTTGCTGGCTGCCGGCGCGTTCGCTGGATTCCAGGTCCGCGAGTTCGGCGGTGGCGTCGCGCCAGGCGTGCCAGGCGGTGGCGTAGCTGTCGAGCGCCTCTTCGAGACCGGTGTAGCGGTCGAGCATGTCGAGCTGGCGCTCGCGCGAGTGCAGCGACTGGTGATCGTGCGGTCCGTGCAGGTCGACGAGCAGTTCGCCGAGGTTTTTCAGGACCTGGATCGTCACCGGCGAGCAGTTGACGAACTGCTTGTTGGCGCCGCCGGTGCTGATGCTGCGCTTGATGAGCAGTTCGCCGTCGCTGCAGGCTTCCAGCCCGGCCTCGGCGAGCACGGCATCGACCGCGCGCGTGTCCTTGAGATGAAAGCAGGCCTCGACGGTGCAGGTGTCCTCGCCATTGCGGATCAGCGAGCGGTCGGCGCGCTCGCCGAGCAGGAGTTTCAGGGCGCCGACGATGATCGATTTGCCGGCGCCGGTTTCACCGGTGACGCCGGCGAGTCCCGCCCGCAGTTCCCAGGCAACGTCTTCGACGAGGGCCAGATGGCGGATTTTGAGCAGGGACAGCATGGCGGAGGG
>DAIUCN010000121.1:0-11422 GCA_036846165.1 Prosthecobacter sp.
CTGACCTGGCTGACCTGGCTGACCTAGCTGACCTAGCTGACCTAGCTGACCTAGCTGACCTAGCTGACCTAGCTGACCTGTCGGACTCGTCGGACTCGTCGGACTTGTCGGACTTGTCGGACTTGTCTGGCCCGTCTGGTCTGGCTGCTCGGAGTCGCCCGGCTGGCCTGCCTGCGCCTGGGCTTTGGGATCGGAGGGTTGGCCACCCTCCCCCGGCTCCTTGGCCTCCCCCGGCTGCCCCGGCGCTTTCGCGTCCCCGGCTTCTTCCGCGGCTTCCTGAATCAGGTCATCGAGTTCGGCGCGGGCCAGGCGCAGGGCGTCGGTCTCGCTGCCGAGCACGCTTTCGGCGGCCTGTTCGACGCCCTGCTGCAGCTTCTCCACCGCGGTGGCAGCCTGGCGTTCGGCGTCCTGGGCTTCGGCGCGCTGGCCGTAGCGGCTTTGCAAACGGGCCTCCTCAAGGTTCTGCTCCAGGCCGCTGGTCTGGGCCTCGCGCACGGCCTCGTAGAGGCGGCGGTGCAGCAGCGGGTTGTTGCCTTCAGCCTGCTCGCTGACCCGGCGCAGGTTCTCCATCAGTTCGTTCACCCGCCCGCTCTGCTCCTCGATCTTCCGCGCCACCTGGCTGCCATCGAGCATGCGTTCGAGCGCTGACGTGCTTTCGCCGGGGCCGGGGGTCTTCTGGTTTTCCAGGGCCTCGCCGATCTGCTTCTGCTGCTCGGCCACCTCGCGCGCCTGGCGTCGCAGCTGCTGCATCTCCTCGCTGAAACGTTGGGCGGTCTTCTGCTTGAAGTCCTCGCCCAGCGCCTCCAGCTCGCGCTGGGCGCGGGTGGCGGCGTTGGCGGCGGCGGAGAGTTCCTGCTCGCGCAGTTGTTCCGCGGCCTCCATGACCTGCTCGCGCACCTGCTCCAACTGCTCGCGGGCCTCGGCCATGCTGGCGGCGTTGTCGGGCTGCTCCATGCGCTGTTGAAGTTCGTCGAGGTCGCCCAGCAGTTGCTCCTGCTCCTGCTGCAGGCGCTGCAGCTGGTTCTCCAGCTCCTCGCGCTCGGCCTCGGTCTTGGCCTGGGCGATCTGTTTTTCCAGTTCCTTCATCTTTTCGGCCAGCGCCTCCTGGCGGCGGGCGAGTTCCTTGAGCCGGTTGAGCACCTGCAAATTCTCCTGCTGCGCGGGATCGGCCTCGGCGGCGGCGGCCTTTTCCTCCTCGTAGCGCTGTTCCTCCTGCTTGAGCTCCAGGTTGGCGAGCTGGTTCTCGTTCGGCCGCTGGCCCTGGCCACCCTGCGGCGGCTGGTTCTGGCGTTGGATGAGGTGCTCGCGACTGCTCGCACGGTGCAGCCACTCGAGCGCGCTCTGCTCAAAACCGAGCGCCTGGTTGAGCGCCGTGCGCTTGTGCTCGCGCGCCGCCTGCTGCAGCGGGTCGAGCGCGTCCTTCATGCTCTTCCAGGCCTCGGTGAGCGCCAGCTTGACCTCGGCGTCCTCGGCCTCCTCCATCGCCTCCTTGGTCTTGTCGAGGGTCAGGCCCTGCGACTGATGAACGACGTCGACATCGGGCGCGGCGTCCTCCATGAGCCGGCCGGCGTTGGTGTCGCGGACGACGCGCCAGGTGGCGTTGACGACCTGCTTCTGCAGCTCGAGCAGTTTGTCGCTCTGCCCCGGTGGCGGTTCCCCCGGCATCGACGGTGGCGCCTCGCGCTCGCGGAAGATGTCCTCGAAATGGCGGATGTCGGCGAAGAACATGTCGCTCATCGCGCGGCGCACCTCCCCCTGCGGACCGCGGTCCTCGGCCCAGAAGTGATAGCTGAGCAACTGCCGCGGCTCGGCGTTCTCCTTCTCCAGCGCCAGCAGCGCCCGCACCTCATGCTTTTTCGTTGGCCCTGTCGGCGCGTGCTCAAACACCAGATCCCTGCTGGTGCCGGCGAGACTGTAGGACAGGCCGCTGCGCAGCACGCTGCGGTCGTCCCAGACCCTGGCCTCGACCGGCAGTTCCTGCAGGGTCGACACCTGCAGGTCGCGCTTCGGGAACACCACCTCGATGCGCGCGAGTTCGTTGCGTTGCACGGTGACGGTGAACCAGGGCGGGTTCTTGTTGGCGCGATCGTCGGCATCGACGAGGTGCAGCCGCCACTTCTGCGATTTCTCCGGCTTCAGCAGCGCCGTCAGCACGGTCGGATCGTCGGCGCGCGGCTGCAGCGGCAGCGAGGTCTTGTCCTGGCCGAACCATTCGGCGTCGCGCACCGGCTTGTTGACCTTGACGGTGAACTCGATCGCACCGCCCTCGGGCACGCTGGCCTTGAGGGTGTTCTTGATGTCGCGGGGCGACAACCCGCTGTTGGCCGGCGGCAGGATGCGGACATCGACGCGGAGGAGCGCGGGATGGACGTAGGTGGTGATCCTGTGGGTCTTCGACACCGCAGCGCCGGCCTCCACCCGATACAAGGCGTCCTGCTTCACCCGCGCCAGCAGACCGCCGAAGACCTGGCCATCGACGCCGAGGCGCATGGGCACCCGTTCGAGTTCGGTTCCCTGCAGATCGGTCAGCACCAGCGTCGCCGTCTCGGGCGCGGCGGGCTTGACGGTTGCCTCGACGACCAGCCGACTGCCCTGCTCGAGTTCGGTGTCGCCGGGGCGCACCTCCATCTCCAGCGCCGGTACCGGTGCGGGAGCGGGCTCGGCGGGCGTGCTCGCGGCCACCGCTGGTGCGCCGACCTGTGGCAGCACGGCGAGCAGCCAGATCCAGGCGGCGGCGCAGAGGACGGCGGCGGCGCAGAGGGTGAAGGCCGCGCGCCGCAGGGAGGGCCGGGTGACCGTGGTCGGCCAGGCCTGCACCGCCGCTTTGGCGGCCGCCTCAGCGAAGAGGCGCTGGCGCAGGAAGTCGGGCAACTCGCTCTCGCGATGCTCGACCGCGGTGAGCAGCAGGGCGTTGAGGTCCGGGTGCCGGGCCTCGATCTGGCGGGCGATTTCGGTGTCGCTCCAGCGCCGGCGCCGGATCCACAGCTGCAGCCCAAGGGCGGCCAGCGCCAGGGTGGCGGCGAGACCGGGCACCAGGGGCGTGGCCTTCGGTCCGAGGTGCGGCAGAGCCAGAGCCAGCACGGTGGCGGCGAAGGCCGCCACCAGCAGCAGCCGCGCCGTGGCCTGTCGACGGCACTGCTCACGCAGCAGCGCGCGCACCTCGTCGAGCTTTTGGTGAAGAATGCGGGCTTCGATCATGGCGGCGTTCCCTTCTTCCATTACGTTGCAACCGCGGCGCTTCGCTCGGGTCGCGCGCTGCGGGCCGCCAGTAGCGTCTCTGCGCCCAGCACGGCGAGCAGGGCGACCAAAATCCACCACCAGGCTTGCTGGCGTTCCTCGGCTTCCCCGGCGGCGAGGCGTTCCTGCACCTGCGCGGCCTCAGCCACTTCCGCGGCCGTGCCCGCGGCTTCAAGACGGACTCCGAAGTCCGCCAGCCGCTCCACCGCCATCGGCGAGGTGCGACCCTCAGCGGGCGCGAGCTGGACCGCGTGCCAGCGGCTTTCACTGCCGGTGGTCACCTGATGCAGACCGACGCTGTCCGTGCGGTAGGTCGCACCGGCGGCGAGCGCCACCTCCCGACCCTCGGGGGTCCGCACGATGGCGGCCGTTTCTACCACCGGCAGGGCGTCGCCGACCTTCAGTCCCGCGGCTTCGGCATGGGCAAAACCGGCCGCCTCCAGCCAGCCGAACAGCAGCGGCACAAATTTGGTCGACAGGGCAAGCTGGCTGTCGGCCGGCTGCCAGCCGCTGGTCAGCAGCACCAGGGTGCCCGACCCCACCGGCAGCGCCAGCAGGGCGGGATCGCCGTTGTCGAAACGCGCCAGCACCTCCACGCGCGGCGCGGCCTCGCCGCTCAGGGTCACGCGCCGGTGCTTCCAGAACCGCAGCTTGGTGAAATCGCGCAGTCGCGGGTCGGCAAAGGGGCGCAGCAGGGCGTGCTCCGCCTGCACCTCGCCGAGCATGCGGTAGCCCTCGGTCGGGGCCTCCTCGACCGTGAAGCCCGCCACCCCCGCCAGGGCCTCGATCGACGCCGCACGGGTGCCGGGTTCGAGCAGCCAAACCGCAAAACCGCCGGCGCGCAGCCAGTCGCCCAGCTCCGCCGGCGGCGCAGCCCCGTGCAGGACCGCCAGCCGGGCGCCGGGCAAAGCGGCGGCCCCGTTCTGCACCACCTGCGGCTGCAGGGCCGGGGTCGGCTGCAGGGCGCGCCGCAGGTAGTAGAGCGGCGACGCCGCTTCGTCGGCCCCGGTCGTCGGTCCAAGCCAGGCGACGTTGACCGGTCGCGGCGGGGCGGGTGCGAAAAACACGCGGTTGTCGAAGGCTTCGGCATCGCCCTCGAGAAGCAGGGTGTCGCCCTCGGCAGCCGGCTTGTCCGGCAGCGGCACGCGCAGCAGGCGGGTGGTCCCGGGCGGCACCTGCCCGGCGATCACCGCGCCGCCGGCCTTTTCCCAGCGCAGGCGGAAATCGGCCGCCGCCGACTCGCGGGCATTCGTCACCCGCACCCGCAGCGAGGGCACCGCCGTGGCCGCATCAGGCTCGGCGGCGGCGAGACTGAGGCTGAAATTCCCGGACTCAGGCGCTTCGACGCGCAGCAGCTTCACGCGCACCGTCTCCGGCCAGGCAACCCCGCGCAGGGCGTCGAGCTGGGCACCCTCCTGGAGGTCGGTGATGACCACCAGTCGCTGCTCGCGGCCGGCGCTGCCGGAAGGGCCGGAGAGCAGTCCAAGGGCGTCCACCAGGCTGCGGCCGAGGTCGGTGGCCTGCCAGCCGGGGCGCAGGCTTTCAAGCTGCTGGAGCAGGCCGGCGCGGTCCCCGGTGTCCTGATCGAAGCTCCAGAGCGGCTGCAGGCTGGCGCCAAAGGCGGCCAGAGCGACCCGATCCTGTGGACCGATGGCCTGCACCTCGGCGCGCGCCCGCGCCACCGCCTGCGCCATCAGGTCGGCGCGCCGCATCGAGGCGCTGCGATCGACCAGGATCAGCACTGCCTTGCCGGCGCCGGTCAGTGTGCGGGCGTCGCCCTGCAGCCAGGGTCGGGCGAACATCAGGGCCAGCAGCAGCAGGGCCAGGCAGCGCAGCAGCAGCAGCAGCCAGTGCTCGATCCGGCGCTTGCGGCTCGGCTGCGGCGTGCGTGCCTGCAGGAACATCAGCGAACTGAATTCCACCCGCTCCTGCGGTGGCCGCCGGCGCAAATGCATCAGGATCGGCGCGAGGATCGCGCCCGCACCGAGCAGGTAAAGCGGGAAGAGCCAGGACATGGGCGGCTTGCAGTTCAACCCGGCAAAACCGGGATTCTTGCAGCCGATGCGCAAGATCAGGGCCATCGGCAGGCACGCGCTGCGCCGCGTCCGACGGATTGGGCCGCCTGCCGCCGACCGCGCCTTGACCTCAGCTCCCCTGCCCAGGCAATGCCTCACGCGAGAGGTTGCACGCAGCATTCTGTTAAGAACTCCGTGCGAGCCATGGCTCGGGGTCAATCACACACCGGCGTGCCCCTCGCTGCCCTTCGCTCCCAGCTCTCCGCCCCCAGAAAGCCGCTTTTCATCCGGCGGGTTTGCGTCATGGTGGCGGTTCTCCACCATGAAAACCCGTTTTTTCCTCGCCTCCCTGCTCTGCGCCCTGTCCCTGCCGGTCGTCGCCGACGACGGCTTCACACCGCTGTTCGACGGCAAAACCATGAACGGCTGGAAGAACCCCTACGAGTGGGGCCAGATTGAGGTGGTCAACGGTGAGATCCATCTGACCGGAGAGAAGAAATTCTTTGTCGTCACCGAGAAGACCTACAGCGACTTCGTGTTTGAAGGCGACATCCTGCTGCCCGAGGGCAAGGCGAACAGCGGCTTCATGTTCCGCGCCCACGTCCAGCCCAACAAGGTCTTCGGCTACCAGGCCGAGGTCGATGGCGATGACAACCGCAAGTGGTCGGGCGGCCTGTACGACGAGGGCAGGCGCATGTGGTTCATCAGCCCGATCAAGGGCGACAAGGCCAGCGAGGCCGCCTTCCGCGCCCGTGCCGGCGAGGCCTTCAAGCGCAACGACTGGAACACCTACCGCATCACCTGCCAGGGCAAGCGCCTGAAGATCGAGGTCAACGGCGTCGTCACCACCGATGTCGAGGACGACATGGACGCCAGCGGCGTCATTGCCATCCAGCACCACGGCGAAAAGGGCGCGACCTACAAGTTCCGCAACCTGCGCATCAAGGAACTCAAGTAATCCCTGGCCCGCCGCCCCCTGCCCTCTGCTCATGAAAGACGATCCCTCGGTGCCCGCCGACGCGCGTTTTGAGACGCGCGCGATCCACCTCGGCCAGGACTACCGCGCCGAGACCGGCGCGGTGATTCCGCCGATCTACATGACGTCGACCTTTGAGACGGGCAATCCGGGGGCCTTCGACTACACCCGTTCGGGCAGCCCGAACTTCCGCAACCTGCAGACCACCCTCGCCAGCCTGGAGAACGCCCGCCACTGCACGGTCTTCGCCAGCGGCGTCTCGGCGATCACCGCCGTGGTCTCCGGCCTGCAGGCGGGCGATGTCATCCTATCCGAACAGAACATCTACGGCTGCACCTACCGGCTGTTCGAGCGGGTGCTGCGCAAGTTCGGCGTGCGCATCGAGTACGCCGACCTCGCCGATCCGGCGCAGTACGCCCGCATCGGCGAGCTGAAGCCGGCCCTGGTCTGGCTGGAATCGCCCACCAATCCCCTGCTCAAGGTGCTCGACCTGCGCGCCCTGGCCGATGCCGCGCACGCGGTGGGTGCGGCGGTGGTGGTCGACAACACCTTTGCCTCGAGCGCCCTGCAGCAACCGCTCGACCTCGGCGCCGATCTGTCGCTGCTGAGCACGACCAAGTACACGAACGGCCACTCCGACTGCCTGGGTGGCGCGGTGTGCAGCAACTCGGATGAGTGGCAGGAAAAGATGATCTTTGCCCAAAAGGCGCTCGGCCTTCAGCCGAGTCCCTTCGACTCCTGGCTGGTCTCGCGCGGGGTCAAGACCGAGGCCCTGCGCATGGAGCGGCACAGCGCCAACGCCCTGGAGCTGGCGCAGCGGCTGGAGGCGCGCGCCGGCGTGCGCCGGGTCATCTACCCCTTTCTGCCCTCGCACCCGCAGCACGAGCTGGCCAAGCGCCAGATGCGCGCGGGCTCGGGCATGCTGCTGGCCGACTTCGGCCACGGTTTCGACGAGGCGCTCGCCTTCATCCGCCGCCTGCGTCTGTTCACCCAGGCCGAGAGCCTCGGCGGCATCGAATCGCTCGTCTGTCACCCTGCCAGCATGACCCATGCCTCGGTGCCGAAGGCGGTGCGCGAGGCGGTCGGCGTCACCGACGGCCTGGTGCGGTTTTCGGTCGGCATCGAGCACGTCGAGGACCTGTGGGCGGACCTCGAGCAGGCGCTGGCCTGAAAGCTCAGCTTTCGATCAGGGCGTAAACCTCCACCGGTTCCGGCTGGCCCTTGACCGGGTGGATGCCGGCGGGGCGGTAGTGGCGCAGGCCGTCCGGCCAGCCCTGGATGAAGGAGGCGCTGACCAGCACCGGCACCTGCAGGATGCGGGTAAGGCTCTCGATGCGGAAGGTGACATTGACCTCCTCACCGACGGCCGTGTTGACGCCGCGGCCCATGGCGCCGAGGGCAACATCACCGATGTTCATCCCGATGTGGCAGTGGACCTCGAGGTTCATCTGCTCGCGCAATTGGGTGCGCACGGGCGAGTCGCCGGCGGCCGGCCCGCTGAGCAGGCGCGCGGCCTCGGTGGCCTGGGCGCGCACCTCGGCAGAATCCCCGGCCCAGTAGGCGAAGACGCCATCGCCAATGAACTTGTCAATGATCGCACCGCGCGGCTTGAGAATGCGCTCGCAGTCGGCATACCACTCGCGCAGCATGGCGGCGACCTGCTCGGCGCTGAGCCGGGCGGAGAGGGCGGTGAAGTTGCGCAGGTCACCAACCAGCAGGGTGGCCTTCACCGTGCGCATGGGCAGGGCGACCGTGTGCAGCATCTGGGTGCCGCTGGGTTCGGCGGTCGGGGTCGCGTCGCTGGTTTCGAAGACGAAGACGCAGGCGCCGACCTGAATGCGGTCGCCATGGCGCAGGGCGCGGGCGGTGGTGACGGCGACGTCGTTGACGAAGCTGCCGTTGGCGCTGCCGAGGTCGGCGAGCCAGTACAGGTTGCCGTCGCGGCGGATCGTCGCGTGCTGGCGCGAAACGCCGCCGTCGGTGAGCCGGATGCTGGCATCCTGGCTGCGGCCCAGCAGGTTGAAGTCCTCGAGGGAGAACTCCAAACCCCGGTCCTGGGCTCTGAGATAGGCGGGCATAAAGGAAATTCTTTTGAAGCAACTGGCGCGCCGGAAGTCAAGTTTCCAACCGCTGGCGGCCGCAAAATAACGTCGATCAAGCCGGATTCGGTGCGTGCCGGGCGTGCCAGTGCCCAAAAGCGGCTGAATGCGACACGCCCGCACTGGCTTGCGTCGCGGCTGCGGCCCGCGTAGGGAAGGCGCCATGCACTGGCGCATCATCACCGTCGGCAAGCCGGCCCTGCCCTGGGCGCGCGCCGGTTTCGAGGACTACCTCGGCCGGATGCGCCGGGCGGCGCGGGTCGAGCACGTGGTGGTGAAGGAGGGACCGCGCGAGCAGGTCGAGGCGCAACTGCTGCAGGCGAGTACCGGTGGCCTGCGCCTGATCCTCGACGAGCGCGGCAAGGCCCTGCGCAGTGTGGAGCTGGCCGACTGGATCCGCCGGCGTGATTTGGAAGGGGTGAAACGGGCCAATCTGCTGATTGGCGGTGCCGACGGCCACAGCGAGTCGTTGCGCGCGCAGGCGGACGCCTGCTGGACGCTGTCGGCCTTCACCCTGCAGCACGAGGTGGCGCTGGTGGTACTGGCCGAGCAGTTGTACCGAGCCTACTCGATCCTGCGTGGCGAGCCTTACCACCGCGAGTGAGGGTCGGCCGCCCGACCGTCTGAAACAAGCCGCCCTGAAAACGCAACGGGGCGGAGGCTTGCGCCCCCGCCCCGTGTGAACTCGGACTGGGATCAGATCTGCACCTGCTTGGCGGCGGCGATGGCAGCCTCGGCCTTGCGCGCTTCGAGCTGGGCATCGAGGACCTGGCGACGCAGGCTGGTGCCGCTGCGGCGGGCGTACCAGAGCACCAGCGGCGAGGCGATGAAGATCGACGAATAGGTGCCGAGCAGCACGCCGAGGGTGATCGGCAGGGCGAACTCGAGCATGGTCGGATTGCCGAGGAAGAGCAGCACGATCATCGGCGCCAGGGCGGTCGGACCGGTGAGCAGGGTGCGGCTAAGGGTCTTGCAGATCGCCTCGTTCATCAGGTCGCGGATGCTGCCGCCACCACCGCGCTGGATGGTTTCGCGGATGCGGTCAAAGACGACGATGGTGTCATTGATCGAGTAACCGGCGATGGTGAGCATGGCGCCGACATGGATGAGCGAGAGCTCCTGGCCGAACAGCACGCAGAGGCCGGGCACCATGAGCACGTCGTGGAAGAGGGCGACCAGAGCGCCGACGGCGAAGGCGAACTCGAATCGGCAGATCAGGTAGATGAAGATGCCGACGAGGGCGAGGGCCATGGCGATGAGTGAGACCTGGGCCATCTCGGAGCCGATGAGGGCGCCGACGGTGCTGAGCTGGGTGCCCTGGACACGGTCCTTGAAGCGTTCCTTGACGGCTGCCTCGATGACCGGGCCGGCCTTTTCCTCGCTGCGCACGGCGATGACCTCGCCGCCGGCGGCGTTGCCCTTGCGCTGCGGGTAGTAGCTGCCGAGGGCGGAGCCGTCGGGCTGCTTGAGTTCCTTGAGCAAGCCTTCGAGTTCGGCGTCGCTGATGTCCTTGCCCTCGGCCAGCTCGATGTGGGTGAGGGCGCCGCCGCGGAAGTCGATGCCGAAGGACTGCTTGCCCTTGCTGGCGAGGGTGGCGAAGGAGATGGCGGTGATGACCAGCGAGGCAATGATGAAGCCGCGCGACTTGGCGAGGATGTCGAAGACGCGGTCGGGGATGATTCGCACGGTGCTCAGCTGGGTGAGCAGGCCCTTGTCGATGACCCACATGAAGACCACGCGGGTGACGATGAGGGCGCCGATCATCGAGGACAGCAGACCCATCATGAGGGTGATGGCGAAACCCTTGACCAGGCCGCCGGCGACCGCGAACAGGATGACCGCGGAGATGAAGGTCGTGATGTTCGAGTCGGCGATCGCGGAGAAGGCCTTCTCATAGGCGGCCTCGAGGGCGGCGGACAGCGATTTACCAGCCTCCCGTTCCTCGCGCAGGCGCTCATAGATGAGCACGTTGGCGTCAACGGCCATGCCGATGGTCAGCACGATACCGGCGATGCCGGGCATGGTGAGGGTGAAACCAAACAGGGCCATGCCGCCGAAGAGCAGGGTCAGGTTGATGACGAGGCCGACGATGGCGACCAGGCCGGCCGTGCGGTAGATGAAGAGCATGAACAGGGTGGTCAGGCTCAGGCCAACGAGGCCGACCCACTTGCCCTGGTTGATCGAGGACTCGCCGTAGGAGGCGGACACCGCACTCTCGGAGAGGATGGCCATCGGGTTTTCCAGCGGGTTTTCCAGCAGACTGGCGAGCACGCGCACGTCGTTCTCCTTGAAGCTGCCGCTGATCACCGCCGTGCCGCCGTAGCGGTCGCTCTGCAGCACCGGCGCTGAGATGATTTCGCCGTCGACGATGATGGCCATCTGGCGGCCGCGGTTCACGGCGGCAACCTCGTCGAAGAGCTTGGCGCCCTCGCTGTCGAGGTTGAGGATGACCTTCCAGCCCTCGGCATCGTAGGTGGGGAAGGCTTCCTTGACGTACTTGCCGTCGAGGTCGGCGCGATTGCGGACGAGTTCGCTGCCGCGCGAGGGCAGGTCGTTGCCTTCGGCGTCCTGCTCAACGCGATACTTCAGTTCCTCCCAGCCCGGCTCCTTGACGCCGCCGTTGGCCTGGATCTCGGCGAGCTTGCTGCGGCTGTCCTGATGGACGATGCGAAACTCCAGCTTGGCCACCTGCTGGATCTTCTGACGCACTTCGGCGAACTCCTCGGCCTTGACACCCGGCATCTGGATGAGGATGCGGTCGGTGCCCTGCGGCGCGAGCATGAGATCCTTCTGGCCCTCGGGGTTGAGGCGTTTCTCGAGGATGGAGATCGCCTGCTGCACAGCCTCGGGGGTGACCGGCTTGGCCTGGCCGTCCGGGGTCTGCCCCTGCTCGAGGCGGACAACGAACTCGCTGCCGCCCTGAAGGTCGATGCCCCGCTGGATGCCCATGTTGCGCACCGACAGCACCGCGAAGGCGGTGGCCAGGAAGATGAGGATGGTGCCGTAGCGGCGCTTGCGATCGTGCAGCGTGGTGCCGATGTAGAAGAGCAGCAGCAGCAGGATGGCGGCGCCGATGAAGAAGGTCAGGATGGGGG
>DAIUCN010000122.1:0-11419 GCA_036846165.1 Prosthecobacter sp.
GCCCACCATGAAACACAAGATCTATCTCCTCGACGACCATCCCATCGTCATCGAGGGGCTGAAAAAAATCTTTGAGGGTCAGGAAGACCTTCAATTTGTCGGCAACTCGGAAGATGCCAACTCGGCTCTGCAGGAAATCCCGAAGTTGAAGCCCGACCTGATCATCCTCGACCTGACGCTCAAAGATCGCAGCGGTGTGGATCTGATCAAGAAACTCAAGCAGACGCATCCGGAGATCCTCGTGCTCGTCTATTCCATGCATGACGAAAACGTCTATGCCGAGCGCTGCCTGCGAGCAGGCGCCATGGGTTACCTGATGAAGGGTGAACCCTCGGCGCGCCTCATCCAGGCGGTGCGCCAGGTTCTCAGCGGAGGCTTCTTTTTCAGCGCGTCTTTGCTGAGCAGCATCGTTTCCGGTGGCGGTCCCCGCTCTGGCTCGCGCGGCGAGCCCGGTCGCATGCTCAGCGACCGCCAACTGGAAGTCTTTGAAATGGTCGGTCGCGGGTTTGACTCGCACGAGATCGGCGAGAAGCTCAATCTCAGCGCCAAGACGGTCGACGCCCATAAGGCGAACATCCGCCAAAAACTCGGCCTCGACTCCGCCCGCGAACTGCTCATGGAAGCCGTGCGCTGGGTTGAGAAATAAACCTGCGGTCCTTTGCTGCGCCGCGGTGCCCTCGGGTGCCGCGGCGTTTTTTTGGGGATTACCGTCGCAGGCCAGCCTCGATCAGGTCGGCAATCCGCTTGGCGCAATCGGGCTTGTCCATGGCTCGGGCTGCCTGGCGCATGGCTGATTCGCGGGACGGCTCAAGCAGGATCTCGCGCACGGCCTGGGCCAGTCCCTCCGGACTGAGTTCTTTTTCCGGCAGCAGGTGGGCGGCACCGGCTGCGGCGAAGACCTCGGCATTGCGGGTCTGATGGTCGTCTGCGGCGTGCGGATAGGGAATGAGCAGGCTGGGCACGCCAAAGCTGGCAAGTTCGGCCATGGTGGAGGCGCCGCTGCGGGCGATGGCGAGGTTGGCTACGCGCCAGGCGAGATCCATGCGGTGGCAGAAGGCGGCCACGTGCTGGGCCAACTGCGGGTGGCGGGCGTAGGTGTCGCGCACCTCCTCATAGTCGCCGGGTCCCGCAATGTGCAGCACTTGCAGCCCCATGGCAGCAAAGGCATCGAGGCAGAGGCCGACGGCGCGGTTGACGCCGCGGGCCCCTTGGCTGCCGCCCATGACCAGCAGGGTTTTTCGCTCGGGGTCAAGTTTGAAGAAGGCATGGGGATCCTCGGTCGCGGCTGCCTTCATGGCGGAGCGAACAGGCGTGCCGGTGATTCGAACATCGTGGTGGCCGGCAAAGTGGGCGGCGCAGGGGGCCAGGCCGCAGAGCACAGTGTCGGCATAACGGGCGTTGAGTCGGTTGGCCTTGCCGGGAACGGCGTTGCTTTCGTGGATGAGTGTGCGGCAATGTTCGCGCCGGCCGGCGAACAGGGGGGCGAATGAGGTGAATCCGCCCATGCCGAGCACGACGTCGATCTGCTCCTCGCGGATGAGTCGTCGGCAGGCTTGGATGCCGCGCCAGAGACCGAGCAGGAAGCGCGGCATGCGGGGCGACCAGGGTTTGGGCATGGCAAGGAAGGGCATCTTCTCAAAGCGCAGGCCGGGGTGACCCGAGGCGGCGATGGCGTCGATCTTTTTTTCGCTGATGAGCAGGGTGACGCGGTGGCCGCGGGAAACGAGGGCTTCGCCGACGGCGATGCCTGGAAAGAGATGGCCGCCAGTGCCGCCGCAGGCGATGAGCACGTGGGCGGACGGAAGAGGGGTGGTGTTCACGGGAAGGTTCAGATCTGGGGCGTCCAGCGGCGGTCCCGACGGATCACCGGCAGTTGGTCACGCGTCAAATGGATGCCGTGGGCATGGAGATTGGCAAGGATGCCCACCGCCACCATGGCAGCCATCAGACTGGAACCCCCGTAGGAGACGAAGGGCATGGGCAGTCCCTTGTTGGGCAGCAAAGCCGTGGTCACGCCCATGTTCAAGAGCGCCTCAAGGCAAAGCATGAAGGTGAGGCCAAAGCCGAGCAGCTTGCCGAAGCGGTTCGGTGCGTAGGCAGCCACGCACATGCCGGTGACGGCGATGACGACAAAGAGCAGCAGGGTGCCGAGACTGCCCCACAGTCCCCATTCCTCACCGATCATCGGGAAGATGAAGTCGGTGTGCGCCTCGGGCAGGTAGGAGAGTTTCATGCGGCCCTCGCCCAGGCCGCGACCCTCGAGGCCGCCCGAGCCGAAAGCCAGCCAGGACACCCACTGCTGCAGGCCGATGCCGTCCTTGTGCTTTTCAAGATCGAACACGGCGAGAACACGTGCCATGCGGTTGGGGGCCAGCAGGATGCCTGCGGCCAGGGCGGTGGCGCCGACGCCGATCAGCCCGAAGATGTAGCGCAGGCGGGTGCCGCCGACAAACATGATGCCGATGCCGACGGCGGCGGCGACCGAGCCGTTGCCGAGATCGACCTCGGCGCCGATCAGGCCGACAATCCCGGCGAGGATCAGCCCCGGCAGGGCGAAGCCGTGGCGGAAGCTCTTCTCGCGCCCGTCGTGGACGGCGAACCAGCCGGCGAGGGCGATGACCAGGGCGATTTTGGCGAATTCCGAGGGCTGGATGCGCATGTCGCCCGGACCGAGGTTGAGCCAGCGGCTGGCGCCGTTGACGCGCGTACCAATGAGCGGGGAATAGCCGAGCCACTGGGCGAGGTGCCATTCAAAGCAGAGCAGCAGGCCTGCAGCGGCAAGGCCGAGCAGCCACCAGCGCCAGCGCAGCCACTGGTTGAAATGAACAAAGGCTGCGGCCAGGCCGGCGGCGCTGGCGAGTCCCACCCACATGGCCTGCTTCCAGACGGTGACATAGGCTTCGCCTCCCCCCTCACGCGTGTGAAAGCTGGTGCTGGCCAGCATCGTGATGCCCAGGCTTACCAGCAGCAGCACCGCCAGCAGGAGGAAGAGAATGGAGCGCCTTGCCATGGCTTTGAACCATCAGCGGACCGGGATGACGAGCTTCATGCCCTCGCGAATCTGGTTGGGATCACTGAGCTTGTTCGCCTCCTGCAGCGCCTTGACGCTGACCTGGTGGCGACTGGCGATGCGGTGCAAATTGTCGCCGAGCTTCACGGTGTGGGTCACGGTCGCCGGCTTGGCTGCCGCTTTCGGTGCCGGCTTGGCGGTTGCCGAGGCGGGTTTGGCGGTGGGCGTTTGGCGCAGCGCGGCTGCCTGCGGGGTCGGCACGGGAATGGCCTTGGGCACACTGCGGGTGACCACCGGTGCCGCGGGCGGTTGATCCTGCACCTGCGGCACGGTGGCCGTGGGAGCGGGCGCGGGCGGGGCGGACTGCACCGTCCGTCCCGGCGTCAGGTCGGGGGCGCGGGCGAGTTCGCCGACGATGGTCGGAGCGAAGCTGAATTCGGCCGCGGGCGCAGATGCGGGGGGCAGGTCGACGGACTGTGCGGCGCTGGCAAGCGATTCGGCCGGAGGTGCGGCTGCCGCGGCCAGTTTCGTGCCGGCGGTGGGGATGCCGACCGCTCGGACAACCGGCTGGCGGGGGTAGCGCAGAATGCTGTTCTGGTCGAGCTGGGCTCCCTTGTCGAGCATGTTCAGACGGATGAGCACATCCTGCGGCACTTTGAGCTTTTCAGCGACCTTCGGGATCGAGTCGCCGGAGCGCCATTCATACGTGGCGTAGTCCTCGATCGGCAGCTCCTTCTCCAGGGTCGAGGCGCTGATTGCCGGCGGAGGCAGGGCGCTGGCACCGGCCTTGGCCGGCTGCACGCGAGCCGGGCGCGGCGCGGTGACCGGGCTGTTCAGGTAGTCGTAAACAATGATGCCGCCGATGACGACAACGTGGATCATCACCATGACGACAAACAGGCGTGCCATGCCAACGTTGGGTTCGTGCTCGTTGAAAGCGCCCTCGTCGGTGAGGGTCATGGAGATCAAGAGGCCGCCCTTTTTGCCACGCGGGGGCTTGGGCAGCTGCATTTTGGGTTGGCGTTTCATGGGATGGCGTCTTGGAGTTGAAGGGATCAGGAGAGGGTCTGGGCGGCCTGGCGGAAGGCTTCGCCGCGCTGGGCGTAGCCGTTGTACATGTCGAAGCTGGAGGTGCCCGGGCTGAGGATGACGAGGTCACCCTCCTGAGACAGGCGGGCGGCGCGTTGCACGGCGTCATTCATGTCGGAGGCGGTCGCGCAGGGAAGCAGAGCTGTGAAGGCAGCCTGCAACTGCGGTGCGATTTCGCCGATGAGCACAAGGGCGCGCACGCGACCGGGCAGCAGGGAGCGGAGCGGCCGGTAGTCGAGCTGCTTGTCCTTGCCGCCGGCGATCAGCACGATGGGCCGGTCCATGGAGACGAGGCAGGCCTCAAGGGCATGCAGGTTGGTGGCCTTGGAGTCGTTGATGAACTCGCGACCCTGCCACACGCGCACCAATTCGCAGCGATGGGCCGGCGGGCTGTAGGCGGCAGCGGCCTCCAGCATGGCAGGAACGGGAAGCCCGAACTCGTGGCACGCGGCCAGCGCGGCGAGCAGGTTTTCCAGGTTGTGGCGGCCGCGCAGGCGGATGCGGTCGGTGCGCCCGACTTCGGCGCCGCGGTGGCGGATGACGCCCGCGTCCCAGGTCCAGTCGGCCCCGGCGCCGGTGGCGGAAAAGGTGACTCGGCGGGCCGCGCCGCTGTCAACTGATTCACCGGCGCGCACGACCGCGAGGTCGTCGCAGGTGAGATTTTCGAAGATGCGCGCCTTGGCGGCGAAGTAGCTGGCGAGATCCGGGTAGCGGTCGAGGTGATCCGGGGCGAAGTTCAACCAGACAGCGACGCGCGGGCGGAAGCGTTCAATGGTCTCAAGCTGGAAACTGCTGATCTCAAGAGCGAGCACATCGTAGGCGGCGCCGGAGTCGACCACCTCGCTGAGCGGGATGCCGTGGTTGCCGCAGGGCAGGGACTTCAGGCCGCAGCCGTTGAGGATGGCGGCGGTGATCTCGGTACAGGTGCTCTTGCCGTTGGTGCCGGTGATGGCGATGAGTGGCGTCGTGTTGTGGCGGAAGCCAAACTCCATCTCGCCGGTGAGGTGGGCGCCGCTCGCGGCGAAGCGCTGCGGCAGCGGCCAGCCGGCGTCCAGGCCGGGGCTGAGCACGGCTTCGCTGAACTCGCCCGCCTGCAGCAGGCGTTCGCGGGCGGCGTTGCCAACGACAACTTCGAACGATTCTGCGCGCAGGCGCTCAAGGGCGGCGCCGAGTTTGTCCGGATCCCCCTCGTCGAACACCGTGACCTGTGCCCCCAGACGGCGCGCCAGTCGCGCGGCGCCGAGGCCGCTGCGGCCGGCGCCGAGGATGGCGAGGTGTTGTCCGGTGAGGTTGTGCATGATCAGCGCAGCTTGAGGGTGGCGAGGCCCATGAGGGCGAAGAGCAGGGAGAGGATCCAGAAGCGGACGATCACCTGGTTTTCGTGCCAGCCTCCCAGTTCAAAATGGTGGTGGATGGGCGACATGCGGAAGACCCGCTTGCCGCGCGTCTTGAAGCTGGCGACCTGGATCATGACGCTCATCGCCTCCATGACGAAGACGCCGCCGACGAGGACCAGCACGATCTCCTGCTTGCAGGCGATGGCGAGGGTGGCGATGCAGCCGCCAAGGGCGAGCGAGCCGGTGTCGCCCATGAACATGCGCGCGGGGTGGGCGTTGAACCAGAGGAAGCCGAGGCAGGCGCCGGCAAGAGCCATGGCGACGATGGGCAGTTCATTGGCGAGCGAGTGGTGGGCGACGCCGAGGTATTCCGAGTAGTTGGCATTGCCGCAGACGTAACCGAAGCCGGCATAGGCCAGGGCGGTGGTCAGCGAACAGCCGGTGGCGAGGCCGTCGAGGCCGTCGGTCAGGTTGACCGCATTCGAGGCACCGACGATGACGAGGGTGAAGAGCAGGACGGCGAAGAAACCCATGTCGGCGATGAGCGGTTCCTTGAGCAGGGGCACGAACAGGGCGCGCATGAGCGGACTGCCGCCGAACTGGGCGAGCGGCGCGTCCTGGCCCGCTTTGCTGGCCTGGTCGATGACGGCATCCGGCGGCACCAGGTAACAGAAGGCGAGACCCGCGAGCAGGGCGACACCGCCCTGCCAGACCAGTTTGGTGCGGGCACTGACACCCTTGGAGTTCCTTTTGCTGATCTTCAGGTAGTCATCCCAGAAGCCGAGAGCCCCGAGGCCGACGGTGGTGAAGAGAATGACCCAGACCATCAGGTTGTCCCACTTCGCCCAGAGCAGCGTCGAGGTGACGATGGCGGCAACGATGAGCAGGCCGCCCATGGTCGGCGTGCCGGCCTTCTTGCCATGCAGGTCATAGAGTTGGCGCACCTCCTCGGCACTGCGCACCGGTTGGCCGATCTTCAGCGAGATGAGGCGGCGGATGAGGTGTTCGCCGAGGAAGATTGACAGAAAGAAGGCGGTCACTGCCGCGCCACCGGCGCGGAAGGTGTGATAGCGGAAGATGTTGAGCACCTTGTAGACCAGCGAGTCAACGCTGATCCATTGGCCGGCCTCCAGCCAGCCGCGCAGTTCGTAAAGCCAATACATCATGACGGCTGAAAGGGGGTGAGGACATTTTCCATGGCCGAGGAGCGGCTGCCCTTGACGAGCACGGCATCGCCCTCGCGCACGAGTTCGCGCAGCGCTGCGGCACAATCGGCGTGATTGGCAAAGCACTGGACGAGAGGACAGCCCTCGGCGCCCCCGGCAATCCAGGCGGCCTCGGCGGCGCCGACGGCAAAAACGCCGTCGAGGCCGAGTTCGGCGGCGGCGGCGCCGACACGGCGGTGCTCGCTCTCGGCAATCGCGCCGAGTTCGCCCATGCGGCCAAGCACGGCATAGCGGGCGCGGGCGCGCCCGGTGGCGAGGGTGCGCAAGGCGGCGATGACGGAGTCGGGATTGGCGTTGTAGCTGTCGTTGATGAAGCGCACGCCGGCCGACTGGAAAACCTGCATGCGGCCACCGCTGAGGCGCACGGATTCAAGGGCCTCGGCAATGTCGGTTGGCGCCACGCCGAGCGACCAGCCCAGGGCGGCGGCCAGGGCGGCATTGCCGACCATGTGCTCACCGAGCACCGGCAGGAAGGTGTCGACGGTTTCACCGGCAAAATCGAGTTGCAATTGCGTGCCGTCGTCGGTGGCACGCAGGTTGAAGGCGCGCACGTCGCCCGCGCCGATCCCGGCGGTGAGTACCTGCGCCTGGCACTGGCGGGCGATCCGTGGTGTGTAGGCGTCGCCCGCCGGCAGGATGACAACGCCATCCGCAGGCACATTGGCGGGCAGGGTGGCCTTTTCCCAGGCGATGGCGTCACGGCTGCCCAGGTGCTCAATGTGGGCCATGCCAATATTGGTGAGCACGGCGGCGTCTGGCTGGGCGATGTCGACCAGGGTCCTGATTTCGCCCGCATGATTCATGCCCATCTCAACGACTGCGCATTCGTCGCCATCCTCAAGGGCAAGCAGGGTGAGCGGCACGCCGATGTGATTGTTGAGGTTGCCAAGGGTGGCGCGGGTGCGGAAGCGCCGGCCGAGCACCGCGGCGGCGAGGTCCTTGGTGGTGGTTTTGCCGTTGCTGCCAGTCAGGCCGACGACGAGCGGCTGATGCCAGGCACGGTAGCCGCGCGCGAGATTCTGCAGGGCGGCAAGCGTGTCATCGACCTCAACGATGGCGCAACCGGCGGGCAGTTGCCAGTCGGCACGGACTTCGGCGACGACCACCGCTGCAGCGCCGGCGGCAGCGACCTGGGGCACGAAATCATGGGCATCGAAACGCTCTCCACGCAGCGCCACGAAGACGTCGCCTGGTCCGGCCCGGCGCGAATCGGTGACAACACGGCTCACCGCACGCGCCGCCACCGCCTGACGGACGTGACCGTCCGTGAAGCTGAGCAGGGTGTCGAGCGGGATCGGTTTCATGGCTTAGTCACGACGGGGGCGGCGCGGCGGCAGCGGCGGGGCCGCGGCGGCTTCAAGGGCAGCGTTGTCAGCATCGCGCTGGCCGGCGACTTCTGTGAGGGTCTGGCGGACGACACGACGATCGTCGAAGGGATGTTTTTTGCCCTGAACGTCCTGGTAGTCCTCATGCCCCTTGCCGGCCAGTAGGACAATGTCGCCCGGGCGGGCGTTTTCGAGGGCAATGCGGATTGCCTCGCGGCGGTCGAGAACCTGCAGGTGGCTCTTAGGCCGGCGGAACCCCTTGGCGGTTTCCGCGAGGATGGCCGCGGGATCCTCGAAGCGTGGGTTGTCGGAGGTGAGAATGCAGATGTCGCTGCCAGCTTCCGCGGCGGCGGCCATCTTGGCTCGCTTGCCGCGGTCTCGATCGCCGCCGCAGCCAAAGATCGTGATGATGCGCGCTGGACGCAGGGCGCGGAGGGTGCGCAGGGCGTTGTCGATGGCGTCGGGCGTGTGTGCGTAGTCGACGTAGACCTGGAAGCGCAGTTGTTCCGTCACCCGCTCGAGCCGGCCCGGCACCTGAGGTGCGGTTTTGAGGTGGGCGATGCTCTCGCGCAGGTTGAGGCCCATGGCGTGGCCGGCAGCGAGGGCGGCGAGGGAGTTGTAGACGTTGAAGTCGCCGATCAGCGGCAGGCGCACGAGAAATGCGCGACCGAGCGCTTCCAGTTCATAGGTTGTGCCGGTCGGGTCGCAGCGGACGTTGTTGGCGCGGAACTCCAGGCCGGTGCCGAAGCCGTAGCGGGTGACGCGGCCGGTGGATTCAAAGCGGGTGATCAGCTTGCGGCCCCAGAGATCGTCGCCGTTGATGATCATCTGGCCGCGCTTTTGCCCGGCGATAGTTTCAAACAGCCGGCACTTGGCGGCGAAGTATTTCTCCATCGTGCCGTGGTAATCGAGGTGGTCCTGGCTCAGGTTGGTGAAGACGCCGGCGGCGAATTCCAGACCGTGCACGCGCTCCTGGTCGAGCGCGTGCGAGCTGACTTCCATGGCGCAGGCGCGCAGGCCGTTGTTGCGCATGCGCGCGAACAGGCCGTGGATTTCCAGTGATTCAGGCGTTGTGTGGGTGGCGGCCGCGGGCTGCCCGTCGCCCGTGTCCCAGGCCACGGTACCGATGAGGCCACAGCGTTTTTGGCCGCGGTTGAGCAGGTCGTGCAGCAGGAAGGCGGTGGTGGTCTTGCCGTTGGTTCCGGTGATGCCGGCCAGGGCGAGGGTGCGCGCCGGGTCATCGTGCAGGGCGGCGGCGGCGGTGGCCAGGGCGCAGCGCGTGTCGCGCACATGCACCCAGGGTGTGGCACAGTCGGCCGGCGGGGCGGTCTCGGCGATGATGACGGCGGCACCGGCGGTTAGCGCTGCAGGGATGAAGTCATGACCGTCGGCATGACTGCCGCGGAGGGCGAAGAAAGCGGTGCCAGGACCGGCTTTGCGCGAGTCGTAAGCGAGCGCGCGGATGTCGGTGTCCGGGTTGCCGGAGGAGACCGGGTTGTCGAGGCGTTTGACGAGATCTCGAAGTTTCATCGGGTGCCTCCTTGCAGGGCGAGCGGGCGTTGTGGGCGGACGGAGAGCTGTTGGAGCGTCTCGCGGACAATTTCGGCGAAGATGGGCGCGGCGACCTTGCCGCCGCCGATTTCGGCCGGGTCATGTGCCTTGGGGTTGTCGACCACGATCACGCAGGCGATCTTGGGATCGTCAGCGGGTGCGAAGCCGGCAAAAGAAGTGATCCACTGGTCGCGGCGGTAGCCGCCCTTGCGCGGCGATCCGTCCTTGTTGCGACCGACGATGAGTTCAGGGTCGTAACGCTGCGAGGTTCCCGTTTTGCCGGCCACCTCGATGCCTTCAATCTGAGCGCGCGTGCCGGTGCCTTTGGCGACGACGTTTTTGAGCAGTTCACGCATGAGTTGGGCGGTGCGGCCGCTGCAGACCTGCCCGGCAACCTCGGGTTCGACCACCTGTTCCACACGGCCGTCGGAACCGGTGATGCGGTCGATCAGGCGCGGCTTCATGAGCAGGCCACCGTTGGCGAGGGCACCGTAGGCGAGCGCCATCTGCAGGGGAGTGACCTTCACCTCGTAGCCCATGGGCAGGCGCGAGTGGGTCGTGTTGGACCAGCGACCCTCGTTGAAGTAACCGCTGCTTTCGCCGGGCAGGTCAATGCCGCTGCGTCGGCCGAAGCCAAAGCGGCGGGTGTAATCGACGAAGGCGGTCTGACCGACCTTCTTGTAGACCTTGTAGGTGCCGACGTTGCTGGAGTAGGTGAAGACATCGCGTGCCGGCACGACACTCATTTTCTTGAGGTCGGTGAGCGAGGCCTTGAACACCGGGTCGGTGTACTGGCCCCAGTGGCAGTCGATGTATTCATCGGGACTGAGCTTGCGCTGGTCGAGGCCGGCGGTGAAGGCAACGATCTTGAAGGTGGAGCCCGGCTCGTAGGGCTCATAGATGGCGAGGTTTTTCCAGCTCGTGGCGCCGGGCTTGGAGGCGAGAGCGCGGTCGTGGTTGGGCAGGAAGCTCATCGCCAAGACCGAGCCGGTGGTGACTTCGGTGACGACGGCCATGATCTTGCCGGGTTTCCAGGTTTGGCTGGCACGTGCGAGAATGGCGTCGACGGCATCCTGGATCGGCAGGTCCAGGGTGAGATGGATGTCGCGGCCATGCACCGGTTCCTTCATTTCGCCCCGGTAGAGAGGCAGTTCGCGGCCGAACTTGTCGCGTTCGATGACGACGCTGCCGGCGATGCCGTGCAGCAATTCCTCGCAGCTCTTCTCAATGCCGAAGGCGCCGCCCTTGCCCTCCTCCATGCCGCCAACGACCAGGGCAAGGCGGTTGTGGGCCGGATACTGTCTTTCGACCGCGGGCAGGATGTAAACGCCCTTGATGTGCAGGGTGGTCAGGTAGCTGCGCCAGTCGGAGGCCTGCTCGTCGTCAAGCTTGCGCAGCAGCACCTGCACCGGTTCATTCGATTTGAGAACGGCCAGCAGCTCCTCGCGCGTGCGACCCGTCTTGGCAGCGAGTGCCTGGGCGATATGCTCGTGGTAGGTGTCGAGAATGGCGGCGTCGCTCATGCCCCGGGTCAGTTCGCGCACGCTGGTACCGCGAACGCGGGCAAGGCAGGGCTTGATGGTGGGCAGTTCGTTGAGATGGACGCGGTTGGTGCGCAGTTCGAAAACCTCCTCGTCATAGGCCAGATAGCGGCCGCCCTGGTCGAGGATGGAGCCGCGATGGGCGGGCAGCAGGCGCTCTTCGCGAAATTTTCGGGCGGCCTGTTCGGTCAGCCAGGGTGAGCGCTTGACGTGAAGGTCATAGAGGCGCCAGGCCACCGTTGAGAAGCCAAGGCAGAGCGCGCAAATCGCGACCATCATCCGTTGGAAAAGCGGATGGTCGCGGCGAAGATGGGACTGGCTTGGCAGGGGAGTCACAGGG
>DAIUCN010000123.1:0-11110 GCA_036846165.1 Prosthecobacter sp.
GAACCGAGAACCGAGAACCGAGAACCGAGAACCGAGAACCGAGAACCGAGAACCGCCCTTCCCAAGGGCCCGAAACCTGCTTTATTGTACGGTATGCTCACGGTCGCTTTCTACGACACCAAACCTTACGACCGGCAGGCCTTTCTCGCGGTGGCGGGCGAGGGCTTGGTCTGGCAGTTTCATGAGTTTCGCCTGACGGCGGAAACCGCGGCGACGGCGGCCGGTGCCGAGGCCGTCTGTGTCTTCGTCAATGACCAGGTCGATGCCGCCTGCCTGGAGCAGTTGGCGGCGTTGGGCGTCAAGCTGGTGGCGCTGCGCTGCGCCGGCTTCAACAACGTCGATCTGACTGCCGCTCGTGCCCAGGGCATCGCGGTCGTGCGTGTGCCCGCCTACTCGCCGCATGCGGTGGCCGAGCACACGCTTGCCCTGCTGCTCACCCTCAACCGCCGCATCCACCGCGCCTACAACCGCGTGCGCGAGTTGAACTTCTCGCTCAGCGGCCTGGTCGGCTTCGACCTGCACGGCAAGACCGTCGGCATCGTCGGCACCGGCAAGATCGGCCGGGTCACCGCCGAGCTGTTCCGCGGCTTCGGCGTGCGCCTGCTTGGCCATGATCCCCACCCCGACCCCGCCTGGGCCGCGGGCGCTGGCCTGGAGTATTTGCCGCTGGAGCGACTGCTCGCCGAGAGCGATGTCGTCAGCCTGCACCTGCCGCTGACGCCGCAGACGCGCTACCTGATCAACGAGACCACGATCGCGCTCATGAAACCGGGCGCCTACCTGGTCAACACCAGCCGCGGCAAACTGGTTGAGACCACGGCGCTCATCGTCGCCCTCAAGGCCGGCGAACTGGGCGGTGTCGCCCTCGACGTCTATGAGGAGGAGGAAGGCATCTTCTTCGAGGACCATTCCTCCGAGCCGCTGCAGGACGATGAGCTGTCGCTGCTGCTGACCTTCCCGAACGTGCTGATCACCTCGCACCAGGCCTTCCTCACCCGCGAAGCCCTGGGGCAGATCGCCACCACCACCCTTGCCAATCTGGATCGCCTCGCGCTCGGAACCGACTGGGTCGAAGACACCGCGCTCTGACGGCTTAGAATGGCAGGGGGGCTGCGCCGTGCGTTACCTGCCACTGGCTAGCAGGAGTCCTCAGAGGAACGCAGAGCTTCTGAAGCCTTCCCGAGGACGTTTGGAGGGGGTGCGGGCTTCAGCGCTGCCGGCGGCGCAGGAACCAGCCCAGCAGCCCGCCAAAGAGCAGCAGTGCACGGCTGGGTTCCGGAATGGCGATGATGGCGATGTTGCCGGAGGTGGTGAAGCGGCTGAAATCCCAGAGCAACCCCGAGCTGCTGATGTCGGGCAGGTCGAGGTCGTCCCCTTCGTCGCCATCGCCTCGCAGGTAGCCATTGCTAAAGGCGAAGCCGGAGAAGTTGGGATTCACCAGGTTGCTCCAGTCGAGCAGGTTGAAGACCTGGCCGTCGGCCGGTGTGAAATCACTGCCGACAACCTGCAGGCTGCCGGTGAGGGTGAGGAAGTTGAGGCTGTAGCCCGTGCCCGTGCCCGGGTTGTTGAAGGCGAGCCGGTCATGGGCCCCCACGCCGGTGACCCCGTCCAGCCAGGCATTGTAACCCGCGGAACCGAGCACGTTGCCGCCATAGGTGGCGTCCGTGAGTGTGGCTCCCGAGAGGCCCATGATGAGGGTGCCCTGAAGGCTGCTGGTGCTGCCGGAGGCACTCGCGGGGGTGAAGTTCAGCGTGCCGAAACTGCCCGCCGAGGTGTTGTCGCCCACATGAAGCGTGGAGCCGCTTTCCGCTGTGAAGCTGGAGCCGCGAACGATCCCGGTGCCAAGCAGGGTGGCGCCCGCTTGCAGGGTGACGGCCCCGGTGCCGGTGGTGCCGGTGCCGGCGCGACCGACCTGAAGATGGCCTGCACTCACCGTCGTGGTGCCGGTGTAGGTGTTTGTGCCCGTCAGCGTCAGGGTGTGGGTGCTGAGGCTTCCCAGCATCAGGCTGCCGCTGCCTGCAATCACACCTGCATACGTGCCATCGACCGTTTGCTGGACGCTGAATTGACGGCTGGCCTGGGTGTTGATCGTCGCCGTGTTGCTGCCGCTGGCCGGCGTGGCGATCGTGCCACTCAGGGAGCCGACGCTGGTGTCCACGGCCGTGGCGAGGTTGAGGATGACTGCGCTGCCGGCCCCCGTGTTGGGATTGTTGACGGCCAGCGTGCCCGTGGTCGATCCCAGCGTGCCGCCGCTACCGACGGTCAGCGTGCCTGCCTGGACGGTGGTGCCGCCGCTGTAGGTGTTGGCGCCGGTGAGGGTGAGCGTACCCGCGCCGACTTTGGTGAGGCCGCCGGAGCTGTTCGCCATGAGTCCTGCGGCCGTGACCGAGGCGGCAACGCCGGTGGGGCCCAGTCCGCCAATGAGGTTCACCGTGGGTGCGGCGGTGTAGTTGATGCCTGGGTTGGTCAGCACGACACTCGTCACCTGGCCGTAGGTCGGGCTGGAGGGGTCGGTATCGATCGTGGCGTAGCCGGTGGCCCCGGATCCCGTGGCGTCGCCGGGCGCCCGGACAATCTCGAGGTAGGGAGCCCCGATGTAGCCGCTGCCGGCGCCACCCAGGCTGAGAGCGCTGACCCCACTGCTGCCGGCAGGCGAGAGCAGGCTGGAAGCGATCGTCACATTCCGGCCATTGGTGTCGATGACGGCCCCGCCGGCAAACGTGCCGAAGGCGCCGTTGACATAGGCCGCCAGGCGGGTGCTTGACGGCAAAAACGCGCTGGAATCGACCACCGCCCGCAGGGTGCCGCCGTTGAAATTGAGGGTGGCGTTGACCGTGCTGCCTACCGTCATTGTGTTGGTGATGAGCGTGCCGCCGCCCAAGTTGAGAATGCCGGTCGGTGTTTCGGTGCCGTTTTGGCCGAAGGAAACGTTGCGTCCGGTGTTGTCCACCGTGCCCCCTGCCAGGTTCATGACTGTGGTGCCCGTGAGGTTGTAGGCGATCGCCAGATTTTGTGAAGCGGCGTTGTGCAGGACGCTGCCGCCTGTGACGGTGAACTCCGTGCGCAGGTTGCTCAGGATGATGTATTCGTTGCTCGTCAGCGTTCCCCCCGAAACCTGCAGCACCCCCGTGCCGGTGGCGCTGTTGTAGAGGCTCACGCGGTTTGCGGTCACCGATCCTGCCGAGAGCAGGAGCGAGCCGTACCCGCCCGTGCCGACATTGATGCCGGTGGTGGTGGTCGTGTCCGTGGTGTTGACGGAACCGCCGCGGATCACCAGGCTGCCGGCACCGCCGTTCACGCCACCGACGGTAAGGGTGTCGGTGGTGAGGTTGCCCCCCGTCGGCACCTCCACCAGGCCGAACGTGGCCGCCGTGTTGCCGATGACCGTGGCACCGCCAGCGCCAGTGGGGCTGTTGTTGATCGAGCCGGTGATGCGCAGGCTGCCGCCCAGGACGGTGGTGATGCCGGTGTAGGTGCTGGTGCCACCGAGCGTCAGCGTGCCCGTGCCCACCTTGGTGAGGCCGAGCGTGGCCGCGCCGCCATTGATCAGGGCGCCGCTGAAGGACGTGCTCGCGTTGCTGCTGCCAACGGTCAGGGTCGCGGCCGTGGTGGCATTGCCGTTGTCGACCGTGCCGCCGACGCCGGCGAGAGAACGAACGCTGTTGCTAAAGCCGTTCAGGCGCAGGATGCCGGTGCCGTTGAGGGTGAAATCGGAGTTGGGGCTGAAGCTGTTGGTGGCACCGCCCTGAAGGGTGCCGCCGTTGCTGACCGTGGTCGTGCCGCTGTAGGTGTTCTGACCCGCCGCTGCATTCATGCTGGTGATGCCCGTGCCGCCGCCATTGTCAATGGCCAGGGCCGCGCCGGCGCCGCCGGTGATCGGGCCGTTGAGGGCGAGCGATGAGCCATTGGCCCCGGAGCCGTTGACGCTCCAGGTTTGCGAGGTACCCAGCACGAGGGGTGCGGAGATCGTCACGGCACCGGCATTCACGCCGACACTGATGCCGCCCGACCGTAGGGTCAGGCTGCTGGTGGCAGGGGCGCCGGAACCGATGGCCCAGGTGGTGACACCGGTCGGGTTCGCCGTGAATTGCAAACCGGCGATGTTGAAGTTGGCATCGAGGGTGGTGCTGAACGCTGAGCCGGACAACATGGTGGTGTTGGTGCTGCCGAAGATCACCGTGGTGTTGGGGCCAGGGGTGTAGCCGCCTTCGACCGTGCCAGCCAAATTTGTGGTGAAGTTGGTCAAGCCCCCGAGGTTGGTGGCCCAGCTGCCGCTGGCCTGCGTGTTGTTCCAGTAGAGATCGCCGATGATGGCCGTGCCACTGGTGTAAATGACCCGGGTATCGTCGATCAGGCTCAGGCTGCCGGCGGTGAAGCCACCGGGCTGGCTGCCGAGCAGGTAGTTGCTCAGTGTGCCCAACCCGCCCGGAGCCACCAGCAGGTTGTAGACGGTGTTGTCGGTGAAGCCGGTGACGGCCTGGAGGTTGAAGGTGATGGTGTTGGCGATCGTCGCCGGATTCAGGACCGTGAGCGTGTCGGACGTGCCGCCCAGGTCCAGGCTGAGGGTGGCGGAACCCGAACCCGCGCCCAGGTTCAGGCTGTTGAGCGTCGGGATCGGCGTGCCCGTGCCATCGAGGAAGCTCAGGAACGCCCCGCCACTGACGGTCACACCCTGGATGGCCGCAGGGTTGGCGATGAGGCCGGTGAGGTTCAGGTTGCTGCCCGCGCCCGTGGCACTCAGCGCCGACGTGCCGTTGAGCGGCGAGGCGATCGTCAGCGAGCCGCCCGTGACGCTGGTGGAACCCGTGTAGGTGAGCGTGTGGCCGCTCGGGATGCTGGCCGCCGCCGTGCCGATCTTGATGATCGACAGCGCGCCCCCGCTGTTGGTGATCGTGGTCGTGCCGCCGCCCGTGCTGTGGATGTCCAGGGTGGCGTTGTTCATCCCCAACAAGAGCGTCGCCGGGCCCGCCGCCGAATTGGTGATCACCGCATGTCCCGCACCGGTGGTGGTGAGGCCGTTGATCGTCTCATTCCAGCCGTTGAGATCGAAGGTGGCGGTGGTGGCGGCGGCGGGCGTGAGGACCACGTTGCCCCTGGCCAGGCTGAAGGTCAGGTTCGTTCCACTGCCAAGGGTCTGCGCCGCACTTGCCACAAAGGTCGTGGCATTGGTGATCGACACGATCGTGGCGGGAGCGCTGCCGCCAAAGATCGTCATGCCGGGATAAAGGTTCGTCGTGGGGGCCGTCACCGTGGTCGAGTTCGTTGACCCTGCCGTGGTGGTGGCGGCGGCGCTGATCGAGCCATCGGGAATGACGTTGTCGGCGCCCAGCTTGAGTGTGCCATTCAAGATCCGGGTGTTGCCCGGGTAGGAGTTGCCCGTGCCTCCGAGCGTCAGGCTGCCCGTGCCGGCATAGACGACCCCCATCAGGCCGGCGGCGGTGTTGCCGGTGAGGCCGGTATTCTGGCTGATGTTGCCGTTGATGAGGGTGTCGCCCGAGCCATCGATCGTGACCCCGCCGCTGGCACTGCTGGTGACGCTGGTGTAGGTGTAATTGCCGTTCAGGGTCAGGGTCTTGCCACTGATGATGTTGTTGCGCAGCACACGACCGAGACTTGTCGTGGTGCCATCCCCCCAGTTGCCGGTGAAGGTGAGGCTGTATTCCCCCACGAAAGCCGCGATGCTGGTGTTGGTGCCGGAAAAGGTCACGGGGTTGCGGATCGTGCGGTCGCCGCCTGCCGCGAACATCGTTCCCGCCGTGAGGGTCAGGGTGCCCGGGGTTCCTCCGAAGCCGCCCAGGGCGGAATCACTGCCGACCCCCAGAAAGCCGCCGCTGCTCAGGCTGGTGCCGCCCGTGTAACCGTTGTTGCCGGAGAGAATCCAGGTGCCGGCGGTGTCGCGCGTGACGCTCAGGACGCCGCCGCCACTGTCGTTGTTCAGATTGCTGGTGATCTCGTTGGCGAAGTTGCTGACGCCGCGCAGGGCGAGCGTCTTCGCGCCCGTGGCCCCGCTGTTCAGCAGATTGGAGAGGATCAACGGGCCGGAACCATCCGCGATGATCTGCGTTGTGCCCGTCGTCGTGTTGATCTGGATGAGGCGATCGCTGGTTTCGCCCGCGCCGATGTAGTTGAGGATGCCGCCGGTGGTGCCGGCATTGCCCAGGATGAGGGCCTGGGCGGCGGTGTTGACGCCGGTTCCCGACAGACCGACGCTGGTGCCACCGCTGCCCGAAGTGCTGCCCAGCGAGTTGACGACCAGCGTGCCCGCCAGGACCGAGGTCGCTCCGTTGTAGGTGTTGGCTTCGAGCAATTGCAGGATCCCCGTGCCGGTCTTGGAGAGGCCCGCCGTGCCGGTGCCGTTGCTGATGACGCCGGTGATCGTGGCGAAATCGGTGAACGTGCTGACGTTGTCATCCACCTGGATCGTCCGGGTGGTGCCGTTAAGGTCGATGGCGTTGCGGACCTCAATCTCGTCGAGCGAGTACACCGAGTTCAGCACGAAGGCCCCGGTCGAGGTGCCCGTGACGCCCATGAAGCCGCCGCTGCCCCAGGTCAGTGCCGTCGGATTGACCAGGCCGCCAAAGGCCAGGATCAGCTTGCCGTTGCCCGCGGAGAAACCCACGGCTGCCGTGGTGGCGGTCGCCGCACCGAGGGTCACCGTGTTGGCGGCCGCCGTGGTGCCGACATTGCGCGTGAAGCTGCCCACCGTTTGGAGGACACCGCCGCCGGTGGTGCCACTGCCGAGGATCAGGTAGCTGGCCGTGGGCAGGCTGGCGCCGTCGATGGCCTGCAGTACACCGCCGGCGAGGGTGGTGTTGCCGATCGTCGTGGTGCCCGTGTAGGAGTTCGCGTCGTTGCCCAGAATCCACAGGCCCGCACCGATCTTGTTCAGGCTCGTCGGCAGCGTACCGTTGTCCGTGATCTGCAGGTTGATGCGGTTGTCGCCCGTGGAGGAGCCACCGAGCGTCAGCGTTTGGGCCACGGTGGCGCCCGGGCCGAAGGTGATGGGGTGGGTCTTGTTGAAGATGAGGGTCGAGTTGTTGCCCGAGCTGTTGGCGATCTGCGCACCACCGCCCGCCATGCCGGCGTTGAGGGTGAAAAGACGGTCGATGCTCACCGAGGTGGTGCCGGTGTAGTTGATGCCTGCCGTGGCCAGGCCGCCGAAGACCAGGCTGGCCGCATTGGTGGCATCGCTGGTGCTCAAGCCCCGGCCGAGGCTACTGGCGGTGCCGATGTTGGCCAGCGTGTTGACGTTCACGAGCTTGGCGGTGGTCGCCAGTCCCGTGCCGATCGTGGTCACGCCGGTGTAGGTGTTCAGGCCGCTCCAGGTCGGACTGCCCGTCGTTCCGGTCACGCTGACGTTCGTCACGCCCGCGCCGTCCTGAATGATGCCGGAGAAGATGCCCGCTCCGGTGGAGACGTTGCCCACCACGAGGGTGCCGGGCGAGCTGCTGCTGTTGGTCACCGTTCCCGCCCCGTCAAACGCGCCGATGGCGACCCCGGTGGACTGGCCATTGAGGTCGAGGGTGGCGCCCTGGCGCAGCACGGTCGCCACGCTCGAGCCGCTGAGCCGGGCTGTTGGACCGGAGAGCCGCACGGTGCCCTCATTGATGTTCGTGGTGCCGGTCTGCGCGTTGGTGCCGGCGATCACCAGCGTGCCCGCACCGTTCTTGGTCAGCCCGCCCGTCTGAGTCGAGGGAATGGTGACGTTGGAGGTCAGCGTCAGTGTGTCGGAGGCTCCATTCACCCGGATGACGATGTTGGTGGCGGCTGCTGCACCCAGGATCGTTCGCGCCGACGTGGCATCGATCTGCGCGCTGCCGCCGGTCTGCAGCAGGGCGCCCGTGCTCAGCGTCAGGTTGCCCGCCAGCGTCAGATTGGCGGTGGTCATCTTCAGCGAGCTGACGGTGACCGTCGGCTGCGAGGCGATCTCCTGATCGACCCAGTTGTGCAAGCCCGCTGTGAGTGCCGATCCGCCCAGCACGAAGCCCGTGGTGCTGCCATAGATCGGAGTGATCACCTGGGCTGAGGCATTGATGGCGGCAAAATCCGCGCCGTTCACATAGAGATGGCCCAGGAAATTCGTCGTGCCCGGCAGGGTTGTCGCCGTCGTCTCGAGCTGTCCTGTCAGCGTGATTCCGCCGCCGCCACCGCCGGTGGTGATGAAGTTCACGCTCGAGGCCGACGTGGTGGCGCCCAGCGAGGCAAAGACGAGGTTGGCTGCAGCGCCGGCTCCACCGCTGGTCAGAACAATGGTGCCTGCTCCCGCCGTGGGTGTGAGCGCGCCGAGGTTCTCCGTGGTGGCAGCGCCACTGACGCCGATGAACTCCAGCCTGCCGCCCGCCGTGAGGGTGGTGGTGTTGGAGCCAAAGGTGATGGCGGAGGCGTCCGCGAGCACGGTGGAGGCGGCGGCATTGGCGCGGATCTTCAGCGTGCCGTCGAAAAGATTCGTGGCCCCCGTGTAGGTGTTGGTCCCGGAGAGTAGCCAGGTGCCCGCACCCGTCTTGCTCAGAGTCACCGCCGCGCCCGTGCCGGTGGCAACATCCAGATTCTCGGTGGTGCGCGCAGCCGTCGTGCCCCGGCTCAGGGTGACGGTCGTCGGTGTCACCGCCGTCACCGTCGTGCCTGGGGCGATGCCGGTGCCGCCCACCAGCTGACCGACGGCAATGCCGGTGGTGCTTGCGAAGGTCAGCACCGTCGCACCGCTCGCCGAGTTCGCCGTTTGGGCAAAGGCGGTGCCGGCGTTGGCGATCGCCGCACTGATCGTGTTGTCGACGGTGGAGGACCCGCCGAGCGTCAGGGTCTTGATGCCAACCCCCGTCGCGGCAATCACCGGGGCATTGATCAGCACGGGGTTCGTGCCAGGCTGATTGGCGTTGATCGTCGCTCCGCCCGTGGTGCCCGCCAGATTGAGCACGCGAGTGGTCGTCAGGCCGGCCGCCGTCGGCGTCACCGAGGTGCCGATCGTCAGCGTGGCCGCCGTGGTTGTGGCCCCCAGGTTGATGACCTGGGTCGAGGCCAGCGTCAGCGAGCGGAAATCGGTGATGGCCAGGGTGCCGGCACTCACCGTGGTGGGACTGACGATCGTGGAACCCACACCGGCGATGGTCAGGGTGCCGGCGCCGGATTTGATGAAGTGATTCGTGGTGTTCGCCGCCGTGGCCGTGATGCCCGTGTTGAACAGAATGTCGCCTGTGCCGCTGACCGTCAGGGTGTTGGCCGCGGTCGTCTGGCCCCAGATGTTGCCGGTGAAGGTCACCAGGCCGCTGCCATTGTTGGTGAGGGTGAGGCTGGTGGCGTTGGAGGTGGGCGTGATCGTCACCGCGTTGAAGGTCGTGTTGAAGCCGTTGCGCGAGTTGAAGGTGGCGGTGGTGTTGGCGTTGCCGATGAAGTTCCCAAACGTGGCCGTGCCATTGATCGCCGAGCCATCCACCGCCCGGTCGACAAACAGGGTGGAGGCGGCGCGCGAGGCGAGCCCCTTGGTGCTGGCATCAAAGCTGTCGGCACGGATTTCAAAGACACCGCCATTCAGATCAAAGGCGCTGTTCAGGCCGGTGCCCGCGTTGGTTCCCATCGACAGCGGATCGCTCACCCGCACCGAGCCGGCAGTGACCCGGACCGTGCCCGAGAAATTCGCGGCGGACGTTGGCGACAGGATGAGCGTGCCGCCACCCGTCTTGTTGAGGCTGCCGGTCCCGGAGAGCGGGCCATCGATGCGGTAGCCGCCGATGCTGCCGGTCGAACCCAGGGTGGTGAAATTCGTCACCGGCGTGCCGCCGGCCGAGAGATTCGACAGCGTCAAAACCCCGAAGCCGGACACCGCCCCCGTGGCTGCGCTGCCCAGCGGTGTTGGCGAGGTCGTCAGCAGACCGGCAATCCTGTTGTTGCCCAGACTGACCAGCGCCGAGCCGCTGTTGGGGGGAATCGAGTTGGCATAACCGACCCCACCGCCGGTCATGGACACGTTGCGGGAAGCCGCCAGGGTGATGCCGGTGGCATAGCCGGCGGCAGTCGTGTTGCCGGCCAGAAACAGCGTGCCGCCCGGCAACCCGGCCCCGAGCACGCCGTTGATCACCACGGCATTGCTGGCGCTGCCGAGCTGGCTGTCCTGGCTGATCACCAGCGTGCCGCCGCTGATCGTGGTGGTGCCCGTGTAACTGTTGGCGGCGTTGCTCAGCCGCACCGCGCCGCGACCCGACACGCTCGTGCCGGCGAGGGTCAGTCCGTCCGTGCCGAGGATCTGCGAGGCGAGCGTGGTGTAGGTGCCCAGCTCCGCCGTGATCGAGCTGGAACCGGCGAGGGTCAACGAGCCGCCTGTCAGCAGGTAACCGCTGGTTTTGAACAGCAACCCGCTCGCCACGAGGGGTGATTCCAACGTCACCGTGCCTGCCGAACCCCAGAAGATAGCGGTGTCCAGGCCCGCGTTGTTCCAGGTCAGCGCGCTGCTGCTTGGAATGCCATCCCACCAGTTGGCCGTAAGCAAGTTATTCCATGTGCCGCTGCCGCCGAGATTGGCTCCCGTCAGAGCATCATTGGTGTCGCTCGTGTTGGCACCATCCCAATAAAGCGTCGCACCCGGTAGCCGGGAGTCGCCTGCCGAAAGCCCAAGAAGCAGGATCGCTGCCATGCGGGCACTCCAAGCCTGGCTCAGGGAGCGGAACGTGCCCCGGTGAATGGATCGCCTGCTCTCGCGGGTCGTTAGATTGGAGAATCGCTTGTGCAGAATTTCTGACCCGGAAACATGAAGCATGACGAATCCGGTTCAGCACCCGCGATGCCAACGGGGCGGTCAAAATGCCGAGGGGGACGGTGAGACGGGATGAATGAACCACAGAGGGGTGGAGGGGCACGGAGGCGGATCGGTAGGTCGTTCAGTCCCGCAGCGCCATGCTGGGCTGGCTGTAGCCGGGCCCATCGAGAATGCCAAGACTGCTGCCTGGCGGACTGCCCGACCCTTCAGCCGCAAAAGGAACGCAAGGATCGCAAAATTAGATTCCAGCTGAAACTTCTCTTGGCGCATGAGCTGCAGAACTTCCTTGATCGGGGGCTGGTCCTAGCTCAGAGGACGTTGAAGTGTCCAGATGCACGGCTGAAGATCACAGGGTTCAGAGGC
>DAIUCN010000124.1:0-10959 GCA_036846165.1 Prosthecobacter sp.
CCCTCCTCCCGCGTCGCCCAAGGGAGAAGTCGGCGCTGACAAACCGCCACGCCCCGACTGGCGCGGCGGTTTTGGCGGCTTCGGCCGGCCGCCGCGCCACGAAGGTTTTGACAAGCTGCCCGAAGAGGAGCGCCAGAAAGTCCGCGACGCCCTCGATCACGTGTGGAACCGCCCCGAAGTCATCGCTGCGCGCGACGAGGCGATGCGCGCCAATGACACCATGCGCCGCGTCATCCGCGAAGCGCTGGAAAAGACCGACCCGGAAGCGGCCGCCATCCTGGCGCGCCTGGAACCCCGCGAGGGCTTCGATCCCAGCAAACTGCCGCCACTGCCTCCGCCCGAAGCCGCCGAGTTTCCCGCCGCCGTCGTAGCACGCATGGCCTCGGAAATGCAGGCCTTTTCACGCCCGGAACGGCGAGAGGAAACACGCCAGATCCACGAGCGCGTCATGGCCCAGCCGGCGCTGCGCGAGGCCTTTGAGCAATTGAAGGCGCGTAGCGGCGAAGCGCGCATCGAGGCCCTGCATGCCCTGCGCAAGGCCTATCGCGAGGCGGTGGGCAAGGAATTTCAAGCCGCGCGTGAACGGCGAACCGCCGCAGAAGCCGGCAAGCCGCCGGCACCCTGATCAGGTCTCGTCACCGAGCCTGCGGTCCGTCATCAGATAACCCTGAACATAATCGCGCACCGCCTCCTCCAGGGAAAACAGCGGTTCATCATAGCCTGACTCGCGCAGCCGGCCGATGTCGGCACAGGTGTAATACTGGTATTTCTCGCGCAGGGCCTCGGGCATGTCGATAAAGTCGATCACCGGTTCACGCCCCATGGCGGCAAAAATGGCGCGCGCCAGTTCGACCCACGTGTGGGCGCGGCCGGACCCCAGGTTGAACAGGCCGTTGGCCGAGGGCGACCCCGCCAGGTGCAGGGTCATCTTCACCGCATCCTTGACGTACAGGAAATCGCGCTGCTGACAGCCATCCTGATAGTCCGGACGGTGCGACCTGAACAACTGCACCCGCCCGCTCTCCAGGATCTGCCGGTGCGCCTTGTGAACGACACTGCGCATGTCCGCCTTGTGATCCTCGTTCGGACCGTAGACATTGAAGTATTTCAACCCCGCCACCCGGTCAAGCAGCCCCGCGCGGCGCGCGTACAGGTCGAACAGATGCTTGGAGTAGCCATACATGTTCAGCGGCCGCAGCCGATGCAGATCCGCCATACGGTCATCCATGCCGTGCGCGCCATCGCCATAAGTCGCCGCCGAAGAGGCATAAACGAAGCGCCCCCCACGCGCCAGCGTCCACTCACAGAGCAAGCGCGTCAGCTCGTAGTTGTTGCGCATCAGGTAATCGGCATCCCGCTCCGTGGTTGCCGAACAGGCCCCGAGGTGAAGCACGTGATCAAAGGCCCCCAATGCGTCCGGCGTCGTGCGCACCAGCCGTTCAAGATCGCCTCCATCGAGGTAGTCGGCAAACTTCAGCGGCACCAGGTTGCGCCATTTCTCATCCTGACTGAGCCGGTCGCAGACGACAATGTTCTCGCAGCCGCGGCGGTTGAGCTCCCAGACCAGGGCGCTGCCGATGAAACCGGCGCCGCCGGTGACCAAAATGCGGGCATCAGGGGAAAAAGACATGCCAGGCGTTAGCCAGGGCGAAGGGGGTTTGCAACCCACGACTTTCCACTGCCGAAACAGGGATGACGATTTGGCTTGTGTCAACAGGCCGGAATTAATTAGAATTTAATCAAATAAATCCCATGCGCTCGTTCTTCTACTGGCTCACCTCCAGCTTCGTGGCTGTCCTGGCTTCCCGGGCAGCCGAGCGGGGCGACAGCCTGATGGCGCTGGCCGGCGAGACATCGTCACCCCTGCTCGCCTTGCCGGATTCGGATCGCTCCGTGCTGTTGGGTGTCGGCGTCATGGCCATGGCCTATGCCTACCGCCAGGCTTGGCTGGGCTGGCGCCAGCGTGCCTGAAGAAGCGCCGTCACCAGATCGACAGCATGAAGGCGGAACTGTCCTTGACCTTCGCGTCCGGCGGTTGGCGAACCACCGCCTCGAACTGACGAGCCCACTCGCGCACCACCTTGCGGGAATGGCTGTAGTGATTGAAATCGTGCAAGGAGAGCAGGAGCGCCGAGCGGTTCTGCTCGGCATCGCTGAACTCCAGCAGCACCTGCTTGCGCACCGGGTCGTACAGGCGTCCCTCGAGGGCGATTCGACCCTTCAGGGGATTGCCCACGACCGACTCCGCGCCTGGAACAGCCAGCAGATTGATCACTCGGCGGGTGACGCCCCCCGTGATGGGATTGGGGTCGAGTTCGACGAGCGCGAGCTCAACGAGCAGGCTGTCGGGCCGCGGGCTGGCGACGACTTCCTGGCGCGGCCGTGGTGACTGACGAAAAGCCTTTTCAAATTCCTGCCGCGTGTAGGCGGCGAGCTTGGCGACGGCAACCTCGCGACCGGCATCGCGGGTTTCCAGGCGCGCCAGCTTGCGGCCGACGGGGCGCAGGTGATCGAGGCAGACCGGAGCGACGTGCAAAGTCCAGCGGCTGCGGGCTTCCGCCCAGACGGCAGGCGAAGGGTTGCGCCAGACCCTGGCAAAGGGTGAATCGGCATCCACGGTCGGCTGCAGGTCGGCTGCGTGACGCAGGAAGGCAGAGGGATCGGATGGACTGGCCTTGGCAAAGCGTTTCAGCTGCGTGCAGGCCAGCAGCGGCAGCAGAGTGGCGAAGAGCAGCAGGCGTGGAAGAAGGGCCATCATGCGGTTGGCAAGGCGCCGGCTCGCAGCGCCGCCTTCGAACCCTACGTTTCGGAGGGCACGTCCGCGCCGATGAATGGCGGGACGGCTCACTCCATGCCGCTGCCGAGGTCCCGCTCCACTTCGAGGATGCGCTGCAGCGCGTCGAGGAATTCCTCGGCCGCCTCAAGGGGCAGCATGATCGTATCACGGCGACCGCGCACGTCCTCGGTGATCTTGATGACGCGACCCCGTTCATTCTCCTTGAGGTCGAGGAAGAAGATCTTGCGCTCCGTGAGGATCTTCTCCGAGTGAAGCGGTGGAGCGCCGCGCCGCGGTTCGTCAAAGTCGTCGTGCCTCATGCCCGGAAATCTCCAAGAGTTACAAAATGCATTTTCGAATATTCACCGTGATTCTAAAAAACCGCCCGCGCTTGTCAATGCCGGCCTCGGCGGTTCAGGCGAGGCGCTTCGCCACTTCGGCGGATACCGCACGGTTGTCGGCCCGGCCGGCAACGCGCTCCTGCAGAACCTTCATCACGGCACCCATGTCCTTCCTGCTGCTGGCGCCGAGTTCGGCGATAACGGTCTCGACAAGCGCCGCCAGCTCCGCCTCAGGCAGGGCTGCAGGCAGGTATTTTTCGAGAACACCAATCTCGGCACGCTCGACCGCGGCCAGGTCCTCACGAGCGGCCTGGGTGTAGCTGGCGACCGAATCCTGGCGCTTCTTGATCTCACGGCGGACCACCAGCAGCGCCTCGTTGTCGTCGAGCTCTGCGTCGGCACCAACCTTCTCGATGGCGGCATACTTGAGGGCCGATTTGAGCGCGCGGATGACATTGAGCGCGGTGCTGTCCTTCGCCTTCATGGCGGTCTTCATGTCTTCAACAATCTGGCTGGAGAGGGGCATTCGCCCATCATGGCGAGATCGGTGATGTTGTCCAGCCGGTGCCTCCAGGCTGCTGACCTGCAGTGCGCGCGCTGGATCGTCGGCAAGAAGGCTTGCATTCGGGCGCAAGCCCCCGAAGGTCCAGTTCCAATCCCCCGCCCGCACCTCCCGCATGCCAGAGTGGCTCGCCGTCATCATTTTAGGAATCATCGAAGGCGTCACGGAATTCCTGCCCATTTCCTCGACCGGCCACCTGCTGATCCCGCAGACGCTCGGCTGGCTGCCGGCGCGCAGTGACCTCTTCAATGTCGTGATCCAGAGCGGTGCCGTGCTGGCAGTGCTGGCAGTCTTCGCCAAGCGGGTGCGCCATCTCGCCGCCACCCTCAACGAACCGGAGACGCGCGATTTCCTGCTCAAGCTGTCCGCCGCCTTTGCCGTGACAGCCCTCGGCGGCGTGCTGATCAAAACCTTCGACATCCAGCTGCCCGAAGAGGTCAGGCCGGTCGCCCTGGCGACGCTGATCGGCGGCCTGGTGATCTTCCTGCTTGAATACCTGCACCGTGACAAGCCCGGCAGTCCCCGCATCACCTGGACGGTGGTCATCGCCGTCGGCCTCGCCCAGGTGCTTGCTGCCGCTTTTCCCGGCACCTCGCGTTCCGGCGCCAGCATCCTCATGGCCCTCGCCCTCGGCATGTCGCGGCCGGCCGCCACGGAATTCTCCTTCCTGCTCGGCGTCCCCACGCTGATGGCAGCCGGCGCCTTCAAGATGTCCTCGGAATTCGCCAGCGGCGGCCTTGGCAAGGAAAACCTAGCCCTGCTTCTTCTTGGCACCGTAGTCTCCGGCATCTCCGCCTTTCTTGTGGTGAAGTGGCTCATCCACTTCGTGCAGGGCCATACCTTCAACGGTTTCGCCTGGTACCGCGTCGTTTTGGGCACCTCCCTGCTGGTCTATGCGGCGGCCCGGTGATAGCTTTCCCCGCCCCATGCCACCCGTCCCGCTCAGTCTCGCACGCCTGCTCGACCACAGCCGGGGCCTGTTCCGCCGCACGGTCTTCCGCACCTATCGCCTGCTCAAGCACCCGCGCACGCTCAAGGCCAGCGCGACCCGCCGCTGGTTCGCCCGCCACTTCCTCGACAAACGCGTCTGGAAGCCCACCCAGCACACCCTCGCCGGCGGCGTCGCCGTCGGTCTGCTCGTGTCGATGCAGTTGCTGCCCATGCAGATGCCCGCCGCAGCCATTCTGGCCGCCGTTTTCCGCGTCAACATCCCGGTCGCCATCGTCATGTGCTGGCTGAGCAACCCGGTCACCATTCCGGCGCTGGTTCCCCTCGAGTACGCCCTCGGCAAGTGGGTGCTCTCGTGGATCTCCTCGGTGCCCGCCACCCCCTTCCCTCGTGAACTGCCTCACTCGCTCGCCGAATCCTGGCTGACCCTCAAGGAGCACGCCCCGGTCATGCTCTTCGGCGGCCTACTGCTTGGCGGTGCTCTCGCTCCGGTCGGCTACGCCATCACCTTCGCCAGCTGGCGCGGCCTGCAGTCCTGGCGCCGCCGCCGGCGCGAGCAGCGCGAAGCCGCTGCCCCGCCCGCCGCCGGTCCTTGACTTTCTCGCGACCGACCGCACGCTCGCCCATGTCCACGCCCGAGCGCACCCACACCATGGCCGTGTTCTGCGACTTTGAGAACCTCGCCATCGGCGTGCGCGAAGCCCGTTACGACAAGTTCGACATGGGCCGCGTCATTGAGCGACTGCTGCTCAAGGGCAGCATCGTGGTCAAGAAAGCCTATTGCGACTGGGACCGCTACCGCGAGCACAAGAAGGCGATGCACGAGGCCGCCTTCGAACTGATCGAGATTCCGCACGTGCGCCAATCCGGCAAGAACAGCGCCGACATCCGCCTCGTCGTCGACGCCCTCGACCTCTGCTACACCAAGGCCCACGTCGACACCTTCGTCATCGTCAGCGGCGACTCCGATTTCTCGCCCCTGGTCAGCAAGCTGCGCGAAAACAACAAGACGGTCATTGGCGTCGGCGTCAAAAACTCGACCGGCGACATCTTCATCAGCAACTGCGACGAGTTTATCTTCTATGACGACCTCGTGCGCGAGCAGCGCCGGAGGCGTGCCGACGGCGAGACTCGTGCCACCCCCTCGCGCAACGGCGAAACCACAGCGCCAAAACCGCGGGCCGGCAAATCCTCCACCACGCCGCCCTCCAAACCAGCGGGCGACCCCGAAAAGGCCGTCGAACTGCTGCTGGAAACCATTGACGCCATGCTCGCCGAGCAGGGCGGCGAGGGTTCCGTCTGGGGCTCGAGCGTCAAGCAGACGATCAAGCGCCGCCTGCCGCAGTTCAGCGAGCGCTTCCACGGCTTCCGCTCCTTCAACGCCCTCATCGAGGAGGCCGGCCGTCGCGGCCTGCTGGTCCTGCAGCGCGACGATAAATCGGGTGGCTACCTGGTGCGCCCCGGCACGGTGGCCGCGGACGGCGCGGGCGATGAGGACGGTGCCGCCGATTGAGGCCCGGCTCCAGACCGGCCTTGCTTCCCTGCGGGCCGCGCCTACCGTGATCCGGCTTCTTGCCGGTGTGGTGAAATGGTAAACACAGCGGACTTAAAATCCGCTGGCGGGCAACCGCCTTGCGGGTTCGAGTCCCGCCACCGGCACGGCGCGGCAAAGCCACCCCGGAGGTCCGCTGCAAGAAAGCGCCCCGCTGCGTGGATTTCTGTGGATGACTTCGCTGTGCCAGACCGCCCGACTGCTGCCCACCCTTGCCCTGCTTGGACTCGCCACCCTCTGCGCCCAGGAGGTGGTTGTCGAAAAAGACCTGCGGGTGGCCATGCGCGATGGCATTCATCTCGCCACCGACGTCTACCTGCCCGCCAAGGACGGCCAAGTCCTGCCCGGGCGCCATCCGGTCGTCCTCACCCGCCTGCCCTACAACAAGGATGGCGCCAAACGCTTCGGCGAGTACTTCGCCAAAAACGGCTACGCCTTCGTCGCCCAGGACTGCCGCGGCCGCTACAAAAGCGAGGGTGTCTGGCACTGGATGAGCGACGATGGTCCCGACGGCGTCGACTGCGCCGCCTGGATCGGCAAGCAGTCCTGGAGCAACGGCAGGATCGGCATGGTCGGCACTTCCTACGTCGGTGGCACCCAGCACGCCATGGCCCTCGCCGGCGCACCCGAACTGGCCACGATCATCCCGGTCGATGCCGTCTCCAACTGCGGTGTACAGTCGGTGCGCAACGCCGGCGCCTTTGAAATGCGCTTCTGGAACTGGATCCTGCTCAATGCCGCCAAGGGCAGCCGCGGCGCCCAGGATCCCGCCACCCAGGCCGTGCTTCAGGAGATGGCCGACAACCGCTTCCACTACCTCGCCAATCTGCCGCTGCGCCCCGGCACCACACCCCTGCGGCTGGCGCCGGAGTATGAGGACTGGCTGGTCGGCGCCATGCGCCACGGCGCCAACGACGCCTACTGGGCGCCCAACAACATCCTCGACAACACCGCGACGTACAAGGACATCCCGGTCTACCTCGTCGGCGGCTGGTACGACTCCTGGGCCGGCAACACCACCGCCAACCATGCCGCCCTGTCGAAAACGCTGAAGAGCGATGTCTACCTCATCATGGGGCCCTGGATCCACGGGGCCCAGTCGAAAAACAGCCACGGCCAGGTCGACTTCGGCCCCGAAGCCGCCATCACCGACGAACTCGCCTGGCGCCGGGAATGGTTCGACCACTTCCTCAAGGGCGAAGCCAACAGCCTCGGCAAGACCGGCCACTTCGCTTCGAAGGTGCGGATTTTCGTCATGGGCACCGGCGACGGCGGCAAGACCGACAAGGGCCTGCTCCACCACGGTGGCTTCTGGCGCGACGAAAGCCAGTGGCCGCCCGCCAACGCCGTACCGACCCCCTACCACTTCGGCCAGGACGGCGCGCTGACAACCGACACCAGCACCGGCAGTACCAGCTACAGCTTCGACCCGAAAAATCCCGTGCCCACCATCGGCGGTTGCATCTCCAGCGGCGACGGCATCCTCCTGCAGGGCGCCTGGAACCAGGTCGGCGGACCGCATGTCTGGAACTGGCCCAACCCCGTGCCGCTCTCGGCGCGCAACGATGTCGTCGTCTTCCAGACCGAACCCCTCGCCGAGGACACCGAGGTCACCGGCGAAATCGAGGTCAAACTGTGGGTCTCCTCCACTGCCGTCGACACCGACTTCACCGCCAAGCTGATCGACGTCTATCCGCCCTCGGCCGACTGGCCGGGCGGCTTCGATCTCAACCTCACCGACGGCATCGTGCGCGCCCGCTACCGCGACTCGCTCAAGCAGGAGAAACTCATGGAGCGCGGCCGCATCTACCCGGTCACCGTCCGCCTGTACCCGACCAGCAACGTCTTCAAGAAGGGCCACCGCATCCGAGTCGACATCAGCAGCAGCAACTACCCCCGCTTCGACGTCAACCCCAACACCGGCGAACCCCTCAACGAGCACCGCCGCGTCGAAACCGCCGTCAACACCATCCATCACGACGCCGCCCACCCCTCGCACATCATCCTGCCCATCGTGCGCCAGTGAGGTCGGGATAGATCGCGGAGCATGGGGCGCCGAGTGCCCCGGAGTGCGCGCATGGCTTTAGCCTGCCCGCTCTGGAACGAGCGCGTGGCTACCGCCCAAGCGAGGGGTCTTCGGCACACTTGCGTCCGTCGTCCGTCGTCCGCCTCACCCCCTCACCGGCTCAGCTCGAGCATGCGCAGCAGGGGTTTTTCGCCGCGCGCACGGATGTCCTCGGGCAGTTCCACCCGCGGCGTCAGGTCACGCAGGGCATCCCGTAGCTTCTGCAGGGTGTTCATCTTCATGTACCGGCAGTCGGCGCAGGCGCAGTGGCCGGTCGGCCCGGGGATGAAACGCTTGCCCGGCACCTCGCGCTCCAGCCGGTGCAGCATGCCGCTTTCGGTGACGATGATGAAGGTGTCGGAAGGATGGTCGCGGCAGTAGCCCACCATTTTTTCCGTGCTGCACACCTCGTCGGCGAGCATGCGCACCGCGTAGGTGCACTCGGGGTGGGCGACCACCTGGGCGCCGGGGTACTGATCCTTGATCGCCTGGATGCTGTCGCGGGTGAACTCGACGTGCACGTAGCAGGCCCCCTTCCACAGGTCCATCTTGCGCCCGGTCTGCTCCATCACCCAGGAACCCAGGTTCTGGTCCGGCACAAACAGGATCGGCCGGTCCGGCGGCGCCGCCTGGACGATCTTGACCGCGTTGCCGCTCGTGCAGATGCAGTCGCTCAGCGCCTTGACGTGGGCACTGCAGTTGATGTAGGCGATGACGTAGTAGTTCTTTGCCGCATTCGCCTTCAGGAAGGCCTCCAGCTGCGGGCCGGGGCAGCTCTGTTCGAGCGAGCAACCGGCATCGGCGTCGGGCAGCACAACGACCTTGCCCGGATTGACGATCTTGGCGGTTTCCGCCATGAAATGCACGCCGCAGAAGGCGATCACGTCGGCCGCGGTCTCCTTCGCCTTATAGGCCAGGCCGAGGGAGTCGCCGACAAAATCCGCGATCTCCTGGATGTCACGGGTCTGGTAGTTGTGGGCCAGGATGATGGCATTGCGTTCCTTCTTGAGGCGCAGGATGTCCTCGACGAGGCTGGGGGTGGCGGCGGCGACCATGGGGCTGTCAACATGGGGTCGAAGGCCGCTTAGGGCAAGGGCGACCGGGCTGGCGACCGGGAAAAATCCACCCCGGTGGACGGAAAAGAAAAATTTGGTTGCCGGCGGGGGGAGATGTGGCACTTTGTCCGCCCTTCACGCCGGAGACGGGTCTCGCAAGACCGTTTCGGCGCCCCGGAACCCCTCACAAGAGACAACATCATGGCATACGCAATCTTCAAAACAGGCGGCAAGCAGTACAAGGCTTCCGTGGGCGACACCGTCGACGTCGAGAAGCTCGAAGTCGCCGAGGGCGAAACCGCCAGCTTCGACCAGGTGCTCGCCGCCGGCGAAGGCGCCTCCCTGAAAATCGGCGCGCCGGTGCTGGAAGGCGCCAGCGTCGGCTTCAAGGTCGTCAAGCAGTTCAAGGCTCCCAAGGTGACCGCCTTCAAATTCAAGAAGCGCAAGGGCTACCACAAGACCAAGGGCCACCGCCAGCCGCTCACCCGCGTTGAGGTCACCTCGATCAACGCCTGATTTCAACCCCCATCCCAGGAGAACACCGACATGGCTCACAAGAAAGGTCAAGGCAGCGTCAAGAACGGACGCGACAGCAACAGCAAGCGTCTCGGCGTCAAGAAGTTCGGCGGTGAAGCCGTCATCGCCGGCAACATCGTCATCCGCCAGCGTGGCACCAAGTGGATCCCCGGCCGCAACATCGGCATGGGCCGCGATCACACCCTCTTCGCCCTCGTCGACGGCCGCGTCCGCTTCGACAAGGACGGCCGCCGCGTCAACATCGACGAAGCCGCCCTGCAGTCCTGAGCGACGCCTCCGCGCAACCCTCTTCCCACCGGGCGGCTTCTTGCGAGGCCGCCCGTTTTTTATGCCCTCCACCGGCCTCGCCCGCGCCCTCTCCAAGCTCGGCCACTGCTCGCGCAGGGAGGGTGGCCGACTGGTGCTCGCCGGCCGTGTCCGCCTCAATGGCCGCATCTGCCGCAACCCTGAACAGCCGGTGCAACTCGGCCGGGACCGACTCGACATCGACGGCGCCCCGGTCGCCGCCCGCGAGAAAGTTTATGTCGCCCTCAACAAGCCACGCGGTCTGGTCACCAGCGCCCGCGATGAGCAGGGCCGGGACACGGTGTTCTCCCTGCTCGCCGACGCCGGCCTGCCACCGCTCTCCGCCGTGGGCCGGCTCGACAAGGCCAGTGAAGGCCTGCTGCTGTTCAGCAACGATCACGCCTGGTCGAACCACCTCACCGATCCTGCAAGCCACCTGCCCAAGACCTACCATGTCCAGGCCGGTGGGGCAGTGACCGCCGACCATCTCGCCGCCTTCGCCCACGGCATCGAGGACAACGGTGAGCACCTGCGCCTGCCCGAGGTCCGCCTGCTGCGCACAGGCAGCAAAAACACCTGGCTCGAGATCGTGCTCACCGAGGGCCGCAACCGACACATCCGCCGCGTGCTCGCCGCCTTCGATCTTGAAGTCCTCCGGCTCATCCGCATCACGATCGGCCCACTCACCCTCGGCGACCTGCCCAAGGGTCAGTGGCGACTTTTAACGGAACGGGAAGTTGGGAGTTTAAAGTGAGCCGGTTCTCGGTCCGTGGTCCGTCGTCCGTGGTCCGTCGTCCGTCGTCCGTGGTCCGTGGTCCGTGGTCCGTGGTCCGTGGTC
>DAIUCN010000125.1:0-10683 GCA_036846165.1 Prosthecobacter sp.
GCTCAGGGGGTGACGTGCATGACGCCCTTCATGAGCAGCCAGTGGCCGGGGAAGGTGCACAGGTAGGGGTAGTCGCCCGCTTCGGCGGGGGCGGTGAACTCAATGGTGTCGGTGCCGTTCGGCTGGACGAGCTTGGTATGGGCGAGGATGTCGTCCTTCGAGGCGTCGGGGATGTAGTGCTTGGCCATGGCTTGCGGGTCGGTCAGCATGGCGTTGGCCTGGGCGCCGACGGCCTGATCCTTGCCGGGTTTGATGAGCAGGAAGTTGTGTGGCTGCGGGGCGATGCTGCCGGTGTTGTTCAAGGTCAGCTTGACCTTTTGGCCGGCCTTGACGGTGAGGTCGGTCTTGTCATAGCCGAGCGGGTTGCTGGCGTGGGGCTTGAGTTCGATGACGGCGACGTCGCCCTCCTGGGCATGGGAGGCGAGGCTGGCCAGGGTGAGGGCGGCGAGAACGGCGAGGTGTTTCATGGGATGGCTTGGGGGGTGGGGGTACGCTAATCGGCCGCGGGTTGGCGGAATTTTCAATTCTTTTTTATTGGCGGCCGGCCCGGCCGGGCGGAAGCGTCAAGGAAAGTTTCAGCGTCCGCCGACGTAGAAGCATCTAACCCTTTGTCATGAACCCCTTCCACGAAACCGCCGCCGCCACCCACCAGCTGAGCCGCCGCAAGGTGCTGCACGGCCTTGGCACGTTTTTGACCCTGCCCTTCCTGGAGTCGGTGGGCACGCGCGCCTTTGCCGCTCCGGCCGCTGCCAAGTCGCCGCTGCGCGCGGCCTGGTTGTACATTCCCAATGGCGTCAACGTCGAGCAGTGGTTCCCCACCGGCGAGGGTGCCGGCTACACGCTGAGCCCGACGCTCAAGCAGATCGAGCGCCACCGCGAGGATTTCATGGTTGTCTCCGGTCTCGCCCAAGACAAGGCGCGCTCCCACGGCAACGGCGGCGGCGACCACGCCCGCGCCACCTCGACCTTCCTCACTGGCTGCATGCCGAAGAAGACCGCCGGCGCCGACATCAAGCTCGGAGCCTCGGTCGACCAGATCGCCGCCGAGAAAATCGGCCACCTGACGCGGCTTTCCTCCTTGGAACTGAGCACCGACGGCCAGCGCAGTTCCGGCCGTTGCGACAGCGGCTACTCCTGCGCCTACCAGTTCAACCTGGCCTGGAAGAACGAGACCATGCCGATGGCGCCGGAGATGGACCCCCGGCTGGTCTTTGAGCGTCTTTTTGGCTACGGCGCCTCAGGGGCCCGCGGCGAGGAGGGCGCCCGCCGTCAGCGCCTGCAGAAGAGCCTGCTCGACACCGTGCTCGGCGAGGCGAAATCGCTGCAGGCAAAGGTCAGCGGCAACGACCGCCGCAAGCTCGACGAGTATTTTGAATCCGTGCGCGACATCGAGCTGCGCATCGAGCGGTCGGAAAAGTTCGCCTCGCAGCTGCCGCCCGGCATCAGCGTTCCGGAGGGCATTCCGGAGAGCTACGAGGAGCACATCCGCGTCATGTTCGACCTGCTGGTGCTGGCTTTCCAGACCGACACGACCCGCCTGTGCACCTTCCTGATGGCGCATGACGGCAGCAACCGCAGCTTCCCGCAGATCGGCGTGCCGGATGCGCACCACTACCTGTCGCACCACGAGAGCGACCCGCAGAAGCTGGAAAAGATCGCCAAGATCGACCAGTTCTACGTTCGCCAGTTCGGCTACTTCCTCGACAAGATGAAGGGCATCCGCGAGGGCGAGGGCACGCTGCTTGACCACAGCATGATCGTCTTCGGCGGTGGCATTGGCGATGGCAACCGTCACAACCACGACAACCTGCCGATCCTGCTGGCCGGTCGCGCCGGCGGCACCTGGACGCCTGGCAAGCGGGTGGTGCTCAAGGAGGAGACGCCGATGACGAATCTCTATCTCTCGATGCTCGACCGCCTTGGTGTGCGTGCTGAGCGTGTCGGCGACAGCACGGGTGTGCTCGAAGTTGGCTGAAGCACGGCGCTTGTGCGTTCCGTGCCAGACGATCGTTGCATCGCGCCGGCAACCGCTGTAAGGGGGAATTTCATGTCGGAACGCGACGCGGAGCCCTCCAGTTTGCCCGGGATGGAGGCGGAGCTTTTTCCGCCTCCGGATGCCGCGTCGACGGACCTCAAGGCTGAAGCCTTGGCAATGGCGGAGACGGCCACGGACCTGCTGCAGGACGGCGCGTCCGAACCGACGTTGACCGCCCCAACGGTAGACGCCGATTTGGAGGCGAGGGAGGCGGTGGCGCCTGAGCCGGAACCTCCTGCCGAGCCCGAGTTTCCCAAACCGCTTGTCGCTCCGGCCGAGAAGCTGAGCCGGTGTCTGCATGACCCGACCCTGCTGCCCCAGGCCTTTGCCGATTTTTGCGCCACGGCTTACGCCAAACCCGAGTGGGTGGGCGCGGCCAGCACCTTCCTGGCCGAGCAGTTCGAGGGCCGTGAGGAAGAACTCGCCGACATGGCGCGAGTGCCGGACCTGATCATTGAACTGGCCTCCGGCCACTACGCCCTGAGCTTCATGGCCGCTTCGGTCTGGGCGGAACGTTGCGACATTGCCCGACTGGTGCGCATGGCCGAGGCCCTCTTGGCCAAGTTGGCGGTGAAGTCGATGCCGGCCAGCGCGGAAGTGATCGATCTCATGCTGGCCCTGGCCACCTCGCTGGCCATCAGTCGCTACGCCCGCGCCGAGCAGCTGGTCCATGTCGCCACTCCGCTGGCCATGGCGGAACATCAGCAGGCTTTGGCCGAAGCCCGCCAGTGGCTCGCCATTGGCCGGCTGGTGCGCTCCGGCGACCAGGAGGTGCGCGATCTTTGGGATCAGCGCCTGCGCCGGCCGCGCCATCGCTGGACCTGGGAGCAACCGGTCGAGCAGGCGGCGCTGGCGCAGTTGGCGGAAGTGATGACGCCGGATGCCGAGGGACTTGCCTGGTTCCAGCCGGTGGTGCCCGCCTGTTGGTGGGATTTGGCCCTGCGCCGTGCCAGCGAGCGCGCCGCGCGGCCGGAAATCCGGACTATCGAAGAGGAGCCGCGCGAAAAACCCGCCACGGCTGAGCCCAGCCAAACGATCCCGCGCCCGCCGGTCGTCATCTGGCACACCGTGCCGTTTTTTGTCGGCGGACTGGTCGGCGCCTGGGCCTTTGCCCTTGGGGTCTGGCTGGGACCCTTCGATCTGGTCCGGCCAAATGCGGTCGAGGCTGCATCGACGGCGCCTGCAGTGGAGGCGCCGCCCAGCCCCGCGCCAACCGGGGATCGGTCGGTGCAGGGCGACACCACCCAGCGGCTGCCGGCAACGGCCGAGCCTATGGTCGCGATGTCTCCGGCGCCAGCGGCCAGCCCGGCTTCGGCCGATCACCCCGACCGTGTCTGGCGCGAGGAGGAAAAGGCGCGGCTGCTCGCCGACCATCCGGAACTGGCGTCCTGGAGTGAGAACTTCCGCAGCGGCACTTGGGCCGAGCATCGCGCCTTGCTCGAGGGGGCGGATCCGGCCCTGCCCAAGGACGATCCCGAATACGCCCGGCTGCTGGTCTGGCTGCATCTCGCACCAGCCGCCGATGCGGAGGTCAATGCCCGCGTGCCCAGCCTGCTGGCGGCCTATCAGCCGGAGTCCTTTGTGCTCGATCTCTGGCAGCGGCTCATTTATCCGGGGTCACCAAACGCCGCCCTGATCAAGCAGGCGGCGCGCACCGAACACCACGAGCGACCGCAGTCCTGGTCGCCGAGCCAGCGCGCGCGGCTCAACCTCATCGGCTGGCCGCCGGAGGGCTGACGACCTCAGGCGGTGGCGGGTGCCAGCCAGCGCAGTTTCGGCAGGGCCCGCACATGCGCCTCGGCGTTGAACAGCACGACCAGCAGGGCACTGAAACCGAGGTCGCTGAGCAGGGAGTTGCGCAGGAAGGTCCAGGTCGGCGCGTAGCCGGGCAGGCCCGTGGTCAGTGCCTGCAGCCAGCCGCCGGCGGTCTTCGCGTAGGCGGGTTCGACCAGCCAGCTGACGCTGTTGGTGACGAGGTAAAAGGCCAGCGAGGTGGTGAGCACGCCGCCCAGAGTGGCGGCCAAGCCCGCCTGACCGCGCCAGCGCGCGGCCGTCCAAGCGGCGATCGCATAGCAGGCGTACAGGATGAGAGCTTCGAAGCCGCCGCCCTGCGGGGTCAGCAGCGACAGGCCCTGCGAGGCGAGATCGATGCCGAGCAGCAGCAGCGGCCAGGACCACCAGGGCAGCGCGCGCGGGAAGAGCAGGGTGCCGGTGAAGGCCAGGGCCATCCACGGGGAGAAGTTCGGCAGCAGGGTCATGCCCGGCGACTCCAGTTTCAACCAGCGCAGGCTGAGCGCGAGCAGGATCAGCGCGAGCGGCAGCCAGAGGATGGGCGAGGGACGGCGGTTCATGACGGGCAGCATAGGGGATCTTACGCCGTGCGCAACCCCGGCGCCGCGTCGTACTCGATCAAGGCCTTGATCACCATGCGCCGCGCCACCTCATCGAATGCCTCGCGAATCCTTGCCAGCGGGAAGCGATGGGTGAGGAAATCCGCCGAGGTCAGCCGGCCCTCGCGGATCCACTGACAGAGCTGCGGCTGGCTCTCCTTTTCGTAGCGACGGGTCGGCCACTGGTGCACGAGCAGGTTGAAATTGAAGTCGGCGCGCGCCTTGTCGATGTGCAGCACCGGCTCGGTGAGCACGCCGTAGATGCAGTGCGATCCGCCCCGGCGCAGCAGCGGCAGGCTCTCGCGCAGCAGGGCCACGCTGCCGACGGCGTCGATCACCGCATCCAGCTTGCCTGGCGGGGTCGCCTCGCCCGGCGTAAAGGCGGCGTCGGCACCCAGGGCCAGGGCCCGGCAGCGCTTGTCCTCATGGCGATCGACGATGCCGATCCAGCCCAGGCCGAACAGCCGGCCGAGCTTGACGAAACTGAGGCCCACCGGGCCGCCGCCATGGATCAGCACCGCGTCGCCCGGCTGCAGATGGAAATCGCGAAAGGCGCCGAGCACCTCGCGCCAGGTGCAGAGCAGCACCGCCTCCTCGGCCGGGATGTCGACCTCCACCTTGGTCTGAATCTCATGCACCTCCACCCAGCCGTGCTCGGCGTCGGCCACGCCGTCCGTCACCATCGCCTCATGGTCGGTTGCCAAGGTGAACTCGCTGAAGCCACCCCAGCCGGAGTCCAGGCCCTCCATCTGCAGGTCGAAGACCAGGCCGCCGACGACGCGGTCGCCCGGGCGGAAGCTGCGCACTTTCGATCCCACTTCGGTCACCCGACCCACGCTTTCATGGCCGAGTGCGAAGGGAAACCTGTCCTCCATGCCGGGAAAACGGCCGTGCAGCAGCTCGCTGTCGGTGCGGTTGCACAGGCAGGCCAGCTCCGTGCGCACCAGCGCTTGGTAGGGCCCCGGGCGTGGCATCGGTGTGTCGAGCAGTTCAAGATGGCCGGGATGCAGGGCGACGACGGATTTCATGGGAGGGGGAGAAAAGCGGCAGGGTGCGGATTTGCCAAGCGCCGATTCAGCGCGGGACCAGATTACGGCGATGCACCCGGATAGATTTCCAAATCTGGAAGCGTTTCTGGATTTGGAAAATGAAAACCACGTTTGAAGAACCCGCTGTCATCCGCCTCGACGAGCAATCGGCCGCGCCCGGCACGGAGCGCACGCTGGCCATCCTGGAACTGCTCGGCCGCCACCGCACCGGCCTGAGCCTGACCGAGATCGCCCGCGACCTCGATCTGCCGGTCAACTCGGTCTTCCGCATCGCCGGCGTGCTGCAGGCGCGCGGCTACCTGCAGCGGCGCGAGGACGACAAGCGCTTCGTGTTGACCCACAAGCTCTTCGACCTGGCGCGGCCGCAGGTGCGTGAAAAAAGCCTCGTGGTCTGCGCCCTCGAGGCCCTGCGCGAACTGCGCGACAGCACCGGCGAGACAGTGCAGCTGCTCACCGCGGTGAATCACAAGATGACCGTGCTCGAGCAGTGCATTTCGACCCAGCCGATCAAGGTCAGCAGCACGGTCGGCCTGCGTGTGCCGATGTACTCCTGCGCACCCGGCAAGGCCGTGCTCGCCTTTCTGCCGCCGGCGGAACGGGCGGCCTTTTTCGAGCAGGTGACGCTCCGGCAGTTCACCCCCAACACCCTCGCCAGTCGCGAGGCGCTGGAGGAGGACCTCGCGCGCATCCGTCGCCGCGGCTTCGCCACCGACCTCGCCGAGGGCTTGGAAGGCATCCATTGCGCCGCCGCGGCGGTGCTCGACGAACATCAGTATCCGGTCGCCGCCATCACGGTGATGGCCCCGGCCTTCCGGGTGAAGAAGGAACGCTTCGCCGAACTCGGCCGCGCCTGCATCGCGGCCGCCGAAACCCTGCGCCGGAGACTGCTGGCATGAAGGCGGCGAGCGTTCAACGCCGCGCTTGGGCAAGCGCGCCGACTTCCTGTGGGCGCCTTCGCCCGAAGGCGGCTGTTCTGTGCCTCTTCGCTCTCGGCTCACTGCTCCTTGCTCTCCGTGCCGCCGCTGCCACCTCCGAGCAGGTCGAGTTCTTCGAGAACCGCATCCGCCCGGTGCTCGCCCAGGAGTGCTACGAATGCCACAGCGAGTCCGGCAAGCGCAAGGGCGGGCTGCTGCTCGACTCCCGCCCGGGCTGGCAGGAGGGCGGCGACAGCGGGCCGGTGCTGGTGCCCGGTGATCCGGCGGCTTCGCTGCTGATTCAGTCGATCCGCCACGCGCATGCCGACCTGCAGATGCCGAAAAACGGCGCCAAGCTCGACGAGGCCATCCTCGCCGACTTTGAGCGCTGGGTGCGCGAAGGCGCGCCCGACCCGCGCGACCATGGGCCGACGCCCGAGCAGCTGCGCCAGGACACCGATTGGAACGCCGTGCTGCAGCGGCGCAAGCAGTGGTGGTGCTTCCAGCCGCTGCAGATCCAGCCGCCGTCCCGAGCCTTGAGCCCGGTCGAACTCGCCGCCGAGATCGACCGCCAGCTTGAGGCCGCGATCGCCGCTGCCGGCCTGACGCCCGCCGCACCGGCCGACGCCGCCACCCTGCGCCGGCGCTTGAGTTTTGTGCTGACCGGCCTGCCGCCGAAGCCGACCGATCCTTCCGATCCGGCAGCTCTGCTGGCGAGCCCGGCCTACGCGGAAAAGTGGGCGCGGCACTGGCTCGACTGGGTACGCTACGCCGAGACCTACGGCAGCGAGGGCGACACCCCGATTCCCTACGCCTGGCGCTACCGCGACGCCATCATCCGTGCCTTCCGCGAGGACGTGTCCTACTTCCAGATGCTGCGCGAGGCGATCGCCGGCGACCTGCTGCCGAACCCGCGGATCCAGGACGGCCTCAACGAAAGCGCGCTCGGCATCGGCCAGCTGCGGCTGGTGCTGCATGGTTTTTCGCCCACCGATTCGCTCGATGAACTGGTGACTTGGACTGACAACCAGATCGAGACCGTCAGCAAGGCCTTCCAAGGACTGACGGTGTCCTGCGCGCGCTGCCACGACCACAAGTTTGATGCCATCAGCCAGGCCGACTTCTACGCGCTCTACGGCATCTTCACCAGCACCCGACCGGCCATCATCGATGTCAACGCGCCGGGCACGGGGGAGGCAGTGCGTGCGGAACTGCTCCAGCTCAAGCAGCGCCTCAAGCGTGCCGTCGCTGACGCCTGGCTGCAGACCCTGCCGGAGACGACGGCGGGCGACGCCACCCCGGCGGTGCTGCCCAAGGTGGCCAAGCGCTGGGATCTGCGCCACGGCCCTTGGTTCACCGACGGCCACGGCCTGCGCCAGGGTGCCACGCCGGCCGGCGAATTCAGCGTCGCCCTCGAAGGCGATCGCCTGCTCGCCCAGCTGCATCCCGGAGGGCTGTTTTCCGACCTCGTATCGACCGCCGATCGCGCCGTGCTGATGTCGCCGCGCTTCCGTTGCGACGGCGGCACGCTCTGGTTCCGGGTCGCCGGCGGCGGCGGTGCGGTGGCCAAGTACGTCGTGCAAAACTACCCGCGCACCGGCACGATCCACAAGGCGCGCGAGTTGAAGACCGACAAGGATGCGTTGCTCGGCTGGCACAAACTCGACCTCGACTACTGGAAGGGCGACGACCTGCATCTGCAGATCACCACGGTGGCCGATCTGCCGGCGCAGGCGAATCCCGACGCGCGCTCCTGGTTTGGCCTCACCGAGGCCTTCATCACCCATGACGATGCGGCGCCGACCGGCCCCGGCATGCCCAGCCAACCCGGCCGGGATGCCGTGCGTGCCTGGCTCGATGGCACCCTGACCGACGCGCAGGCCGAGTCGCTGAATCGCGCCCTGCAGGCCGGCAAGCTGCCGAACACCTTTGCCGCCATCCCTGCGGCGGCCGCGCTGGTGAAAACCTATCGCGAGTTGGAGGCGCGGCTGCCGCGTCCGACCCGCGCACCGGGCGTGCTGGAGGGCGATGCCCGCGATGCCACGCTTTTTGTTCGGGGCAACCACAAGCAGCCCGTCGATGCCGTGCCACGCCGCTTCCTCGACGGCATTGATCCAACACCGTTCCAGACACCGCAGAGCGGCCGCCTTGAACTCGCCGAACGCCTCACCGATCCGCGCAATCCGCTCACCGCGCGCGTCATCGTCAACCGCCTCTGGCACCATGTCTTCGGTCGCGGTCTGGTCGCCACCCCCGACAACTTCGGCCGCCTCGGCGAGCTGCCGTCGCATCCGGAACTGCTCGACTTCCTCGCCGCGCAATTCCTTGCCGATGGCGGCAGCATGAAGCGCTTCATCGAAGCCCTGGTCCGCACCCGCGCCTTTGCGCGCGACGCCCGTGCGCCCGGGGCCGACCGCGACCCCGACAACCGCCTGCTCGCGCGCTGGACCGTGCGCCGGCTCGAGGCCGAGGCGATCCGCGACAGCATCGTCCAGCTCTCCGGGCGACTGGATGCCACGCCCTTTGGCAAGCCGGTGCCGGGCGATCAGCCGCGCCGCAGCGTGTACGTGCAGGTCATCCGCAACCAGCTCGATCCCTTCCTCATCGCCTTCGACATGCCCGTGCCCTCCGCTCCGCGTGGCCGGCGCGACGCCACCAACGTGCCGGCGCAATCGCTGGCCCTGCTCAACGATCCGGTGATCCAGGGCTGGGCGGCCGACTGGGCCGCGGGTGTCAAGGTGGAGCTGGGCGACGAAGCACGGCTGCAGCGGCTGTTTCGCGAGGCCCTGGGTCGTGCGCCGCGGGCCGATGAACTTTCGGCCAGCCGGCGCTTTCTGGCGGAGCAGACCGCCGAGTTGCAAGCCCGACGCACACGTTTGGAGGAGCTGAGCCGCGCGGGCGAAGCCCTGCGCGGAAAGATGGAAAACCTGCTGCAGCCCGCGCGCGCGGCGTTGACCCAGGCGGACGGATCGGACCGATCCATCGGAATCCCCGAGCCACTGGCCGAATGGACTTTTGACAAGGGCCTCGCCGACACCCAGGGCCGGCTGCCGCTCACGCTCACTGGTCAGGCGCGGGTGGAAAACGGCGCGCTCGTTTTGGATGGCGCTTCGATGGCGCAGTCGGAGGCACTGCCGAAGACCCTCACCGCCAAAACCCTCGAAGCCTGGGTGCAGCTTGATTCGCTCGACCCGCGCGGCGGCGGTGTGCTGACGGTGCAGGGCAGGGATGGCGTGCGCTTTGACTCGATCGTCTTCGGCGAAAAACAGCCGCGCCACTGGGTGGCCGGCAGCGATCACTTCTCGCGCAGCGAGACCTTTGACGGCCCGGCCGAGTCCGAGGCCGACCGGCGTGTGGTGCATGTGGCGGTGGTGTATGAGGCCGACGGCACGGTGCGCGGTTACCGCGACGGCCAGCCCTACGGCCGCCGTTATCGCAAGGCCCCTGGTGCGGTGTTTGACGCCGCCACCAGCCAGGTCCTGCTGGGCTGTCGCCACGGCCAGCCGAGTGGCAACCGCGGCCTGCGCGGCCGCATCCACCGCGCCCGCGTTTACGACCGCGCGCTGACGCCGGAGGAACTCGCCCGCAGCGCCCGCTTGGAAGGCCTGCCCATCACCGAGCGCGACCTGCTCGCCGCGCTGCCGGAGGCCGAACGTCGCCAGGTCGAAGCCCTGCGGACCGAACTCGGGCGGCTCGAAACCGAGATTCGCGACCTCGCCGAAGCCCTCGGCAACGCCACTCCCGACACTGCTGCTTGGAACAGTCTGGCCCTGTCGATCCTCAACCTGAAGGAGTTTGTTTATCTGCGGTAAGTTCCTGGTTCCCGGTTCCGAGTTCCCTGTTTTCAGTCAAGCCACCCATGAAAATCGACCGTTTTGAAGACATCGAATCGTGGCAGCTTGCCAGAGATCTCTGCAAGCGGGTGCATGACCTTGCCACGGCCAGCCCATTGGCGAAGGATTTTTCACTCAAGGATCAGATGGTGCGTTCGGCGGGTTCCATCATGGACAACATTGCCGAAGGTTTTGATGGAGGAAGCAACCGGGAGTTCATTCGGTTTCTGCAGTATGCAAAGCGCTCCTGCTCCGAGTTGCAAAGCCAATGCTATCGCTGTCTGGATCAGCAATACTGCACGCAGCAAGGATTCGATGAGATCTTTGGCATGGCCAGTCTGACGCGAAACAAAATCGGCGCCTTCATTCGCTACCTCGGCCAGCACCTCGACCGCAAACCTGGCCCCACGAACTGAGAACCGAGAACCGAGAACCGAGAACTGAGAACTGAGAACTGAGAAC
>DAIUCN010000126.1:0-10610 GCA_036846165.1 Prosthecobacter sp.
GGCTTTCAGAGCCCAGTCGAGCAGGGCTTGGGCATCGCGCCAGACACCGGTTTCGCTGGCGTTGAGCACGATGACAATGCGGCGGCGGCCGTTGCGTTCGCCGCTGGCCACCAGGCAGTAACCGGCGGCGTTGGTGTAACCGGTCTTCATGCCGTCGCAGTAGGAAACATTGCGCAACACGCGGTTCGTGTTGGCCAGCTCCGTGACGCGGCCGCTGGGCCACTTGAACTGGTAGCTGTTCATCTTGACGATCTTGCGAATCTCCGGCTGCTGATCGCAGAGCTTGGCAATGACGGCGAGATCACGGGCGGTGCTGTAGGGTTCATCGTCGTTGGTCGATGGCAGACCGTGCGGATTGATGTAATGGCTGTTCTCCAAACCAAGTTCGCGGCACTTGGCGTTCATCTTGGCGACGAAGGCCTCGACGCTGCCGGCGTTGTCACGGGCGAGCGCCTGGGCAATGTCGTTTGAACTCTTCACCAGCACGGCTGTGAGCAGCTGGCGGCGGGTGTACTTCTCACCGGCCTTGATGCCGAGCCGCACCGGTGCGCACTGGGTGTCGCTCTGCTCGACGATGAGTTCCTTGTCGAGGTCGCCCGCCTCAATGACCAGAAGGGCGGTGAGCAGCTTGGTGGTGCTGGCAATGGCCCCGCGCTTGTCGGCATTCTTCTCAAAGAGGACGTCGTCGCTGGCGGCATCAATCACCAGCACGCGGTCGGCACTCAGCTGCGGAATCGGGCCACGCAGCTCACGCAATTCGATCTCGCGGCGCACACGACGGCTTTTCTCCAGCTCTTCGGCCAGCTGTTTTTGCAGCAGTTCGACACTCTTCTCACGGGCCAGCAGGTCGAGGCGCAGGCTTTCGAGCGACTGCTTGTCGCGGGCAAGCTCCATCTCGCGCTGGACGAGGCCTGCCTCCTTGGCATTGACCTCCTCCTCGCGCCACTTGAGCTTCTCCTCGCGCTGCGGATCCTCAAAGCAGCCGGCCAGCGGCAGCACGGCCAAGAGCAGGGCCAGGCGGGCGATGGCAACGGTGTGCTGGATCATGATCAGAGTTCGGCCAAAATGGCTTTCAGACGGGCGGCGGGCCACTGACCGGGAGCATTGGACTCGCCAAGGTATCCGTAGTTCAGCAGACTGCCGCATTTTGCAAGCACCAAGCGCGAGACGCGACCAAGAGGCCCCATGCCCATGCAGGACAGGCGCAGCCGCTGCGGGGCCGAGGCCAGGCGGATCAGGCGCGTCAAATCCTCGGTGCTGTTGAGGAAGGTGGCGATCTTCACCGCATCGAGGCCGGCGGGCTGGGCGAAGCCGATCGCCCCCTGCAGGACCTCATCACCGGGGGTGGCCTGGAAATCGTGGAAGGAGCCAACGACGCGCACTCCCCTGCCCTGCGCCTTCTGGACCAGCGAACGCATCTCCTGGGCGCTGCGCAGCTCGATGTCGATCAGCGAGGCCAGGTCGAGCAGCGGCTCGATCAGGGCCATGCGCCCCGCCGCGTCGGCCGGCCCCTGTCCGCCCTCGGCAGGGTGACGGGCGGTGAGCAGCACCGGAATGGCATTGCCAACCAGGGCCGCGCGCAACTCGCCTTCCGGCAGCTGCAGGGTGTCGAGACGCAGCTCGATCAGGTCGCAGGCCGTCTCACGCTCCGCCGCACTCATCCGCCCCCAGAGGTCCAGGGTGGCGGCGTCAGGGATGACACCGACGGTCAGCGGCCGCGCCGACGAAAGCAGATTGGAGGAGGTGACAAGCTGGGCCATCGATGGTGCTGGAAAGCCGCGCCGGGACGCGGCGCAAGATCAATGAACACCGCGGGCGGCGAGATAACGCTCGGCCTCAAGCGCGGCGGCGCAGCCCTGGCCGGCGGCGGTGATCGCTTGGCGGTAGACGTGGTCGGCGACGTCGCCGGCCGCGAACAGGCCCTCGGTCTTGGTGCGCGTGCCACCGGCCTGCAGGATGTAACCGCCCTCGTCGCGGTCGACGAGGTCGCCGAGGAAGGCGGCGTTGGGCACGTGGCCGATGGCGACAAAGACGCACTTCAGCCCCAGTTCCGAGGTGGCGCCGGTGACGAGATTCTGCACGGTGACCGCGCGCATCTCACCCTTGTCGTCGGTCAGGTATTCCGTGACCGTGCTGTTCCAGACCGGCTCGATCTTCGGATTGGCGAGCGTGCGATCGGCCATGATCTTCGAGGCGCGCAGGGTGTCGCGACGATGAATCAGGTAAACCTTGCTGGCGAACTTGGTGAGGAACATGGCCTCCTCGCAGGCGCTGTCGCCGCCGCCGATGACGCAGACCGGCACGTTGCGGTAGAAGGCGCCGTCGCAGGTGGCGCAGCTGGTCAGGCCGTGGCCGATGAGGCCCTTTTCGTTGGGCAGGCCGAGGTGCTTGGGCGAGGCGCCGGTGGCGATGATGACCGCATGCGCCTCGCGCACGGTGCCGTCCTCGGTCTTGACCTCGAAGTGGCCGGCGGCGGTTTTGGCGACGCTGGTCACGCTGGCGTACTCGATGCGGGCACCGAACTTCTCCGCCTGGGTCTGCATGTTCATCATCAGTTCGGGACCCATGATGCCGTTGGGGAAGCCCGGAAAATTTTCCACCTCGGTGGTCGTCGTGAGCTGGCCGCCGGGCTGGCCGCCGGAAAGGATGAGCGGGGCGAGGTTGGCGCGACCCGTGTAGATGGCCGCGGTGTAGCCGGCGCAGCCGGTGCCGATGATGATGACGTTTTCCATGGGAGAGGGCGAAAAGGGGTGCGGGAAGATGGGGAGGGCGGCCGGGGACGCAAGACGCGCTTTTGCGAACTTGTCGTTTGGAGTTTGCCGGGCCTGTGTTTATTCCGGCCACCTCCATGACCCCCACCCCAGCGTCCGGCGGGGCCGGCCGGCTGCCGCTGGCCACCCTGTTCTTCTTCACCGCCCTGCCGATGGGCATGTGGAACGTGCCGCTGGCCAACGTCTTCGCCGCCCACGGCCGCGCCCACCTGGTGCCTTGGGTGCTGGCCACCACCGCGGTGGCCGCCTTCATCTCACCCCTCTTTGTCGGCGCCCTCGCCGACCAGCGCATCTCGTCAACCGCGCTGCTGCGCTGGCTCAGCCTGGCGACCTCGGCCGGCCTGGCCCTGCTCTGCACCGCGCTCGGTCACGGCCTCGGCGACGGCGTGATCCTGCTCTGCGCCCAGGCGCTGGCCCTGGTGAGCACGCCGGTGTGGAGCGTCGCCACCAGCATCGTGCTCTCACAAATCCGCGACCCCAAGCGCCAGTTCGGGCCGCTGCGCGCCTTTGCCACCTTGGGCTGGATGGTCGGCTGCTGGGTGGTCAGTTTTGTGCTCAAGGCCGATGCCTCGCTCGCCGCCGGCTGGACCGCCGCCGGCCTCTGGCTCGGCGTCATGGCCCTGACCTGGACCCTGCCGGTGATTCCGCCGGGCGACGCCCGTGAGCGGCGCAACTGGCGGCAGGTGCTCGGCCTCGACGCCCTGGAACTGCTGCGCCACCGCGATCACCGCGTCGTCTTCCTCACCGCCGCGCTGTACAGCGTGCCGCTGGCCGCCTTTTACCCCTACACCGCCCGCCAGCTGCACGACCTCAACGTCGGCGGCATCTCCGCGGTCATCTCGCTGGCGCAGACCACCGAGATCCTCACCATGCTGCTGCTTGCCGGCGTGCTGGCGCGCTTCCGCCTCAAATGGGTTTTCCTCTCCGGCATCGTCATCTGCGTGGCGCGTTACGCCATGAACGCCCTGCACACCCCCGGCTGGGTCATGACCGGCACCACCCTGCACGGCTTCGCCTTCACCCTCTACTTCATCACCACCCAGATCTACCTGGAGGAGCGCATCGATCCGAAGTGGCGCACGCGCGCCCAGGCCCTGCTGGTGCTGCTGATGAGCGGCTTCGGCAACCTCGCCGGCTACCTCGGCGGCGGCTGGTGGCACCAGGCCTGCCAGGTGGACGGCCGGACCGACTGGACTCGCTTCTGGCTGGGCGAAACCGCCGTCACCGCCGCGGTCTGCATCTTCTTCCTGTTGGCCTACCGCGGCCGCGGCGCAAAAAGCTGAGTCCACCTTTCGACCAAACAAAAAACCGGAGCCGGCACGGGGCCGACTCCGGTGAGGAATGCGAACGGGTGACGCGGATCAGTCGGCCAGCACCTTCTCGATGCCGGTGACGATCTCGCGGATGCGGAAGCCCAGGCCGTCGGTCTTGCAGAGCGAGCTGATCTTCGGATCGGCGAGCTTGGCGCGCAGCAGCATGGCGAGCTGGCCATAGCCGTAGACGCCGCTGTCGTTGAGTTCGACGACGACGACCTTCTTGAACTTGGCGAACAGGCCGTCGATCCTGGCCGGCATCGGGTGCAGGTGGCGCAGGTTGACCGAGCCGACCTTGTGGCCTTCGGCGCGCAGGCGGTTGACGCTCTCCTTGATCGGACCGTAGCTGCTGCCCCAGCCCACAAGCAGGACATCGCCCTCCTGCTCGCCGTACACTTCCGGCAGCGGCAGTTTTTCCGCCAGGGCGACCAGCTTGTTGCGACGCTTGTCGGTCATGCGCTGGTGCATCTTCGGGTTGCCGCTCGGGTGACCCCACTCGTCGTGCTCCAGGCCGGTGACATGCGGGTAGCGACCGCCGAGCATCTTCGCTCCGGGCGGGGCGTGACGGGTGATCTGGTCGAGCGGGTACGGCTTGAAGTCCTCGGGGCGGTCGGACAAGTCGAGCACGGGGTCGACCCAGTGCTTGTCGAGATCGGGCTCGGTGAAGGCCTCAATGCGGCTGCTCAGGGCCTGATCGCTGAGGATGATGACCGGGCAGGAGTACTCGCGGGCGAGTTTGCCGGCCTCAAGGGCGATGTAGAAGCAGTCCTCGACATCCTGCGGCGCGAGCACGATGCGCGGGCAGTCGCCATGGCTGCCGTAGATGGCCTGCAGCAGGTCGGACTGTTCGACGCTGGTGGGCAGGCCGGTCGACGGACCGCCGCGCTGGACGTTGATGACGATGAGCGGCAGCTCGGCCATGCTGGCGTAGCTGAGCGCCTCCATCTTCAGGCTCAAACCGGGACCGGAGCTGCCGGTGACGGCGAGGTGGCCGGCGTAGGCGGCGCCGATGGTGATCGAGACCGCGGCCAGTTCGTCCTCGGCCTGCACGTAGATGCCGCCGTATTTCGGCAACTCGCTGCGCAGCTGCTCCATGATCGGCGACCACGGCGTGATCGGATAGGCGGCGCCGAAGCGGACGCCGGCGCAGATCAGGCCCATGGTCATGAGCGTGTTGCCGTCGGTGCTCAGGCGGTGCTCGTCCTTGTGCTCGCCCTCGTCGAAGTGGAAGCTGCCGATGTCACCGATCGGATAGGCGTAGCCGGCATCGAAGGCGAGCATGGCGTTGCGCAGCACGCTCTCGTCCTTCTTGCCGAACTGGCGGGCGATGATGCCGGTCAGCTTTTCGCGGTCGAGCTGGAACACGGCGGTGAGCAGGCCGAGCACGAACATGTTCTTGCCACGGTCGCGGGCGCTGCCGCCGATGGCCTCGATGGTGGCGCTGTTGATCGGGATGCCGATGTGATGGATGTTGCGCTCGGTCTTGACCTCGGTCACCTCGCCGGAGTCATAGATGCAGATGCCGCCGTCGCGCAGGGCGTGCAGGTGGTCGTTGTAGCTGTGCTGGTAAAAGGCCACCAGCACGTCGCTCTCGTCGCCCGGGTGCAGGACCTCGCCCGAGCCGAGGTGGAGCTGGAAGATCGACGGACCACCGGAAATGGTGGAGGGGATCGTCATGTAGGTCATGACGTCCTTGGCAGTGCGGCCGGCCAGGCGGGCGAGGAAGCCGCCGATGGACTGAATGCCGTCCTGGGAGTTGCCGGCCAGACGAATGACCGCGTTGCGAAGCGTCTTGGTGTCGGACGCCGAGGGGCTGGTGGTGGTGGACATGGAGGGAAGCCGAACCAACGGCCGGTCGGGCCGCTGTTTTTCCGGTTTCTCGCAAGTAGCCGCGCCGCCCCTGCGGTCAAGTCAATCCTCGCAGCCGGCGCGGGATTTGCCGACAGCCGCTTTGTGGCTGGACAAGATGCGGGCCAAACCGCCAAGATTGGTGGGGATAGCGTGCTCGACAACTGGCACGAAAACCGCGTAGCTGACCTCAACCACCCCTCCCACGAACGATGCCCACGAAGTCCGCCTCCAAACCGCTGAGCAAAAACGTCCACCTGCTGCGCTGGGTGAAAAAGATGGCCGCCCTCTGCAAACCCGACCACATCCACTGGGTCGACGGCAGCAAGGCCGAGTACGACCGCCTCTGCGACCAGTTGGTCGACGCCGGCACCTTCACACGCCTCAACGCCAAGAAGTGGCCCGGCTGCTTCCTCGCCCGCTCTGACGTCAGCGACGTCGCCCGCGTCGAGGAGCGCACCTTCATCTGCTCGCAGGCCCAGGACGGCGCCGGACCGACGAACAACTGGATGAACCCCTTCGAGATGAAGGCGAAGCTGCGCGGCCTGTTCAACGGCTGCATGCGCGGTCGCACGATGTACGTGCTCGCCTTCAGCATGGGCCCGCCCGATTCGCCCATGGCGCAGATCGGCGTGCAGCTCACCGACTCGCCCTACGTGGTCGTCAGCATGCGCATCATGGCGCGCATCGGCAAAAAGATCTTCCACCTGATCGACACCACCAAGAAGCGCGTTGTGCCCTGCATGCACACGGTCGGCGCGCCGCTGAAGAAGGGCCAGAAGGACGTGCCCTGGCCCTGCAACAAGGAGAAGTACATCGTGCACTTCCCCGAGACCCGCGAGATCTGGAGCTACGGCTCGGGCTACGGCGGCAACGCCCTGCTCGGCAAAAAATGCTTCGCCCTGCGCATCGCCTCCGCCATGGCGCGCGACGAAGGCTGGCTGGCCGAGCACATGCTCATCCTCGGCGTCGAGAGCCCGAAGGGCGAAAAAACCTACGTCGCCGCCGCCTTCCCCTCCGCCTGCGGCAAGACCAACTTCGCCATGCTCATCCCGCCGGAGCACCACCAGAAGCAGGGCTGGAAGGTGTCGACCGTCGGCGACGACATCGCCTGGCTCAAGCCCGGCCCCGACGGCCGCCTGTACGCCATCAACCCCGAAGCCGGCTACTTCGGCGTCGCCCCCGGCACCAGCGAACACACCAACCCGAGTGCCATGAGGGCGCTGGCGCGCAACACCCTCTTCACCAATGTCGCCCTCACCCCCGACGGCGGCGTCTGGTGGGAGGGCATGACCGACAAACCGCCGGCGAAGTGCATCGACTGGCAGGGCAACCAGTGGACGCCGGAGATCGCCCGTGAAAAGGGCGTCAAGGCCGCGCATCCGAACTCGCGCTTCACCGCCCCGGCGGGGCAGTGTCCGACCATTGATCCCGACTGGGAAAAGCCCGAGGGCGTGCCGATTTCCGCCATCATCTTCGGCGGCCGCCGCGCCTCGACGATGCCGCTGGTGTATCAGGCCTTCAACTGGAGCTCCGGCGTGTACATGGGCGCCACCATGGGCAGCGAAATGACCGCCGCCGCCGCCGGCACCGTTGGCAAGGTGCGCCGCGACCCGATGGCCATGCTGCCCTTCTGCGGCTACCACATGGGCGACTACTTCCGCCACTGGCTGTCGATGCAGCGCCGCCTCACCGAGACGCCGCGCATCTTCCACGTAAACTGGTTCCGCAAGGACGCCGACGGCAACTTCCTCTGGCCGGGCTTTGGCGACAACATGCGCGTGCTGCAATGGATCGTCGAGCGCTGCAGCGGCCGCGCCCTCGCCAAGGAGACGCCGGCCGGCTGGATGCCGCACTATGAGGACATGGACTGGACCGGACTCAACTTCAGCAAGGCGGCCTTTGATGAACTGCAACGTTTCGACCGCGAGGCCTGGCGCCAGGAAGTGCTCTCGCACGAGGAACTGTTCATCGATCTCAAGACGCACCTGCCCAAGGAGCTCATCTACGAGCGCGAGCTGCTCATCTGCCGCATGTGAGCGGGCAGCACGGGCCCTTCACTTTCCCGCCGCCGCCGCACGGGCTTCCAGAGCCTTGATGCGCTCGGCGGTGAGCGGGTGGGTGGAGAAGGCCTCGCCGGTTTTGCCCAAATCAAAACCCTCGGGATCGATGCGCCTCAGCAGGTTGCCCAGCGGCTCCACCCCCCAGCCCTGCTCGATCAGGTAATCGGCCGCGCCAAGGTCCGCCTCGCGCTCGAAGGCGCGCGAGTACCCGCTCTGCGCCAGCATGGCCGGCAACGCCGAGCCCATGCCGGCGACCGTGGAGACATCGCCGGTCATCAGCGTCCAGATCAGGAAGACGGCCGAGTTCTGCAGCACGTTGCGCAGGCCGTGCTGCTCACGCACATGGACGATTTCATGGGCGAGCACCCCGAAGATTTCATGATCGTGCTCCGCCTGCTCGACGAGTTCATCGGTGACGCAGACCAGGCCGTCGGGCAGGGCGAAGGCATTGGGAAAGGGCGCATGAAAAAACTTCAGCCGGTAGTCGCGCCCGCTGTCGGGATCCATGGCGTCGGCCATGCGTGCAAACTGCGCGGCGATCGCCTCGCGCCGCGCCTCGGGCAGCTCGCTCGCTTCAAAGTCGAACAGCGTCTCAAAGGCCAGCATCGCCTGCTCGGTCGCCAGGCGCGCCACCTCCTGTGGCAGGCGCAGGGCGATCTGCTTGGCCGCCACCGGCAGTGCCCACAGATAAAGCACCGCCATCGTGGCCAGCAGAAACAGCACCGCGGCCGCCACCCAGCGCCAGCGCGACTCCAAAGTGTGCACCCAGTGCAGGCCGGAGCTGCGCCGCTGCTGCTTTTCCCAAGCAGCCAGCGCTGCCACCTCGGTCACCTCGATGCGGGCGCCGTCGGGCAGCGTGAAATGCCGGGCCATGCGCCCGAGCGGTTCCGACAGCGGACAGTCGGCCAGTCGCTCGACGCGTTGCACGCCCTCGCCAGTCACCGCCAGCTCGGTGTCGCCCAAGCGCAGCACGACCGCGACAGCGCAGGACGAAGCGGGCGGGTAGTAGGTGCCGTCGAGAAGCATGGGCGACGCAGATCAGAAGCCGATGTCAAAATCGAACACATCCGCCCCGGCATCGCCCATCGCCGATTCCTCGGCAACAACACCGGCCGTCACGGCATCCAGGCTGCCGGCGCAGAGGAAGCGCGTGCGCTGCGCGCGGTAGCGCGCCATGCGGATCTTCACCCAGGGAATGAGCAGGCCGAGCGACAGCAGCACGGCGAGGCCGTTGCTGAAGTAGAGCCACATCAGGTCGCGCACCCGCACCCGGGATTCGAGTCGTCCGACCTCGCCCCAGTGGGTCGTGTTGAGGCAGTAGTTCTGCGTGCGCACCTGGTAGTAGATGATGGTAAAAAACATGAAGACATAGACGCCAAGCCCCACGACGAAGGCCAGCGCCTCCATGCCGGGGGACACCTTGCGGGTTTCACCGCTCGATTGCGCGTCCTCGGCCGCGGCTTTGTCCGGGGCAGCGTCCGGGACTGCCGACTGCTCCATGGCCGCCGCTTCCTTCTGCCGCTCAACGAGGTCACTCATGGCCGGCACCGCCAGGGTGGCCAGGATGGCCAGCAGGACCGGGATCAGAATCATGCCGACCATCTTGAAAAAGGTCTTGTAAAAGAAGCCGGCGCTGCCGCGCATCGCCGCCTCCGCCTTCCCCCAGCCAAGGTTGCCGAGGAAGTACTTCCGCTGCCGAAACTGCACGTAGGGCCCGAGAATGCCGAGCGTCAAAGCGACCAGGATCGGCCAGCCAAAAAACACCGCGTAAGCTTCGCCCGTCGTGCCGCGAAAGCCAAAGCGGACATTGCGGTGCACGGTGTGATGGGCGCGAAAGCGCATCGCCTTGTGGATGAGCCAGGGGGCCAGCGCCGCGATGAGCAGCATCACCGCGATCGCCAGCGGCGGGAAGACCGCGCCGGCAACGCTGTACAGGATGAACAGGCCGCCGAAGATGAGGTTGCCCTTGAGAATGGCGATCGGGTTCGCGGTGAAATCGAAGGGCTTGCCATCGAGCAGGGTGTTGCCGTGGAAATAGCGCCGCGTGCGCACCTTGGCCCAGGCGGCGTAGATGCCGAGCGTCAGCACCGTCAGCACAACGTTGACAATCCAGATGCGGAAGAACTCGCCTGCGCGACCGCGAAACTCGAAGTCATAGGCCTGCTCCGGCCCGCCACTCACGGCCGGCGCGACGGCTGCCGCCGCCACCCCACCCGGCAACAGGTGTGCCGGCACCAGCCCCAGCGGCGTCCACGCCGGCAGATCCTGGCACCAGACCAGCGAGGCGCTGTTCAGCACACCCTGGGTTTCCAAATCGCGCAGGGCTTCGGCAGTCACCGGACCGGTCTGCTCGCCATTGGTGGTATAAAACCATTTTTCCATAAAAAGGATTTATAGCGATACCTCAGCCTTTCTGGCAATGGCATTCCTGAGTCGGTCTCAGCCACCACCCGACAAGACCTCCTGCCTGCGAAGCCTCATCCGCCTCAACAACGAGGCCGCCATTCTCCCATGAGCAGTCTCTGCCCGGGTCAATCCTGCCGACATGCGCCCTTGTCCGACCGACACGCGCCTTTGTCCGACCGACACGCGCCTTTGTCCTGCCGACACACGCC
>DAIUCN010000127.1:0-10603 GCA_036846165.1 Prosthecobacter sp.
CGCCCTTCCTTCGCCTGACCGGCCTGCTGCTGCTGTTGAACGCCCTGATGTTGCCGGCCGAGGAGGCCCCCGTGCTGCTGCGCCCGCACTGGCAGCCGGGAGCCGCCTACGTTCTGGAAACGCTGACCGAGACTGTGACCGACCTCTCCGCCCTGGGGCGCAAACCCGAGCAGGGCATGAAGGTCAAGCAGACGACGCGGCTGGGTGTTGGTCGCCTGCAGGACGGGCGCAAGGAGGTCAGCGTCATCTTTTCATCGCTCAGCGGCGAGGCCATCCTGGAGGGCAAGCGCCAGACCTTCGACTCCGAGAAGCTCGACGAGGCTTCGCCGGAAATCCGAGCCTCGATCGGCCGCAGCCTCGGCCAGCAGTTCGTGCTGGTGTACGACGAGAACGACCGCTTTCTCGGCGCGCGCGACACGGCAGACATGGTGGCGCCGCGACCCGACCGTCAACCGAGCCTGCAGGGCGTGGCAGAGGCGGGCCAGGTCGCCGAACTGTTCCGTCGCTCGTTGATCATGGGCCTGCCCGAACACGCCGTGCGTGTGGGCGACACCTGGACCACGCAGGAAACTCTGAAATTCCCGAGTGCCGGCGAAGTGGCGGTTGAGCTGAAAGCCAGCTACGAGGCGACGGTCGACTACCAGGGCGCGCCCCATGCCAAGGTGCGTTTCAGCGGCGATTTGTTGACGCGTGACGCCGGCGAACGCGCCCTCAGCCTGGGCGCCGGCTCAAAGGTGTTGGGCCAGGTGCTGTTCGACCTGAGCCAGCGCCAGGTCGCCTTTGGCGCCTTCCGAGCCGACCTGAAGCTGGACGTGCAGGGCAAGACGGTGCCTGTGCGCCAGCAGGTGACGACGCGCCTGTCGCGGCAACCCTGAAGACGACTTCAGAACAGGTCCCGCACCCAGGGCAGCAATGGCAGATCAGCAGGCGCCAGTTCAAACGCCGTGAGCCGCTCCGGCGCCACCCAGGCAAGGGCCTCGTGCTCAAGGGCCGCCGGGGCCGGCCCGCCGGGATCGAGAAGGCAGGCGAAGGCGAACATGCGCACCGTGCACCACGGATAGGGGTGCACAATCTCGGGGCCGGGCTGCAACTCGACGACGCGACAGCCGAGTTCCTCGACCAGTTCGCGGTGCAGGGCGGTTTCGGGGATCTCTCCCGGCTCCAGCTTGCCGCCAGGAAACTCCCAGAGGCCGGCCAGGCGCTTGCCAGCGGGGCGACGCGCAATCAGGACCTCGCTGCCGCGACGAATCACGGCGCAGACGACGTCGACAGGGGCTTGCATTTCCACGGCGCTGCGCGGATAAGCCGGGAATGCGCCCCGAGAAAGTGAAATTCATGCTGCTGGCGGCCAACATGCGCCGCGCCGTGCACTTCTACACCCAGGCTCTCGGTTTCGAGGAGGTGTTCGTCAGCGAATTCTGGTCGGAACTCAAATGCGGCGACGCCATCCTGGCTCTGCACGGCGGGCACGACGGCTCGGTCAATCCCACCGGCCTGAGCCTGCAGTACGAGGACGTCTTCGACGCCGCCTCACGGGTCGCCCAGGCCGGTGGCAAAATCCTCGACGCCCCCATCCAGCGCGAGGGTGAACCCATCCTGCTGGGCCGCTACCGCGACCCCGAGGGCAACGAGGGCTTTTTGACCCAGTATGTGGGGTAAAAGCAGGGAGCGCAGAGCTGCGAGACAGGCCTCCACGCCCTTGGCTCTGAGCCTGCTACCGCTTCGGCAGCCATTCGGCAATCGGCTTGACCGGAGTGGCGGCGGGGGCTTCGCCTGGGGCGAAGGCAATGGCAATGGTCTGCGCGCCCTTGACCTGGCCGAGATCAACCTTCAACACGCGGATGCCAGTGAGCTTTTTCATCTGTTCGTTCTCCGGCTCGGGAGCATCGACCACGGTGAAACGGGCACCGGCAGGTGAAAGCAGGACGGCATGCAGGGTCTTGCCCTTGTCGGTGAGGACGGCAGTGGTGCCGTCAGCGCTGACCTCGGCGCGGGTGTGCATCGACCAGACGACCGGGGAGGTGTTTTTGACACTGAATTCGTCCTGGATCAGCACCTGGGGCTTGGCGCCGCGGCTGAGTTGGATGCCGCGCACCGCGTCCTTAGCTGCCTTGCTGTAGGCCTTGCCAAGATCGACCGCAGCCATGGCCAGTTCCGGCGTCGAGTGGGTGAACAGCACCTGGGCCTTGGCATCCAGCTCCTGGTTGTCGCCCATCCAAAGTGTGTTCTGCCCGGGCGTGCCCTCAACATACAGGGCGTAGCGCTTGCTGCGGTCGGTCGACTTGAAGTTGGGTGCACGATCGCTCTCGGAGCCGAGCTCAATGCCCCAGCGCGTGCCACCGGACTCTAGGATGAAATCGCCGAGGTCCAGCTGGTTGTGCGCGAAGCTGTTGTCGCCCCCCTTGAGCGCCACATAAAGCGCCTCCTTGTCCCAGCCCGAGCGCAACGCGGCGACCAGGCCACCCGGCGTGCCATAATCGAGGCTGTCCGGCACGCCCTCGCCGGCGGCGTGCGGATTGAAATAGAGGAAGTGGCCGGCGAGATTGAGATGGGCCGTGTCGGCCCCGGGCACACTGCCGGCGCTCAGCGCCTTGGTGCCCATGTTGCCATGCACCCCGGCCAGCCAGGTGGAGACCCAGGGGCGGCTCAGCGCCGTGGCATTGCTATCACCATAGTTGAAGAGCTGGTTGGTCGGACCGACCAGGTGGACGCGTGCCAGACCGGCCTGGGGAATGCCTTCGAGCAGGCTGAAACCGAAATCCGAGCCGCCATTCGCCTTGAGAGTCTGCAGGACCAGGATGGCATAGTCGAGTACCGTCTCGCCGGCTTCCATGCCCTCGGGCCAGATGCCGGCCGGGGCGAACATCTGCAGGCCACGGCCAAAAATCTTGGCGGCGGCATCCACGGCCGACTTGGCGGCGGAAGGATCCTCGTCGGCCAGGCAGATCGCCGCGAGGATGAGGGCGGAGGCTCCCGCCATGTGCTCGGCATCCGGGTCCTCGGAGCCTTCCGCCTTCTTGGCGGGCGCCTTGGCCGGGGCCTTGCTGGCCGTGGTGCCAGGAGCGCGACCGCGTGCGGACTCGGGAATCGGTTCGCCCTTGAGGTGAGCCACCAGCGCGCCAATGCCCTTCTCCACCATGTAGGTGCGCACGGCGGTCGCCTGCTGCACGTTCAGCCCGGCACGGAAGAAGTCGTAGCCGAGCGAGGCGGCGGTCAAAAAATCGGCCAGCACGGCCACCTCATCGACATACCAGTTGGTGAAAACCGTGGGGTCGGTGATGGCGATCAACTCACGCACACCACGCTCCTGCCAACGCGGATCGCCATCGACCTGGTGCAGAGCCCCCAGCGTGGCCAGGCGGAAAAGCGCCTTGGAGCCCGGCGTCACCGTACTGCGCATCTCGCCGAAGATGCGGGTCAGTTCAGGAGCCTCGAGCACCTTTTCACCGCCCGCCTTAAGATTTTCCAGCAGCTTGCCAGCCACCGGGTGCGAGGCCGCCTGGGTTTTGAGATACTGCCAGCCGGCAGCCGTATGCACGAGTCGCGGGCGGGTCTTCTGAACGCCACGCAGGTAGTCCGCCGCCGCAGGCGCCTTGAACCCCTTGAGCGGCGTCACCGCGATCGCCGGACGCGGCGGTGCCGGCTGGGCTGCAGCAGCCCCCGCCTTGGCCGGCGCCTTCGGAGCCGCCGCCGGACTCGCCGGGGCAGCCGGAGCCGACTGCATCTTCTGCCATTCCGCCGCGGCAAAGGCCTTGTCCTCATCGCTCAGCAGGTCGATCGGGATGGTGAAGACCTGCCCGTCGACGCGCTTGAGGGTGATGGTGCGCGCGGCGACATCAACTCCGGTCATTTCCGCTTCAATCGCGGCACCGGACTTGTTCTTCCATGGGCGGAGTGCGGCACCAGCGGGCGGCAAACTGCAGGCGAGAAACACCAGGAGGGCGGGCAGGAGGCGAAGGTTCATGGCGCGGTTGGGAATCGAAACGACAGTTTGACGACGCGCCGCGCGGGGCACAAGGCCAAATTGCCGACCCGACAACGTGCGTGCCGCGGCGTTTGTTAGTCGTCGCGAGCGCGCAGCAGGGCGCGGTAGTGAGCAGCGGCGGCGGCATTGTGCCGGCGCACCGCCTCGCCCAAGGCCTCAGCCTTGCCACGACGGAAGGCGTGCAGGATGGCACGATGCTCACGGTTTGCCTGCCGCGGATCGGGCGGCACGGCGTCACGAAAGGCCATGCGGTGCAAGCGTTCCCACTCGCTGAAGAGCGACTGCAGCATGTTTTGCGCGCGGTCAAAGCCGGCCACCCGGCAGGGCAGCAGGTGGAACTCGCGGTTGGCAGCCTCAAAGGCCGCCGAATCCCCGTGCTCAACCGCCGACTCCAGTGCATCGACCCAGGTCGCCAGCGCTCGCAGATCCTCCGCGGTCATGCGCGGCAGCGCGGCGAGGGCGCTGGCCGTTTCCAAGGCACCGAGCAGGGCAAAAATCTCGTCGAGGGCAGCGACATCGACCGGGGTCACCCGCACCCCGGTGTGCGGGCGGATCTCGACGAGCCGCTCGGCTTGCAACTGGCGCAGCGCCTCGCGCACCGGAATGATGCTGACCTGGAAACGCTTCGCCAGCGCATCAATGACCAGCACCTGCCCCGGCTGCAACGCGCCGCCCACGATGTCGGCACGCAGCCTTTCATAAACGAGGCGCTGTTTGGTGGGGATGACAGGCATGATCGGTCAGCTGGAAGCCCCGCCCGAACATGGCAAGGCCATCGATAAAAAGTTCTTGTCATATATCATATATGATTTACACCTTGCAAGGTCAAATCGCGCCTCCCGCTAACCGGCGTGGCGACCGCGGAGTCGCCCGCCAGGACCCGATCCCCAGAGCCTCAACCTTTCTCATCCCCCACCCAAACCAGCCATACCCATGAAAACACGCAGAATCGGCATCCTCATGAACGGCGTCACCGGACGCATGGGCACCAACCAGCACCTCATCCGCTCGATCCTGGCGATCCTCGACCAGGGGGGCCTGAAGGTGGGCGATGACCTTGTCATCCTGCCGGATCCGATCCTCACCGGACGCAACCACGACAAGCTCAAGGCGCTGGCCGAGCGCACGGGCGTGACGCGCTACACCACGGATGTCGAGGCGGCGCTCGCGAACCCGGATGACGAGATCTTTTTCGACGCCAGCGGCACGCTGCAACGCGCGGGCTTCATCGAAAAGGCCGTGAAGGCGAAGAAGGCCATCTACTGCGAGAAACCGACCGCGGTCGAGACGGCGGAGGCGCTGCGCCTCGCCAAGCTGTGCGAGGACGCGGGCGTGAAAAACGGCGTCGTGCAGGACAAACTGTGGCTGAGCGGCATCCGTAAATTCAAGCTGCTCAAGGATCAGGGCTTCTTCGGCCGCATCCTCAGTGTGCGCGGCGAGTTCGGCTACTGGGTCTTCACCGGCCTCGATGCGGATCAGCCCGCGCAGCGTCCGTCCTGGAACTACCGCAAGGAGGATGGCGGCGGCATCATCGTCGACATGCTCTGCCACTGGCGCTATGTGGTGGACAATCTGTTCGGCAAAATCAAGGCGGTGAGTTGCATGGGCGCCACGCACATCCCGCAGCGCGTCGATGAACGCGGCAAAAAGTACGACTGCACCAGCGATGACTCCTGCTACGCCACCTTCGAATGCGAAGGCGGCGTGATCTGCCAGTTCAACAGCTCCTGGACCGTCCGCGTGCGCCGGGACGACCTGCTGACGATGCAGGTCGATGGCACGCACGGCAGCGCCATCGTCGGCCTGCGTGAATGCTGGGTACAGAGCGCCGGCACCACGCCGCGCCCAATCTGGAACCCGGACATCCCGCAGCCCATCAACTTCTTTGAAGGCTGGCAGAAGGTCCCCGATGCCACCACCTACGACAATGCCTTCAAAATCCAATGGGAGGACTTCCTGCGACACGTCGTGTGCGACACCCCCTTCCCCTGGACCCTGCGCGAGGGCGCCAAGGGCGTGCAGCTCGCCGAACTCGGCCTGCAAAGCTGGGCGGAGCGACGCTGGCTTGACGTGCCGGCTCTTTGAATCGGCACCCTCAGGCGAGCGTCTCGCGCACCACCGCCGCGGCGCGTGCGTAGGCGCCGCCGGCGCCGAGACCGGCCACCACCTCCGCCAGCTCGCCTTCAAGACGGGCGCGGCGGTCGGTGTCGGTCAACAGCGACAACATTTCCGCCGCCAGGGTCTCGGCACTGAGGCCTCCCTGCACCAGTTCGCGCACCACCTCGCGACCGGCGAGCACGTTGACGATGCCGATGTGGCGGATGCGCACCAGGGTCTTGGCGGCGAGATAGGTCGCCGGGCTGACCCGATAGACCAGCGTGTAAGGCAGGCCAAAGCAGGCCGCCTCAAGGGTGGCCGTGCCGCTGGCGACCGCGCCCGCGCTGGCGCGCTGCATCAGGTCATAGACCGTGCCGGTCTCGATCCACTGGCGCGCCTCGGGCATGCCGGCGGCATCGGCCATGAGGCGCAGGCGGCCCGCAATCGCCTCGTTGGCGGCGGCGACCGCGAAGCGCGCCTGTGGCAGGGCGAGACGGATCGCGCGGGCGGCCTCGAGCATCACCGGGAACAGCCGTTTCACCTCGTTGAAGCGACTGCCGGGGAACCAGCCAATCAAATGCGGCTCGCGCGTCCACCCGCGCCGCAGGGCAACCGTGCGATCGACCAGCGGGTGACCGCAGAACTCGGTGCGTAGGCCGCTGCGCTCATAAAACTCCTTCTCGAAGGGGAAGATGCAGATCATCAGGTCGAGCACCTTCGCCATGGTCTTGACGCGCCCCTTCTTCCAAGCCCAAACCTGCGGGCTGATGTAGTAGATCAGCTTGCCGGCGTAGCCGCCGCGGCGCAGGGCGGCAGCCAGCCGCAGGTTGAAGCCGGGGTAATCAACCAGGATCACCGCATCCGGCCTGCCCTTCAGGATGCGCGCGGTCTCATCGGCGAGCCGGCGCTTGAAGTAGCCATACATCTTCAGCACCTCCCAGAGACCCACGACGCCGGCGGTCTCGACCCAGTCCTCGATCCCCTGCCCCGCCGCCTCACGCAGGCGCGGGCCACCGAGGCCGGTGCAGCGCAGGCCGGGATCGGCGGCGCGCAGTTCGCGCAGCAGGCCGGCGGCATGGGCGTCACCGCTGACCTCGCCGGCAATGAAGTGAAGGTGGGCGGGCATGGCGGCGCGGGCTTGCCGAAACTCAGGAGCCGGCGAGGGCGGCGTTCTTCTCGATCTGGTCGGTGATCTCCAGGGCGATGCGCACGGCTTCGGCACCTTCCTGGCCACTGACCACCGGTCGCTTGCCCTGGCGTGCGCACTCGACGAAGGCGGCGATCTCGAGCTTGAGCGGCTCGTCCTTCTCGACCTCGACGGCGTCGCGGACGATCTGCATGCCGTCACGCCGGTAGATCCAGCCGCTCTGCTCCTGGTAATCCAGGCTCAGGTAGCTGTCGGGCTGGAAGACGCGGATCTTGCGCATCTTCTCCGGGCTGATGCGGCTGGCGGTGAGGTTGGCGATGCAGCCGTTGGCGAACTTCAGGCGGGCGTTGGCGATGTCCTCGCGCTTGGTCAGCACCGGGATGCCGACGGCATCGACCTGAATCAGCGGCGACTTCACCAGGTGCAGGACGATCTCGATGTCGTGGATCATGACGTCGAGCACGACGCCGATGTCCATGCTGCGGTTCGGGAAGGGTGACAACCGGTGCGCCTCAATGAAGCGCGGCTGGTTCATGCGCTCCTCCAGCTGGCGCAGCACGGGATTGAAGCGCTCGATGTGACCGACCTGCAGGATGACGTTCTTTTCCTGGGCCAGGCCAATCATCGCCTGGGCCTCGGCATAGGACTCGGAGATCGGCTTCTCGACCATGACGTGCACACCGGCGCCGATGAGCGGCTCGGCGACGCGCCGGTGATAGACGGTCGGCACGGCCACCGTGGCGGCGTCGACGCGGGCGGCGAAGTCGGCCAGGTCGGCGGCAGCATGGGTCTGGTACTGGGCGGCGAACTCGGCCGCACGGGCGGCATCGGCATCGTAGACGGCGGCGAACTCGACCGCACCACCGCTGCGCGCGGCAATCTCGGCCATCAGGCGGGCGTGGTTGCGGCCGATGGCGCCGACGCCAGCGACGCCGATGCGGAAAACGGGATTGGGGGAAGCCATGTGCCGGGGAGCGTTAGAGAAGCGCGGGCCGGAGGCAAGGAAAACTGCGGCTCACTCCTTGACCCGCTCCAGTTCGGCGCCGAGTGCGGCGAGCTTGTCGTCGAGGTGCTCGTAGCCGCGGTCGATGTGGTAAAGGCGGTTGACCTCGGTGCGCCCCTTGGCGAGCAGGCCGGCGAGCACGAGGGCGGCCGAGGCACGCAGGTCGCTGGCCATGACCGGCGCTCCCTTGAGCGGTGCACCGCCGCGGATGCGGGCGGTGGCCCCCTGCAGGTCGATGTTGGCGCCCATGCGCTTCATTTCAGCGACGTGCATGAAGCGCTGCGGGAAGATGGTCTCGGTGATCGTGCTGGTGTCGTCGATCGCGCAGGCCAGCGCGCAGAACTGCGCCTGCATGTCGGTGGGGAACCCCGGGTAGCAGAGCGTCGTCAGGTCGAAACCGCGCGCCTTCGGGTTCGGCGCGATGCTGATGCTGTCGCGCGTGGTTTCGACCGGGAAGCCGCACTTGCGCAGGACTTCAAGCACGGCCGTCAGGTGCTCGGGCATGACCCGGCGCAGGGTGATGCCACCGCCGATCATGGCACCGGCGCAAAGGAAGGTGCCCGCCTCGATGCGGTCGGGGATGACCGTGTGCTCGGCGCCGTGCAGTTCCTTGACGCCCTGGATGACGATGCGGTTCGTACCCCCGCCCTCAATCTTGGCCCCCATCTTGATGAGAAAGTTGGCCAGATCCTCGACCTCAGGCTCGGCGGCCGCCCCCTCGATGATCGTGGTGCCCTTGGCGAGCACGGCGGCCATCATGACGTTGTCGGTGCCAAGCACGGTCGAGCCATGCTTGCCCATCAGGTTCATCGGCCCGCCCTTGAAACCCTTGCGGGCGTTGACGCGGATGTCGCCCCCCTCGACCTCAATCTGCGCGCCCAAGGCCTCCAGGCCCTTGAGATGGAGATCGACCGGGCGATCGCCGATGACGCAGCCGCCCGGCAGTGAGACCGTGCACTTCTTCAGGCGCCCCGTCAGCGGCCCAAGCACGCAGATGCTGGCGCGCATCTTGCGCACCAGATCGTAGGGGGCGACCGATTTGATCTTCTCGGCCTTGACCACGACGACACCGCTGGCGCGCTCGACCTCGGCGCCGAGTTCGCCCAAAATGCGCACCATGTAATTCGTGTCGCTCAGGTCCGGCACCCGCCGGATCGTGCAGGTGTCGCGGGTGAGCAGGGTGGCGGCGAGGATGGGCAGCGACGAGTTCTTCGAGCCGCTGATGGTGACGCGGCCCTTCAGCGGCACGCCGCCGTGGACGATGAGTTTTTCCATGTCCGGGTTGAAGTGCGCCGCGTGCCCCGGCCTGCAAGCGGAATTTCGCGCCTCAGGCGGCGACCGGCTCGTCCGCCACCGCTTCCGGGGCAACCTCCACCGGCCGCAGCGGGGCGCGGGCGAAGACAAAACGCTCGATACCGGCGAGGTCGGGCCGGGTGCGTGCCTCGCGCCAGCCCTGGGCCGTGGCCAGGTCGGCGACGACCGCGCCCTGGTCGTGCCCGACTTCCAGGACGATCTCGCCTTCCGCGGCCAGGTGCGCCGGCGCCTCCCGGAGGAAGCGCCGAACCAAATCCAGGCCATCGGGGCCTCCGTCGAGGGCAAGCACGGGGTCGCGCCGCACCTCGCGGCTGAGTTCGGCAATCTCGCCGCGCGGGATGTAGGGCAGGTTGCTGACGATCAGCTCAAATTCGCCGCTGATCTTTTCAAAGAGATCGCTGCGCAGGATGCGCACGCGCTCGAGCCCCAGCCGACCGGCATTCAAACGCGCGAGGTCGAGCGCCTCCTCGGAGACATCGGCCAGGGTCACCCGGCTGTCCGGCCAGCCCGCCGCGAGCGTCAGGCCGATGCAGCCGGAACCGGTCGCCATGTCGAGCACCCGCGCCGGCGGCGCCGCGCGATGCGCCTTGAGCAGCAGGTCGCACAGGTATTCGGTCTCCGGCCGCGGGATGAGGGCGCGCTGGTCGCTGACCAGTTCGTGCCCGAGAAAATCCACCGTGCCAAGCAGGTGCTGCAGGGGTTCACCGGTCGCCCGCCGCTTGGTCAGCTCACGCAGCCGCACCAGGTCGTCCTCGTGCAACACCTCGCCATGGCGCAGGTACAGGTCGAGCCGGCGACAGCCCAGCACGTGGGCCAGCAGGTGCTCCATGTTGAGGCGGGCCTCGTCGACGCCATTCTTGTCCAGGTAACCGGCGCCGGCGGTGAGGGTTTCGAGCAGGGACTTCATGAAGCGGGGACACGCACTGCTCCCGCCGGCCGGGCGGGAAAGCAAGCACGGATGGCGGCCGGCCGGAAAATCCCGCGTCATCCAACCGTGTGCTGGCAGTTGCAATACCGCCCGCCTTCCCCATACTCGCCCCACCCCTCCGCCATGCTG
>DAIUCN010000128.1:0-10444 GCA_036846165.1 Prosthecobacter sp.
TGCGCGAGCTGCTCATCCCCCAAAGCTGGCCGAAGCTCACGCAGATGTTCCTCGGCATCGCCCTCGAAAACTGGCTGCGCTACGCGCTGTTCGCCGGCATGGCCTGGCTCGTCGCCTATGTGCTGTTCAAGCGGCGCTGGTGGCAGCGCAAAATCATCCAGCGCGATCCGCAGTCGGCCGACATCCGCCGCGAAATGACCTGGTCGCTGCTCACCGCGCTCATTTACGGAGCGGTCGGCGTCGGCACGATCCTGCTCGGCAAGGCGGTCGGCGGCCTGCGCTTTTACCGCGACATCGGCGCCCATGGCTGGGGCTGGTTCGTGCTCAGCATCGGGCTCGCCATCGTCATCCACGACACCTGGTTTTACTGGACGCACCGGCTCATGCACCACCGGCGCCTGTTCCGCCTCTTCCATCGCGTTCATCACGAGAGCACCAACCCGAGCCCCTGGGCGGCCTATGCCTTCGCCCCGCTCGAAGCCGCGGTGCAGGCAGGCATCTTTCCCCTGCTCGCCTTCACCCTGCCCATGCATCCGCTGGCCTTTCTCGCCTTCATGATCTGGCAGATCAGCTTCAATGTGCTCGGTCACACCGGCTACGAATACAACCCGCGCTGGCTGATGCGCACCTGGCTGGGCAAACTCCTCAACACGCCCACCCACCACGTTCAGCACCACGAAAAAATGCGCGGCAACTACGGACTCTATTTCAATGTCTGGGACCGCCTCATGGGCACCAACCACAAGGACTACGAAACCCGCTTCCAGGAAGTCACCCACCGCACGAACTGACCTCACTGACCTCACTGACTGCGCCCCTTTTCCCTTTTCCCTTCCCCCCATGCGCTTCCTCATCCTTCTCGCCGCACCACTGCTAGCGGCGGCCCAACCCAACCTGCTGCTGATCACCGCCGATGATCTCGGGCCCATGCTCGGGTGTTACGGCGACAAGGCCGTGCGCACGCCCAACCTCGACGCCCTTGCCGCGCGCGGTCGCCTGTTCGACAACGCCTATGTCGCCCAGGCCTCGTGCAGTCCGTCGCGGAGCGCCATGTTCACGGGTCTCTACCCGCATGCCAACGGCCAATACGGCCTGCTCAACAACGACGCCGGCTTTGAACTGCACGAACCGCTGCGCCGGCAGACGATGCCCGCCCTGCTCAAGCATCACGGCTATCGCACCGGCATCCTCGGCAAGCTGCACGTCGGCCCGGAAGCCAGTTTCCCGTTTGACGAACGCCTGCGCGCCGACACCCGCGATGGCCGCGCCGCGGCAACCGAGGCCGGCAAGTTCCTGCGCGGCAGCGGTCCGTTCTTCCTGATGGCGAATTACTCGGACCCGCACGTGCAGGGCCGCAGTCCGCGCCCGCCGGCCGAGGCTTTTCCGACCCAGTACAAGGGCGTGCCGGAAACGCCGCTCAAGGTCGGCGAGGTGCCGCCCCTGCCCTTCCAGCTGATCGACACCCAGGAGCAGATCGAGCGCGTCACCCAGTATTACAACGCCGTCATGCGCTTCGATGCCGCAGTCGGCCTGCTGCTCGCCGAACTCGCCGCCGCCGGCCATGCCGATGACACGGTGATCCTGCTCGTCGGCGACCACGGCCCGCCCTTCTTCCGTGGCAAAACCTCCTGCTACGAGGGCGGCGTCAAGGTGCCGATGCTGGCAGTCTGGCCCGGCGTCTTCCCGGCCGGCGAACGCACCCCCGCACTGGTGTCGACGGTCGACCTGCTGCCCACCCTGCTCGATGCCGCCGGCCTGCCCGAGCCCGAGGGCCTGCACGGCCGCTCCCTGCGCCACACGCTCGAGCCTGCGCAGCACCGCGAGTTCCTCGCCACGGAATTCCATTTCCACGGCTCCTCGCCCTTCTACCCGCGCCGAACGATCCGCGACGCGCGCTTCAAACTGATCCACAACCTGCGTGCCGGCCAGGCCAAACCCACCACCGGCATCGATGGCGATGCCGCCTATGGCATGGGCCAGAAGCCGCCCTTTGCCGGCAGCCGTATCGGCCAAGCCTTTGAGCGCGCGGCCAACCCTCCCGAGTTCGAACTCTACGACCTGCAGGCCGATCCCTGGGAGTTCGACGACCTCGCCGCCGATCCGACCCAGGCCGCCACCCTTGCCCGCCTGCAGGCCGCCCTGCTCGACTGGCGTCGCCAGACGAATGATCCCCTGCTCGACTCCGCCGGTTTCGCCGCCATGGCGGCACGGGAAAAACCCAATACGCCCAAGTCGCCCGCGAAGAAAAAGAAAAAGGCGCAGCCAGCTCCATGAGGGATCGATCCCGCTGACAGCGCCCCGTCTGCCCGCCCGTACTCTTCGCTCCTCATGAAGCTCCCCGTCCTCCTCGCCGCTGTCCTCGTCGTTCCCTGCCTCGCCACCGACTGGCCCGCCTGGCGCGGTCCCACCCGCGACGGCCAGGCCGCGCCCGGTCAGACGCCGCCGGTGCAGTGGAGCGAAACCAAAAACGTCGTCTGGAAAACCGCGGTGCGCGGCCGCGGCCACGGTTCGCCGATCGTCGTGGGCGACCAGATTTTCCTGGCCACCGCCGACCTCGAAACGGAGGAGCAGCTCGTGCTCAGCTTCGACCGCGCCACCGGCAAGGTCCGCTGGCAGACGGTGATCCACAAGGGCAAGCTCAACAGCAAGGGCCACAAGATTTCCTCACAGGCCTCCTCCGATGTGGTGAGCGACGGCGAACGCCAGTTCGTCAACTTCCTCAACGACAACGCCATCTTCACCACCGCACTCGACCGCAACGGCAAGATCCTCTGGCAGCGCCGCGTCGGCGACTTCCAGGTGCACCAGGGCTACGGCGCCTCGCCCGTCCTCCACGAAAACCTCGTGCTCGTCGCCGCCGACCATCGCGGCGGCGGCAAGCTGACCGGGCTCGACAAGCTCACCGGTGCCGTCGTCTGGCAGCAGGACCGACCGCCCATCGCCAACTACGCCACACCCGCCGTGCTCACGATCGCCGGCAAAACCCAGGCCATCCTCGCCGGCTGCAACAAGTTCGAGAGCTTCGATCCGCTGACCGGCACCAAGCTCTGGAGCTTCGATGGCAGCACCGAGGAAACCGTGGTCACCGCGGTGACCGACGGCCAGCGCGTCTTCCTCGGCGGCGGCTATCCCAAGAACCACACGCTTGCCCTGGAGGCCGACGGCTCGGGCCGCATCGCCTGGGAGAACCCCACGAAGACCTATGTGCCCTCGCTGCTGGTCAAGGACGGCCACGTCTATGCCGTCGGCGACGCCGGTCGCGCGATCTGCTGGAAGGCGGACACCGGCGAGGAACGCTGGTCGGAGAAGATCGACCGCGAATTCTACGGCTCGCCGGTCATGGTGGGCAACCGCATCTACGCCACCAGCAAGGGCGGCGTCACCTCGGTGCTCGAAGTCTCGCCAGAAAAATGCACGGTGCTCGCCCAGAATGCGCTTGGCGAGGAGTCCTTCAGTTCGCCCGCCCTCTGCGGCAACCGCCTCTACCTGCGCTCCGCCCAAACCACGCCCACCCGCCAGGAATACCTCTGGTGCGTGGGCCAGTGAGCATGGCCCCATCCCATTCTCCTGCATTTCATGAAACGCCTGCTCCTGCTGCTCAGCTTCCTCGGTCTCGCCCAGGCTGCCCCGATCGTGCTCTACGTCTCGGAAAGTGGCGACAAACGGCTCGCGGTCTTTCACCTCGACGAAACCAGCGGCGCGCTTGAGCGCAAGGGCACGGTCGACCTGTCCGGCTCGCCCGGCAGCCTGGCGCTCAGCCCCGACCGCCGCCACCTGCACGCCTCGATCCGCAGCACGCGCCAGGCCGCAAGTTTTGTCATCGACCCGCAGACCGGCCTGCCCGGCGAGCCCGTGTTGGCCGATCTCGGCTTCAATGCCGCCTACCTGCACGCCGACAAGACCGACCGCTGGCTGCTCGCCGCCTCCTACAGCGAAGGCGTCGCCGGCGTCTTGCCCCTGCGCGAGGGCAAGGTCGCCGGCACTCCCGTGTCCGTGTTGGAGACCGGCAAAAAGGCCCATGCCATTCAGACCTCACCCGACAACCGTTTCGCCTTCGTGCCGCATGTCGGCGAGCTCAACAAGGTCGAGCAACTGCGCTTCGACGCGGGCACGGGTCGCCTCAGCCCCAACGAACCGCCGCACCTGCCGGGCGGCGCCGGCCAAGGCCCGCGCCACCTGCAGTTTCATCCGAACGGCCGCTGGGTCTACTTCGTCAACGAACAGGGCCTCAGCGTCACCCTCTGCGATTACGACGCCCCCCGCGGCACGTTGAGCGCCCGGCAAAGCCTGTCCACCGTACCCGAAGGCTGGACCACCGGCTCCTGCGCCGACATCCATGTCAGCGCCGATGGTCGTTTCCTCTACGCCTCCAACCGCGGCCACGACAGCCTCGCCGTCTTCGCGCTCGACCCCGACACCGGCCGACTCCGTTCCCTCGGCCAGACCCCGACCGAAAAAACCCCGCGCTCCTTCTGCCTGACACCGGGTGATGGCTACGTCGTCGCCGCCGGCGAAGGCTCGCACACCCTCGCAGTCTACCGTCGCGATCCGCAAACCGGCAGTCTGACCCGCCTGCACACCGTCCCCTGCGGCAAAGGCCCCGCCTGGATTCTGCCCCTGCGGCTTTGATCGCGGTTCTCGGTTCTCCCTTCCCATGCGCTTCCTCCCCCTTCTCCTCGCTCCGCTGCTCACCGCCGCTCCGCCCAACATCATCCTCATGATGGGCGATGACCACGGCTGGGAGGAGACCGGTTACAACGGTCATCCGCACGTGAAGACCCCCGTGCTTGATGCCATGGCGGCCACGGGATTGAAGTTCGAGCGCTTTTATGCGGCCCACCCGAGTTGCTCGCCGACCCGCGCCAGCTTCCTCACGGGTCGTCATCCGAACCGCATGGGCACCTTCGCTCCCGGCTGGTCGTTCCGTCCTGAAGAAGTCACCGTTGCCCACCTGCTCGGCAAGGCCGGCTACCACGGCGCCCATCTCGGCAAATGGCATGTCGGAGCGGTGAAAAAGGCCTCGCCCGTCAGCCCGCTTGCCATGGGTTTTCATGAAAACCTGTCGCACGACAACTTCTTCGAGATGAATCCCTCCCTCTCGCGCAATGGGGGGCCGCCGGAGATGTTTGCCGGCGAGAGCTCGGAGATCCTCGTGCGCGAGGCCATCGCCGCCATCGGACGCGCCCGCCAGGCCGGCAAACCCTTCTTCCAGGTCATCTGGTTCGGCTCGCCCCACGAACCCTACAGCGGCCTGCCCCAGGACCTGGCGCTGTACGACGACCTTCCAGCGAAATACACGAAGAAGGTGAAACTCACCTCGAATGAAACCGGCGGACCCACCACCCGGCCGCAGGGCGAGGTGCTGCGCGAACGCTACGCGGAGATCACTGCCATGGACCGCGCCATCGGCACCCTGCGCCAGCATCTGGCCACCGAGGGCCTGCGCGACAACACCCTGCTGTTTTACTGCGGCGACAACGGCACGTCGCCGGACGCGGCGCTCGGCCATCCCCACCGGGGCGCCAAGGCGACCTTTTACGAGGGCGGCACGCTCGTGCCCGGCCTGATCGAATGGCCGGCGCGCATTCCGCAAGCGCGCAGCACCCGCGTGCGCGCCAGCACGAGCGACCTGCTGCCCACGGTCGCCGCGCTGGTCGGTCAGCCGCTGCCGGACCGACCGCTTGATGGCATGGATCTGTCGCCCGTGTTCGACGGCCAACTCGAAACGCGTCCCACACCACTGGCCTTTTGGGAGTTTGACAGCCGGCGCGCCGGCGGTCGGCATCGCGAACCCTACCTCGCCCCCGAGCTGCAGGAAGGCACCACCCCGCTGGTCAAAAAATCCGCTGGCAAGGCCACGCGTGACTTCACCAACGTCCGCCACCCGGACATCGCGGAAACCGATTTCCTCGGCACGCGCACCCTCATTGAGGGCGATCTCAAGCTGCTCATTCAGGAAACCCAGGCCGGCACCGAAAAGGTTGAACTCTACGACCTGCAGGCCGACCCCGCCGAAACCACCAACCTCGCCGCCAAACTGCCGGAACGCGTGACCGAACTGCGCGCCAAACTGCGGCAGTGGCAGGGATCCGTGCTGCACAGCCTCACTGGCGCGGATTATGGGAAGTGATGCACCTGTCGGACGGGACCGAACATTCTGCACTGCATCCAGAGGACGGCCATTGGCAAGATTCCACAGGTGCAATCCGCGCCGCCTGTCGCCTGGAACCCAGTTTTGCCCACTCAGCCCCACTCCGCCAGTGTGCCACGGGTAACCCCCAGTTGGCATTGGGCACGCAGGTCGCGCCAGAGGTCGGTACCGCGGCGGCGGTCGGCAAGCAGATCCTGGTAGGCACGGATGATCCGGCCGGTCTCGGCGGCATCCTCCTCCAGCAACTCGATCCGAAAGCTACGCAGACCGGCGGCCCGCAACTCGTCATGAAACTGCGCACCCGTCTGGGCAACGGCATTGAACAGGGTGTTGCGGCAACCGACGTCGGCCTTGAGCGGATGCTCCATGCCGACCCGGTCGCGCAGGCGCACACGATGCTTTTCACAGGGGCGACCGCAGTTGGTGAAATCGGTGCCGTTCGACAAAAAGGCGGCGAAGGCACAGTGCTCCATGTGAAACATCGGCATGTGCTGGTGCAGGGTCAGCTCGAACCATTCCGGCGGCGCCGCGCGCAGCAGGTCAAGCACCTGCTCGATGTTGAGATCGTAACTGATTGTCAGGCGCTGCAAACCCGTATCCTTGAGGAACTCGGCCGTGAGCGGGTTGGCAACGTTGAGCGAAAAATCGCCGGTGACCGGCAGATCCTCGCCACGGAAAAAGGCGATGGCACCGAGGTTGCGAATGAGCACGCCATCGGGGCGGGCACGGGAAATGAGTTTGAAGAAGCCTGCTTCGCCCGATTTTTGAATGCGCGGGGTTGCCAGCCAGATTTCGGCCCCCCCGTGCGCGCGCACGCGTTCGACGAGCTCGGCATACTGACGAATGTCCTCAAAGTCGGCGTACAGCTTCGTCACGCCGGCGGCGAGTGCAGCGTCGACCTGCACAACATCGCGGCAGAGCACATGCAGGCAGGACGGAACCGCCGCGGAGGCGTCGGCCCGGCGCTGTTGCACCGCGTCGAGCATGGACGGCACGGAAACCATCGCCCGCCCGGCCACCGCCGGCACCGCTTCAGGCTGGGTGGTGACCTGTTCGACCAACTCGCGCCGCAGCCGGTTCAGCTCACTGACCGGCAGCATGACCGCCCCCTGCAGATCGACCAGGAGCTCACCCAGTTCAAAGGCGGTGCCCCCGAGTCGGCCAAGTTGCTCGCGCAGTCGCTCTGCGGTCAGGGGGCGCTGCAGCGCCGCCTGCAGGGGCATGGCAGACTCCAGCCGCACCACCGGATCCTGACATTCCAGCACCAGTGACGCCCCCACCGCGCCGGCGACCCGCAAGTCAAGCCGGCGGCGCCGGCGACGCGGGATGTCGCCCTGCCAGGTTGAGCGCAGCTGCTGCTCCAGCACCTGATCACCCGTCTTGAACACGCGCATGCCCACACGCAGCCGCGTCGTGTCGAGACGACCGCGCTGGAATTCAAGACGCTGGCCACTCAAACCGTAGATTCTCCCCCCCTGCTCGTCATTGGTGTCGTTCAGGTTCTCAAACACCACGCCGTCGCCGGGTTTCAGATGCGCCGGCACGGCATCAAGCTCGACCCTGTCCTGCGCGAGGGCATGCACCGTACCAACATAAACGCCGCGCTTCTTGCCGTAGAGCGCGCCGACCAGCCGCTGATGATTGACCCCGTGCATCCAGCCGGAGAACAGGCCACGCGAAAAAGTCATCTCGAGTTCGTAGCGATCCTCATCGCCGATCACCGGCTCCTCCCGACGGCCCGCCAGGGCGGCATCAAGCGCCTTGCGATAGACGCGGGTGACCGCAGCCACGTACTCGGGCGTCTTCAACCGCCCCTCGATCTTCAGGCTGCGAATGCCGAGTTCCACAAGGCGCGGGATTTCGTCGACCGCCGCCAGGTCCTGCGGGCTGAGCAGATAGCGTTTGTCGCCGAGGTCGCGCTTCTCGCCATCGACGATCATCTCATAGGGCATGCGGCAGGCTTGGGCGCACTCGCCGCGGTTGGCACTGCGCCGCCCCAGTGACTCACTGGTCAGGCACTGGCCACTGTAGGCGACACAGAGCGCGCCGTGCACAAAGACCTCGAGTGGCAGCGCCGGGTCGTCCTTCGCGTGGAAACGCTCAAGTTCGCGCAGGCTGAGCTCGCGGGCCAGCACCGCCTGATCAATGCCGAGCCCACGCGCCAACTCCAATCCCTCGGGTGAGGTCAGGGTCATCTGCGTGCTGGCATGCAGGCGCAGATTCGGAGTCAAAGCCTTGACCAGGCGGGCCAACCCAAGGTCCTGAACAATGACAGCATCGACCCCGGCAGCTTCCAGAACGCGCAACTGCTCCGCCGCATCGACAAGTTCGCCCGTGAACACCAGTACATTGAAGGCGCAGTACCCCTTGACCCCGTGCCCGTGCAGGAAGCTCATCAGTTCGGGCAGATCTTCAGCGGAAAAGTTGTCGGCCCGCATGCGGGCATTGAAGCGCGGCAGGCCGAAGTAGATGGCGTCGGCCCCGTTGGCGACCGCCGCACGCGCACACTCCCAGTTGCCGGCAGGGGCAAGCAGTTCGGGTGCAGAAACAGAGTGGGACATGAACTGTCAATCTAGCACACAAACGGCGCGGCGAAAACGGATCCGCCAGGTAAAGAAACTGTTTTTATGAACACATTTGTCTCGCTACCCGCCTTCAAAAAAGTGCAAATCCAGCATTGCCATTCTACCCGCTTCCAGATAATAAAGTTATCTTAATTAGCAGCATTTGTGGAATATCATTTGCTGCCGGCAATCTCCCGTCCTACCTGCCCTGTCAGGTGTCACATGCCCGCATCCGCTCCCAGTCTTGCCCTGTTTTCCTGGAGTGCCTTCCCATGGAACGGCACGCCGGAGGTGCGGCGAAAACGCTCAAACAGGCGCTGGCAGGGACTGTTTCAGGTCGGCGTCTGGCCCTGGTTTGGCACCACGGAAGCCATGGATGACCAAATGCCCTGGGGCCGCGGCAAATCGGCCTCGCGCCCCGGCAGCAGTGACCCCACGGAACCGCCGGTCGATCCCGGCAGTCGCGCCATGCCCTTCTACCATCAGCCCGTGCTGCTGCAGGAGGTGCTCGACCTGTTGCGCCCCGCTCCCGAGAAGCTGTTTTTTGATGGCACCCTCGGTGGCGGTGGTCACACCGAGGCCCTGCTGCAACACGGCGCCCGCGTCGTGGCGATGGATCAGGACGATGAAGCACTCGCCCACGCCGGAGCGCGCCTGAAGCCCTACGAAGACCGCTTCTGTGCCCTGCGCGGTAACTTCCGCAACTTCACACAGGTCCTCAGCGAGGCGGGCGTCGGCCGCTTCGACGGCATGCTCATCGACATTGGCGTCAGCAGCCGCCATCTGGATGCGCCGGAACGGGGCTTTTCCTTTGCCAAGGACGGTCCGCTCGACATGCGCATGGACACGACCTCGGCACTGACCGCGGCGGACATCGTCAACACCTATTCACAGGAGGAGCTTGAGCGACTGCTGCGCGAGTATGGCGAGGAGCCGCAGGCTCGTCGCATCGCCCGTGCCATTGTCCACGACCGCGACAGCCGCCCCTTCACCACCACCCTGCAGCTCGCCGGCATGATCGAACGGGTCTGCCCAAAGCACGGTCGCCGCCACCCCGCCACCCTCACCTTCCAGGCCCTGCGCATGGAAACCAACCAGGAGATCGCCGCCCTGCGCGAATTCCTGCAGGCCGCACCGCACTGGCTCAAGCCCGGCGGACGCCTGGCCGTGATCACTTTCCACTCCATTGAGGACCGCGTCGTCAAGCAGGCTTTCCAAGCCATGAGCGCCCCTTTTCTCGACCGTCCCGAATGGCCCGAGCCGCGCCCGAATCCAAACTGCCTGACACGCCTGCTCACCCGCAAGCCGGCGGAGGCCTCACCCGCCGAACTGGAACTCAATCCACGCGCCCGCAGCGCCCGCCTGCGTGCCGTCGAACGCCTGCCCGCATGAGAAACCAGCGCCATCGCAGCAGCTTCAGCATCCCGTGGCTCACCGCCGCGCTGCTGGTGTGTGGCGCCCTGCTCATGGCGGCGCTGAGCGTCGTCGTGAACAAAAACCGCACCACAGCCCTGGCCGAACAGCAACGCCAGGCAGAGCAGGAAATGAAGCTGCTCGACATCGAAATCACCGGCCTGGAACGCAAGATCGCGCAGCTGCTCGACAGCCAGCGCGTGCAACCCCTGCTTCAAGCCAAGGGCACCTGGCTGCAACCCCTTCTGCCCGACGCCAACGCCATCATCCACCTCCGCCGCAGCGAGCCGCCCCAAGCCTCCCCCCCCTCCCTGTG
>DAIUCN010000129.1:0-10280 GCA_036846165.1 Prosthecobacter sp.
GCCTTTGTGAAACGATTTTGTCTGAAATGCCGCCCCCGCCCGGCCGGTGCCGCGAGAGGGTGACCTGATCCTGCTGCCACGTGCCTGCCACCCCGACCCATCCCCGCCCGGAAACGCCCGCGAAGGAGGCGCTGCGCGACGACTTCCTGCGGACCCTGCGCTGCATGATCCTGTCGCGCACCCTCGAGGAGCGACTCGCCAGCCTGTACCGCGCCGGCGGTCGCATCGTCGGCGGGGTCTACCTCGGCCGCGGCCAGGAGGCCTTCAGCGCCGCCGCCGGCATCCACCTGCGCAAGGGCCACGACGTTTACGGCCCGCTGATCCGCGATCAGGCCGGCCGCATCGCCTACGGTGAACCGGTGCTCGACACCCTGCGCACCTACCTCGGCGCCGTCACCGGGCCGATGCGCGGTCGCGACGGCAACATCCACCGTGGTCGCCCGCGCGAGGGGTACCTGGCGATGATTTCCCACCTCGGCAGCCTGGTCTCGGTCGTCGCCGGCACCCTTTTTGCCCGTCGCCTCAAGGGCACGCTCGGCGACAGCGTCGGCGCCACCAGCATCGGCGACGGCGGCACCTCGACCGGCGCCTTCCACGAGGGGCTGAACCTCGCCGCCGTGGAAAAGCTGCCGCTCGTGGTCAGCATCGCCAACAACCAGTTCGCCTACTCCACCCCGACCGCCCGCCAGTATGCCTGCGAGCACCTCGCCGACCGCGCCGTCGGTTACGGGGTCGAGGGCTACCGCGTCGACGGCACCGATCTCTACGAAACGCTGTCGGTCTTCCGCACCGCCTTCGCCCGCGCCCGCGCCGGTCACGGCCCGCAGATGGTCGTCGGCACCCTGCTCCGCCTCGGCGGCCACGGCGAGCACGACGACGCCTCGTACATCCCCGACACCGCCCGCCACCAGCACGAGGGGCGCGACTGTCTGGAGGTCGCCAAGCAGCGCGCCAGGGACGAAGGCTGGGCCGACGACGCCCTCTTCCGCAGTTGGGAAGAGGAGGCACGCCGCGAGGTCGACGCCGCCCAGGCCCAGGCGGGCCGTGAACCGGCACCCGATCCCTACCGCGAAAACTGGCAGGCCCTCGCCACCGCCGCCCTTGTCGAGGGCCAGAACGAATGAGCATCACCTACCTCGAAGCCATCCGCGAGGCGCAGTTTGAGGCGCTCCGCACCAACCCGGACGTCTTCCTCTACGGCCAGGACATCTCCACCTTCGGCGGCGCCTTCAAGGCCACCAAGAACCTCGGCCGCGAGTTCCCCGGCCGCGTGTTCGACGCGCCGATCAGCGAGGACGCCATGATCGGCCTCGCCGTCGGCGCCGCCATCGAGGGCGCGCGCCCGATCATCGAGATGCAGTTCGCCGACTTCTCGTCGGTCGGCTTCAACCAGATCGTCAACCAGGCGGCGACCCTCTACTGGCGCACCCAGACCCCCTGCCCGATCACGATCCGCCTGCCCAGCGGCGGCACGGCCGGCAGCGGCCCCTTCCACAGCCAGAGCATGGAGAGCATCTATGCCCACTACCCGGGCCTGGTCATCCTGACGCCGGCCACCGTGGAAGACGCCTACTGGATGCTGCTCGACAGCGTCCAGCTCGATGACCCCGTCATCTTCTGCGAGCACAAGTTCCTCTACTACCACCTCAAGGCCGAGGACTTCGGCCAGCGCGTGCCGATCGGCAAGGCGCGCATCGCCCGCCCCGGACGCGACGCCACCATCGTCACCTACAGCGCCATGCTGCACGAGTCCCTGCGCGCCGCCGAGGAACTGCAGCGCGACGGTTACCAGATCGAGGTCGTCGACCTGCGCAGCGTCAAGCCGATGGACACCGACACCATCCTCGCCTCGGTCTCGCGCACCGGCCGCCTGCTCGCGGTCGGCGAAACCTTCCCCTGGGGCGGGGTCACCGCCGAGGTGATCGCCCGCGTCAGCAGCGAGGCCTTCCACATGCTCGACGCGCCACCCATGCGGCTGAACTCGAAGGACACGCCCATCCCCTACCACCCGAACCTGTGGAAGTCGCACCGCCCGACCACGGCCAGCATCAGCAACGCCCTGCGCGAGCTGCTGCGCTACTGAGTCGGACCGCGGCTTGACCCGGCCGGCCGCCGCGGCGAAAGCCCCCCATGCAGCGCACCGCCCTCCTCAACGTCGTCGGCCTGACCCGCCGGTTGATCGGCGAGCACACCCCCCGCCTGCGCGCCCTGGTCGAACAGCAGGGCCTGCGCCTCATCGAACCCGTGCTGCCAGCCGTCACCTGCACGGCCCAGGCCACCTACCTCACCGGCCAGCCGCCGGCCGTGCATGGCGCGGTCGCCAACGGCTGGTACGAGCGCGACTACGCCGAGCACCGCTTCTGGAAGCAGCCCGAGGCGCTGGTGCAGGCGGAGATGCTCTGGGACAAACTGCGCCGCGAGCAACCCGGCTTCACCTGCGCCAAGGTCTTCTGGTGGTACAACATGCACTCCACCGCCGACTGGACGGTGACGCCGCGACCGCTGTACCTGTCCGACGGCCTCAAGGTCTTCGACATCCACACCCAGCCGATGGCGATGCGCGACGAACTCAAGCGCGACCTCGGCCCCTTCCCCTTCCCCTTTTTCTGGGGTCCGGCCGCGGGCCTGCGCTCGAGCGAGTGGATCGCCGAATCGGCCAAGTGGATCGAAACCCGGCACCAGCCGTCGCTCAGCCTCGTTTACCTGCCGCACCTCGACTACAACCTGCAGCGCTACGGCCTCGATTTCCCGCACATCGCCGGCGACCTGCGCGAGATCGACACCCTGGTCGGCGACCTGCTCGATTTCTACGAGGCGCGCGGTGTCCGCGTCGCCCTGCTCTCGGAATACGGCATCACCGATGTCGACCGCCCCGTGCACCTCAACCGCGTCTTCCGCGCCCAAGGCTGGCTGTCGATCAAGGACGAACTCGGCCAGGAAACCCTCGACCTCGGTGGCTGCCGCGTCTTCGCCCTGGCCGACCACCAACTCGCCCACATCTACGTCAACGACCCGTCCCTGCTCGAGGCCGTGCGCGCCCTGCTGGAGCGCACCCCCGGAGTCGAACGCGTGCTCGACCGCGCGGCCCAGCGTGAGCTTGGCCTCGACCACGAACGCGCCGGCAACCTCATTGCCATCGCCGATGCGCGCAGCTGGTTCACCTACTACTACTGGCTCGACGACGCCCGTGCGCCCGAGTTCGCCCGCTGCGTCGACATCCATCGCAAGTGCGGTTACGACCCGGTCGAGCTCTTCCTCGATCCGACGGTGCGTTTTCCGAAGTTGAAGATCGCGCTCAAACTGCTGCGCAAGAAGCTCGGGATGCGCATGAAGATGGATCTCATCCCGCTCGATGCGACCCTCGTGCGCGGCTCGCACGGGCGTGTTCCCGAAGACCGCGAAGACTGGCCGGTGCTGATCGGCCCCGGCCTCGCCACGGAGGAATCGCCGCTGGCGGCAACCGCCGTGCATGGCGAACTGCTCCGGCTCTGCCGGCAAGAGTAGCGATTTCAGATCTCAGATTTCCTGATCCCGGCGCCCTGAGACAGGGCGCCCTACCCATCCTCCGGTAGGGACGCGCTGCGTCGCGTCCGATTCGTTCCGCCCCGGACACCGCCTCCCCCGAAATCCCGCGCGCTGGCGAATGCTGCCACTCGGGAACCATTCTTCGGCGCCGGCGCAGCGGCGCCCTACCCATCATTGGTCAGACGCCAGCGCGGCGAGCAGTTTGTCGTGGATGCCGTCGAAGCCGCCATTGCTGAAGACCAGGATGACATCGCCGGCGCGGCACTCGGCCTTGAGCCGCGCGACGATGGCCGCCGTGTCGGGTTCGTGGAAGCAGGCGCGACCCGCGGCGCGCACGGCCGCGGCGACGGCATCGGGATCAAGGCGCTGATCCGCCGCCACCTTCTCGGGATTGGCGACCGCGGCAATGACCGAGCCATCGGCCTCCTTGAGCGCCTCGCCGAGCTCATTCTGCATGAGGTTGCGTCGGCTGGTGTTCGAGCGCGGCTCAAACACCGCCCACAGGCGGCGACCCGGGTACTTCTGGCGCATGCCGCGCAGGGTCTCGCGGATCGCTGTCGGGTGGTGACCAAAATCGTCGACCACCGTGACACCGCCGGCCTCGCCGCGCACCTGCTGGCGCCGGCGAATGCCCTTGAAGGCGGCCAGGGCGGCGCGGATTTCCGCATCGCTGAGGCCAGCCTGACGCGCGGCGCAGACCGCCATGGCGGCGTTGCGGACGTTGAACTCGCCAATCATCGGCACGCGGAAGGCCACGCCGTTGATCTCGAAATCGGTGCCCTCGCCGTCGCCGCCGGTCAGGCGGATGCGCTCGCTGCAGCCTTCACCGAGACCGACCGTGCGCACGGGCGCGTAACTCTTCAGCGACAGGCAATTGGCGTCGTCGCCATTGAGCAGGACCAGGCCGTTGCGCGGCACGCTGTTGAGCAGGCGCTGGAAGGTGAGCCGGATCTCGTCGAGGCTGCCGAAGATGTCGGCGTGGTCGAACTCGATGTTGTTGACGATGACGCACTCGGGCAGGTAGTGCAGGAACTTCGAGCGCTTGTCGAAGTAGGCGGTGTCGTACTCGTCGCCCTCGATGACGAAGAACTCGCCGTGATTGAAGCGCGCGCCGCTGTCGAAGTTCGCCGGCACGCCGCCGATCATGAAACCCGGGTTGCGACCCGCGTGCTCAAGGATCCAGGCGAGCAGGGTCGTGGTCGTGGTCTTGCCGTGGGTGCCGCTGACGACAAAGCTGCGCTTGCCCTGGATGACCTCGCGGCGCAGCAGCTCGGCCATCGACACATAGGGCAGGCGCCGCTCGAGCACGGTTTCCAGCTCCTCGTTGCCGCGCGAGATGGCGTTGCCGACCACATATAGGTCGGCACCCTCCGGCAGGTTCTCCGGCTTGTAGCCCTCCGACAAACCGATGCCAGCCGCGCGCAGCACGTCGGACATCGGCGGATACACCTTCTCATCCGAACCGGTGATGCGGTGGCCGAGGGCGCGCAGGGCGACGGCGGTCGAGCCCATGGCGGTGCCGCAGATGCCGATGAAATGGAAGTGCTTGGGGGTCATGAATCGACCGCCATTCAAGCAGTCGCCCCCCACCGCCGCAAGCGGCGGCCGGGCTTTTCTCAGCGCCCGCGCTCCAGCACCACCCGGAAGCCGATGGCCGGATTGCGGCTGTCGGCCGGCACCGACTGACGGACGGAGGAGAGCAGCTCATCCGGATTCGCGCTGCGCCAGCTGCCGCCGCGCACGGTGCCGAGCACCGCCTTGCCGGAGGGTGCCTTGCGGCCGTTGTCGTAGTCAGTGTCCACCCACTCGGCGACGTTGCCAGCCAGGCCGAGGATGCCGCGTTCGTTGGGCGGGAAGGCGCCGACGGGCGAGAGCTGGGGGAAATTGTCCTCGTAGCCGGGGATGACATTCTCCAGGTTGCTGCGTCGGGCGGCATTCATGTCGGCCAGGTTGTCGGTCTTCGGCGGCGGCGGCCAGTCGAAGCCCCAAGGGTAGATGCCGCGGATGCGACCGTTGCGCTCGGCCGGCGTGACACCGCGCTCCAGCGGCAAGCCCACCGCCCGGCTCCACTCCTCGTCGGTCGGCAGCCGGTAGACGTCCTTGGCGCCGATCAGGCCGGAATTGCGCTCGCGCTCGGTCAGCCAGGCGCAGAAGGCGCGCGCCTCCTCGCGGTCGATGCTGACCACCGGGTGGGTGGCCCCGCGCCCCTCGGCATCGACATTGCCCGGCCGGCGCCGGTTGGCCGCCTTGGCAAACTCCAGATAGTCGCGCCGGCGCGTCTCGGTGGCGGCGATCATCGTCGATTCCCCCAGCGGCACGAAGCGCATGCCAAGGCTGTTCGCCTTCCACTCGCGACCGAAGGTGACCGCCTGTCGGGTCTGCATGTCGGCAAACAGTTCGAGCAGTTCGCCGGAACGCACCTCGCCCTCGAGGATGATGTCGGAGAACCCCTCCTCGCGCAGGTCATATTCGACCGGCCCGCTGCGCACACGCGGCAGTTCGAGCGGGGTGTAGCCGAGGAACTGCTCGTGCTGGAAGACCCGCACCTTCTCCGGGCTGGTGCGCACAACGACGCTGCCGTAGGTCTGGCGCTCGACGCGCAAATGAAAGGCCTGCCAGTCGCGCCCTTCCTCCGGGCCGGCATCCGTGTCACGTTCATCCGGCAAGTCATCGGTCGGCGCACCGCTCTCGACATAATAAAACGGTTCGACCTGATATTGATGCTCCTGGCTGAGGCAGCCGGCGCGGCGGTCCTCCTCAGTCATCCAGAAACGAAAGGCTTCGGCATCGCCGATCGGCACGACGATGAAATAGGCCGACTCCTGTCCCGAGGCGGCACGCACGACACGGCCTTCGAAGGAGCGGCCGGTGCCCTCCAGGAAGCGCTTGAAGAACTTGATCTGCACCGGCTCGACGCTGGTGTGGCCGTTGAGGCTGGGCTTGAAGGCCATGCCCAGGCTGTTCGACCAGCGCTCGCCCGGCTGCGGCAGGCGCGTCGGCTCGAGCTTCAAATCAAAGCGCGCCGGCTGCGAGCGGGTGGCGCTGTGCTCGATCTCCTGCAGCTTGTGGCCGGCCAGGCGCAGCTGGTAGATCACCGGCACGCCCTCCTCGGGATTCAGCTCCAGCGGCGTCAGACCCAGCCGCTTCTCGCCGGCAAACACCTCCGCGCCGGCCGGCTCGCTGGCAATCGTCAGCAGCGGCGTCGCCTTCTGCACCGCCACCAGGGCGCCGCCGTCCTTGAGCGCCAGCCACATGCCAAACCCCACCGCCAGCGTCAGGGCCAGCGTCGCCACCGCCGCCCACTGCCAGACCGCCCGCCGCGAGGGCAGCGGCTGACCGCGCAGGTCGAGCGCCATCTCGTGCGCGCTCGAGTAGCGATCCTTGGCGCGCGGCGCACAGGCCTGGCAGATCACCCGATGCAGCCGCTTCCAGTCTTCCAGCTGGTCGCCCGTCTCCGTGCAGGACGGGATGTCCGGGAAATCGAGCCGGTCCTTGCCCGTGCTCGCCTCGTAAAGCACCATGCCGAGCGAAAAGATGTCGGACTCCGGCGAGCCGGGTCCCTCAGGCGCGACAAAGCCCTCCGTGCCGACAAAGGTGCGCTGGCCCATGAGGGCGACCAGGCCGATGTCGGCCAGGCGGCACTGGCCGTCGATGAAGATCAGGTTCGACGGCTTGACGTCGCGGTGAATGAGCTTGTTCTGGTGCAGGTAGTGCAGGCCGTCGGCGACGTTGGCGCCGAGCTTCAGGCAGTCGGAGGCGCGGATGCGCTTCTGCCGGCGCATCTGCAGGCCGAGAATGTGCGGCTGGTAGCTGTCGGCCTGGATGTCGCGACCGCGCTCCAGGTCGTCGGCCAGCTCCATGACGTAATAATAAAAGCCCTGCTCATCGCTGCGCCCCACCTGCAGGATCGGCACCAGGCCGGGATGCTTGCGCGACACCGGCTCGTAGTACTTGATCGCCTCGAACTCGCGCTCAAAGGCGTCGGCATGGTCGTAGTCCTCGCGCCAGACCACCTTCACCGCGCGCAGCGCGCCGGTGACGCTGCGCGCCATCCAGACCTCGCCATAGGCGCCGCGCCCGATCATGCGCAGGGTCTCGTGATCGCGGATTTCCGGCGGCGTGCGTGGGGGAACGGACATGGAGGAGGGGATTTCCAGCCGCCACCCAGGCGGGGCCGGAAAAAAAGTATCTGACAAGACGGTGCAACCTTCAAGACAGGAATCGGTTCCGGGGGGCTGCGCCATTTCAGATCTCAAATTTCAGATCTCAGATTTCAGTTGGGGGGGTGCCGGCAGGATCCGGGGGCTCGGAATCTGAAATGTGAAATCTGAAATCTGAAATTCCCTCTGGGCCGCTCTCTTCTGGCGAAGCGACTCTTCCGGGTCCAGATTGGACCATGGGCAGCCCCTTGACCTACCTGCTGGTGGATGGCCACAACGTCATGCATGCCTGGCCGGAGCTGAAACAGCTCCAGCGCCAGGCCTCGCGCCGCCACCAGGCGCGCCAGCAGCTGCTGCAGCGCCTGCGCCACCTTCAGGACATGACCGGCACCCGCGTGGTCGTCGTTTTCGACGGCACCCAGAAACAGAGCAGCGAGGAACGGGAGCCCGAGGGCCTGCAGATCTTTTATGCGGCCGCCGGCGCCACCGCCGACCGCCTCATCGAGCGCCTGGCGGCGAAGTACGCTCCCCTGCACTGCCTGCGGGTCGCCTCGGCCGACGGCCTGGTGCGCGAGACCGTGCTCGCCTGCGGGGCCGACTGGCTCAGCCCCGAGACCCTGCGACTCGAGTGCGAAGCCGCCGAGTCCACCATGCGCGACCGCCTGTAAACGGGAGCCAGGCCCCCGCGCACCGCCGCAAGGCCCCCATCTCCCATCTCCGATCTCCCATCTTCTAAAAGATCTCCGGCTCCGGCACGGCCGGACCGTGCTGGAGGAAATCGAAGTCGGCGCCTTCATCGGCCTGGGTGACGTGGTCGACGAAGAGTTTGGCGTAGCCGCGGTGGTAGCGCGGCGGTGCCGGCTGCCACTCGGCGCGGCGACGCGCGAGTTCGTCGTCGCTGACGTGCAGGTGCAGGCGACGGTTGGCGACATCGAGCTCCACGAGGTCGCCGTTGCGCACCAGGGCCAGCGGTCCGCCCACCGCGCTCTCCGGCGCGATGTGCAGCACGCAGGCGCCGTAGCTCGTGCCCGACATGCGGCTGTCGGACAGGCGCACCATGTCGCGCACGCCCTGCAGGATGAGCTTCTTCGGGATCGGCAACTGTCCCCACTCCGGCATGCCGGGTGCGCCGACCGGGCCGGCGTTGCGCAGGATGAGCACGGTGTCGGGCGTGACATCGAGGTCCATGTCCTCGATCGCCGCCTTCATCTCGGGGTAGCTGTCGAACACCAGGGCCGGACCGGTGTGCTGGCAGAGCGCCGGTGTGGCGGCGGCATGCTTGATGACCGCGCCGTTGGGACAGAGGTTGCCGCGCAGGATCGCCGTGCCGCCGTCGGCCTGCAGCGGATTCGCCGGGGTGCGGATGACATCGGCATCGTGGATGTCGCAGCCGGCGACGTTTTCGCCGAGGCTCAAGCCGGTGATCGTGCGCTCGTCGAGGTGCAGCAGGTCGCGCATGCCGTTGAGCAGGGCCTTGAGGCCGCCGGCATGATAAAACTCCTCCATCAGGTACTTGCCCGCCGGGCGCAGGTTGGCGAGCAGCGGCACGCGCCGGCTGATCTCGTCGAACTTCTCAAGCGGCAGGCGGATGCCGAGCCGGCCCGCCATGGCGATGAGGTGGACGATGGCGTTCGTGCTGCCGCCCAGGGCCATGTCGACCGCGATGGCATTTTCAAACGAGCGCTCCGTGACCAGGGCCGAGGGCTTCAGGTCGAGCCAGGCGTTTTCCACGCACTGGCGACCCGCCGCCGCGGCGATGCGCAGGTGGGCGCTGTCGACGGCCGGGATCGAGGAGGCGCCGGGGATGCACAGGCCGAGGGTCTCGGCGAGCGCGGTCAGGGTCGAGGCCGTGCCCATGGTCATGCAGTGGCCGGGGCTGCGGGCGATGCCGTCCTCGATCTCGCACCATTCTTCCCAGGACAGCTTGCCGGCGCGTTTCTCGTCCCAGAACTTCCAGACATCGCTGCCCGACCCCAGCGTCTCGCCGCGCCAGTTGCCCTTGATCATCGGTCCGCAGGGCATGTAGATGACCGGGATGTCCATGCTGAAGGCGCCCATGAGCAGGCCGGGCGTCGACTTGTCGCAACCGCCGAGCAGCACCGCCGCGTCGAGCGGGTTGCCGCGCAACACTTCCTCGGTCTCCATCGCCAGCAGGTTGCGATGGAACATCGCCGTCGGCTTGGTCAGCTGCTCGCCCGCCGACAGCACCGGGATCTCCATCGGATGCCCGCCCGCCTGCAGGATGCCGCGCCGCACCGCGTCGGCGGTCAGCTTCAGGTGCATGTGGCAGGAGTTCTGTTCCGACCAGGAATTGAGGATGCCAATGATCGGCTTGCCGACGTAGTCCTCCGCCCCCCAGCCCGCCTGCTTGGCGCGGGAACGATGGCCAAAGGAACGCAGTTCATCCCGGCCGTACCAGCGCCAGGAGCGGAGTTGTTCAGGGGTCTTGCGGGTCATGCAGGTGAACCCCGAGCAAAGAGCGGGGAATCCCCCCGGTCAAGCCTCGCCGAGGGGGAAGACGGGGGTGAAGGTTCACATTACGGGTGACTCCGCCGACACAGCGGCTAGTGGCGGTTGCTGTGTCTCGTCTTGTTG
>DAIUCN010000130.1:0-10241 GCA_036846165.1 Prosthecobacter sp.
CGGGGGCGCGGTTGCTGCGGGGTTTGGCGCGGGAGGAGCGGCTGTATGCGCTGCGGGATTTGAAGATCGGCGGCGTGGGGTGAGGGTTTCGTGGGGAACGAGTACTTTGCGGCCAGGCCGGAAGGGTGGAAGGTTGTTGGTGGAATTCACGACGCTGAACCTTGCTGTTGGGCGGTGCCTTATAATTCGTCGCTGGACATTATTTCCCGGCTCGGCTCCAATGGCGGCGCGCGGCTCGCGCGCTTGAAACAACCCACATTCCAACACCATGGCAAACATCCAATTCGGCTCGGAAGTCTACACCTGGTTCATGCAGGGAACCGGCAAGGGCTATGACAACAAACTCGACCACATGATCAAGGTCGCCGCCGAGGCGGGCTTCACCGGCATCGAACCGATGGTGCTGGAGATTTCGGAAAGCGCCTTGGGCTGCAGCAAATACTGGCTGGGCGATTTTTGCGACCCGGTGCGCCTGAAGGACACCCTGCAGCAGCACAAGATGCAGCTTGCCGGTCTGGCCCTGGTCTGCGCCTGGGACGGCGAGGAAGAGGCGCCCCATGAGCGCGCCGCCGCCGACTTCACGATCGACCTGCTCAAGCACTTCCCGGGTGCCATGCTTGGCACGGTGACCCTGCCGAGCGGTCGCGCCAAGGATGTCCAGCGCCGCCGACTCAACGTCGCTCGCAACATCAATCGCGTCTCGCAGCGGGCCGCCGACCTTGGCATCAAGTGCTCCTACCATCCGAACAGCCCGCCCGCATCGCTGGTGCGCACCCAGGAGGACTACGACGTCGTCCTGAGCAGCCTCGATCCGAAGGTCACCGGCTGGACCCCGGACGTCGGCCACATCATCCGCGGCGGCATGGATGTCATCGCCACGCTCAACAAGTGGCAGCACCTGGTGAACCACATTCATTACAAGGATTTCTCCGGCAACGGTGCCGAGCCCTGGGCACAGATGGGCACAGGCAAGCTTGACTTCCACAAGATCACCGAGTGGCTGGTGCAGCGGAACTACTCCGGCTGGATCATCTGCGAGGACGAGGCCCACGCCGCGGTCGATGATCCGGATGGTGTCACCAAGCAGAACGGCCAGTGGTGCAAGGACAACCTGCACCCGCTGGTGGCCTGACCGTTCGTTCCATTTGCCTTCTGCAGCGCGCCGCGGTCCACCGCGGCGCGCTTTTTATTCCAGGAGGATCTGGCGCTCAGCGCAGCAGTCCCTTGAGCAGGTCGCCGAGACCCTGGCCGCTCATCAGGTTCTTCAGCACGCGGTCGGTCTTCGGCCGCACCTTCGGGTCGGAGAGCGGGCCTCGCGACTCGATGTCGAAGGTGAGCCGGCCGCGTTCATCGGCGAGGGCAGTGACCAGGCCGCGGGCAACCGATTCGCCGAGCTTGGCCTTGGCCATGCCCTGATGGAGGCGCTGCTGCAGTTCCGGGCCGCAGGTCAGGCGCACATCGAACTCGTGGCGGTCGTTGACGGTGTCGAGCCAGCATTTCTGTTCCAGCGCCACCTCGTACTCGGGGAAGACGAAGAGCGCCTGTTCGCGCAAAATGAAGGCGCCGCCGACCCAGCGGCCGGCGATGACGGTGTCTTGCTGGAGCGGACCACCAATGCGCACCGGGGCGAGGTCGATGCCGAATTCCTGCAGCTTGCGCAACTCCGAGCCAGCAGCGTCGCCGAGGGTCTGCTGGCCGGCCAGCACCGAGCCTCTGGCGAGGGTGAGGTTGAGCAGGGTGTTGGGTTTCCAGCGACCGGTCTTGGCGTCGAGCGGTGCGACGCTGCCCGTGCCGCGCAGGTCGAGTACGGCGAGTTCGGCCTGGCGTTTGGCGCCCTGGATGCGGGTCAGGCCGGTGACACGCAGGTGGGCCTCGAGTTCGGCGGCGAGTTCCGTACCCGGCTTAAGTTGTTCCAGATCGATGCCACCGACGCGGAAACCGAGGCGGGTGATCTCGATGACATTGTCCTTGGCGTTGAGGGTGAGGGTGCCGTCCTCGATGGCCGCCTTGGCGAGGGCAAAGCTGAAGCCGCCGGCGCCGCGCGGCAGTTCCGTCTCCTCCTCACTGGCCGCGGGTTGGTGTGTGGCGGGTTTGGGCGTCGTCGGTTTCGGCGCCACGGTGGCGTCGGAGTCCGGTGTGCGAAAGATCGCCTCCAGGCTGCTGCTGCCCTTGGCATCGAGCGTTTCGCGAATGGTGGGGCGGACGATGCGCAGGTCTTCGACGTGCAGGCGACGGTTGAGCAGGTCTTCCAAGCGGACGTCGAGGCGCAGTTCGGCGACATGGATGTCGGCTTCACCTTCGGCAAAAGGCATTCTCTCGGCGAGAGGCTTGGCAGACTCGCTGTCGCGACGGGCCAGGTGGACCTCCTTCAGAACAAGGGTGGCGGGGCGAGAGAGCAGCCTCAGGTCGACATCACCGATCTGGGCGCGGCAGTTCCAGTGGCTTTCCGCTTGGGCAACCCAGGTTTCAGGGCCGAACTGGCGCAGGATCCACCAGGAGGCGGCGGCCGCTCCGGCGAGGACAAGCAGGACCAGAAGGCCGAGCAGGGCGAGAAGCTTTTTCATGGCCCGACAACCTGCCCGCCGCGGAGCGTCCGTGCAAGGGCGCATTGGCGGCCTAGCGCAGGCTGCGCGGGATGTAGACCCACTGCATGCCGGCGGCCTTGGCGGCGTCGATGCCGGATTGGCCGTCCTCGAGGACCAGGCAGTCTTCGGGGGCGACACCGAGGCGTTCGGCGGCGAGTAGGAACATGTCCGGGGCCGGTTTGCCGCGGGCGACGTTGCGCGGTGTGACGATGGTGTCGAACAGGTGCAGCAGGTCGTTCACCTCCAGGCAGGCGCGGACGAGCGGTTCCTCGCTGCCCGAGGCGACGGCAAGCGGGTGGCGGCCGTGCAGCGAGCGGGCGAAGTCGGCGACCGGCCGCACCGCCGGCACCTGTGGGATGAACTCGCGGAAGAGCCCGGCCTTGGTTTCGGCCACCGCGTCGGGATCGATGTCGGTACCATGCTGTTGATTGAGCAGGGCGACAACGTCCTGCTCGCGCACGCCGGCCATGGAATAGAAGTAGTCCTCGGTGAAGTCGAAGGGCGCGCGATGGTGGGCGAGCGAGGCGGTCCAGGCCTGATAGTGCAGCGGCATGGAATCGACAAGGGTGCCGTCGCAGTCGAAGATGAAGGCGCGGAAGGGATGGTCGGGGATGGACAGCATGGAGGAAAGTCAAAGAACCGGAAAAGCCGGTGTCGGCAAAGGAAATCCGCGTTCCGAACGCGCCTGCTTTTTCCACTAGGCGGGCGACGGGCGACGGAGTATAAAAACCCCGTCCCTCCCGAGCCGATCATGAAAAACCTGCCCACGGCGTTTCAGCGCAGCATCCTGTGGACCGCGGTCACGGCCCTGTCCTTCACGGTCATCGGCGCCTTGACGGTGGGCTTCATTCTGCTTGGCACACGTGTCATTGGCTTCCTGCAGCCGATCCTGACGCCCTTTGCCGTGGCCGGCGTGCTGGCCTACCTGCTGGAGCCTGGGGTGGAATGGCTGGAGCGGCGCGGCCTGCGCCGCCAGCCGTCGGTGCTGCTGGCCTTCGCCGTCTTTTCCGCGCTGATCTTCGGCCTGGGCTGGTGGATCGTGCCCAAGCTCTCCGAGCAGACCGCCAATCTGGTGAAGAAGGTGCCCGCCTACACGGTCAAGGCGCGCACGGCCGTGCTCGATTTCTCTGCGCGTGTCGAGCGCGACTACGGCATCGAACTGATCCCGCACAGCACGCGCAGCGAACTGCAGCAAGGGCTTGATGCCATGCCGGAGGTCGTGCCGCCGGTGCAGGTTCCGGAGGCGAACCCGGATGCGGCAGCGTCCGCGGACGAGTCCCTGGCGCTGCCAGCAGGCGAACTTGATTTCAAGGCCCTGCTCACCGGCGACTGGGTGCGCACGACGCTGCCTGCGGTGGCGGCGAGTGGCTGGAATTTCATCAAGTCCACCTTCGGCGGTTTCCTCGGCATGTTCGGCTTCCTGCTGTCCTTCATCATCGTGCCGCTCTACCTCTATTACTTCCTGATCGAGAGCGCCAAGATCAAGGAACAGTGGTCGGACTATTTGCCGCTGCGCGCCAGCGCCTTCAAGGACGAGGTCGTTGCCTGCCTGAGCGAGATCAACACCTACCTGATCGCCTTTTTCCGCGGTCAGCTCTTTGTCAGTTTCATCAATGGCATCGCCACCGGCGTTGGTCTGATGATCCTCGGCCTCGACTTTGGTCTGCTCATCGGCCTCGCCCTCTGCGTGCTCGGCATCATCCCCTATCTGGGCATCGCCCTGTGCTGGATGCCGTCGGTCGTCATCGGTGCGGTGCAGGGCGGCAGTGCCCTGATTCCCGGCGACCCTTGGTGGGCACTGCCGCTGGCGGTGACGGCGGTGTTCGCGGTGGTGCAGCAGGTGGATGGCCTGTTCATTTCACCGCGCATCGTTGGCGAGGCGGTTGGCCTGCATCCGATGACCGTCATTGCCAGCGTGCTGGTGTGGACCCTGCTGCTCGGCGGTCTTCTGGGCGCCATCCTGGCGGTACCGATGACCGCCAGCGTCAAGGTCCTGTTCCGTCGCTACATCTGGCAGGCGCGCATCGCGCCGCAGACGGTGGGTGGTGCTCGCAATGTTGAATCACCGGCGGAAGCCCAGGCCTGATCAGGGCGGTGTCAGCCGCAGTGCTCCCGACCAGGAAGGTGCGGCTTTTTCGCCGGGGACCGGTGTGCCGGGCAGCAGGAAATGGCCGCGGCCGCCCTGCAGGCGCGGGATGAGCAGGCCGCTGAGCACGGCCTTCCGACCCTCATGGACGAAGCTGCCGCCAAACAGACCGGTTTTGGCCTGGAAGGAATCCACCCGTGCAGCCTGGTCGTTCTCAGAGACGAGGAACTTCAGGCTGGTGCTGATTTCGAGCGGCACGGTGAGGTCGCCGGCGAGGCCTCCACCGTAGAACACCAGTAGGCGTGCGCCTGGCGGTGGGGCGGTGTAGGGGCCGCCGACAAGTTCAAGGGCATGGCGCGGGATGCCGTTGCGGTAGGTGCCGGAGAGGCGTGCCGGTGTCGGTGGGCGGATGAACCAGTCGATGGCGACGCCGTCGAGTTCACCGTTGCCGGTGTTGAGGCGGGTGCTGCCCAGCAGGCTGCCGGTGTTTTTCTGCAGCAGGGCAAACAGGCTGCCCCGGCCGTCCTCGCCCAAGTGGGCGGTGTGGGTGAAGCTGCTGCCGTCGGCCAGTCGTCCGGCCCAAGTGCCGGTGGCCTTGGTGCCGACCTTGAAGGTCGCCCAGCCTTCGCCCTGTGGGAGAGTGGTGGCGTTTTCGAAGACTTCCTCGCCGGGAGTGAGGGCGGCATTATAGACGCCGGCGGCTGACTGGGTTGCACGGCGCCAGGCACCGAGCGTGGCCACCGGGGAAGTGCCGCCATCCTTGAGTTCGCCGTCGAGGCGGCCGGTAGCGAGATTGAGTGCGGCGTCGGTGACGGTGAGCGGCGACAGTGGCGGCTTGCGGGCGATGCTGAAGGAGAGCGCGGGATTACCGCCATCGGCGGGCACATCAAGGTTGCCCTTGAAGGCAAGGCTGACGGAGCCGAGCTGGAGTTTGCCAGTGCAGGCGCCGCTCTGGGTGATGGTGAGCAGGAGGGTGCCGCCGAGACCCCCGTTCATGGGCTCGCTGCGGCCAAGCACGCCGCTGAAGACGCCGGCGGCGCCCTCGGGCAGCGGCCGGATGGTCCAGGGCAGCGGGGGCGAGACGGCTTTGCCGGCGAGGTTGCTGACGGTGATGATCACTTGGTAGGGCACCACGGCACCCTTGACGTAGCGGGCTGCGGTGGGTCGGCCCTGCAGGACGCCGGTGAGGGGATCGATTTTGACACCGGGAGGCAGACCCGAAGCGGCGAACTTGGCCGGGTTTTTCAAGCAGGGAATCTGCAGGCCGGTGATGTCCTGGCTGACTCGGGCGTCTGTAAAGCTGAAGGGCTGCAACTCGGGTGGCGCTTCAATCACGGCCACGGCGGTGTCGCCCTGGGTGCCTTGAAAACTGCCATCGGGTGTGGTGATCGTCACCCGGCAGGTGTAACTGCCGGCGCGCTGCGGCTGCATGCCGGTGATCTTGAGCACATTCTTGTTTTCGCCACTGACTCCCTCGCCGGCGGGCAGGGGTTCACCTTCGTAAAGCCAGCGGTAGCTGGCGCTGGCGCCAGGCGGCAGGCTGACCTTGCTGGCGAGAGTGAGGCTGCCGTTCAGCTTGACGGCGGCGGCGGGCGGTGGTTTTGCGGCGACCGCCAGCCAGAGGTTGTTGGAGGTGGCCGAACTAAAGCTGTTGGTGACGGTCTGCTGATAGACGCCGGCGTCGGAAGTTTTCAGCGACTTGAACAGAAGGCCTGCGGTGGCGGTTGTCAGGTCCTTGCCGTTTTTGCGCCAGCGGTAGGTTTTGGGGTCGGCGCCGGTGATGAGCGGATCGAGGCGCAGTTCGCTGTTGGCGACCGCGAGGCGCGAGGCCAGTGCCTGGCTGTAAAGCGGCTGCAGTGGCAGGCCCTGGGCGGCGAGGTTGACCTGCATCGTGTTGACGCCGGCCGAGGTTGAGGTGAGGCGCACCGTGGCGCTTTTGCTGCCGGCGAAATTGGGGGTGAAGGCAACGCTGAAGCTGGTGCTGGCCCCCGGTTGCAGGCTGGTCACCGGCGGCGTCACCAGCACGAACTCACTCTTGTGAGGACTGGTGAGGGTGAAGGCGACGTTGAGGCCGGCGAGGGGGGCGCCGCCGGTGTTGCGCACCGTGAAGAGTCGGGCGCTGCCGGATTCGCCGATGAGGAGTGGGGCGAAAGTGATGGTGCCGTTGTGGACCAACGCGGTGCCGGCGGGTTCCTCGACCGTGATGACGGGAGCGGTGCCCAGGCCGGAAAGGTGGATCTGAAAGGGGTTTTCATCGGCGTCATTGTTGGCGATCCGCAGGGTGGTGGTGCGCGTGCTGGCGGCGAGAGGTTTGAAAATGATGCTGAAACTGGTGCTCTGACCCGGTGGCAGGCTGGTGGCGAAACCGGCGTTGACGATCAGGAAGTCGCTGGTGTGGGGGCCGGTCTGGCTGAGGGCAAGGCCGGTGAGCGCGTCATCGCCGGTGTTCTTCACCACGAACTGCAGGCTGGTTTCCGATCCCATGGCGGTGCTGGCAAAACTGCGGCTGACACCGTTCATCAGGGCGACGTTGACCGGCTGTTGGACTTGCTCGACGGCGATTTCGGGGTTGACGCCCGTGCCGGAGAGGGACACGACAAAGGGGTTTTCATCGGCGTCATTGCTGGTGATGCGCAGTTCGGAGGTGCGCACGCCTCGGGCGCCGGGGGTGAAGCTGACCGTGAAGCTGGCGGACGTGCCGGGCGCGAGGTCTGGCAGGGCAGCGGTGCTTGGTGTGAATTCACCAGCCTGGTCGCCGGCTGTGATCAGCGTCAGCCCGGTGAGCATGGCGGTGCCGGTGTTGTCCAGGCGGAAGCTGAGGCTGCCGCTGCCGCCCAGGGCGACCGTGCCATAGTTGCGGGCATCGCCGCTCTGCAACTCCGTCGCCACCGGCTGGCGCAGGCTGATTTCCGGCGCGGGTGGCACGCCGGTGCCGTTGAGGTGGATGACGTACGGGGTGTCGGGTGCAACGCTGCTGGCAACACGCAGTTCGCCGAGACGCACGCCAAAATCGGCCGGGGCGAAGGTGATCGGCACAGTGATGCTCTGGCCAGGTGGCAGGGTGGTTGAGGCGAGGGGTGGGAAGGAGTAGTCGGCGGCCTCGGCGCCGGCCAGGCTGGCGGCGAGTCCGTCCAGATCAGCAGTGCCAATGTTTTTGAAGGTGAAGATGAGGGTCTTGGTATAGCCGGTTGCCACCTCGCCGTAATCACGGGTGGAGCCGCTGGGCAGGGCCGTGCCGGCCGGTTGTTCGATGACCAGTTCGGGCGCGGCGCCAATGCCGGTGAGACGGATGTCGTAGGGGTTTTCATCCTCGTCATCGCTGAAGATCTGCAGGGCGGCAAGGTGGGCGCCGAGTGTGGTGGGCTGAAAGGTGACGGTGAAGGTGCCGGACTCGCCTGGCTGCAGCACGGCCGGCAGCTGACTGCGGTCCGCCTGAAAATCGTCGGCATCGGCGCCACTGATGGCGACGGCAAGACTGGTCAGGGCTTCGGTGCCACTGTTGATCACGGTGAAGGTGCGGGTGCCGATGTTGTTGAGCAGTACCGCACCAAAGTAGCGGCCACCCCCATCGGCCAACGGGGTGCCGACCGGCTGATGCACGCCGATTTCAGGGCCGATGATCGGCACGCCAACGCCGCGCACCACACAGACTTCGCCGGCATTCGAACGCGTCTCGCCCGGGCCATCACCGCGCGGCGTGCCCAGAATGAGATCGGGCACGCCATCGCCACTGACATCCCCGGCAAAGAGGGCCCGGTCAACCGTGAGCCGGTCATCGGTGCTGGCTCCATACAGCGTGATGTCAGCGGCGTCGGGATCGGCGAAGTCGAGGATCAGGGGCAGGCCGCTGCGGCCAAAGACCACATAGGCTTCGCCGCAATTGTTTCTGGCGTTGGCGACGCCGTCGGCGTTGGACGCGCCGAGCAGCAGGTCGCTGTGGCCGTCGCGATCCAGATCCGCCAGCGCCAGCCCACCGCCGAGGGCGAGATTGTCGCCAATGCCGGCGCCGTGGATCGTCACATCCGCGCCCCCGGCGCCCTGGATCGCCAGATCCAGCACAGTCGGGAAGGTGGCCCGGCCAAAGACAACGTAGGCTTCCCCGGACTCTGGACGAGCTTCCCCGGGGCCGTCGGCCAAACCCGCGCCGAGCAGCAGGTCGGCGAGGCCGTCCTTGTTGATGTCGCCGGCCGCCAGCGAACCACCGGCGCAGAGGTTGTCACCGGCACTGGCACCATAGATCGTCACATTGGCGCCATCCTCGCCCTGAACGGCGAGATCGATTTCGGGTTCGAAGAAGGGGCGGCCAAACACGATGTACACCTCTCCCGCACCGCGGCCCGATGTGTCTTCGCGGGTTTCGCCGGGACCGTCGCCGCCTGGCGTGCCGATGAGCAGGTCGTCGATGCCGTCGCCATTGACGTCCGCCGCCAGCAGGGCGGGGCCCGCTGTGATTTGGTCCGCCTCGCTGGCACCGTAAAGGGTGACATTGGCACCGTTAGGCCCCTGGACGCGCAGGTCGATTTCAGGAGGCAGTCCGGGGCGGCCAAAGACAACGTACACACGGCCGGCACTCGGGCGGCTGCCGTGGGGGCCGCTGGCCTGCTTGGCGCCGAGCAGCAGATCCGGAATGCCGTCGGCGTTGACGTCGCCGGTGCGGATGGCGCCATCATAGGTGAGCAATTCTCCGGCATTGGCACCCAGAACGGTGACACTCGCGCCTTCCTCACCCTGCAGCGCCAAGTCCAGCGTGGCGGGGAAGCTGTTCCGGCCATAGATCACATAGGCCTCGCCGGTGTCGGGACGGGTTTCATCCGGACCATCCCCCTGAAAAGAACCGAGCAGCAGGTCGGCAAGACCATCGCCGTTGACATCCGCCGCTGTGATGGCGCCGCCATTGGTCAGGCTGTCGCTGGCCGAGGCGCCGAGAATTCTCACGTCCGCCCCGCCTGGTCCCTGAAGGGCGAGGTCGAGGGTTGTTGGGAAGCTCTCCCGGCCAAACACGATGTAGGCCTCGCCGGAACCGTTGCGGCCGTTGTTGGGGCCATCCGCTCCGTAGGCGCCGAGAAGCAGGTCGCTGATACCGTCGCCATTGACATCGGCCACCGCCAAGGCGCCGCCGGCGGTCAGAAAGTCGGATGCATCAGCCCCCAGCACGGTGACATGGGGGGGCGTGCCGGCCACGCCAGCGGCGTCCAGGTTGCCGAGCAGGCCGCCGCCACCGAACCAGATCCACACCCGCCCGGCGCTGGCACGCCCGGCATCGGATCCGGCGCCATCGGAGCCGATGATGAGATCTTCGAGGCCATCGCCATTGAGGTCGCCCGTGCGCACCACCCGTCCAAGGTTGTCGTTCGCCTGCCTGCCGTAAACCCGCAGGGCGGGGGAGTTGGCGCCCGAGGCTGGATCCAGGGCCAGGTCATAGACGGCCTGAAATTGCGGTTCGCTCGCGCCGGCCAGCCAGGCGGCAGCAAGCCAGACGGCGGCAAGCCAGCTGTGCGCCAAACGCAGACGCTTGAAGGATGGGCGAACGAAGAAAGTCATGGCGGCAGTCGCACCAACCGGACAGGGGG
>DAIUCN010000131.1:0-10187 GCA_036846165.1 Prosthecobacter sp.
CTCCCGACCCCAGCCCCGGCTTCGCCGTCAATCTGCCCTCCGTCGCCGTGCGCGAGGGCCAGGTCTGGCTCGGCTATCGCAGCTTTGCCAACGCCTTCTGGCGCGTGGCGGTGACCCGTTACGATCCTGCCAGCGGCCGCTGGGCGGAGCCGGCCGCGCTGCCCGACAGCACCATGGGGCAGGATCGTCGCCAGGAACTGCACGTCGGTCCCAAGGGCGGCCTCTGGATCACCTGGGCCACCGACAAGCGCACCAGCAAGGCCAGCGGCATCGCCGAGATCCACACCGCTCAGCTCCGCCACGACGCCGACTGGCCGCTGCTGCCCGAGGAGCCGGAGGCCGGCATCGCCCGCAGCCCGGAGCCCAAACCCTACCTGAACGAGCCGACCCCGCCGCGGCCGCTCGACGAACATCACACCTGGACGATCGGCGGCAAGACCTACCGGCTGGTCTGGGGCGACCTGCATCGCCACACCGACCTGTCGAACTGCCGCACCGGCTTCGACGGCTGCGCGCACGAGCATTATCGTTATGCCCTTGACCTCGCCGGGCTCGACTTCCTCGGCACCTCCGATCACACCGACATCGGCAAGATCTACTCGCCCTACGAGTGGTGGCACACCCAGCGGTTGGTCGATGTCTTTTACGCGCCCGGCCGCTTCGCCTCGCTCTACGCCTACGAGCGCGAGCAGCCCTTTCCCTGGGGGCATCGCAACATCGTCTTCGCCCGTCGCGGCGGCCCCATCGTGTACATCAACCGCGCCACCTACCGCGCCTCGCCCTGGCAGAAAACCCTGCCGGTCGCTGCGGGCATTCAGCCCATCCAGCCGACCGAACTCTGGGATCTGCTCAAGCGCCACGGCCAGCCCTGTGCGGTGATCAGTCACACCGGCGCCACCGGCATGGGCACCGACTGGACCCGCTACGAGCATGGCATCGACAACACGCATGAGAATGCCGTCGAGATCTTCCAGGGCGCCCGCGTCAGCTACGAAGGCCTGGGCCTGCCGCAGCCGACGGTGGGACTGCGCGCGGGCGAGCCCTACACGCCGCACAAGCTGGCCGGCGACGAACATCCGCAGCCGCCGGGCGCGATCACCGACTTCGATGCCGGTTTCAAAAAGCCGCAGGGCTACAACCACGGCGTCTATCAAAAGGCGCTCGCCGTCGGTCACAAGCTCGGCGTCTTCGCCTCGAGCGACCACATCGCCACCCACACCTCCTTTGGCGGCGTCTATGTCGAGCACTTCACCCGCGAGGGCATCCTCGCCGGCCTCAATGCCCGGCGCAGTTGCGCGGCGACCGACAAGATTTTCGTCGAGTTGAGCTGCGGCGACCGCCCCATGGGCGAGGTCTTCGAACTCACCGGCAAACCCGAGCTGCGCTTCCGCATCGAGGGCACGGCGCCGGTGAAGCGACTCACCGTCGTGCGCAACGAGCAGGATCATCACGTGCTCGAGCCCGGTGCGAAATCCGTCGATGGCGCCTGGACCGATCCCGCGCCACTGGCCGGCGAAAACCGCTACTACCTGCGCATTGAACAAAGCGACGGCAACATGGCCTGGTCGTCGCCCCTTTGGATCACCGTGAAATGAAATCAATCGCTTCTCTCATGCAACGCCTCCTCTGCCTCCTGCTGCTCGGTCTTGCCGGCAGCCTCTCCGCGCAGCTCAGCCTGCCACAGTTCTTCTCCGATCACCTGGTGCTGCAGCGCGAGCGCGAAGCCGCGATCTGGGGTAGGGCCGCGCCGGGGGCGCAGGTCACGATCGGTTTCAAGGGACGTGAAGTCACCGTCCAGGCCGACGCCGAGGGCCGCTGGCGCGCCGCCATCGCCACCGGTCCGGCCGATGCCACGGGCGCGGAGCTGACGATCGCTTCCGGCTCCGACAAGCGCGTCCTGCGCGATGTGCTGGTCGGCGAGGTCTGGCTGGCCTCCGGGCAGTCGAACATGTTTTACACCATGAACCGCTCGCCGGAGTATGCCGGGCTCATCGCCCAGTCGAACCATCCCGGCCTGCGCCTGTTCAACGCCCCGCTCGTCACGGCCGTCGAGCCGCAGGACGACATCGCCGGCGCATGGACGACCGCCACCCCCGAGACCGTGGCCGGTTGGTCGGCGGTCGCCTTCTTCTTCGCACGCAAGCTCCACCTCGAACTCGGCGTGCCGGTCGGCGTGCTGAAAACTGCCTGGGGTGGCAAGCCGGTGGAAACCTTCACCAGTCGCGAAGCCCTGAACACCCTGCCGGGCACGAAGGCCCTGGTCGAGGCCCTGCTGCAGGAGGATGCCGCCTACGATCCCGCCAAGGCGCAGGCCGCCTACGCGCAGAAGCTCGCGCAGTGGCAGGCCACCATGGCTGCCGCCAAGGGCAAGTCCGCCGAAGAGCGGCGTCGCCTGCCCAAGAAACCCACGCCGCCCAAGCGCCCGCTCGACACCGAGGGCCGGCCCGGCGTGCTGTTCAATGCGATGATCCATCCCTTCGTCGGCTACAGCCTGCGCGGCGCGATCTGGTACCAGGGTGAAGGCAATGCCAAGCCCGGCGCGGTGCCCTACGACCAGACCCTGCCGCTGATGATTGGCGACTGGCGCCAGCGCTGGGGCGACGATTTTTCGTTTCACTACGTCCAGCTCGCCGCCTACCGCGCGCCCACGACCGAGCCCGGCTCGACCGATCCCTGGCCGCTGTTGCAGGATCGCATGCGCCGCGTGCTCGCCACCACGCCGAAGACCGGCATGGCGGTCGCCAACGATGTCGGCGAGGCCGACGACATCCATCCGAAGAACAAGAAGGATCCCGGTGAACGCCTGGCGCTCTGGGCCCTGGCCCGGGACTACGGTCGCGAGCGGATTTACTCCGGCCCGCTTTATCGGGAAAGCCGGGTCGAGGGCGGTGCGCTGCGGGTGTTCTTCGATCACGCCGGCGAGGGCCTGCGCGCCCGCGAGGGGGGCATGTTGAAGCGTTTTGAGATCGCCGGGGCCGACAAGGTCTGGCATTGGGCCGAGGCCGAGGTGGCGGGACCAGACAGCCTGCTCGTACGCAGTCCGGCGGTCGCCGCGCCGGTGGCAGTGCGCTACGCCTGGGCCGCCAACCCCGAGGGTGCCAACCTCGTCAACAGCGCCGGCCTGCCCGCCTCCGTCTTCCGCACCGATGCCTGGGACGACGTCGAGCCCAAGGTCGATCCGGCCGCCCAGCAGGCCGCCGCGTCGGCCGCCGCCCGTCGCGCCCTCGGGGCTGAAATCCGGGCTCTGGCGGCCGAGCGCGACACCCACCCGCGCGGCTCACCGGAGTATCAGGCCAAGCAGAAACGCTTCCTCGAACTCATGGCACGCTTCAAGGCCGGGGCAGGGCGGTGAGGAGGGACGACGGGAGCGTGGGCACTCTTGCCCGCATCTGAAGGCAGCACCGCACCGCGGGAACGGGCCGAGGAAGGGAAGTGGAATATCGAACAAGGAATGACCCACGCCCAAGTCCGTAACGCGGAGCCGGGTGAGCACTCACGATGCAGGTTTCAGCACGGAGGACACAGAGTTCATGGAGGGCAGAGGCAGGCCCCTGACCGCGCGCAGCGCCCTTGAGTGCGGAGGTCCTCCTCCGCTCTGCCACCTCGTCCGGTCACCCGCCGGAAGCCCAGAAGGTCCGCAGATGACACAGATGACGCAGATGGAAGAGGAGGAAGACGCGGAGGGTTTCATGTGGGCGACGTCGCCAGACGGCGGGATTGGGGCGCATGGGATGCCGCACGTTCCGATCCCGCGTTCTGGTGAACGACGCCTACGGGCTGGGTCTCGCTGGCCTCAAGCGCCGGTTCGGCTGTAGGCGGGGCATGGACCCCGCGGTTGGGTTCGCCGTTCCCTCGCAGGCGAGAGCTTGAAAGCTCCGAAAAAAGGCATGTCATGGGGTCGATTGGCATTGACTTTCACCGGGTTGTTTTGCTGATTGGGGCTGTGATTTTTTCTCGTTGGTGCTCGGCGTTTCAGTGGGGGTTTTGGCTCGTGGTTTTCTTGAGCCTCGCGGTCGCCGGACGGGCTGCGCCGGGGGATGTGGATCCGGATTTCAAGCCGGGGGTGTATTATACCATGTCATCCGCATCGACGGCTCTGACCCAAGTGGCGCCGTTGCCCGAAGGAGGCATCCTGCTCGGAGGCTTTTTCCGACAGGCGGGAGGTCGTGAGCATCCCAACTGGGATCGGCTGCAGAATGAAGGGGTCGGGCTGGCCAATCTGGAAAGAGGAACGGGCTTGGGGCAGGTTCGCTGCATCAGCCTGCATTGGGACGGATCGCTTTGGTTGTCCCACTACCGCGGCACGAACCCTGGAGCGGACGCGGAGCATCTCTTTCGCCTGCACCCGGATGGCACGGTGGACGAGTCCTTCACGCCGCAGTTGCGCGTCGGTTTCGTGTATAGCCTGCAGGTGCAGCCGGATGGCAAGGTTTTGGTGGCGGGCGCCTTTCAGGAAATCGGTGGGGTGACGCAGGCTCATCTGGCACGGCTGCATCCCGACGGCAGTCTCGACACCAGCTTTGCGCCGATCTTCAATGGCAATGTCTTCTCTGTGGTCTATCTGCCGGATGGCAGGTTGCTCGTGGGTGGCAGTTTTACCTCGGTCAATGGCGTGACCCGCAATCGTGTGGCACGACTGCACCCCGATGGCAGTCTGGACACGAATTACCATCCCAACGTGCAGGGGAGCACCGAAACAACTCCAGCGACGGTGACCGTGATGGCCCTGCAGCCGGATGGTCATGTGCTTTTGGGGGGGAGCTTCAGCCGTGTGCAAGGCGATCCAGCCAATCGATTGGCCAGATTGCGACCGGATGGCAGTCGGGATCTGGCGTTTGCGGCTTCGCTCAACAACACTCCCTACTCCCTGCAACTCCAGGCGGATGGTCGGATTTTTGTGGCTGGGGCATTTGGCACGATCGGTGCCAATCCAAAGCACCGCGCGGTGGTGCGGTTGCTCGCCAACGGGACACTCGACACGTCCTTTGCCTCCGGCTTGACCTGGGGAACCCAAACCTATGGCAGCTACACGCTTTATGCCGCCGCCCTGCATGCCGACGGTTCGCTGCTCGTCGGCGGGTTCTTCCCCCCAGATGGTGCCAACCGTTCCCAGAACCTCCTGCATCGCCTGCAGAATGAGCCTGCCCAGGATGAACTGGTGCAGGTCGATGCCACGCGCCTCGAATGGCGGCGCGGCGGCACTGCGCCGGAGATCTCGGAGGCGCGCTTTGAGTTGAGCACGGATGGCGGCGTCACCTGGCAGTCGCTGGGGTCTGGTACCCGGATGAGCGGTGGCTGGGAACTGGCGGGACTGAGCCTGCCTCCATCCGGCACGCTGCGTGCCTTCGGTCGTACGTCCAGCGGTCGTTACAACGGCTCGATGGGTCTGGTCGACCAGGTTGCCAGCTATGGTGGCGGCACGCCTGAACTCGTGCTGGAAGGTCCGGCAGGCGTTCTTGCTCAGGACGGTTCCGCACAGGTGGATCTAGGGGCAACAACCGAGCCCCAGGTTTTCACGGTTCGCAACACCGGCACGGCTCCGCTGCGGCTGGGGCGTTTGCGCCTGACGGGTTCGCCGGTCTTTCGGCTCGACACCTCGGCCCTGAGTCGGCTGCTGCCTCCGGGTGAGACCACCGAGTTTCAGGTGACGCGCGTGCCCAACGGCAGTGCTTCACCGACCGGCACCCTGATGTTGAGTCGCGACGACGGCAGCGCCTTCAGTGTCGCACTGCGTGCTGTAGGTGGCTTGAGTGCGGATTCCACACTGGATTCGCTTTATTTGCAGAATCTGGTGGCTTCGCCATCCACGCCTTTGCTGTACGGATGGATCCCCGCATCAACGCAGTATGTCATCTTCGTGCCGAGCGATCTGACCACCCTCGTTGTCGGTAATGGGTCATGGTACGGCGCCCCAAAAAAACTGCGCATTGAAGGGGTCGATGAGGTGTTGGATGCGGATTACTTCGAGCGCTGGGTGACACTCGATCCCGTGCCAACGCCGCTGCGCCTTGAAGTGACCGCAGCCGATGGGGTCTCCAAGACCCAGTATGAAATCACAATCATCCGCAGTGCCGTGCAACCCGGCGAGGTGGATCTGGGCTATGCGCCTGCGGGAGCGCTCTCCGCTTGGGATGGGGTGGATTACTCGCTCTATCCTTACACACATGGCTTCCAGAGCCTGCAAGCCGACGGCAAACTTCTGGTGCGCACCTCACAAGGCACCACTCGCGTCGCCACGGACGGAACCGAGGAGACGACCTTCGGGCCGGTGCCTCGATACTTTCACACGCTGCTGCCCTCGGGGCAGATCATGGTCGATGGCAGCTATTCATCCATCTTCTCCGTTTATGAGCCGGATGGCTCGCCGAACAGCAGCTTCAGCCCGGTGCTTCGTAACATCTATTACGATCGCAGTATTCGACCCGTGGCTCAAGGGCGACTCCTCCTGTCTGGAGGCCTTTTTTCTTACCCTGGGATGACCGGTCTGTCCTTTGGCCTCTGTCGCCTGCTGCCCAATGGCGCCTTGGATACCTCCTTTGCTTTGAATGTCACGGGAGTTGTGGACGGCACCGCTCTCCAGGACGACGGCAAAATCCTGATTTGGTCGTCCTCCACCATGACGGGTCGCCTCAGTCTCGGTTCCGCGACCACGCTGGCGCGGCTGCATCCCACTGGCGAGCCCGATCTGACCTTTCCCGCGAGTCAGGTGCGGCAGGCCTTTCCCAACCGGATCGGTGGCATCGCCTTTCAGGCCGATGGCAAGGCGCTCGTCTATGGCAATGGCATGGTGAAGCGCTTTCTGCCGGACTGGAGCCTGGATTCTTCCTTCAGCGCGCCCCTGGTCTCCTCTGACGAAGTCCTTGGTTTGGTGGTGCAGGCGGATGGCAAAATCTTGCTCAGTGGGCATTTGGGGACAGTTGGCAGTCCAGTGGCACCCACCCTCGGGGTGCGCCGCCTGCAGTCGAACGGTGCTTTCGACACGAGTCTCGCCGTATCGATGCAGAGAAAAGCGGCGGGAATGGCTGTGCAGGCCGACGGGCGCATTCTGGTTCAGGGCGAGTTTGAAGGCATCCGTGGTGTCACCCGTCATGGCCTCGCCCGCCTGCACAACGACCCCGCCACGGAGGCGCTCGAAGTGCCCGACGGGCATCGCATCGTCTGGCTGCGCGGTGGCAGTTCGCCGGAGGCGCGGCGTGTGGATGTGGCGGTGAGCACGGATGATGGCCTGACGTGGACCGAACTCGGCCAGGCCGGCCGCATCGACGGCGGCTGGCAGCTCGATGGCCTGCTGCTGCCACCAGCCGGGCGGGTGCGCGCCGTGGCCCACTGCGAAAGCGGCTCGGGCAATCGCTCGCTCAGCCTGATCGCAAGCCAGGTGGATTACGCCTTCACCGCCGCGCCGCTGGCCTGGCAAACCGACGAAGGGGCCGCGGTCGAGGCGGGGGCGACTGCGGATTTCGGCGAGGTCGGGATCGGCGGTTTGCGCCGATTGACCTGGCAGTTGCACAATCCCGGTGAAACCGGCTGGAGCGGACTGTCGGCGAGCCTGGAAGGGGCTGGGGACTTCCGTCTGCTCTCGCCCCTGCCAGCGACCCTGCTGGCCGGTGCCAGTGTGGATTTGCAGGTCGAATTTCAACCGCTCAAAACCGGCCTGAAGCAGGCGCAGTTGCGGTTGCACGTCGCCGGGGCTGCCGACCGTCTGCTGGCGCTGCAGGGCCGCGGCGTGGCGGCATCGGTGAAACCTGTCGTGAAGACGCTCGCGGCCAGCGAGGTCGGACTGCACACCGCCACGCTGAAAGGAACGGTGGCGGGTGTGACCGACGGACTGGAGATCTTCTTCGAACACGGACCAAGCGGCGCTTTCGGCGAACGGGTGCCGGCGCTCGAGGGGGAAACCGTCAACGGCGTGCGCAGCTACAGCGCCGGGCTCGCGGACCTGCCGGCCAGCCAGTGGCGCTTCTTCCGTCTGCGCGCCGCCGGGCCGGCCGGTGGCGCGGTCGGTAAGACCTTGAGCTTCAGCACCGGCAACCGGCCACCAGTGGCCGTGGCAGACCAACTGGCGGTGACAGCCGGGGCGCGATTGACCCTGCCGATCTTCGCCAACGACAGCGACCCGGATGGCGAGGTGCCGACGCTGGCCTCGTTCACGCCGCTGGTGCCGGCCAGTGCTGGGAAACTCGCCAAATCCGCGGGTGGACTGGTTTTCACCGCGGCGGCCGATTTCTCCTCGGCGAGCTTCAGCTACCGCGCCCGCGATGCCGCCGGGGCGTTGTCGGAACCGGTTGAGGTCGTGCTGTCGCTGCCGACCCTGAGCCTGCGGGACAACGGCGGGGTGCAGCCCTTCGACCGAAGCGGCACGACCTATCAGCTGCTGGTGTACAGCCTCGATGCCTGGCAGGTGCTGAATCCGTTGCCCTGGGTGACGGTGGAACCTGCCGAGGGTCGGGGCGATGGCCTGCTGACCGTGACCGTGGCGCCCAACTTGACTGCCAAGGAACGCCAGGGCGTCATCCTCATCGGCGATGTGGGCCATGACATCGCGCAGAAGGCCACCACCCTGCCGGTACTGACCCAGCCGTCGCTGCCGCTGCCACCGGCGCGGGTCGGGGCCGAGTTCGAACTGCTCATTCCGACCACGCAGTTGCCGGTCAGCTACACGGTGAAAAACCTGCCGCCCGGGCTGACGATCGACGGTGCCAGCGGCTGGCTCCGCGGCGTGCCGCGTCAGGCCGGCAGTTACGCCCTGGAAATTCAGGCGCGCAATGCGGCTGGAACCTCGGTGGAGCGTGTGAGCTTCGTCCTGGAGGTCGAGGAGTTGCCGGCGGCCTTTGTCGGTCGCTTCCAGGGCTTTTTCCCACCGGACGGTGAAGCCAACGCCTGGCTCGGGGGGCGCTACGAACTGACCACCACCGCCTCCGGGGCCTTCACGGGCAAGGCTTTCTTCGGCAAGCGCAGCGAGGTCTTCAAGGGGATGCTGCAGGTCGAGGCGAATGCGCCGACCGAGGCCACCGCCGAATTTGCCTGGCCGCGCAAGGGCTCGCCCGCTCAACAGGGCCGACTGGAGTTGTCATTGGCGGGTGAACCGGACTGCCGCCTGCAGCGGCGTCTCGATGGCGAAACGGTCGAACAGGGGGAAGGCTGGCACATTCCCTGGGATGGCCGAGAGCAGCGGGCCGACGTCTTTGCCGGTCGCCACCACCTGGCCTTGCGCCTGCCTGAGCCGGGCGAGAACGATCCAACGGGCAGCGGCTTTGCCGTCGCAGTCGTGACCGCGGCCAGTGGTGCCGTGAAAACCGCCGGTCGTCTGGCCGATGGCACGGCCTTCACCTCCGGCGGCTGGGTCGGTGGCGAGGGGGAAATGCTGCTCTATCAGTCGCTCTACGCCGAGCGCGGTGCCGTGGCCGGGCAGGTGCGGCTGGGCGCGGAAGGCGCGCCAGCGACTGGGGCGCCGGTCTGGGTCAAGAGGCCGTCTTTGACGCTAAAGGATCGGGTGCATGCCAGCGGCTTTGGGCCTCTGGTGCTTGTGGTTGAAGGTGGGGTGTGGCAGCCGCCAGCTCCCGGCGAACTGGTGATGGAGTTGCCCAACGGGGAGTCTGACAACGCCCGGCTGGTCTTTCGGGGGGCAGGACTTGATTTTTCCCGCTTGGCCACGCTGCTGAATCCGAGTCCGAAGGGCCTGGCCCACAAGCTGAGCGTCGCTGCCGGCGAGCCCGGCGTGATGCTGGCCAAGCTCGACGCCAAGACCGGCCTGTTCAGCGGCACGCTGACCGTTAGCGGGGCGAACAAGTCGCTCGATCGCAAGACCGGCTTCTTCGGACTGATCACCGGTCAGGGCAGCGCGGCCCGCGGCCACGGCTTCTATGTCCTGCCGGCCGAGCCTGAGGAAGGGCAGAAGCTCAATCAAAGCCCACGCGAGTCGGGTGCGGTGCGACTCGAACCGGCGCTTTGAAGGCGGCGCGGGCAAACGTGCTCCAGGGCTTTAGTCCGCGAACGGCTTGCCACCTCGGCACGGGCTGAAGCCAGGAGTACTTTGGGTCGGCTGCAGGCCTGCACAGGGGGCGGAGCAACCTGCGCGACGGGCCCCAAGCCCTGCGGAACCCGAAAATCGGCCGGATTCGGCCGCGTGTCGGGCGGACAAGGGCGCGTGTCGGCAGGACAAGGGCGCGTGTCGGTCGGACAAGGGCGTG
>DAIUCN010000132.1:0-10094 GCA_036846165.1 Prosthecobacter sp.
CCACGCCCCCTCCGCGAAGCGGCTTAGTTCAACGTTCAAGGCCATCGGACGGGCTTTAGCCCGTTCGATGCGCCGACTTGTTGTGCCCCAGGTTTAGTTGAGGTTTGTATCGGATGAGAATGCAGTCCTGCGTGTTCTCCGCAGTGACGAGAACCTCGCGCTGCATCGCGTCCGCAAGTCCCTGAAGAAACGACGAAAGCTCATCCCAGCTCTCTTCGGTCTGGTAGTCGTTCGGACTGAAATCCAACTCCAGCTCGCGGTTGTCGAAGAAATGGCAGTTCACCACTCCGGCCCCTACTGGGATACTGAGGGTAGTTGTCGCGTTCTGACTACTCATCATGACCTCAAAATAGGTGCCCGGCAGTGGCGATGCTTCCCCGTTAAGACGAAAATCGCCGTCTGAAATCATGGGGCGGACATAATCGAAAAAAGCACGAAGCACACGATCAGTCGTCGCTAGAACATATACGTCACGGAGTGATCCGTCTTGGTAGAGGTGCTTCCTAGCTTCCGCGAGTTTCATTCTTTGGCACAACGACCAACCTGAGCCACAGCCGACCGCCGACACCGAAACCACCTCAGAGGAGCCTCGGCTGATGGCTCCAGAGGCTAGTTCGCTTAGGGGTTCTCCATCAGAGGTTGAAGGTCAACCGTCAGGTGGATATGCTTTGGGCGACCAGCGCACGGGCACGCCCCCACTTCCACCGATAGGTTCACGCGCATATCACGAAGAACCAAGATTCGCGTGGCTTCAAGAATGTCTCGGTTGCCCGATTCTTCTGGAGGATCTGGAGTCAAGGTCGCTCGCACGAATCGGTCCTCGGTGGAGCAACGTGAAAACTGCACTAATCCTGTGGCAAGCTCACGGCTGTCCTTACTCAGAAGAGTTCCTGCTATCACTAGTGCCTGATCGGACTGCTGAAGAGACCGAACTAATTCGAGACGTGTTGAAACCGTGGGCAAAGGTGGTGGTGGATTGGGATTCATTTGAAGCGAACGTCAAGGATCAGGCACCGGCGGAACGCCGGTTGCCTGCATCCGCTTGTTCGCTTTTTTGGTTACTCATGAGGATTTCGTCTTGTCCATATCCTTGCTCAATGAGCCACTTGTCACAATCCTGATCTGTGACCAATCCACCGGAATAACGTCTGGCGTGAGGACGTAATCGCCAAGGGTAGTTTTCGTAAGCGGCAAATACTCCCCAGCGTGTATCGGGATTCGAGGCAAGAGTGAAGAGTAGTTCTAGTGTGGGGGGATACTCAGGAGGCTCAGCGGCAATTTCAAAACTGGCAATCCGCAGGCACTCCATCATGGTGCTGTTATTCTCAAGCTTCCAGTGTGCAGCAAGCTCTTGAATCATTAACCACCCTTCATCTCTTAGCTGAGGGTCGCCAAGGGTAAATTCTAATTCGTTGAGCACGACCGCCTCAAGGCTGTTAAAATCCTTATCGAATTGCGGGTGTCCAATCCAACGTCGGAAAGTATCCCACAGCGAAAACCGGGAATGATTATCGTAGTTGGAATCGGCGCACTTTTCTTTGGCGGAGCCAATCTCCGCTTCTGCATTGGCTGCCAATGTATCGATCTCGGTCATGCTCAGATTTAAGCGAACGTCAAAGATGAGCCACGACGGGAACTGGCGCGACGCATGCGCCAGCATGCGGCGTGACAGATCCCGGCGTTGGCTCTGGCGCCTTGTTCGGCTCTTTCCTCATCTACGATTCGGATTTGGAAGGACGAAAATCAGAATAACCATCGGCAGAAAGATGATCGCTAAAGGAAGGTGAAGTAACGCAGCCGCGATCAGTCGCAATCCTTCCTTCGGGTGCGTGAAATACCAGAACACGGGCTTCACTTCTTTACGCGGCAACTCGGCTTCGAACTTGGCGATCTCCGCTCTTTCTTCGTCGGTGAGCGGAGGCTTCGCGCGCTCTTCTCTTCGCTTACGAAAGTAGTCGCGCAGGCAAAGCAACGTCTGCGCCAGCCACCAAATCGGAAGGCCAATGACGATCGCGTAGACAAGCTCACTCATTTTGCCGAACAGTATAATTATACAACGCGCTGCCTTAACTTGTTATGGCTGCGCGCAGCTTGAACAGGGAAAAGGCAGCCCGGATGGGCAGACTTCGTCCTTGAATTTTCCATGCTTCGATTTTCTCCGCATGGAAAATCCTGTCAATTCATAAAAGTTGTTCCTGTAAATCTCGGGTTTTGGATCCCCCGCGTCAAAGAGGCGCTGCCGGTGGGTCATCGGCTACATGTCCAGCGGGCTCGGGGCACCCGCACCAGGGCGCTTCATGACGTGAAGGTAGATCATGGTGGTGGAAACATCCGTGTGGCCGAGGAGATCCTGGACTGTGCGGATGTCAATGCCACGCTCAAGAAGGTGCGTGGCAAAACTGTGGCGCAGTGTGTGGCAGGTGGCGCGTTTTGAGATTCCGGCTTTTGCCACCGCCTGCTTGAACTGGCGCTGCAGGGAGACTTCGTGCAGATGGTGTCGGGCGATCCGTCCGGTTCGTGGGTGCGGACAGAGCGTGGCGGCAGCGAACAGGTATTGCCAACTCCATTCGCGGGCTGCGTTAGGGTATTTTCGGAGGAGTGATTCCTGCAAATGCACTTCCCCCATTCCAGCGGCTTTGTCGTGCATCCAGCGCTGCTTCGTTCTGTCGAGATGGTTTTTGAGACGCGTCTCAAGAGCAACTGGGAGAGGAACAACGCGGTGTTTCCCCCCTTTGGCGTCATGAATCGTGATGGTACCGCGGTCCAGATCCACGTCCTTCACGCGCAGCCGCAGCACTTCCATTTGACGAAGACCGCTGCCATACAACAACTCCGCCATGAGACGCCAGGGGTTTTCAAGCGCCGAAAAGAGACGCTGAACCTCGTCGCGGCTGAGCACGGTCGGAGGCCGACGGGTGCCCTTTCCGGCAGGCGCGAAGGGGATGTCAAAATCAGTCAGCAAGTTGACTTTGCGTAATAGAAAAACGATGGCGTTCAGTGCTTGGCGTTGGGTTGCCAGGGAGACTCGCCGCTCCAGAGCGAGGAATTCCAGGTAGGCGGATGCGGCCTCGGGTCGCAGATCGTCGGCGCCAGTTCGCAGACGACGAAAGCGGAAGAGTGTGAAGCGGCGAATCCAGTGGAGATAGGTCTGCTCGGTAGCGACGGCAAGGCCGGCGAGACGGATGGCACGACGTGCTCGGGTAAGGAGGTCGTCGAGGGCGGATTGCTCACCAGGGGCTTGAAGGCGATCCTGGGCGCGCTCATGCGGATTGCAGGCGGGAACCACCGGAGTGCTTTCGCGCAACAAGGTGCGATGGCCGGCTTCAAGCGCGCGCGCTTGGTCGCGGAGTCCCTGCCAGTCGAAAGCGGCAGCCCATGGATGGCCGCTTATTTCTCGGCACCAAAGCTCCACAGCAACCACGGCTTGACGGAATTGCCAGTCGCGCAGCTGCGGGCGACGGCCCAAGCTATCAAACCAGCCCAATGTGATTGAAGCGGAGGCTTCACCACCGGCTTTCTGCCAGTCGCTCACCCAACGGGCGAGATGAGGGTAGGTCGTTGATGAAATATCCTGGCGAGCTTCCAGCAGCCGCGCAAAGCTTTGCCATGGATCACCTCTGTTCTCTTTATAGATGTTCATAAGAACATTTATAATGCCAATCGATGATTGACGTCAAGGCACAAAAAGAGTGGGCGAAGACGGTGGCAACGGCTGGTGACCCAGACGCAAAACCTTCCAGCTTCGTGCCATTCGTGGTCCCAAAGCCTCTGTGAACCGCTGATAAGACGCGGATTGGACGCTGATGGTGCCCCTTCTCCGTGACCTCCGCGTCCTCCGTGCGAGGCATCCTTGATCCTGCCAAGGGCCTGATCGTTCACCGCTCCCCCGCGAGTCGGAGTTTCAGGATCTCGGGGAGAAGCAGGTCGGCCACCAGGCGCTGTCCCTGGCCGTTGGGATGCATGCCATCGAGCAGCAGGTCGTCGATGGCCTGGCCCGAGGTCTTGCCATGGCGTTGAAACGCCGCGAAGACGTCGATCAGCGGCACGCCTTTCCTTTTCGCCACGCCTCGCGCGGCCTCGGCGTAATCCTGCAGAAGCACGTTGAAGCCGTAAGCCTCGTCGGGTCGATAGGGAGACTTGCCATACCGCTGTTTCAGGGCGGGCGTCCAGCACAGGGCGTTGGGGGTCATGAGCAGGACGGCGCGCTGCTGGGCCTGGAGCGACTCGATGAAGAACTCGAGGTTGGCGACATAGCGCTCAAGCGAGACCCGCGGCTGGCTGGCCGGTGGGGTCTTCCAGACATCGACGGCCGCATCGTTGATGCCAAACTGCAGGATCACCAGGTCGGGCTTGCGGTCGAGCACGTCCCTGACAAAACGGGCCCGCCCCGCCTCCGTGGTGTTGCCGCCGACGCCGGCGTTGATGACGCGGACGGGCAGGCCGTGACGGGGCAACTCCTGCCGGAGGCAGTCGGCATAAACCTGCAGCGCCCCGCGCGGTGCCGTGGTGGAATCGCCGAACGCCACGATCGTGAGGGGGGCCTTCCCAGGCAGGGGTTCGGCAGCCGCGAGGGAACCGGCCCCGATGGCCAGAGCGGCGGTGAGTCGCAGCAGAAGGGGCTTGGGTTTCATGCCGTGCTTTGAGGAAGCGTGTTGGCAGGCTGGCACGGCTGAGGATGGCGGTCCAGACCGAAGCGGCGGCGCAGCCGCGGACAAGCCTAACCGCCTGAGGCAGCGGTGCCACCGGCCGAGACGGCTTAAAAGCTCCTCATTTCGCGAGCTTGGGAAGGAAGGCGAGATCGACCCAGTAGTGCTGCGGAGGATCCTGGTCGATCAAGACGGTGATCTTCCGGCCTTGAAGGTGGCTCGAAGGATCCACCCAGAGGTTGTCGCTTTTGAAGACGTGCAGCTCCGAGGTCGCCGGATTCAGCCACTGCGTCAGCACCCGATAGGGATGCCTGCCGTTGAGGGTCACGGCCGCATTCTGTTCGACCCCCAGAAATTCGGTCTCGATGGGCAGGCCTTGGGTACGAAGAAATTCGTTCTGGCGCCTTTTCCGTGCTCCCGCAACGAGGCTGCTGAAGCCGATGAGGACGAACACTCCGCCCATGCCGGCCATGATGGCTGAGACACCCCAAAGGGAGAAGAAGCCGTTGATCTTGGCGTTCTGGGGCTCGGTCGGTCGGTACAAAACCTCGACTTTTTGCCCTGCCTGGTACAGGGGCGGATTGCTGCCCGTCGATGAGGTGAACTCCACTGCCTGACCGTTCGGGTCGATGAAGCGAACCACCGGCTTGTACGTGGTTGAGTCCTTGGACCGCGACGCCTTGAGTTCGATCACCGTGCCTTCCGCCTTGGCGGCATCGGCAAGGAAGGATCGGGTTTTCTGAGACACGATGCCAGCGCCCACGAGCAGAACGACACCGACGGTGGTGAAGACAGAGTTGGCGAATGTGATGATCTGCATTTTCCGGTTCTGCGTTTGGCGTGCGTTGTGAGAGGCGGCTTCGATCGCTGTGTCAGAGCGGGTCCCACACACCGCGGCGATGCAGGCAGAATGACGGCCTCCATGACCCGAATTCGCCTCGTCGTGCTTGCATGAAAAGAGCCTCCTTGATGCGGGAAATTCCGTCAAGAAAAAGCGCGGAAGGACGCACAAACCTTCGGAAAAAAGCGGCCCGGGCGGCAGCTTCCTGGTTCGAAAGCCTCTTGGCACGGTGGATGAGACGTTGAGAAGGACTCACGCCAAGACGCAAAGGAATGGGAAAACACCAGTCTTCTTGGCGCCTTGGCGTGAGACATCCTATGGCAGCCTGACGTGTGGGGAAGCAGCGGTACCCTTCCTAGTTCCCTTCGTGACTTTCGTTCCATTCGTGGCTCCAAAGGCTGGCCCCTCAAAAGAAAAGAAGCGGATAAGAGCATCCGCGGCCCCATCGACCAGCGGCTGCTCATCTGCGTCCATCTGCGACATCTGCGACATCTGCGACATCTGCGACATCTGCGACATCTGCGACATCTGCGACATCTGCGGACCTCCTTGCATGGAGCATTGAAGCTTGGCCTATTTTTGGACCACCCAGTTCGATTCGCTCAGCGCTTCTCTTCGATGACAAAGTGGAGCGGCTTGTCCTTCGGCAGCAACTTCTCCACGAAAGCGATACGATTGGGGATGATCCGCGCGATTCTCGCCCCCTCTTCCTTGGGAATCCGGTCTGGATGATGGAGAAGAGTGTAGGCGAAAAGCGCTGACTCGGCCAAGTCCTCCCCTTGTGGGTTCTTGCGTGCGTAGTCGGTGAGGTAGAGTCCATCTTTCTTTTGCGCATCCTGCCACTCCGCCGAAGCTGCATGAGTCTTGTCCCACGCGGCATGCACAGACTCGTGGAAGACCGTCTCCTCAAGATCATTCGTCCCAATGCGCTTGGTCGCGTTGTCCGAATAGAGGACGATCAATCCCACGTCGCTGAAAGCCGTCACGTTCTCACCCCCCTTGTGGACGACCACGCGGTCAACGCCTCGCCGCAGGGCAGTGGGGAGCTTACCGAGGCGCGGCGCATAGCGAAGGGCCTCCGTGCGAGCGCTGTCCTGGGTCTGGAAGTCAGCGTCGATCGCTAGGTTGACGCGCGTCCCGTCGCTGAAATGGGCCACAAAGAGAAATGCCGGCTGCATGAGCCCGGCGGTGCGATCCGACTTGTCGGGCATCTCGGCCATTCCCTGGCCTTTATCCTCCATCCGGACGAAGGTGTCGGGGTCCGACTGGGTGATGAAGTCGAAATCCGTGCCGACAACGGAGGAACGGTAAAGTGGCACTTGTGGCGTTGGCTCTTTTTGTGGCGTTACCGGGTCAGCGCCGAGGCAGGTTCTGCAGAGAGCAGTGAGTGCAAACAGGATGGAGCTTACGTGCTTCATGTTTTCTCGATGGTTGTGAGGGTGTTGCGTTGAAAGCGCGGAATCGCCGAACGCCGAGTCCTCCTGCGCCTGCCCGGGGGCACGGCTTCGGCTGCCGGTTGAGGTTGTCGCAGTCATGACGGGTGGAATTGGAGGCGATTCGGGCGTTAGGAGGGACGTCTAGTTCTCGTTCTTGAATTCGAGGATACCTCAACGGAATTGACGAGTGCCGACCGACCGCGGACGAGCGTGCTTGTGCACCAAAACCTTTTCTTCTATTAGCATCATTCAGCCGCCCTGCGGAGTGATTTTCGCCCTTGAAATGCTTGCGCAAAAAACATCTTCCCCGCGGGAATTTCCGTCAAGAAAAAAGTCGATACGGCGCCCGCCCGATCCTCTTCAGCCATTCACGGTCTCAGCCCTCTGCGGGGCCATTCCAATCCAAGGAATATCCAATATCCAACAAGGAACTCCCAATGACGAAGGGGCCGCGGGTTCCGGACTTGGGCGTGGGTCATTTTCTTCAGCTCGTTCCTGCCTCGTCGGGCTGCCTTCAGAAGCAGACAAGAGTGTCCACGCTCTCCTCCGTCTGATCTGCGTCAATCTGCGACATCTGAGGTTCCGCCTTCTATGCCGTCTGCGTCATCGATGAAATCTGCGGACCTTCTGGGTTGGGGCGGATGACCGGACGAGGTGGCAGAGCGGAGGAAGACCGCCGCGCTCCAGAACGCTGCGCGCTTAGACGGCGATGGGGGCCTGGATGGCCGGGTGCGGGTCGTAGCCCTCCAACGTGAAATCCTCGAAGCGGAAGGCGAACAGGTCCTTCACCTCGGGGTTGAGGCGCATGACCGGCAGCGGCCGCGGTTCGCGGCTGAGCTGCAGGCGGGCCTGGTCGAGGTGGTTCTTGTAGAGGTGCAGGTCGCCGAAGCTGTGGACGAAGTCGCCCGGCTGGTAGCCGCAGACCTGGGCGACCATGAGGACGAGCAGGCTGTAGCTGGCGATGTTGAAGGGCACGCCGAGGAAGAGGTCGGCGCTGCGCTGGTAGAGCTGGCAGCTCAGGCGGCCGTCGGCGACGAAGAACTGGAACAGGCAGTGGCAGGGCGGCAGGGCCATCTGCTCGATGAAGGGCACGTTCCAGGCGCTGACGATGTGGCGACGGCTGTAGGGGTTGTTTTTCAGGCCGTCGAGCAGGCGCTGGATCTGGTCGATCGGCTCCGCGCCGGGCGCGCCCTGCCAGCGCCGCCACTGGGCGCCGTAGACCGGGCCGAGTTCGCCGTTGTCGTCGGCCCACTCGTCCCAGATGCTGACCTTGTGCTCCTTGAGGTAGCCAATGTTGGTGTCGCCCTTGAGGAACCAGAGCAGCTCATGAATGATGCTGCGCAGGTGCAGTTTCTTGGTGGTCACCAGCGGGAAGCCGCGGCTGAGGTCGTAGCGCGACTGCTCGCCGAAGACCGAGTACGCGCCGGTGCCGGTGCGATCCTCGCGGTAGCTGCCGTGATCGAGAACCTTGCGCAGGAGGCGGTGGTATTCTTCCATGGCGGGAACAGCGGGCGCCTCCGGACGCGGACTCAGGCGGCGTAGGGCACGGGCGTGCCGGTCGAGTTTGCCAGCTCCTTGAAGCGGGCGATGATCTCGGTGGTGATTTTGCCGGGCTTGCCGTCGCCGATGGGCCGGCGGTCGTACTGGACAGCGGGGATGACCTCGGCGGCGGTGCCGGTGAGAAAGCACTCGTCGGCGGTGTAAACCTCGTGACGGGTCATGGTGACCTCATGGACCTGCAGGCCCATGGCGCGCATGACCTCGATGACGGCCATGCGGGTGATGCCGTTGAGGGCGCCGCTGGCGATGGTCGGGGTGTAGACCTGGCCGTTCTTGAGGATGAAGATGTTGTCGCCCGTGCACTCGGCCACGTAGCCCTGCTCGTTGAGCATGATGCCCTCCTCGCAGCCGGCCTGGATGCACTCGATCTTGGCCATGACGTTGTTGAGGTAGTTGAGGCTCTTCACCTGCGGGCTGAGCGCGGCGGTGGCGGGCCGGCGCGTGGCGCAGGTGATGAGGTGCAGGCCGGTTTCGTACTTCTCCTTCGGATAGAGCGTGATGCCGCTGGCGATGATGATGACCGAGGCCTTCGGGCACTGGTAGGGGTTGAGGCCCAGGGACCCGACGCCGCGGGTGACGACGAGGCGGATGTAGCCATCGCGCAGGCCGTTGGCGGCGACGGTGTCAACGGTGGCCTTTTCCATCTCCTCGATCGAGATCGGCATGGTCAGGCAGATCGAGCGGGCGCTTTCATAGAGGCGCACCAGGTGCTCGGTCAGGCGGAAAACGCGGCCGTTGTAGACGCGGATGCCCTCAAAGCAGCCGTCGCCGTAGAGCAAACCGTGGTCAAAGACGGAAATCTTGGCCTCGCTTTCAGGAACGATTTGGCCGTCGAGATAGATGAGAAGGGGGGAACCAGCCATGGTGGGGAAAATCGCAGCATGCCAGCCACGGGCCGGTTTGCAAGTGCGGGAATGGCGAGCGGCGAGAAACCGGCGCACCACCTCACCAGTTCTTGATCCACTTCTCCGAGGCCTGCTTGAGGGGACCGCCGGCGTTGGTCTCCAGGGAGGTCGCCATGGTGTTTTCCTCGTCCTCGCTGTAGGACCAAAGGTCGTAGTGGGTGTTGATCGTGGTCGGCGAGGCGGCGGCGGTACCGGTCAGGTTCTGCGGGGCGGCGCGGATGTACTGCAGCGGGTTGCCGAAGCCGTCGATCATGAAGTAGCGGCCATCCTGCTGACGCCAGACCTCCTTGGGCATGTCGGTCAGCATGATGTTCTTCGACTCGTTCACATCGATGTTGCCATCCGACTGGGCCGGACCAGCGTTTGCCGGTGCCACGGCGACTTTGATCGCGTCGTAACCATCGCCGCTCATCGCTTGGTACAGCATGGCCGCGCCAGCCACGGTGTAGGTCTTGTCGCGCAGGCTGATGGTGTCACCCGGATTGTTTGGCTCGGGGTATTCCCCGAACTCGGTGTTGTAACGCTCCAAGCCACTTTGCACGGCCTTGAGGGTGGCGGCGGTTTTGCTGCGTGCGGCGGCACGCTGCGCGTAGCTGAAGCCGCCGACCGTGAGGGCGAACAGCAGGGCGACGATGGTGACAACGATGAGCAGCTCGATCAGCGTGAACGCTGCACGGGCGGAGTTCAGCTTGGGGGTTTTCATGGG
>DAIUCN010000133.1:0-9757 GCA_036846165.1 Prosthecobacter sp.
CCATTGACCTTTCCCCCATGCAAGAATCCAACACCCGTCCCATCTCCGTTGCCGACGAGGTCAAGAACTCCTTCCTCGACTACTCGATGTCCGTCATCATCTCGCGCGCCCTGCCGGACGTGCGCGACGGACTCAAGCCCTCGCAGCGGCGCATCCTCTACGCGATGCACGAGCTGGGCCTGTACCCGCCGAAGAAGCAGATGAAGTGCGCCAAGATCTGCGGCGACACCTCCGGCAACTACCACCCGCACGGCGAGGCCGTCATCTACCCGACCCTCGTCCACATGGGCCAGCCCTGGGCGATGCGTGAGACGCTCATTGATCCGCAGGGGAACTTCGGATCGGTGGAAGGCGACCCTCCGGCCGCCATGCGATACACCGAGGCGCGCATGACCTCGCTCGGCGGCACGCTCATGTCCGACATGGACAAGGACACCGTTGATTTTGTTCCCAACTACGACGAACGACTCACCGAACCCACCGTCTTCCCCGCCGCCTTCCCGAACCTGCTCGTCAACGGCGGCACCGGCATCGCCGTCGGCATGGCCACCAACATGCCGCCGCACAACCTCGGCGAGGTCGTCGACGCGGTCTGCGCGCTGGTCGACAACCCGCAGCTGTCGGTCGGCGAACTCGGCCAGTTCATCAAGGGCCCCGACTTCCCCACCGGCTGCGTCATCCACGGCCTCGACGGCATCCGCGAGTACATGGAAACCGGCCACGGCAGCGTGCGCGTGCGCGGCCAGGCAGAGATCGTCGACAACGGCGGCCGCGAGCAGATCATCATCACGGAGATCCCATACAACGTCAACCGCGCTGAGCTGGTCAAGCGCATCGCCGAACTCGCCAACGAGAAGGTCATCACCGACATCACCTCGGTGCGCGATGAGTCCGACGAAAACACCCGCGTCGTCGTCGACCTCAAGCGCGACGCCCGCGCCCAGGTCGTGCTGAACAACCTGTACAAGTTCACCGCGCTGGAAAGCAGCTTCAGCATCCACATGCTCGCCATCGACGGTGGCCGGCCGCGCGTGCTCAGCATCAAGGACGCCATCGGCTGCTACATCGAGCACCGCCGCGAGGTCGTCATCCGCCGCACCCGCTACCTGCTGCGCAAGGCGGAGCAGCAGGCCGAAAAACTTGAGGCTTACCTGCTCGCGCTCGGCCACCTCGACGACTTCATCCGCATCATCCGCGAGAGCCGCAACCGCGACGAGGCGCGTGCCGGCCTCAAGGCCTACCCGTTCAGCACCGAGACGGCGATGCGCCTCGGCATCCTGCTGCGCTCGCAGCCGAGCATCCAGGGCGACCGCTATGTCTTCACCGACACCCAGGTCGATCAGATCCTGGAGCTGCGCCTGTATCAGCTCACCGGCATGGAGCGCGACAAGGTGAAGGCGGACTACGACGAACTGCTCGCCACCATCACCGACCTGATGGACATCCTCGCCCGTGAACAACGCGTGCTCGGCATCATCAAGGACGAGCTGCAGGCCATCAAGGCCAAGCATGCGACACCGCGCCTGACCCGCATCGACGCCGCTGGCGGCGGCATCGAGACGATCGACCTCATCCCGAACGACGCCAACATTGTCACCCTCACCCACTTCGGCTACGTCAAGCGCACACTCGCCAGCGAGTACCGCCTGCAGGGCCGCGGCGGCAAGGGCCTCAAGGGCATGGAGACGCGCGAGGCGGCGACCAAGGAGGACAAGAACGACTTCGTCGAGACGCTGTTCAGCGCCAACATGCACGACTTCCTGCTGTTCTTCACGAACACCGGCCGCGTCTATGTCGAGCGCGTGTACCAGTTGCCCGAGGCACCCCGCACCGGCAGGGGCCGCAGCATCAAGAACGTGCTCAACCTGCGCCCTGAGGAGAAGATCAACAGCGTCCTGCGCCTCGAAGCCGAGGGCGCCCAGGACGAGGGCATGTGGCGCGAGGACCGCTTCGTGCTCTTCGCCACCAAGGACGGCACCGTCAAGAAGACCGGCCTCGACGCCTTCAAAAACATCCGCAAGGACGGCATCATCGCCATCAACCTTGAGGAGGGCAACGACCTCGTCCAAGTCATCCTCACCGACGGCCAAAGCCAGGTCTGCATGACCACCCACGAGGGCATGTGCGTGCGCTGCGAGGAGGACGACATCCGCTCCGTCGGTCGCAACAGCATCGGCGTGCGTGGCATCCGCATCGACGAGGGCGATCACCTCGTCTCGCTCACCGCCGTCAACCCGAGCAAGCAGATGCTGGTGGTCTCCGAAAACGGCCTCGGCAAGCGCACGCCCTTCGACGAATACCGCCTCACCCGCCGCGGCGGCAAGGGTGTCATCACGATGAACGTCACCGAGAAGACCGGCAAGGTTGTCACCGCCCTGGCGGTCGCCGACAGCGACGAACTCATGCTGATGACCAGCAAGGGCCAGAGCGTGCGCATCCGCGTCGCCGAAATCCGCGAGACCGGCCGCAACGCCCAGGGCGTCAAGCTCATGGACCTCAAGGACGGCGAATTCATCCAGGACGTCGCCACCGTTGTCGCCGAGGAGGAGGAAGAGGAAGTGGCTGAAGAGACCCTGGAGGGTGAAGCCGCCGCCGCGCCGACCAACGTGACACCGGCGGAAGACACAGCCAACAGCGAGACCCCGGGTGACGACAGCCCGGCGGCCGACTGATCCCCTGACCGCGCGCCGGACGGCACCGCCGTCCGGCCGCTCAGGCCGGCATGCCCTCGGAATCCTGCTCACGCTCCTCCCAGCGCGCCAGCAGCCAGAGCACGTCGGCCAGGCGGTTGAGGAAGCGCACGATCTCCGGATTGGGCACTTCCTGCGCCGTACCGACCAGATCGATCACCACGCGCTCGGCGCGCCGGCAGGCGGTGCGCGCGACATCGGCAAAGGCCCCGGACAGCACGCCCGCCTCGCCGGGCAGGGCCCAGCCCTGGAACTTCAGGGCGCCGGAGGCCTCCAGCCAGGCAACCCGTTCATCCAGCCAGGCCGTCTTGCCGGCGTCGAACACCGGATGCGTGGCGGCATACCTGGCCTCCTCGCCGGGCGGGGTCGCCAGCTCGCCCATGAGGGTGATCAGCCAGGGCTGCACTTTTGCCACGCAGTCCCGCGTTTCCTTACGGCTGGCGGTCACCCGCAACGGTCCGAGTGCGGCATTCAGCTCATCGACCGCCCCTAGTGCATGCACACGCGGATGCGATTTCGACAGGCGGCAGCCGAACAACAAATCCGTTTCTCCGGAGTCTCCCTTGCGTGTGGTGATGGACATGGTGGCGAGTTACGCCGCAAATCGATCGCCCGCCTGCCCAAGTTGCCCGTCCCCTGCAAAAAATGGCGACTCCTGTGCGAAATTGGCGAAATGTGAGAATGCGTCGCAATAACTCCTTGACGACCTGCGTACTCACGTCAGAATTCCGCACCCTCGCCCATGTCGCACCTCGCCGTTCCTGCCTCCGCCCTGTTGGCCGTGCCCGAGGCGCGCGTACGCCAGGCCAGTCCTTCGGCCGCCGCGAGCTGGCGCTTCGTGAGCCGTGAGGAAAGCTTTGCCCCTCTCGCCTGGCTGGTGGCGCTGACCGGCAGCTTCCTGCTGATCGGCCTCGCCGGTCTGGCACGCGAGGACGGTTCGTTCACGATCGAACTCGGCAGCGCCGGCCTGCCCGCCGGCCAAGAGTTGGCCAGCCAGGAAACCACGATGGCCGAACTGCAGGCCATGGAGACGGTGGAAGAAACGGCGGTCAGCGAGCCCCTCGAAGTGCCGCTTGAGCTGCCGACGCCACTGGAACTGCCCCCGGAACTGACCGAGCTGCCCGAAATGGTGCCCGCCCTGGTGACCGAGGACCTGTTCACGGTGCCCGCAGCGCCCCAGCTGGAGACCGCCCTGACACCTGTGGAGGCGCCGAAGGCACAGCCCAAACCCCGTCCCGCGCCGGCCCAGCCGACCCGCACGGCCCGACGCCCGACCACCACCGCCACCACCGGCGGCACGGGTGGCTCACCCGGCACCGGCATGGTGGGAGCCGGCGGCGGCGGCGGTCGCTTTCCCTCGCCGCCCTACCCCTCCTTCGCCCGGGCCCGCGGCATTGAGGGATCGGTCCTGCTGACCATTCTCGTCAATGCCGCGGGTGCCGTCGAAAGCACGGTGGTGGCCGGCAGTACCGGCTACTCCGAGCTCGACAATCACGCCGCCAGCTGGGTGCGTCGCAACTGGCGCTTCCCCCCTGGCGAGGCCCGCAGCTTCAAGCTGCCGATCGTCTTCAAGCTGCGCTGAGCGCCGCCCCATTCCCCCTCCCCATGCCCTTCGTTCCGCTGCAAGCCAATGCTGTCATTGAATTCATCGTTAAAGGCGGCCCCATCATGTACCCCATCCTGGGGGTGGCGCTGTTTGCCGTCTGCGTTCTGGTCGAGCGCCTGCTCTGGTGGCTGAGACTGACCGCACGCCGCAATCCCCGCCAGCAGGAGGAAGTGTATGCCGCTCTGGAGGCCGGTGACCTCGCCCGCGCCATCGAACGCTCCTCGACCGGCACCGATCCGGTCGTGCGCATGATCCACCACGGCCTCAAGCACCCGCACAGCTCCATGCAGGGTGCACTGGAGGTCGCCGCCGGCCATGAACTCCAGCGCGCCGGCCGATTCCTCGGCGCCATGGATACGGTCGTCACCCTCGGCCCACTGCTTGGCCTGCTCGGCACCGTCACCGGCATCATGGGTTCCTTCACCTCCATCGGCGGCGATGAGCTGGCCGTGGAAAAGGTCACCGGCGGCATCGGCGAGGCCCTGATTGCCACCGCCGCCGGCCTCGGCATCGCCATCACCACCCTCGTGCCGATGAACTGGTTTCACAGCCGGCTCGCCCGCCTGCAGTTCGAGCTCGAGGCCGCCGCCAACAACGTCCTCATCCTCGCCGCCCAGCACGGCTTCGACAAGGTCGGCAAACCCTGAAGCAACCCGTGAAGCTTCATTCGCCCATCCCGCAGAAGAAGACCCGGCTGGAGATCATCCCGCTGATCGACGTCATGTTCTTCCTGCTCGCCTCCTTCATGATGGTCAGCCTGACCATGACCAAGCAGCAGACCATCAAGGTCAACCTGCCGGTCGCCGCCGCCAGCCAGGCGGACTTCAAGCCCGACATGATCAACCTCGCGGTCAGCGCCGGCGGCGATTTCTACCTCGACACGAATCCGGTCAGCCTGCCCGACCTCGAGCGCACCCTCGCCACCCGTCACGCCGCCGCGCCGGAGACGCCGGTCTACATCAGCGGCGATGCCGACACTCGTCATGCCGACATGGTGCGCGCGCTCGACACCGTTCGCCGCGCCGGCTTCAGCAAGGTCGCCTTCAACGTCCGCGCCGCCGACACCGGTCGCCCCAACGCCCCATGAAGCGCTTCCTGCTGGCCCTGCTCGTCCTCATCTCGCTCGGCCTGTGTGCGGTCAGCGTTGCCCAATGGCAGCGCGAGCACCGCCTGCGCAGCGCCCTCGCCGACCTGGCCCGCCAACTCGCCGAGGAAAACCGCAAGCGCGTCGAGTTCGAGGAAAAGGCCCTGCGCTACGAGATCGAGATCGCCCGCCTGACCGACCTGCGCGCGCAAACCGAGGCCGCCCTGCTCGACGCCACCGAGCAGGTGCAGGCACTGACCCTCGACCAGTCGGCACGCGGGTACAGCATCGCCGTGCTCGCCAGCGAGCACCTGCGCACCGCCGCCGAACTGGCCTCGCTGCGCGACCTCGCCGGCCAGGGCGCCGAGGCGGTGCGCGACCGCAACAGCCTGGTCAGCGAGCAAAACAGCGCCATTGAAAAGGCCAACGCCGACCTGCGCCGTCTCGCCGGCGAACGCGACGATGCCATCCGTCGCCTCAACGACCGCACCCGCGAGTTCAACGAGCTGGTCGAGAAGTACAACGAACTCGCCAAGCGCGCGCGCTGATCAAGCCAGGCCGCGCCAGGCGCTACCCGCACGCGCCGAGGCCAGGCAGGCGTCGAGCACACGCTGGGTCAGCAGGCTGATCCGCGGCCAGTGCGGATCGCGTCTCCCCTCCAAGACCAGGCTCGAGAAGGTGCGAAACATCCTCGATTCCTGGGAACCCGGCGCGTTGTTGGCGGGTTCCTCGACACTCGCCTCAACGCGGCCCGCGCGCATGTCGGCGCGGCAGCCATCGAGCACGAACTCGCTGCGGGTGACGCTGTAGCGCGGCGCCTGACCCGCGTAGGGCAGCACAAAGTCGTCCACCCGCAGCAGGCCGCGCTCACCGCTGACCACGGCCCACTGGGCATGGGCGGCGGTGAAACTGCAGTGGAAGGACGCCGACACCCCGTCGGCAAAAACGAGCGCCCCGAAAAACTCCAGTGGCACGCCGTCGGCGGTCGCCCGCTGCACCCGGCCGCTCACCTGCACCGGCTCCGCCCAGTCGCAGGCCCAGAGCGTGAAGCGCAGGCAGTACCAGCCGAGGTCGCCAAGGCAGCCGAGCGGCTCGAGATCGCCCTGGGCGCGGATGTTCGACTGCAGGAAGGCCTCATCGCCGCGGAAGCTGAACTGCGTGCTGACATGGCGCACCGGCCCGACCTCGGCCCCAATCACCTCGCGCAGGTGGCTCAGGCGGGCGCCATGCATGAACATGACGCCATCCATGAATTGCACGCCGTGCCGTTCGCAGGCGGCGATGAGTTCGGCGACCTCCACCGCATCGCGACCCACCGGTTTTTCCACCAGCACATGCTTGCCGGCGGCAGCGGCGCGCAACACCCACGCCCGGCGCAGCGCGGTCGGCAGTGGGATATAAACCGCATCGATGTCGGTCCGCGCCAGCAAAGCCTCGTAGCTGTCCATGGCCTCGGGCGGCACCGGCTGCGGCGCGCTTGCCTGGCATTCGGCGATGAAGGCGCGTGCACGCTGCAGATCACGGCTGGCGACCGCCACCAACTCGGCGTTGCCGGCGTCGCGCAGGGCCTGCCAGTTCTTGCGGGCAATGAAGGCGGCGCCGAGGATGCCCCAGCGGCAGGAGTCGGATCGGGAGGTCATGAGTCGGAAAATAGCGTGACCCACCGCTCACGGGTGGGCAGAAGGGTACCCCTGTCGCGGCGGCTTCTTTCGCGGGAAAACCCGCCGGCGGCAGGCCTTCGATTTGAACCGAATCCGTCACGATCTGTCTTCCTTCCTGTCTTGCGCTTTGCGGGCCAGCCGGTAAACTAAGACTTTGCGCCCGACCGCCCCCTGATGAAACCCACCGACGAGTTGCTGCTGGTGCCCCGAGAAACGGGGTTTCAGGCCTGGCGTGCCCGCCCCGGCACGACGCCGGTCCCCGAGCCGGAACAGCGCTCACGCCGCGGTGCCGACTGGATTGCCCTGCCCGCACGCTGCCTGGTCTCGGTACCGATGCATTTTCACGGCGTCGATGCCGGCCGTCGCGAGGCCGCGGCCCAGCTTGAACTCGAAGCCGCCGGCTTCGCCGCCGAAACGGCAGCCCCGCAGGATTTTGAACTCATCGCCCTCGGCAACGACAGCCGCGACCAGGCCACCTCGGCCTTCCTGCAGGTCTCCCCGCTGCCGGCCGACGTGCTTGACGAAGCCCGCGATGCCCGCTTCGCCCCCTCCGTGGCCTTCCAGCGTCTGACGCCGGGTGAACTGCTGCTCTGGCGCGAACAGGGTCGCTACGTGCTCGCCGTGCCGCACGAGGCCGGCGGCGCCCTGCACTGCCAGGCCCTGGCCGCTGACCGCCTCGATGCCGATGCCGCCGCCGAGATCCGCTGCATCCTCGCCGCGCTCGATCTCGCCGCCCTGCTGCCCGACCTGACGCGCGTCGTGCTGCAGGTCGCGGAAGGCGAGGATGAAGCGGTGCCGGCCGACTTTGCTCACGGCCTTGACCTGCCGGTGAGCTGCCGCCGAGAAACGGCGCCGGCACCACCGACCACGCCGAGCCGACTCGTGCCTGCACCCGTCGTGCGCGAGCGCCAGGAGCGCGCCCAGCGGCGCATGCTGACCCTCGGCGCCCTGGCCTTCGTCTTTGTCCTGGTCGCCGCCCTCGGCGCTTTTGCCGCCCGCGTCGCCCTGCGCGAGCAATCCCTCAGCCGCGAGGAGGCGAGGCTCGACGCCCTTGAACCCGAACTGGCGGCGATCCGCGACGCCCGCAGCGCCTGGGACGACATGCGCACGGCGGTAAATCCGGAGTTCTACCCGGTGGAGGCGCTCTTCCAGCTCGTCTCCCTGCTGCCTGAGGAAGGCATTCGCCTCACCCGCTTCGAAGTACGCGAGGACGGCATGGTGCTCGATGGCGAGGCCTCCAGCCTCGGCCACGGCATTGAGTTCCGCGACAAACTGGTCGGCGCCGCGGCCTTCCAGCGCTGGACCTGGGATTTCCCGCAGCCCACCAACCTGCCCGATGGCCGCGCCACCTTCCGCGCCGAGGCGCGCGAGCCCGATCCCGAACTCGCTCTGGAGGATACCGCACCATGAACAGCAGCGAACAGCGTCTCGCCCTCGTCCTCGGTGCCGTCATCGCCGTCGGCGGCGCCTTCATCGGCCTGACCCAGCTCAAGTCCTGGAAACTGCGTGTCGACGCCCGCAGCCTGGAAGTGCAGGCGCGCCGCGCGGAGGCCGACGACCTGCTCGCCCAGCAGGCCTTCTGGCAGTCGCGGTCGGCCTGGCTCGACGAGAAGCAGCCGCTGTACACCCGCCGCAGCGAAGCCGACCTCGGACTGCTGGAGCTCATCCAAACAAGCGCCGCCAAACACAACATCAAGCTCACCCAAAACCAGCCAGTGGCCCCCAGCGAACGCCCCGGCCTGACCTCGGCGAACATGAACGTCGAGGCGCACGCGAGTTGGGAGTCGATGAACCGCTGGCTGCACGAACTGCAGCAACCGGAGACCTTCCTCAGCATCCCCGCCCTGACGATGACACCCAACGAGGAGGACACCGCCGAGGTCATCGTCAACATGAACCTGCAGAAGTGGTTCCGCCTGCCGCCCTCATGAGCCCGTTCCGTCAACTTCTGCCCCTACTCGCCGCCGCCGGCCTCCTGGCTCAGGATGCGGCGTCGGACAGCCCACCGGAAGACCTGCCCGCCGAGGCAGCTCAACCCGCCCTGCGAGCGGCCGAGGCCCCCGAAGGATTGGCCGACAACGAGGCCATTCCGCACGCCTTCGAAGCTGTCCGCTACGAAAAAGCGTGGTCGAAAAACCCCTTTCTGCTGAAAACCGCAGCCGTCGCACAGGCCACGGTCTCCTTCGCCCAAGACTGGGCCCTGGCCGGCATGTACCGTAGCCCCAGCGGCAAGATCACCATCACCCTGCAAAACAAGCAAACCAACGAGTTCCAACGCGTCTCCAACGAGGACAGCAGCGGCGAATTCCAGCTCGTCGAAGCCAAGTTCAACCGCAACCGCAACGAGGCCTCGGTGGTTGTCGCCAGGGGCAATCAAACCGCCGAGTTGAAGTACGACGACGCCCTCGTCTCCAAGCCGGTGACCATCAACAACACCCTGCGCCAGGGCGATGCCGCCCAAGGCGGTCAGCCCACCCAGCCAGGTGCCTCCCCCGGCCAACCCGGCGTGCCGGTCAGTGCCACCGGCGCCAGCCCTGGCCGCCCCGGCCTGCCCATCACCCGCCCGGGGGCTTCCCCGGCCACACCTGGAGTTGCGGCGCCCACCGTCACTCCGCCCTCCATCTCCCGCCGCCGCCAGCTCATTCCGCCGCCGACCGTTTCCCCGAAGCCCGCGCCCTGACCGCCATGATCCTTCGCCTCCTTTTTGCCCTCGGCC
>DAIUCN010000134.1:0-9514 GCA_036846165.1 Prosthecobacter sp.
CCGCCCCCCTTGGCCGACATCGTCCGGGAATACCTGGAAGACTACGGCTGAGGCCCCCTCTGTAGTGCGGGGCAATGACCCACTCTTCAGCCCGTAGGCGCGTTTGCCAAAACGCGGGATTGGGGAAGGCCCCTCCTCAGAACAGCACCGCAGAGATCGGTTGGGACGCAGAGAGGCAGCCTTTTTGCTCTGCGGTGGCCTCCTCTGCGGTGTTCCGTTCAGAAGCGGACAAAGTCACTCCGCAGTGGAGGAAGCAAAGGCCGTGGAACTCAGCTTCCGAAAGCTCGCGGCGCTGGTTCCTGATCTGAGGTCGAACGACCCTAGCCATCCAGTGGCAAAAGAGAAGTCCGAAAACAAAAAGGCAGCTTACCCGACGTCGGATGCACTGGCTCGTTCATTTCATTCGCTCAAAGAGCCTTCAATATAATGAAATACCCTCAATACACCTTTAATGAGGCTATCACATGTCTTGATTACAGACTTGCGCGCAACAACGGTATCTTGAAAAACTATATCAAAGGTGAAATCAGCACTCATGTCCATGCCCTCTTCAAGAATGGTCGGCTTCCACCTGGCAAGTATTGTACGATCTTCCAGTATCCCCAACGGCATGCACCAGTCCATGCTGCCATTAAAGGTGATGTCACGGACAACCTCCATGCGCATGTCACGCGGCATCATGCGGCAAACGTGAATGGTTCGATGCTTGTCGATGTTTGAAAGCTCATGGAGGATCGAAAGAATGGATTCTGATCCATCCTTTCTTGTATTGAACGGCTGCATTGCCTCAATAACTTTGGCCGTCTTGGCAGGCACTCCTCGGATCTTATAAAGCCCACCACCTCTTCCTGACTTATGGAAATGTTCTGGCGAATTGAAAATAGGGAACTCACTAAGACCAACCACGCTGCCCGTATGTTTAACAGAGATTTCGTAAATACAATTGTCGAGTGCGGATCTAAGGTTGTGGGCGATGTCACCAATAGCTACTGGCCACCAATCGGGTATCGGCTCAATCGCGGTAAAAACAAAAGTTTTCTCTCCTGCACCGATATCCACCTCACAGGTGAGTGAATATCCTTTACGATCACAGAAGGCCGATATGTCACGCTCAAGAGTTTCGAGGTGGTGACGAGCCCTTTCCACCTTCGTGTAGATTTCTTGAGCTATCTTCATTTCAAAACAAACGTCAAATTGTCGTGCCGGCTGCCGGAAGCACCACTACGCAACATGGTTAAGGATTGTAGTCAAAAGGGTCATTTCGACTCGGGGCGGGTGGCCGGTTGTCCACCACCATCTTGTTCGCCGATTGTATTTCAGAGAGCGTTGAGGTCGCGGAGAACTTCGCGAACCGAGTGCGCCTGCGTGGCATCCATCTGACTCAGCGCTTCGATCCTTGCGTTGAGAACTGAAGCAAGAGCCTGGGCATCACCCTCAGCAATCGCCTGCTTCCCGGCGTCCGAAAGAGCGTTGTATTCAGTAGTGCCGCGAACGTATGCGATAATTTGTTGTATTGTCATGGTATCGGTAAAATTGGTGGGGAGTGGAGGGATTGAACCCCCATAAGCGCTAGCTCCTCCATCGATCAACACCACGCACGCCGCCCCATCTCTCATGCCGGAAATGCACCCCTGACGGTCTCCCCAGTAGCGCTGCACTCCACAACATGTCTGATATTGAATCAATCGTGTTCATAATAGTTCTCCAGATTACTCCGAAGAGACCCATTAGTGCACTTCCGACTGAGATGGTGAAGGTGATTGTGACGGTGATCTTGACATGGAAGGTGGTTGGTGGTGAGGAGCTATTTCTTCAGCGAAAAGTATAATTCCACAACGCGCAGTCTTCACTTGTTCATGCTGCGCGCAACCTTTTGAGGCAAAAGGCAGCACGGGCAGGCTGACAAGGTTCCGGAAAGACAGACATGGGAAGAGGCTCCTCGCAACAGGCCAACCCGTCAAGACAAAGACGGCGCCCGCCTCCGGCGACCCGACAGCGCGGGGACGGAGCGTGGATTCAGAATGCCCATCATCAGAGCCCCATCAACCATCAACCATCAACCATCAACCATCCACCATCCACCATCCTCCATCAACATCCCCTCCCTCCCCCAAACACAAACCGGCCAAGGCACGGAGGCCTTGGCCGGTGGGGGTTGGGCTGTCTGCCGGGCCTGCTTCCAGACTCATGGCGACATCTTGACGGCTTCGTCGCTCCAGGGGCCTTCGCCGAGGGGGCCGATGGCGCGGACGCGGAAGGCGTAGGTCTTGCCGGGGGTGTGGCCAGTGCTGGTGTAGCGCACCTGCTTGAGAATTTTGACCTGCTGCCAGGGCTCCGGGGTGTCGTGCTCCTTGCAGTCGACAATGTAGCTGCTGGCACCGTGCACGGAGTCCCACACCAGCAGGATCTGGCCTTCCATGTCGGACATCGTTGCCCGCAGATTGGCCGGGGCCGGCAGGGGGCCGATGGGAGCCGTGCCGCTGCGCAGCGGCAGACCGACCGTGGACAGGGCGGCGAGATTGTTCGGAGTCACCGCCTCGCAGTTGTTCGCCCGGGCCTTGATCATCGTGTCCCAAGCCTCCTCCTTCGCCTCGCGGGTGGCGAGGGCGGCCTTCCAGGCGTTTTCCGCCGCCGTCGCGGCATCCGAGGCCTGCTGCAGGTCATCCTGCGCAAGCTGGAACTGCGCATCGGTCGGCACGCGGCTCGCCTCGGGGTAGTTGGCGTTGCCGTCCATGGCGGTGATGTGCGCCGCGCCCATCGCCAGCTTTTGCAGGACGCTCTTCATTTTAAGGTCGAGTTTGAATGCAGTCATGGTGTGGAAATCCGACGGCATCACCAGCGGTCCACGTCGGGTGTCCCTGCCCCAGTCCGCCGTCGAATGCCAAAACCTAGCGATTTTCTTATACTTGCATCAACGGAAAAATACACATCGACCATACTTTCTGTTTATTTTTGATTCAGATTTATGCGGGTGTGTCGGCAAATCCTCACTGATGGAGCACCCATAAAGACAGCTATGCCCACATACCCGGCTGGGATCGCCCTCGTACCCATCAGGGTATGCCCGTGTACCCAGTCTGGTACGTCCTCGTACCCACTCGGGTACGCCCGTGTACCAAGTTGGGTACGCCCTCGTACCCGCATGGGTATGCCCGTATACCAAGTCGGGTACGCCCTCGTACCCGCATGGGTTTGCCCGTGTACCAAGTCGGGTACGCCCTCGTACCTGTACGGGTACGCCTGTGTACCAGGTTGGGTACGCCCTCGTACCCGCATGGGTATGCCCATGTACCAAGTCGGGTACGCTCTCGTACCCGTATGGGTATCCGCACGAATCCACCCGATTTCCGGGCCCACCTAGATGACTCCACGTCCAAAACCGCCGGTTTCCCGGGCACCTCAAGCTTGTCCCTTGCCCAAAACCGCCCGTTTCCCGGGTATCTCCATCTTGTCCCACGCCCAAAACCGCCAGTTTCCCGCGCACCTCAAGCTTGTCCCGCGCGCAGGTCGCCCCGCCCCAAGCGCAGACCTGCGGCTGCCCCAAAGCACTCCCGGGCTTCAGCCCATGCCGACGTGGCCAGCCGTTCGCGGGCTAAAGCCCGGGAGTACTTTGCCTGGCTCCCCGGGGCGCGCGCCTGGCGAAGCCGGCTCGCTCAGGGTCCAGCGGGTGGTCACCATTCCAAAGCCAGTGACCTCCGGCCCACTCGCGCCGCCCTCAGACCAGGGCGGGAGTTTTCTCGCACCGCAGAAAGACCAGAGCACTTCCGGGCTTCATCGAGCCCGGCAGGCCCGATCTGGCACCTGAAAATGGTTAATCACCACGTCCACCCCGTGCGCCGAGGACGATACAGCAGATGCCCAGCCAGAAGGCGAGGCCCAGACCCGCACAAACTGCCGAGAACAGCGCGCACTCAAGCAGACCAGGAGGCGACTCCAGGTTGTCCCGCACGACAGAGACCAAATCCCTGAGTTGGAACACGAACCAAAACGAGAATGCCGAAGCGGACAGCAGCAGTCCACCCATCGGAATGGCGATCCAGCGAGCGGATCCGAGGCGACCCACTAGCTTTTTGAGGAACTTCGGCATACGACCAGTGGCACCTATCGCTTCGGATTAGGCGACGGCGAGCGGAAAGCGTGGATGGCACGACAGATGCCATTCGAGGGGTTGCCTGCATCCGTTTTGTTCTCCAAGGTTTTTTCGGTCTCACGGCACGTCGTAGTCGATGAAATCCCAATCAATCTCGTCCTTGAATATCTGGATGAAGCCTTCCAAATCCTCGAGCGGCACCTCCTGCGATGCTAGCCATACGGTTCTTGTTCGGTCAGTATCATCGCGGAAGATCTCGCAGACCAACTTGCCCTTGTAAGAAATCTCTACACCGACTCCGTCGCAGGTGGAAACATCACTCGCCCTCACTATCTGGTATCTGGATCGGTCGAATGCCATTGATGATCTACTCGTAAATCTTCGCCGCCTGTAGTGCGTCCGCAAATAGCTGCCAACTCGGGGAATCGGGATCGAGATCAGAGCCGGTGTTCTTGTAATAGCCGTCGCAATCACCAATCCATCCGCTCAATGCCTCCAGAAAAGAACAAAGGTCGGAGTTGTCCCAGGTCGATTGGTCTTCCGACGATAGTTCCCTTATCAGGGTAATGAAGTCGTCTCTGGAAGTGATCCTTCGTGCAATCATTTTTTGGAGAACAGTATAATTCCACAACGCGCAGTCTTCACTTGTTCATACTGCGCGCAGCCTTTCGATGCGAAAGACAGCCCAGGCAGGCGGAGCAGGTTCCAGAAAGGCTGGCATGGGCCGAGGCTCTTCGAAACGGACCAACCCGTCAAGACAAAGACTGAGGCGGGGGATCTCAAATTTCAGATTTCAGATTCCGCCAGTCCAGGCCTGCCTCTGAGGCTTCGCGTCCCAGCAGAGGTTCACGGCTGAAGGCGTTGAAAGACTCACGCCAAGGCGCCAAGACGCGGAGGCCTGAAGGGACACGAGCCTTCTTCGCGCTTTGGCGTGAGAAACCCTCCGCCTCTCCGCCCCTCTGCGGCCCAAGGGAACCTCGACAGAGTCCGCCACCCCGGAAAGCCACGGCACCAGCGCAGCGGCACCCTACCCTCCCCCTTCGTGAACTTTGTGGTTCCAAAGACTCGAGGACCGCGGGGTCACTGCCCCCGCCTACAGCCTGCGCCTCTGCGTGATTCACAGCCGGCCCCTTCCCTCTGCGGGATCATTCCAACCCGAGGAATATCGAATGTCCAACAAGGAAGTCCCAATGACGAAGGGCTCCGGACTTGGGCGTTGGTCATTCCTTGTTCGATATTCATGATTCCCTTCTTCGATTCGTTCCTGCCCCCGCCTACAGACCGCGCCACTTCTCTGCCTCCCTTCTCAGGATCAGCGCCTCATCAGCGTCGAATCAGCGGTTCACCTCTGGCGGGTTTGGGGAAAGCCGATCCCCAGAATGGCAACGCAGAGATGGTGTGGGACGCAGAGGGGGAGGCGGAGTGCTTCGGGGCTTCAGCCCGGCAGGCCCGATCAACGTCGAAATCCACGCATCCACTACCGTGAGCGTTCCTCCGATTCGAGCTTTTGGGCCTCGGCGGTGATCTGCGTGGCGAGCTCCACGCATTCAGAAACGAGCTTCGGACGGGCTTCGTCGCCGGCCTTCGCCACGTCTGCCAGGCGATGACCAAGCTCCGTGAGCATGTTCGGAAGGCCCGTACGAGGAGACCACACCTCACCAAAGAAATCGTAGCGGCAATAGAACGTGAAGGTTGTGCCATCAAGCCCCCTGTACTCTCCATTGGTATAGCGCGTTCTCCGAAGAACGGACTTCCAAGCGGAAATCATCTTCGAAGCGAACTCCTGGGTCACTTCGGAGCGTTCTCGGATCACATCCTTCATGACCTGGATGTCCAATCCCAGCCTCCCGCCTCCAAGATCCTTCCAACGCCAAATCTGCTTTTTGGCTTCGACTCGTTCAACAACCCACTTCTCTGAAGCAATCGTGCGTTCTACTGGTTTCTCAGCATTGGCATACGTCACCTCGTGGCGGAGAATCACTGCATACTCCGGCGCGAAGCTCGGCTTGCCGATCATCCAAAGTTCTCCAGGGTCCTCGCCGATAAGCGATCGAAAAACAGCGTGATCATATCCATCCGGTTCATACGCTGGAACCGGCTCCAGGTGATTTGGATTCGAGGGAGAATCGGGCTGCTTAACATCAATCGCAAAAGGATCGCGATCCGGCGCCTCCGATTGCGCGGCAGCAGACAGCACTGCTGCCACGAAGATGAGGAGCCATGGAGCCAGGTTCATATTCTCGTGCCGAACAGTAGAATTCAGCCTGCCGTTGCCGGAACAAGTCCGAACACACCGAGGCTTGGCGCGGACCCAGACCGCCCGGCCGAGCCGACTTCGTCGCTGAAAACTTGCATGCTCGCAGGCTCTTCGACACGGGCCAGCCCGTCAAGAAAAAGACGGAGCCACCTCCGGCGCCCTGAGCCCCATCAACCATCAACGATCCTCCATCAACAGCCCCTCCCCCTTCGTGCCATTCGTGGTTTCAAAGTCTGACCCCTCAGAAGAGGCGGACAAGAGTTTCCGCGCTCCCCTCGCCTGCGGCGGCCCATCTGCGAAATCTGTGCAATCTGCGGACCCTTTGGGTTCGGGAACCCCCCATGCCATTGGGCCGCAAAAGAACGCAAAGAACGCAAAACTCTACCTTTGTGATCCTTGTGTTCCTTTGCGGCTGAAGCGGGCTCCCGTTCCCTCCCATCTGCGTCATCTGCAAAATCTGCGGACCTGCGGACCTTTCGGGTTTGGGCGGGTGACCGGACGAGGTGGCAGAGCGGCGGAGGACCGCCGCACTCCCAGGGCGCTGCGCGCGGTCGGGGGTGGTCCCCAACTTGAAACCTGAAACTCCCGCCTTGGATCACCCTCCGACCGCTGCGGCGGCGGACGCGGGGGCCAGGGGCAGGACGACGGCGAGCAGGGCGGTCAGCGCGAGCCCAAAGAGGCTGACCAGCACGAGCATGAAGGACCAGGTCTTGAGCACTTCCAGTTCGGTCATGCCGCTCATGCGGGCGATGATCCAGAAGCCGCTGTCGTTCATCCAGACGACGCAGAGGCCGCCGAAGCCGACGGCCAATGCCAGGTAGACCGGATGGAAGGCGAGGACCTGGCCGTCGAGCATGCTGGCCATCATGCCGGCGCTGGTGATCATGGCCACCGTCGTCGAGCCCTGGGCGGTCTTCAGCAGCGCCGCAATCACCCAGGCGACCACGATCAGAATCAGGCCCGCGGACCCTCCGCCGCCAAAGAGGTTCTGAATCGCCGGACCGACCCCGGCTTCCTTGAGCATGGCCCCGAAGGCGCCACCGGCGGCGGTGATGAGGATGATGGTGCCGGCGCTCATCATCGATTCCTCGATGTCGTTGGAGAGTTGCTCACGGCTCGGCCGGCGCTGGCGGACATAGACCAGCACGGAAGCGAGGGTGGCCACCATGAGGGCGAAGTTGGGATCGCCGGCCACTTTCATGAAGCCGGCCGCCTGATGCACCCAGGCGCCGGACGCGGCGGTCTTGGCCTGCATGGCCAGGACGGTGCCGGCCGCCATCAGCACGACCGGCAGGGCGATCGGCAGCACGGAAACCCAGAAGCCGGGCAGGTCGCTGTCGGCAGGCACGGGACGGTCGATGTCCTCGCCCGGCAGGGGGCGCATGGGAATCTCGTGGCGCGCCTGCAGCCAGTGGGCGAGCCCGAGGGCGACCGCCGCGCTGGGCAGGGCGACGGCGATGCCCATGAGGATCATCATGCCGACGTCGACCTTGAGCAGTTCCGCCACCGCCAGCGGTCCCGGGGTGGGCGGCACGAGGGTGTGGGTGGCGACCGCGCCGCCGGCCATGGCGAGGATGTAGAGCAGGTAGTTTTTCTTGGTGCTGCGATGCAGCGAGCGCGCCAGCGGCACGAGCAGGTAGAAGACGGTGTCGAAGAAGACCGGCATGCCGAGGACGAAGCCGGAGGACATGAGCGCGGCGGGGGCGCGTCGCTCGCCGAGCAGGCGCAGGAAGGTGCGGACGATGCGGTCGGCGGCGCCGCTGTCGGTCATGCATTTGCCGATGAGCGCCGCACAACTGATGATGACGGCCAGCTTGCCCGCGGCGGTACCGAGCGCGGCGACCACGCGCGGCAGCTTGTCGCCAAAGGCCCCCGGAGCGAGGAAGCTGACCAGGAAGGCGGCGAGGATCAGCCCGAAGAAGGCGCCAATGCGCAGGCGCACGATGCACAGGATGACCACGAGGGTGCCGAGCAGGAGGATCAGGAGCGGGGGCATGACTGGGGGGCGAGGCTAGGCGAGGCGGCAAATCTTGGCGATAAGAAAAAACGGCCGCCTGAAAAAGCCGGCTTTCCATGGCCTTTGCCAACTCGCTTGAAAGGCCGGGCGCCTGTGCTCGCTTTGATGGCCATGCACTTTGAACCGCAGGACGAGAGTGAACTCGAGGAATGGCTGAGCCGACCGCCCCCCGGTGTGGCCGAGGCCCTGGCCGGGCTCGACGGCGATGTGCTGGTGCTCGGTGCCGGCGGCAAGATGGGACCGACCCTGGCGCGCATGGCGCGGCGGGCGCTGCCGGCGGACCGGCAGGTGCTGGCGGTGTCGCGCTTCAGCTCCGCGGCCGCGGCCCGGCAGCTGGCAGACCACGGGGTGCAAACGCTTGCCTGCGACCTGCTCGACCGCGCCGCGCTGGAGCGACTGCCGGACGCGGCGAATGTGGTCTTCATGGCCGGCCAGAAGTTTGGCAGCAGCGAGGATCCCGGCCTGACCTGGCGCATGAATGCCGTGTTGCCGGCGCTGGTGGCAGAACGTTATGCCGGCGCGCGCACGGTGGTGTTTTCGACCGGCTGCGTGTACCCGTTTGTGCCGGTCGAAAGCGGCGGTGCCCGCGAGGATTGCCCGCTCGATCCGCCGGGTGAGTACGCCTATTCCTGCATCGCCCGCGAGCGCCTCTTCGCTGAGGCCTCGCGCCGGCTCGGCACGCCCTGCCTGATGTTCCGCCTCAACTACGCCATCGACCTGCGCTACGGGGTGCTGCACGACATCGCCCGCAAGGTCTGGACCGGCGAGCCGGTCGATGTCACCTGCGGTTACGTCAATGTCATCTGGCAGGGCGACGCCTGCGCGCGCGCCCTGCAGTGCCTGGCGCACACGTCGACACCGCCCGCAATCCTGAACGTCACCGGCCGGGAAACCCTCGCCGTGCGCGCCCTGGCCGAACGACTCGGGGCCTTGCTCGACCGCAGCCCGCAGTTCACCGGCCAGGAGGCACCGACCGCCTGGCTGGCCGACGCCGGTCAATCCATCGCCTGGTTCGGCGAACCCACGGTCGGTCTCGACCGCATGCTCGAAGCCACCGCCGCCTGGATCCGCCGCGGCGGGGCCTCGCTCGGCAAACCCACGCACTTTGAATCCCGTGACGGCCGCTTTTGACCTCCGCACCGCCCTGCAC
>DAIUCN010000135.1:0-9395 GCA_036846165.1 Prosthecobacter sp.
CCCTGCTTCTGCTGCCCCCCCCCGCCGCCCGCGCCCAGGATGTGGCCGGCAATGAACAGGTTCAGAAGATCATCGAGACCTTCGCCGGCCGCGGCACGCTGGCCGACGACACGCCACCGACACCGGCCCGGGAGGCGGTGAAGCAATTCCAGCTGCGTCCCGACCTTGCCATCGACCTCATGGCCGCCGAGCCGGCGGTTGAGCAGCCGCTCTATGCGAGCTGGGACTCCAGGGGCCGCTTGTGGGTCACCCTGTACCGTCAGTATCAATTCCCCGCCGGCCTCAAGATCGTCAGCTACGACCCGCACCTGCGTGCCAAGTTCGACAAGGTGCCGCCACCGCCACCACGCGGCCCGAAGGGGGCGGACAAAATCACCGTCTTCGAGGACACGGATGGCGACGGGTTTTTTGACAGGCACACCGATGTTCTCACCGGCCTCAACATCGCCAGTGCCGCCCTGCCGGGCATGGGGCGAATCTGGGTGCTGAATCCCCCCTACCTGCTCAGCTACCCTGACGCCGACGGCGACGGATGGCCTGAGGGTGATCCCGAGGTGGAACTCAGCGGCTTCGGTTTGGAAGACACGCACAGTGTCGCCACCAGCCTGGCCTGGGGCATGGACGGCTGGCTGTACGGAGCCAACGGCAGCACCACCACCGGCAACGTCAGCAGCGTCAACAGCAAGAACATCAAGTGGGAGGGGCAGTGCATCTGGCGTTACCATCCGCGAAAGAAGCTGTTTGAGATCTACGCCGAGGGCGGCGGCAACACCTTCAGCCTCGACATCGACGCCAAGGGCCGTGTCTTCTCCGGCACCAACAACGGCAAGACTCGCGGCATGCACTACGAGCAGGGCAGCTACGGCATCAAGGGCTGGGGCAAGCACGGTCCGCTGACCAACCCCTACGCCTTCGGCTGGTTCGAGCACATGAAACACGAGGGCGACGAAAAACGCTTCCCGCAGGCCTTCGCCATCTACGAGGGCGGCCTGCTCGGCAGCGCCTACGAGGGCAAGATCCTGGCGCCCAACTCGCTCGCCAACCTGGCCTACGTCAGCGAACGCCTGCCCGACGGCTCCAGCTTCCGCACCAAGGATGAGGCTTTGCTGCTGTCCTCGCCCGACCGCTGGTTCCGCCCGGTCTGGGCCGGGGTCGGCCCCGACGGCGGCTTCTACATGGCCGACTGGTACGACACCCGCCTCAGCCACGTGCGGCCGGTGGACGACTGGCACAAGACCAGCGGCCGCATCTACCGCGTCCGTCCTGCAAGCGGCGCGCCGAAACTCAAGCCCTTCGACCTGGCCAGGGCGACCGGCGACGAACTGCTCGGTTATCTTGGCCACGCCAACGAATGGTTTCGCAAGCAGGCGGTGCTGGAGATCGGCTGGCGCGGGCTGACCGAACTCGCGCCGAAACTTGAGGCCATGCTCGACGGGCCGCAGGCGCTTGAGGCGCTCTGGGCGTTGGACGCACTGCAACCGGATGTCGTGCCGCCACTGCAACACCGCGATCCCTACGTCCGCCGCTGGGCCGTGAAGATGCTTGGCGAACGCCGGCAGGTGGGCGGTGACGCCCTGGCCAGGCTCGCGCGCAGCGAAACGCATCCCGAAGTCCGTGCCCAGATCCTGGCCAGCGCCAAGCGCCTGCCTGCCGTCGATGCCCTGCCCCTGCTCTGGGCCGGCGACGCCGCGGACACCAGCGGCCACCTACCACTGCTCGCCTGGTGGACCTTGGAGTCCAAGTCCGAAAAGGAGCGCGCGGCCGTCTTTGCCTTCCTGGATGCCGCCCCCGATTTTCTGAAAACCGCGCTCTTCCGCGACCATCTCGCCGAAAAACTTGCCCGCCGTTATGCCATGGCCGGCGGCGACGACAATCTCAATGCCTGCGCTGATCTGCTGGCGCTCAGTCCGGATGCCATCGTGCGAGCCAAATGCATCGCCGGCATCGCCGCCGCCTTTGAGGGTGCCGAACTGCCGCCACTGCCAGACGCGCTGGCGAAAGCGCTCCAGGATTACATGGCAAGGCAAAGCGATGGCGACCTGACACTCGCCCTGCGCAGCGGCAGCGCCGACGCCCTGAAGAAGGCCCTTGCGCTGCTCGGCAATGCCCGGGAAACCAACGCCGCCCGCATCACCGTCGCCAAAACCCTCGCCGAACTTGGCAAAGCGGAAGCAGTGGCGCCCATGGTCTCGCTTCTCAAAGGTGCCAACCCACCCGGCCTGAAGCGCGGCATCCTGCAGGCGGCTTCGCGCTTTGAGGACCGCCGCATCGCCGAGGCCCTGCTCACCTCCTACGAATCGCAAATCGCCGGCGACAAGGCCCTGCGCGAGGACGCCCTGCGTGTGCTCGCCGGGCGCAAGTCGTGGGCTCTCGAACTGGTCCATTTTGTGAACCAATGGAAGGTGCCGGCGCGGCACGTGCCGGTCGACGTTGTCCGCCAACTCAGCCTGCACCGGGAACCGGCGATTGATGCCGCCATCGATACGCACTGGAAGGGTTTACTCGCCACCGGCCCGAGCGAGGCCAAGGAGAAGGAAATGGCGCGCATCAGGGCCGTGCTCAAGGCCGGCCTGGGCGACCCCGAAAAGGGCAAGCTGCAGTATGCCGCCCGCTGCGCCATCTGCCACAGGCTCTTCGGCGAGGGCATGGCCATCGGTCCTGAACTCACCGGCTACGACCGCGGCAGCACCGACTTCTGGCTCGACAACCTCTTTAACCCCAGCCTGGAAATCCGCGAGGGCTTCGGCAACTACATCGTCAAGCTCAAGAACGGGCAGATTCTCACCGGCATCATGGATGCTCAGGACGCCGCAGGCATCGTGCTCAAGGACATTGCCGGCAACCGCACGCCGGTGAAGCAGGCCGACCTCGAAAGCCTGGAAGCCAGCCCGGTGTCGCTCATGCCCGAAGGCCTGACCACCGGCATGAGCGACGCAGACCTGCGCGATTTCTTTGCCTACCTGATGAAGTGACCGGCGCTTCTCAGGGCTGGAGCTCGAGGCTGACCGCGTTGCTGAACTCGCCGTCGGGACTCAGCGCGTTGCTGACGCGCACGCTGTAGCTGCCGGCGGCATCCTCGGCCACAGGGTCGAAGACCAGCTGGAAACCGGTGGCACCGTCGATCTCGAAGCCGTCCTTGAACCACTGGTAGAACAACGGGCTGGTGCCCTGGGCCGTGGCGGTAAAGACAACGCGCGCACCCACCGGCACGGGCTGCTCGGTCGGCTGTGTGATGGCGGCGGAGACATTGGCCACCGGCAGCCCCACGGCCAGTTGGACATGCGCACTGAGCACGCCCTCCGGCGTCTCCGCATTGAAGACGCGAACCGTGTAATCGGCGGTGTCCGACTCGGCGACCGCTAGCAGGGTAAAAATCACGCCGTTGGCCTCGGGGATTTCAACACCGTCCTTGTACCACTGGTAGGTGAAGGGGCCGAGACCGGCATTGCTGACCGTGAAATCGACCCTCTGACCGACCGCCACCGCGGCCGAACTCGGCGTGCGCGAGACGATGACATTGGACACACGGGCATCCAGCGCGAGTGGCACCTCATTGCTCATCACTCCCGGTGTGGTCAGCGCATTGGCGACCCGCACGCTGTAATTTCCCTCGGAACCCGCCGTCACGAAGGGGATGTTGTAGGTGGCCTGGGTGGCCCCTTCGATTGCCTCCCCCTCCTTGAACCACTGGTACGTGAAGGGACCTGTGCCGTCGGGTGAGACCTGGAAGGTCACGCTGGTGCCGATCGGCACCTCATCATCGGGTGGCGTGCGCGAGGCGATCGGGTTGCGCACCATCGTGGCCACTTCCAAGACAAGTTCGTTGCTGATCACGCCGCCTGGACTCAGCAGGCTGGACACACGCACCGTGTAAGTGCCGGCATGAATTGAACTGACACTTGGGATCGAATACGCACTCGCCGTTGCGCCCTCAATGTCCTCGCCGTTGCGACGCCACTGATAGGACAACTCGCCACTGCCGACGGCGGCGGCGGTGAAGGTGACGGCAACCCCCTCGTTCAGCAGGGCATCGGAAGGGCTGCGGGCAATGATGACCGACGAGACGGGATCATTGACCGTCAAGGCAGCCACGGCACTGACAACACGACCGTAGGCCGTGCTGATGACGACATCATAATCGCCCTCGTTGCCCTCGTTGATGGCGGTGAGCTGATAGGTGGCGCCGGTTGCACCGCCAATGCTGCTGCCCTTGAAGCGCCACTGATAGTTGAGCGTGCCAAGCGCCTGGGCGGTGACGCTGAAGGTATGGCTGGCGCCCGGATTGACCGTCGCAGGCGCGGGCTGTGCGAGGATTTGGATCGGCGCCGGACTGAGGCGCAGATCACCCGCCAAAATGGGCGAGGTCTTCAGAGTGGTCGCCGGCGGTCCCGCCGAGGGCTTTTGAGCCAGCAGGAAGCTGCCGACGCCTTTGCCGGTGTCGCCCGGCACATCAACAACCACCAGCTCGCCAAACTCATTGAGGCGCTGCGTCTGGGTGTCGGGGATGCGTGGGATGACCAGACCGTAGAAGGAGGCCCTGCGCTGCGGTTTCAACTCGGGGTCGTCGTTGAGGCTGAACGTGCCGCTGATCACGCCGGTGGTGCGAATGACCGCCAGTGTGGCCGAGCCTGGATTGCCTGAGGTGGGTATCACCGGCACATTGGTGCCGTTGAGGGTGAGCAGTGGCACGTCCGGATCGGTCTGCGCCTCATCGAGCCCCCCTTCGCTGAAGGCAAGACTGGCGTTCAGATCGCTGCCTTGAGGCAGGCGCAGCGCCGGCTGACCGGAGGCCGGTGCATTGTAGGACATGCCCAGCGTGTCGAGCGTCAGGGGACCAAAGCCGTCGCGGTAGGCGCGTTCCTTGGCGGAGGCCTGCGGATCCTTGCTCCAGTTCAGACTGCCTGCGACACGCAGCCAGAGTTCATTGACGCCGGCCGGCGCGAGGTTGACACCGAGGATGCTCTGGATGCCGCCAACCGCGCCGGCACCCTTGTAAAGCGACTGGTAGACCAGGAACTGCAGCTGGCCGCCGAGGTGGGAGCCGCAGGTGAAGCTGGTTCCATCACCCATGCGGCCGGCGCAGGTGATGACTCCACTGTTGACGAGCGCCGCGCGCAGAAAGCCGGTGCCCTGGGGGATGCCGTCCTCGCCGACATCGTCGTCGTTGAGATGCAGGCCAATGTTGAAGGTTTGCTGGAGTCCGACCGGGTTCCAGGAGGCATTGAAGACGCGGCGATAGCCGTAGATCTCGGCGGTGTTGACACCGTCGGTGACCAGACCGGTGATGTCACCACTGTCGGAAAAACCCTGCAGGGCAACCGTTTGGAACAACAGGGTCAGGCTTGATTGACCGCGGCGCTGGATGACCGCCTGGCCAGTGGCGAAGTTGCTGCCCGGCGTCTGCCGCATCGTGCCGGTGAAACTGTAGTTGTTCTTGCCTTCGGTGATCTTGCCGCTGACCTGGCCACCATCGGTGACCGTCATGTCGAAACGACCGCCCTTGCCGGCATTGAGCACCGTCGAAGGCGCAATCTGACCCACGAAGGAACCGACTGCCGGCTCCGGCATGGGCAGCACGGTAAGCGTTCCAGTCACCGGCAGACTGACACCAGCGGCGTTGCGGCCGGTCAGGGTGAGCGGGTAAAATCCCGGGCGCGTCGGCCGGCCCTGAATGCGGCCGCTGACGGGGTCCATGCGCAACCCGGCGGGAAGGCCCTTGATGCTGAACAGCGCAACCGAGGTATTGCCGTCACCTCCGAAGGGCAGGGTGTAGTCGTAGTCCAGACCGATGTAGGCGACCGCGGGCGTGAAGTTCGCCAGCACCGGTCGCACGGCAAAATGAACGCGCCAGGCGCCGGTTTCGGCCTGCAGGCCGCTGCCGGGACTGCTGACACGGCAGGTGTAGCTGCCGAGATCGGCCTCGCTCAGCTCATTGAGATGAAGCTGTGCCTGGCTGATGCCAGCGACCGCATCGCTTTCGACAAGCATCAATTGACCGTTCTTGTACCACTGGTGCTGGAGGCCCGGCCCACCGGAGGCCTGGGCCGTGAGCACCACCTTCTTGCCGGCAAAACCGAGTGCGAGACGCGAGGCCTTGTCGACGACAAGCACCTCGGCAGTCTGACTGAGCACATTTTTGGCCGCGACGTTGCTGGCACGCGCCTGGTAAACACCGCCATCGGCCAGAGTTGCAGTCGGCAGACTCAGTTTGGTCGAGGTCTGCTTCGGCACCACCTTGCCCGAGCGCAGCCAGGCGATCGCAGGCACTGGCGAGCCGGTGCCATTGACCTCGAGTTCCAGCGGCTTGCCGACTTCGACCACCTTGGACTGGGGTTGGGTGGTGAAGACGGGCGGAGCGCGCAGATCAATGCGAACGATGTTGCTGAGCAAGCTGAGCCCAGCGTCGGCAACGCGCACGGCATAAGCACCCGTCCTGCCGGCATCAACCTCGGCAACAAAGAGTTCGGGACCCGTTTCACCGCTGAGTTCGTTGCCGTCCTTGAGCCACTGATAGCTGAGCGTGCCGCTGCCGGTCGCCTTGACCGTCAGCCTGGCCGGCGCCCCTTCAGTCACCGTCACGGACACCGGCTGACGGGTGATGGCCGGAGCCTTGTAATTGCGCACCACCGAAGCGGTGAAGGTTTGGCTGGTGACATTGCCGTCAAGATCGGCCCCCTGCACCGTGATCTGGGAACTGCCCTCCTTCAGGGTCTGCAGCACCAGGCTGGTGCCGCTGATGGCGGACGCCACAACACTGCTGTCACTGTTGGCGGTGATGCTGTAGCGAAAGACCGGAACCTGCGCGGCCTGCAGGATGCGCACCGTTTTTTCAACATCCATGTCCACAGGCGCACTTGTGCCGCTGTTCATCGGTACGGTTTCCAACGCTTCACGACGCAGGAACTGGTACTGGCCATTGCTGAAGTCGAAGAGCTGGACACGCTTGTCGAGCGAGGCCGTCGTGCCGCTGCCGCTGTTGAAGTTGCGGTAGACGCCGATCGGCAGGGCGGCAATGGCATCGGCCACGCTCATGCCACTGCCGGCGACGCGACCGAAGGCGGCAAAACCCTCGTTCTGATTGTCCAGGTTTTCGGCGTTGTCGGCGAGGTTGATGAAGAAATCGAGCGTGGCGCTGTCGGGTGAACCCGGCAGCTTGGCCCAGGCCACGGTGCCGCGGACATTCGAGATGCCCGGCTCGTTGCGCGGCGACGCGCGCGATGCCCGGCTCAGGACGAAGAAGTCGGGTGTCTGCACCGGCACATAGCTGCCTGTCTGGATGATGAAACCCGGCACCGAGCGATGAAAGGCAACGCCGTTGTAGGTGCCGTTGTTGACGTAGTGGAGGAAATTCTGCACCGACTCGGGCGTCAAACCCGGATAGAGCAAAAGGTCGAGATCGCCGAGCGTGGTGCGCAGGCGGACGGCGGCCTGCGAATCGGCATCGGCAAACTTGTCCTGCAGTGGCAGCACGAGCTGCATTCCGGGTGCAAAGGTGACGTTGGGGATCGGCGTGGCAGTCATGGGCGCCGTCCCTTGTGGAAGCACGCGTAAATTCAAAACCGCGGTGGCGGTGTGGTCGTTGTTGAACTGCGCCGTCAGCGTGCAGGGATAGAGACCGGCCACGGAGGGGGTGCCGCTGATGATGCCACTGACGTCGTTGAACTCCAGCCCGGCGGGCAGGCCGGTGACATTCCATCCGGTGCGCGCGTCGGGATCGGAGGTCGCCAGCTGAAAGGTGAAAAAGGTGCCCTGGGTGGCGGGCTGAAAGGAGCGGCTTGTGAAACCTTCGTTTGGCGTCGCCTCCGCCTCGGCACCGCTCTGGGCGGCCAGGCGACCGACAATCACGCCGCTGCTGTTGCGCGAGTAGATGACCGCTTCCACACGGAACTCATGCGCGGTTCCCCTCTCGAAACCGGACAGTTCGCCATCATTGAATTCAGCCTCAGTGACATTCACGCGCCGGGTGTCGGCCGGCAGGGTCAGGGCATACTTCCACTCCGTGGTGCCCTTGACGCGGGCGAAAACTTCGAAGTTGGTCTCCGCCTCGGACTGGTCCTGCCACTCAAGGCGGATCTGGCCGGCGTAGCCCGTGTCCGTGGCGGTCAGGTTGCCCGGGCCCGGGAAACTCGTGCCGATCTCGACCTCGTTGCTGGGCGCTGAAACGCTGACCTCGCTGCCGGAAACCGGATCCAGATAGACCGCCAGCACGCGCCAATCCAAACTCACGGCCGAACCGACAGTGACATCAAACTGGGTGGCGTTCGCCGCAGTGGTCACCGCACCGCTGCCCAGCCGCGTCCAGGTGGTCTCTTCCGGATCCTTGTACTCCAGGCGATAGCCACTTTCGTTCTCCGAGTTGTCCGTCCAACGCAGGCGCACGCGGGTCTGGTCGAGCACCGAACCCAGCAAATTCGTGGGCGCCGCCAGTGCCGGCACGGTCACCGAAACCTCATTGGAAAGCTCGGAATCATAGGGCGTGACGCGCACCGGTGTGGCGTTGTGGTAATTGTTCTGGGTTTGAATCAGGCGCAGCACCGAGCGCACGCGGAAGTTGTAGGTCGTGCCCGGGGCAAAGTCGACGCGGCTGTTGGCCAGACTGCCGCTGCGCAGGTGCGCCAGCTTGCTGGGCGGCAACTGTCCCGAGCGCAGCAGCACTTCCGTGCGGTCCAGCTCCAGATAAAAGGACTTCGTGTAGGTTGCGTCCGCCTGCTTCTTGTAAAAGATCTGGTGGTAGGTCTCGGCGTTGCTGGTGTCGCCCCAGTTGAGCTGGACCCGGCCGTCACCCTGCACCGATGCCGTCAGCCCGGCGGGCGTGCCAAGCGCGCCCGGGGCGCCCGGGTAAACAATCGTCTGGATGGGCCCCGCGCGTGTCTCGATCTTGGCGCCATTGTACTTGAACGCGGTGACCTGAAACTGCACGGTTTGCCCGGGCTGCAGGTTGAACGGGGAAGACTTGCTCCCGCCCAGATACAAACCTTCCTGATTGGGGCCAAAATAGCCGGCATTGTAGAAGGGCCCGGTGTTGCCGCCGCGGAAATCCACCCGATAACCGGTTTCATCAATCGCATTGTCGTCCCAGGTCAAGACGTAGGTATCGCCCGTCAGCGTGGTGTTGCCGTTCTTGACCCCGACACTGAGCCGGGCCTTGACGTTAGACGGCGCCCCAGGCGGCAGTGCTGTGGCGAGCAGCGTCGGCAGCAGGATCAGGGCGGCCAACCAACGCAAGATGGGGAAGGAATGGGAAAACATGGGGGCAAGGGGCTGCCGGCTCACTGTAGATTGGACAGCACCCGGGGGCGGTTTTGTTCGATCAGCCTACCGTTTTTGTCATTACATCGTCAATTCTTTTTCCGCGAGAATCCGCCCCACCGTGCAGGCAGGCTTTTCCCCACCCC
>DAIUCN010000136.1:0-9383 GCA_036846165.1 Prosthecobacter sp.
CCCCCGAACTCGTCCTGCCACCCGGCCCCAACAACCCGGCCGGCCTGCTTTGGCTGCACCTCGCCAAAAGCGGTAGCGACACCCCCCTGCCCTACGGCCTGCACGGCACCAGCATCCCCGGCCACCTGAACCGTCAGGAAAGCGTTGGCGGCTTCCGCATGACCAACTGGGACATCGTCCGCACCGCCCGTCTGCTGCCGGAAGGAGCGGAGCTGAAGTGGCAATGACCCTGCCGCCGCGATGAACCGAGCCTGGCTCGGCGTGCTGCGGGTGTCGTTCAGCCATTCTCGCGTCGCTCCCACCGCCGCCAACCGCCGCTCCTGACCGGCGAACCATCCTCAGCCAGCCCGCGGTGACGGGGTTCTGCGATCGCATTGGTCCGCACAAATAAGCACCCCGCATCGCGCGTATTCCTGTTCCCCCATGCTGCGTTTTTTCCTCCTCCTGCTTGCTTTCGCTCTGCCGGTCCATGCCGACACCCAGGCAGCTTTGCGCGTGCTGCGCGACGAATGCGTCGGCTGTCACAAGCCCGGCAAGGCCAAGGGCGGCCTGCTGCTGAATGCCCACGACAAGATGATGAAGGGAGGCGACAACGGCGCGGCGGTCGTGCCGGGCAAGCCGGACGAGAGCCCTCTCTACCAACTCGCTCTGGCCGAGGGCGACCCCCACATGCCACCCAAGAAGCAACTCAACGCCAATGCCCTCAACGCCCTGAAGGCCTGGATCACCGCTGGTGCTCCCTGGGATGAGGCCGTTTTCAATGAACCGCCGGCACCGAAACCCGTGACATTCACCCCCATGCCCGAGGCCTGGCAGCCGGTGCTGGCCATGGCGCTGTCGCCCGACGAAAAAACCCTCGCCGTTGCCCGCGCCCAGCGCATCGCGCTCATCGACCTCACCGCCAAGGACACGCCGGTGGCCGCCTACCTCGAAGGCCATGTCGAACCCGTGCAATCGCTGGCCTGGACGCCCGATGGCCGCACCCTGCTCTCCGGCGGTTACCAAAACGTCCGCGTCTGGGACGTCGCCGAGCGCCAGGAAACGCGCCGCCTCGAAAACTCACTGGTCGGCAACGTCGCCGCCCTGGTCGCCACCGCCAGCCAGGTCTTCGCCGCCGATGGCGAGGCCGGCGGTGCCGGTTTCCTGCGCCAGTTCGACCTCGCCAACGGCAGCCTGCTGGCCACCTGGAAGGCGCATGACGACAACGTCAGTTCGCTGCGCCTCTCCGCCAAGGGCGATCGCCTGCTCAGCGGCGGGGCCGACAAGATGGCCCGCCTCTGGGACACCGCCACGCGCCAGCTGATCGCCTTCTACGAGGGCCACACGAACCATGTGCACTCGGTCGCCTTCAACCACGACGCCAGCCAGATTGCCACGGCCGGGGCCGACCGCGAAATCAAGGTCTGGGACGTCGCCAGCCGCGAGCAGGATGTGTCGCTGGGCGACAAAAAATCGGTCTATGTCGGGGTCGCCTGGACGCCCGACGGCAAGGCTCTGGCGGCCATCACCGACAAGGGCCTCGGCAGTGTCTACACCGAACTGAAGAAGCACGATGGCGCCCAGCGCAGCGAAACCGCCAAGGAACGCAAGCTGGAAGGCGTCGGCGCACCCCTCACCTGCGTGCTCATCACGGCTGACGCCAAGACCGTCTTTGCCGGCGGCTTCGACGGCAAGATCTACCGCTGGGATGCAACCAATGGCAAAACAGCCGGTGTGATCCAGCCCTGACCCGGCCTCAACGCGGCAGGTCCAAACCCCAAACCTTGGGAGAGCGCTTGCCCGGTCTCGCTTCGCCACCCGGGATGACGAGTCGGCCGCGCCACTCAACCAGGGCGGTCGTCACCAGCGAGAACGGCACCTCACCGGCCTGCGCCCAGGTGTTCGTCTGGGGATCGTAAGCGAGCACGTCGCGCGGAAAGCCCGGGTGCTGATCCTTGGGTTCAAAGGTCGCGTGTGCGCCGTCATCGCCCCCGATGATCCACAGGTGCCCCTCCACCACCGGCGCAGGCCCGGGGGCCGCGACGGCGACGCGCGGCAGATCGGCCAGCCTTCGCCAGCCCTGATCCGGCCGAAACTGCCAGGCGTCCCGCAGCCATTCGCGCTCGGGTTTGCCATCGGCCCCGGCTTTCAGGGCCGCACCGCTGAACAGATAGAGCGCTCCCTCGTGGGCGCCCAGGGTCGCCAGGATGCGCGCCGGGCCGGGACAAGGCGCGCGTTCACGCCAGCCGTCTTCGGGATGGAACAGGTCCAGCGACCACAACACCGCCAGAGCTTCCGTGGCGTCCGGGCGCTCGGCACCGCCGGCCAGGTAAAGAGTGCCATCAAGCAGCACGCCCGCCATCTGCGCGCAGGCACGAGGCAACGGCGGCAGAGGCTCGATCTGCAGTCGATCCCCCACTTTGCGCAGGCGGAAGACCTCGCGAAAATGCCCGGCCGCATCGCCACCCCCCGCGCAGATCACCCCGTCTGGAGTCGTCACCGAAACCCCATAACCGTTCGGCCGCGGCAGACGGCCCAAGCGCTGCCAGTCGCCCTCCGGGTCAGCCAGGGCGAAAACCATGTCATGCCAGGTCTTCGTGCCGCCCCGCCAGGGAGGGGCATCAGGAAAATTCGCGCCGCCCGCCAGCAAGAGCGCACCCTCGCTCACCCCGGCAAACACCCCCGCAAACCCCTCCGCATCTGGCACGGCCGGCAGGGACCGCCAATCCGCCGCTGGTGAGAGCAGCGGCACAAGCAGAGGCAACCATCGTTTCATGCCAGGAATTTAGAACAGATGCGGCACGGGGCAAGATGGCACCTTCGCTCACACAGCCAGCCACCTGCCGAATACTTTGGTGACTGCACCTTGAATTATCATATTATTTCTTAATGTGCTGGATGGGTTCGTGAGAGCAGACCCACCTCTTCCTTGAGCGATCATGTTCGACACCCCAACTCCCCCACAGGACTCTCGCGATCCGGCGCCGGACTTCGACGCTTGGCTGCGCGCCTGCTGGCGGCGACTGCGGGAATCCCCCGCCCTGCGCCGGCGCGTGCTCGGCTGGCGGGTGGCGAGCGACCGGCTGCACTGCGCGCATCTGTGGGGTCACCCCCTGAGCCGGGTGGAGTTGGGTCATGCCGGCGAGTGCCTGGCAGCGAAGTGGCTGCGGGCGCATGGGCGCCGCATCCTGTATCGCAACTACCGCGGCGCCCACCGCGGCGAGGTCGATCTGGTGGCACGCCACGGGGCGGTGCTGACCTTTGTCGAAGTGAAGACGCGCAGCAGCACGGGCTTCGGTCGCCCGGCCGATGCGGTGACGCCGGACAAGCAGCGGCTCATCCAGCGCGGGGCGCTCGACTGGCTGCGCCAGCTCGGTCAGCCGCGCCTGAGCTTCCGCTTCGACATCGCCGAGGTCTGGCTGATCCCGCGCGAGTTGCCGCGTGTGCATGTCATCGAAAACGCCTTCACCCTGCCCGACAGCTCGATGGCAGGGCGCTGAGCTCAGCGCAGCAGCAGGGCCAGCAGCGGCAGCAGCAGGGCGAGGTCGGCCAGCACGCGGAAGGCGTCGGCCTCAAGTCGCTGACCGAAGCGCCAGAGCAGGCCGAGCAGGACCAGGCCGGCGGCGACGAGCAGCGACAGGCTGGCAAGGGGTCGGCTGTCGCCGGCGAAGCCGCTGAAGCCGAGACCGAGGGCGAGCAGCAGCGCGAGGACGAGATTGGGCCACTGGCTGCGGCGCTGCGGCGGTGGCACCTCGCTCTGGACGATGACACCGAGGTTGGCGGTGAAGAGCAGGGCCAGCAGCAGCATTTCCAGCCAGGGCAACAGGCCGGCCGGCTGCTGGAAGCGGGCATGGGCGGTGCAGCCCAGGGCAAAGAGCAGGCCGGCCGCCGCCTCCTTGCGCATGAGGCGGCGCAGGCGGTCGAGCACGGCGGTTTTCGAGACGAGGAAGAACAGGGCGAAGGCGATTGCCGTGGCGATGAGTTGGAAGCCGCGCTGGAACGGCAGGGCGTGCACGGCCAGGAGCAGGACGAAGAGGCCGGCTTGAAAGGCAAGCCGGCGTTCGCGCAGGCCGGCGCTGGCATAGACGACCAGATAGGCGGCCATCAGCGGGGTGAGGGTCAGGGCTTCGAGCAGCAGGCCGGCAGGCAGATGCCAGAGCGCCAGCCAGGCGGCGGCGACCGCGCCCGGCAGCACGCCAACAAGCAGCAGAGGCACGCGGTACCGACGGTAAAACCGGTGCCGGAGGTCAAGCAGAGCCTCGGGCACACCCCAGGTGTCGAACAGGCGGTCGAGCAGGTAGATGACCCAGACCACCAGGCCAAGTCCCGGCAGCACGGCCGGTGTCAGGTGCAGGCCATGCAGGCGGGCCAGCGCCCAGGTCCAGCCCACCGCGACCGCCGGCGCCTCCAGGCTGAGCAGGTGCGGCCAGAGCCAGGGCCGGGACAGACAGGGACGTTCCATCGACACGGCACACCTGTGGAACGGCACGCGGCCGGGTCAACCGCCCATCAACGCGGCGGCAGGCTCTCCGGGGCCAGGCCGTACTGATCGAGCCACCAGCGCACGCGTTCGGCATCGCTGGGCTCGGGACCGAGACCGCGCTTCGTCCAGGTGCGCTGGTAATCCTGTCGCTTGGCCGACTGGATCTCCGTCAGCGACGGCTCGGTGACCGGATCCGGCAGCGCGCCGCGGTCGCCGGTGGCGGTGATCCAGCGCTCCAGTTCGGCGGCGAGTTCGGCGGCACGCGCCGGTTCGCTCGCGGCGACGTTGTCCAAACCGAGCGGATCGCGCTGCAGGTCGAAGAGCTCGATGGCGGGGCGATCCGACGTCAGAAACCGCGCCTGCGGCGTTGCCAGGGCACCCGCGCGATGCAGTTCACGCAAGAGCGGCAGGCCGGGGTAGCTGGCCTCCTTGTAGCCCGACCAGTTCATCCAGGGCAGTTCCGGCTGGAAGTGACGAACGAAGAGGCGGTCGGCGGTGATCACCGCGCGGATGCGGTCGGGCGCATCGCCGCAGCGGTCGCGGGCGGCGAAGATCTGCGTGCGCTGCGGGAAGCTGTCGCCAAACAGCGGGCGACCCTCCATCCAGTCGGGCACCGGCAGACCGGCAAGCTGGAGCATGGACGGCGCGAGATCGATCAGACTGACCAGCCCCTGCTCGACGCTGCCGGCCTTGAGACCGGGGCCACGCGCCAGCAGCGGCACCTGCAGGCCTTCGACACTCAGCCACTGCTTGCCCCAGGGCATGGGCCGGCCGTGATCGGCAAAGAACAGGACGATCGTGTGGTCGAGCACGCCCTCGGCGCGCAATTGCTCCAGAATGGCGCCGACCCGTTGATCCACCGTTTCGACGCTGCGCAGGTAGGCATACCAGTCGCGGCGCACGAGCGGGTGATCGGGATAGTTTGGCGGCAGGCGCAACTCGGCGAGACGCGCGCTGTCATACTGCTCCGGAATGGGAAACGGCCGGTGCGGCTCGACGATCTGGAACTGGGCGAAGAATGGCTGTCCCGGCCGGCGCTTGCGCCAGTCGTCGCCATCATACAGCTGCGCCGGATCATGGGCGAAGTTGTAGTGGGTCTTGGCCTTTTTGATGACGCGACCGCTGCGCACCGTGCCGGGTGCGGCTGCATTGGTGACAAACCAGCCCGCCTCACGCAGCAGGGTCGGCAGCGGCCGGTAGGGCGCGGCGAGCGGCTGCGGGTTTTCGACATCGTGGGCGTGCAGCCCCGTGGTGATCTGATTCACCCCGAGGATGAAGGCCGAGCGCGAGGAACTGCAGACCGGCGCGGTGGCATAGGCGCGGGTGAAGCGACGTCCCTCGGCAGCGAGACGATCAAGGTTCGGTGTGTGCACGCCCGCCGTGCCATAGGCGGCGATGTCGGGCGACATGTCATCGGCGACAATCCACACCAGGTTAGGCGGCGTCGCGGCCGGGGCCAGGGCGGCGCTGGCGAGGCAAAAAAGCAAGGCAAGTCGGTTCACGGGCGGTCGGTTTTTTTCTTCTTCGTGGCACCCGCCTTGCCGTCCTTGGCGCCATCGCGGTTCAGGTACTTGGCATAATTCCAGTCGTCCTTCCAGTCCTTCAGCCACGGCTGGTAGGCCGCGGCCTCATACCAGAAGGCCGGCACGGGATCGGCCGGCACCACCCTGCCCTCCGGATAGTCGCGCCCCGCGAAGCTGGCCTCGATGCCGGCGTTGGCTTCCAAGAGGGCGGCCTTCAAGCGGGCGAAGACCTCGGGCTGTTCGGCGCTCAGCTCGCGCGCCTCGGCGGGATCGGCCTCGACGTCGTAGAGTTCAAACTGTTCCTTGGCGATGTCGTTCGTGAGGATTTTGTGGCGACCGTCGATGAGTGCCGCCTTGGCCCCATAACGGAACGGGATCGACCGGGCGCGCGGGCCGGTCTCGCCGGCGAACAGCGGTTTCAGGCTGACGCCATCAAGCGGCTGGACAAAGACATCGGCCGGCAGGCCAAGCACATCGGCGACCGTCGGAAAGAGATCGAGCGTGCAGGCCGGATGACCGGTGACACGCGGCCGGATGACGGCCGGCCATTCAAAGATGCCGGGCACACGCAGTCCGCCCTCATAGACACTGCCCTTGAAATCGCGCAGGCCGCCCGTGCTCGACGGCTTGATCTCGCGCAGGCCACCGTTGTCGCTGTTGAACACCACCAGGGTGTCGTCGGCCACGCCCAACTCGCGCAGACGCCCGCGCAGGCTGCCGATGCTGCGGTCCATGGCGGCAAGCTCGCCGTAGTGATGGGCCGAGAGGTCGTCGAGATCCTCGAACGGCGCCTTGTCGCCCGCCGCCGCCTTGAAGGGCGAGTGCGGACTGCCGAACCAGACGACCGCGAAGAAGGGCTTGCCGGCGCGGTGGCGGTCTTCGATGAACTTCAGCGCCTCGGCGACAATGACCTCGGAGGAATCGCCGGTGAATTGCTCGGGCACGCCCTGGCGACCCAGCCGCGGGTTCATGTCGATGAAATTGGTCGCCGACACCCAGGTGTCGAAGCCGAAGGCCCCCGGACTGAGTGGATCCCCGGCCAGCACCGGCGCGCCGGGGCCCTTGAAGCCATTGAGATGCCATTTGCCGAAGTGCCCGGTGGCGTAGCCCGCCTTTTGCAAAGCCTGGGCGATGGTTTTCTCCTGCGGGCGCAGGGCGTAACCGTGCGAGAGCACACCGGCGCGGTCGTTCGTGCGACCCGTCAACACCGTTGCGCGGGTCGGCGAGCAGACCGGGTTGCCGGCGTAGAAACGCTCGAAGCGCAGGCCGTTGGCAGCCATGGCGTCGAGGTTCGGCGTCTTCAAGCGCGGGTGGCCGTTGTAACTGGTCTGGCCCCAGCCCATGTCATCGGCCATGAGGAAAATCACGTTCGGGCGCGGCGCCGCCAGCGCGGCGACCGGCAGCAGCAGGAGAAGGAGCAGGCGTTTCATCGGCCGATGACAACGCCGGCAGGGCGGCGATGTGTCAAAAACCCGCGGCAGTTGTCAGACCGGCGGAGGCGGCGTAAGCTGAAGCATGCCCCTGCCCGACGAGGACGCCCTGCACCAGCGCATGCGCAAGCTGCGCCTGCGCGAGGAGGACTTGCAGGAGAGCTTCATCCGCGGCAGCGGCCCGGGCGGACAGAAGGTCAACAAGACGTCGTCGACCGTCGTGCTGCGGCACGTGCCCACCGGCCTGGAGGTGCGCTGCCAGCGCGAGCGTTCGCAGGTGCTCAACCGGCACTGGGCGCGGGTGGAACTCTGCGACCGCGTCGAGGCCGCGCGCCAGGAGGCGCGACTGGCCGAGCAGAACGAGCGGGAAAAAACGCGCCGGCAGAACCGGCCGCGGCCGCGCGGCCTGAAGCAACGCATCCTCGAGGGCAAAAAGCAGCGCTCCGGAGTGAAGAAGCAGCGCGGACGGGTGCGGGGCGACGACTGAGCGACGTCCGATTCCCCGCAAAATTTGTCCTTCCCGCCCGAGGGGCGGCGGGCTATAACGCGGCCACAACCTGCGCATCATGCCCGCCAAAAAAATCAACATCGCCGTCGTCGGCCTCGGTTTCGGGGCGGAATTCATCCCCATCTGGCAGCGTCATCCGCACACGACCTGCCATGCGATCTGCCAGCGCGATCCAAAGAAGCTGGCCGCCATCGGCGACGCCTTTGGCGTGGCCAAGCGCTACACCGACTACGCGGAGATGCTCAAGGATCCGGAGATCGATGCCGTCCACATCAACTCGCCCATTCCCGACCACGGCTGGATGTCGATCGCCGCGCTCAAGGCCGGCAAACACGTCGCCTGTACCGTGCCGATGGCGACCAGCATTGAGGACTGCAAAAAGATCTGCGACCTGGTGAAGAAGACCGGCCTCAAGTACATGATGATGGAAACCGTGGTCTATGCCCGCGAGTTCCTGTTCATGAAGGAACAGCTCGACAAGGGCCGCCTCGGCCGCCTGCAGTTCCTGCAGGCCAGCCATCAGCAGGACATGGACGGCTGGCCGAACTACTGGCCCGGCCTGCCGCCGATGTGGTACGCGACCCACTGCGTCGGCCCCGTGGCCGCGCTCGCCGGCGCGCCGGCCGAGTATGTCAGCTGCTTCGGCTCGGGCACGATCCGCAAGGAACTCGTCAAGAAGTACGGCTCGCCCTTCGCGGTCGAAACCGCCCACGTGAAGTTCAAGGGCAGCGACGTCAGCGCCCGCGTCATCCGCAGCCTGTTCGACACCGCCCGCCAGTACCGCGAGAGCATTGATGTCTATGGCGACAAGGCCTCGATCGAGTGGCCGCTCATCGAGCATGAGCCGCTCGTGCTGCACACCGCCAAGCGACCCGAGCCGAAGATTCCCAGCCTGGTGCGCGCGCCCGACTACGCCAAGCGCCTGCCCAAGCCGATCCGCGACTTCACCACCAAGGGCGTGTACGACCTTGCCAAGAAGACCCACCTCAGCTTCACCCAGGGCAGCGGCCACGGCGGCAGCCACCCGCACCTGGCCCACGAGTTTGCCATGGCCCTGGTCGAGGACCGCGAGCCCTTCCCGAATGCCAAGCAATCGGCCAACTGGACCTGCGTCGGCCTCTGCGCCCATGAGTCGGCCCTGGCCGGCGGCAAGATCGTCAAGCTGCCTGCCTTCACGCAATAGGCAGGGACGCGCAGTGCCGCGTCCGATTTCACCGCGTAAACACCTTTGTCCAAAGGCGTGACGAGGGCCTGCAGGCCCCAGGCTCAACCCGGCGCCCTGAGACTGGGCGTTTGACCCGGGGCGGGCTGGATTGTCCCAGCCCGCCGCGCAACACCCCGGCCCCCTAGGGTACCTCTTGCGTCGCTTTGGCCTGCCGAATTCCGCGCGCTCGCTTGCGCATCGGCCGCGTATCTCCAGGTTCCCTTGCCCCATGCCGAAAAAGCCCGCCGCCCCTTCC
>DAIUCN010000137.1:0-8691 GCA_036846165.1 Prosthecobacter sp.
GGCTGAGATTGAAGATTTGAGATTTTCAGGCGCGCTTGCTTTCCGGGCGCGCCGTGCTGTGTTCCGACATGCCGCCGCCGAAAAAAGCCGCCACTGCCAGCCAGGTCCATGTTGTCCTGGGCAGCGACGACGCGCGCGTCAAGGAGGCGGCCATGCAGATGGTGCGCCGGTTGACCCCGCCAGATGCGAGTGATTTTGCCAATGAGATCGTTGAGGGCAACGCCGACAACGCCGAACACGCCGGCCAGATCTGTGCGCGTACGATCGAGGCCCTGCAGACGATGCCGTTCTTTGGCGGTGCCAAGATTGTCTGGCTGCGTGCGGCGAACTTTCTTGGCGACAGCCAGACCGGCCGCGCCCAGGCGGCGGTGCAGGGCTTCGAGAACCTGCTGGATGTGCTTGAGGCCGGGCTCGGCCCCGACGTCAAATTCGTGCTCAGTGCCAACAGCATCGACAAGCGTCGCACGGCCTTCAAACGCCTCGGCAAGCTCGCTGAGATGCAGGTTTATGACAAGCCCGACACCAGCAAGGCGGGTTGGGAGCAGGCGGTCATGGGGCAGGCGGCGGAGAAGGCGCGCGAGCTCGGCCTGACCTTTGAATCCGGCGCCCTGGAGTTGCTGGTGCAGATGGCGGGTGATGACACCCGCCAGCTGGAAAACGAAATCGAAAAGATCGACATTTACCTCGGCGAGCGTCGCCGCTGCGGTCTCAAGACTGTGCGCGAACTGGTGTCGATGAGCCGCGCCGGCGTGATCTGGGAGATCGGCAATGCCATCGCCGCGCGGGACCTGCCGCGTGCGCTCGACCTGCTCGATGTGCTGCTCTACCAGGGGCAGAATGCCATCGGCATCCTGCTTGGTGCCATCGTGCCGCGCATCCGCAGCCTGCTGATCGCCAAGGAGCTTGCCTCCAAGCACAAGATTCGCACCGGCAACTACAGCGCCTTTTGCACCAGCCTTGAGGCGCTGCCGCCGGCGGCGGTGGCCCACATCCCGCGCAAGAAGGACGGCACCGGCTTCAACGCCTACCCGGTATTTCTCGCGGTGGGCGAGGCGACGAAGTTCAGTCTTGAAGAACTGCACGCCGGGCTCGCCGCCTGCCTGGATGCCAACGCCAAGCTGGTGACCACCCAGTTGGATGCCAAGGTCGTGCTTGAGCGGTTGCTCGTGGGTCTGCTGACACCCCCGGCTCGTGCCGTCCGTCGTCCTGCCTCGCGAGCGGCCTGAGCCGACTCGGCTTGCCCCGCGTCAATTCCCGGCTAAGCTGCCGGCATGGCTTCTTCCGATCCGCCCGCGTTTCCCTTTCAGGGGCAGCTTTCCTTCAACCCGGCGCAGGTGCTTCTTGGTCTGGCCGGTCTGCTGCTCGTCACCGGCGTGCTGTCGAGTTTTTACCAGGTGCCGGCTGAATCGGTGGCCGTCGTCCAGCGCTTTGGCAAGTACCTCGACACCGCCCAGCCCGGCTTGAACTTCAAGCTGCCCTTCGGCATCGACCGTGTGACGCTGCTGGAAACACGTCGCCAGCTCAAACTGGAGTTCGGCTACGCCAGCCCGGGGGCCAGCAACGAATACCAGTCGAATCCGGACCGCCAGGAGCAGGCGCTGGAAAAAAACATGGTGACCGGCGACCTCAATGCCGCCGTGGTCGAGTGGGTCGTTCAATTCACCATCGCCGAAGCCCGGGAGTACCTCTTTCACTTTCTCGCCCCGCAGCAGACGCTGCGTGACATTTCGGAATCCGTCATGCGCGAGGTCGTCGGTGACCGCACGATCGACGAGGTGCTGACGGTGGGGCGTCAGGAAATCGAGGCGCGCGCCTTTGAACGCTTGGTGGAACTGACGCGCTCATTGAAGATGGGCATCAAGATTGACCAGGTCCAGCTCGGCAATGTCAATCCGCCGACGGAGGTGAAGAACAGCTTCGATGAGGTCAACCGTGCCCAGCAGGAGAAGGAATCGGCCATCAATGCTGCCAGCGGGGAGTACAACCGCGTCATCCCCGAGGCGCGCGGCAAGGCTGAACAGAGCCTCAGTCAGGCCGAGGGGTACGCCGCCAAGCGGGTCAATGAGGCCGAAGGCGATGCCACCCGATTCACCGCTCTGCTCACCGAGTACCAAAAGGCGCCGGAGGTCACCCGCCAGCGTCTTTATCTGGAAACGCTCGCCGAAATCCTGCCCGGCCTCTCCGGCAAGGTCATTGTGGATGACCGCCTGCCGCAGTTCCTGCCCCTGCTCAACCTCGACGCCCCCGCCAAACGATGAAAGCCTTACTTCCCCTCCTTCTTTTGGTCGCCGGCATTTTCGTGGCGCTGGTTGGCGGCTCCAGTCTGTACACGGTCAGTGAAACCGAACAGATCGTCGTCACCCAGTTCGGCAAACCGGTCGGTGAGCCGGTGCTCGAGGCCGGACTGCATTTCAAGCTGCCCTTCATCCAGAAGGTGATGCGCTTCGACAAGCGCCTGCTGCCCTGGGATGGTCCGACCAGCCCGATGCCGACCCGCGACAAGGTCTACATCGAGGTCAACACCTTCGCCCGCTGGCGCATCAGCGACCCGCGCGTGTTTCTGGAAAAGCTGCGCGACGAACACCGTGCCCTCTCGCGCCTGACGGACATCCTCGGCAGCGAGACCCGCAACGTCATTGCCCGCCACGATTTCATCGAGGCGGTGCGCACCACCAAGGATCGCACCGTGGCCCGCGAGGCGGGTGTCGGCGCCACCGTAGCCGATGCGCGCATTGGCGTGCTGCCGCCGATCCGCAAGGGCCGCGGCGTGCTCGAGAAGGAGATCTTTGATCTGGCGCGCGGCAAGGTGACCGGCTTTGGCATTGAACTCATGGATGTGCGCTTCAAGCGCATCAACTACAACCCCTCGGTCAGCCAGACCATTTATCAGCGCATGATCAGCGAGCGCACGCAGATTGCCGAGCGCTACAAGTCCGAGGGCGCGGGCGAGGCTGCCAAGATCCTCGGCCAGCGCGAGCGCGACCTGCAGACCATCGAGTCCGAGGCCTACCGCAAGGTTCAGGAGATCGAGGGTGCCGCCGACGCCAAGGCCACCGAGATTTACGCACGCGCCTACAACGGCACGGCCGAAGCGCGCGAACTCTTCGATTTCCTCAAGTCGATGGAGACCCTGAAGAAGACCCTGACCGGCGACACCCGCCTCGTGCTCAGCACCGAGTCCGACCTGCTGCGTTACCTCAAGTCACCGGTCCGGCCTGCGCCCGAGTCCATGCTGCCTGGTGACCCGCTGCAGCGGCTGCCGAGCCTGCTGGAGATCAAACCCTGAACGAAACGTTTCAGGTTGCGGCGGCCCCATTCAACCAGGCCCGCGCAATGTCGAGGTCGTGGAAGATGGCGTCCTGGCTGTAGCGCTCGGCAAACACCTGATATTGACGACTGACACCGTAGTGCACGGGGTTGTTGACGACGATGGCGGTTTTCCATTCCAGTTCGCCCAGCGCGGGCAGCACAACGGAGGCGATCAGGGCGTCCAGTTCGTGCCCGAGGAACTCGATTTTGGCACCACGCAGATCCACCAGGGTTTTGCGCAGGCGCATGACCTCCGGGTCGGCGAGATAAACCTGCCAGTAGGATCGAAGATCAGCGGCGCTGACCTTTCCCGACCAGGTTTCCTCAATGAGGGATTCGTCGCGGTTGATGCAGTATTGAATCGGCATGGGTGGCGCTCTCAGTGCTGCACCATGGCATCGCGATCGCGTTCGGCAAGGCGTTCGAGCGTGGCGCGCAGGGCGCTGACACGGTCGGGCCGGTCGCGGGCGAGGTCGTCGGTTTCGTGGGGATCTTCGGTCAGGTGGAAGAGCTCGACCTTTTCCCTGACCTGGCCCTTGGCAGGCGTGAGGATCAGTTTCCAGCCGTCGTCCTGAATGGCGCGGGCACGGAAGCCGGGGGCTGCCCAGTAGAGGGGGCGCCCTGGGGCGGCTTCGGCGCCGCTGAGGGCGGGCCAGAGGTTGCTGCCGTCCCACTTGAGATCCTGATCCGACGTCCAGCCGGCGAGGGCGCTGAGGGTGGGCATCCAGTCGCTGATGTGCACGGGCGCTTCGAACTTGCCCGGCGACAAAACCCCGGGCCAGCTGACCACGGTTGGCACGCGGATGCCGCCTTCATGCAGGTCGCCCTTCTTGCCGCGCAGCGGCCGGTTGTCGCCGGGCAGGTTGCCCTGGGGATAGGCGTCGGCCGGGTACTGGGTGTCGTTGTTTTCCGCCGTGCTGCCGCCGTTGTCGCTGGTGAAGACGACCAGGGTGGAGTCGCGCTTGCCGGCGCGTTCCAGGGCCTGGATCAGGCGGCCGACGGCATCGTCGAGATGCATGAGGCAGGCGGCGTAGTGGCGGGTGACCTCGCCGGTGATGGCTGCCGGCACGCGGTCGAGCCAGGCCTGGGGTTCCTTGACCGGCAGGTGCACGGCGGTGTAGGGCACATAGAGAAAGAAGGGTTGCTCGTCGCGCTCGCCCATCCAGCGGATGGCCTCCTCGGTGATGAGGTCGGTGACATGGCCGGTTTCGGTGTGGAGCTTGCCGTTGCGGTGCCAGGTGACGCTGTGGGGGCCCTTCTTGTAAAAGTGGTCGTAGGGACCGACACCACCGGCGAGCGAACCGTAGCTGTGGTCGAAGCCGTAGGTGTTGGGGCCGGCCTCGGGGCTGGAGCCAAGGTGCCATTTGCCGGTCAGGCAGGTGGCGTAACCGGCGGCCTTGAGGGCGCGCGGCAGGGTGACCGTGTCCGGCGGCAGGGCGCGTTCGTTCTGCGGTGAGGTGACGCCGAAGCGGCTCCAGTAGCGACCGGTCAGCAGGCCGGCGCGGGTGGGGGTGCAAACGGGCGCGACATAATGACGCGTGAGTTCCAGGCCTTCCCGGGCGAGTCGGTCGAGATGCGGGGTCGGCGCGCGGCCGCCATGGAAAGCGACATCGGCCCAGCCCAGGTCGTCGGCGAGGATGAAGACGATGTTGGGTCGCGGTGCCGCGGCAGAGGCGAGCGAGGCGAGCGAGGCGAGCAGAAGGAAGATCAGGGCGCGCATGGCGAGGTGAACGATGGGGATGGCGTGGGCTTGCGGGCGAATCCTGGATGCACGGGCAAACCGATCTGGGTGCGTGGGCCCGCGCGCCGACTTGCGGGGGGCGGAGAGAGATGCTTGGCTGTGGCATGCGTATCTTTGGGTTGGCGGTCCTGGCCGTGCTGGCTGGCTGTGGTCGGTCGGTTCAGGAGGTTGCCGAGCCGGCGAGCTGGGAGCTCCTGTCGCCGGTGCATGCAGCCGGGTGGCGGTCGGCTGGCATTCCCGAGCAGGGCGCGGCGGTGGTGCGCGAGGGCGAGATCCATCTCGAGGCCGGTTTGCCGATGACGGGCATCGCGTTTGCCGGCTGGGCAGCGGCAGGCCTGCCCGGCACGGGCTATGCGGTGGAGTACGAGGCGATGCGGGTCGACGGCGAGGACATCTTCGGCATGCTGACCTTCCCGGTGGCGAGCCATGGGGCCCATGCCACCTTTGTGCTCGGTGGCTGGGGCGGCACGCTGACCGGCATTTCCAGCATCGATTTCGCCGACGCCAGCGAGAACAGTACGCGCGGCGAGCAACGCTTTGCGAACGGTCGCTGGTACCATGTCCGTCTGGAGGTTCGCCCCGACGACCTGCGCGCCTGGGTGGACGGACGCATCGTCGTCAATGCCGGCATCAAGGGGCGAAAGGTCGGCCTGCGCCCGGGCTTCATCGATCACTGCCTGCCGTTTGGCTTCGCCAGCTGGAATACGGAAGCGCGAATCCGGGCGGTGCGGGTGGAGAAGCTGTAGCGGGAGGAACAAGGGCGCCCTGCAACAGAGACCGTCTCGTGGGCGTTTCTCTGGACAGAGCCCATGCATCCAGTCGAACACCAGATCCTGCAGAGCCGGCGCGAGTTTTTGGCGACCAGCGCCAACGGCATCGGCGCGCTGGCTCTCGGCGCCCTGCTGACACAGGAGGGGGTGATCTCCGCCGCGCCGACGGCCGATCCGCTGGCGCCGCGCGCGCCGCATTTTCCGGGGCGGGCGAAGAACTGCATCTTCATCTTCATGGAGGGGGCACCCTCGCAGATGGATCTGTTCGATCCGAAGCCGAAGCTCAACGAGTTGGACGGTCAGCCGCTGCCGGAGAGCATGACGAAGAACGTGCGCTTTGCCTTCATCAAGAAGGAGACCGCCCGGCTCATGGGCAGTCCGCGCACGTTTGCCAGGCACGGTCAGTCGGGAATGGAGTTCAGCGACCTGCTGCCGCACATGGCGAAGACCGCCGATGAGTGGCTGATGATTCGCAGCCTGCACACCGACCAGTTCAATCATCATCCGGGCCAGTTGGTGCTGCATAGCGGGCGGGCGATGTTTGGTCTGCCGACGGTGGGCTCCTGGCTCAACTACGGCCTGGGCAGTCCCTCGCAGAACCTGCCCGGTTATGTCGTGCTCAGTGCCGGGCGCGGCACGAGCGGCGGCGCTTCGCTCTGGCAGAGCGGATTCCTGCCCAGTTCCTACGCCGGTGTGCTGTTCCGCAACCAGGGCGAGCCGGTGCTCAATCTGAAGAACCCGCCCGGGCTGCCGATGAACCTGCAGCGCAAGGGCCTCGACACCCTGCTCGAACTGAACCAGTCGAGCTTCAGCCATTTCAACGATCCCGAGATCGCCAGTCGCATCGCCGCCTACGAACTGGCCTTTCGCATGCAGTCGGCTGCGCCGGAACTGATCGATCTTTCGACCGAGGATCCGAAGACCCTGGAGCTTTATGGAGTCAATCGCCCCGACCCGCCGATCAAGGCCCAGCGCGGGGGTGGTCCCGGCCAGTACAAGGCGTTTGCCACCAACTGCCTGCTGGCGCGGCGCATGGTTGAGCGCGGGGTGCGCTTTGTCAGTTTGATGCACGCCAGCTGGGACCATCATTCCAACCTCGACAACGAGCTCGCCTACAACGCCGGCATGGCGGATCAGCCGATCGCCGCCCTCATCCAGGATCTCAAGCAGCGCGGCCTGCTCGAGGACACGCTGGTGGTGTGGGGCAGCGAGTTCGGGCGCACGCCGCTCGGCGAAAACCGCAACGGCAGTCCGAACGTCACCGGTCGCGATCACCATCCCTTCGCCTTCACCATGCTCATGGCCGGTGGCGGCATCAAGGCCGGGCACACCTACGGGGAGACCGACGAAATCGGCTGGAGCATCGTGCGCGACCCGGTGGATCTGCACGACTTCCACGCCACCCTGCTGCACCAGTTCGGTTTCGACCACCTGCGGTTGACCCACCGCTTCCAAGGGCGCGATTTCCGTCTGACAGATGTCTCCGGACGGGTGATCCGCGACTGGATCGCCTGACAGCGTGGGTTCCTGCATTTCCTGCTGGAAGCCCTGGGGTGGCCGTCGTTAGTTTATGAAAAGCCATGTCTGCCGATGCCAGCCTTGACCACGCCGCCCGACGGGCTGTGGCGCGCGTCGTGCAGCGGCGCTGGCTGGTGGCGCTGACATCGACCACGGGAGTGCTGACCGGTTTGCTGCTTCTGCTGATGACCTGGCGCCTGTGGCGTGGCGGCGAGGAGGTGCGGCTGGTGGCGGCGCTGCTGCCGGTGCTCTGGCTGCTTGGCAGCCTGGCCTGGGCATGGTGGCGCCGGCCGGGGGCGCACGCGGCCCTGGCGCTTTGGGATGAGGCCGCCGGCCGGCGCGAGGCCTACGCCAACGCCTGGTGGTTTGCCGCGCGTGGTGGAGACCTGTCGGCGGCTGCCCGCGCCCACGTCGAGGCCTGCCAGGCGGGTTTGCCGGTCGCCCTGCCGGATTTGCGCCAGCAACTGCCTCTGCCCTGGCGACGCCGCCTGCTGCTGCCGCTGCTGTTGGCGCTGGTCGTCCCCTTGCTGCCTGAACTGGGGCGCTCGGGCGCGGTCGACGAGCCGGTCCTCAGCGAGGCGGGCCGCGAGGTGGCCCGGCGTGAGGCGGAGCAGTTGGCGCGCACCGATTGGGAAAAGAAGACCTTCGAGGGTTTGAGCGCGGCCGAGAAGCAGGAGTTGGAGGCCTTGCAGCGTCAGTTGGAAGCGACCGCCGAACAGTTGCAGGCCCCGGCCGGGCGCAGCGCCCGTGATGTGCTGGCGGAGCTGGAGCGGCGCGCGCGCGAGGCGGAAAAACTGGCGGAACGACTCGGGGCCGACCGCTGGGCCTCGGAGGCCCTTGTGGAGGCCCTGCGGCGCCAGGCCGATACCGCGGATTTGGGCGACGCCGTGGCTGCGCAGGCAGCTGAGGCTGCCGCCAAGGCCGCCGAAGATTTGGCAGGCCAGGTGGCGGCTGCCAAGGGGGATGTGGGCGAGCGTCTGCGGGAAGCGTTGCAGGAGGTGACCGAGCGCGCCGAGGCGGAAGACCGCGTTCGGCCGGTCGGCGAGCATGTGCTCGGGGCCGGGGAGGCGATGAAGCAGAATCACCCGGCCGAAGCGGTCCGGGAGTTCAAGGAACTGGCTGGCAAGCTGCGCGATCTGTCGCAGCGCGAGCGCAGCCGGGAGGAACTCGAAAAACTCGCCCAGCAACTGCGCGAGGCCGGCAGCCGCATTGCCGGTGAGGGCGGCACCACCCAGCCGCTCGCTGAGGCTGGCAGCCAGGGACAGGCGGGTGCGCAGGGGACGTCGGGTGCGCAGGGGACGAGCCCGCAGGTGGGGCAGACTCCGCCCGGGGCTGCGGGTGAGGGGGCTTTGC
>DAIUCN010000138.1:0-8508 GCA_036846165.1 Prosthecobacter sp.
CACGCTGCGGCGGCGGCAGCGGCTGGGTCGCGCCAGGGTCGTTGGAGGAGGGCGGGGTGGACATGGCGGTAATCGGAGATTGCCAAACCCGCCGGGCGGGCAGGAGTGCGACAAGAAACGTGCGGACGGCGTGCAGCCTTAGAAGTCGTCGCCGCCGACGGTGAAGGTGACGTTCGAGATCTGCGCCTTGGCCATGGCATTGAGGACGTCGATGACGCGCTCGTAGCGGGCCTGTTCCTCGGCCTGGATGGTGACCATGACCTTGGCGTTGCGATGGTCGGCCTCCTGCTTGAGGCGCAGCAGGGTGCCGGTGAAGTTGGGCAGGGCCTTGTCGGCGGGCGAATCGAATTCCTCCTCGTTGAGGGTGACGACGCCGGTCTCCTCGACGGTTACCATGATTTCGTCGGGCGGGGTCGACTCATCGCTGAGCGCCGGCGTGCCGAGGCCGGGCAGCTGGGTCTTCAGCTCGCGCTCCACCTTGACCGCGCCGGCCATGACCATGAAGAAGAGCATGATGACGAAGACGACGTCGATCATGGGAGCAATTTGGAAGCCGAGGTTGACGGCTTCGCCCTCGAGGGTGCGGTGGCGTTTCGCGTGGGCCATGGGTCAGGAGTCCTGGTTGAGGGCGGAGAAGGAGATGTCGTCAATGCCCGACTGGGCGATGAGCGCCATGACCTTCTGGATTTCCACGGCCGGCACGTCGCGGTCGGCGCGGATGATGGCCCGATAGGTGGGGTTGTTGTTCTTGCGCTCGGTGAGGATGTTGACGACTTCCTCGTTCTCCAGTTCCGTGGTGTCGAGCTTGATGATGGACTTCTGCTGGGTGGGGATCCAGCGGATGTTGAGGGCGGCTTCGAACATCTGGTTCTTGTCCTCCTTTTTTTTGGCGTCCGCCGCCACCGGCAGCTTGATGTCCTGGTCGATGCGCAGGACCTGCGCCGAGGTGATGCTCATGAAGAAGATGAGCAGCACCAGCAGCACGTCGATCATCGGGGCGATTTGAAATTCCGGCTCGCCGCTTTCCGCGTTTCCGCCTCCTCCAGCCATAAGGGTGTCAGGTCAGGGGTTTCTGTTCGGGGTGAGAGCTGCCTCAGGCGGCGGCGACGGCAACGGCCTCCCCACCGGCGACCCAGTTCGGGACGGCGGCGTAGAATTCCTCCTCGCCGACGTGGGCGTCCTTGAGGTGCTCGTAGGGCATCTTGCGGAAGAGCGCGTGGACGATCTCCTGGAGGCCGTTCATCGAGCCCTGCAGGCGGTTGCGCAGGAAGTAGAAGAACATGAAGGCGGGCACGGCGACGGCGAGGCCGGAGGCGGTGGCGACGAGCACTTCACCGATGGCGCCGGCGAGCTTGGAGGGGTCGCCGACGCCGCTGGTGCCGAGGGTGGCGAAGGCGCTCATCATGCCGGTGACGGTGCCGACCAGACCGATCATCGGGGTGCAGACACCGAGCACGGAGAGGTAGTTGATGCGGGTCTGGATGGTGGCATTGACCTTGGAAAGCTCGGTGAACAGCGCCTCCTCGGTGGCGTTCTGGCCTTCACCGGCGAAGCTCAGGCCGACGCGGCTGACATCGGCGAAGTAGGAGTTGTTGTTCTTGCAGAACTGGTAGGCGCCGACGTAGTCGCCGGCGCGGAACAGGTCCTGGGTCTGGGCGACCTGGGCGGGCGGGGCCATGCTCTTCAGGCTGGTGCGCATCCACAGGTCGACGGTGAGCCAGACCAGGGCAACCGAGCAGAGGGTCAGCGGGTACATGACCCAGCCGCCCTCGTGGAAGCGGTCCATGAGGGTGTGCGTCTTGACCGCCTCGACAGCGGGTTCGGCGGCGGCCTCCTGGGCGCCGACGGGGGCGACGACGAGCAGGTTGCCGGTCAGGATCAGGGCGAGGGCGCAGACGCGGGCGAAGCCGCGGAGGGTGGTGTGGATCATGGAGGGCTGGATTGGAGGATTCATGTGGGGGGTGAGGGTGAAAGGGGATCAGCTTTTTTTGGCTTCCGCAGCCGCGGGTTCGTCCTGTTCCGGCTCGTTTTTCATGCCGTTGATGGCGGCTCGTTCCTTTTCGGCGGAATGGGCGATGGCGGAGCCCTTGTAAGTGTCGATCAAGCGGGAGAAAAGCACCTGGGCATCCTCGTAACGTTTCATCCGGACGAGGGTCTGGGCGGCCTTCATTTCGGCATCAGGCACGCGCTGGACCTGGGTGCCGTAGAAGACGGGGATGCGCAGGTAGGCCATGAGGGCCTTCTCCAGTTCCTTTTTCTTCAGGTGGATGTCGGCGATGATCATCCAGATGGCGGCGTGGATCCCCGAGTCGTTGGTGTCCTGGAGGATGCTCTGTGCCTCACCGAGGATCGAGGCGTATTCGGTCGAGGTCTGGCGGTCGATGTCGAGCTGGATGATCCGCAGCTTGAGTTTTTGCTCTTCGGTGAGCTGGACCGCGCGCAGTTGCGGGATGAGCTTGATGGTTTCCTCAAACTGGCCGGCCTGGCTGAGGGTTTCGACGTAGGCGAAGAAAACCTCGCGGTAGGGCGTGCCCTTGACGTTTTCGAAGACTTCAAAGAAGTCCTTGGCCTTCTTGATGATGGCGATGGCCTCCTCCGGCTTGCCCTGGCCGAGCAGGGAGCGGGCGTCGGAGATCTCGATGGGTTCCGGCCAGTCCATGGAGGCGATGTTGGTCATCGGCAGCACCGTCGTGGCGGTCTTGTCGCCAATCGTCAGGGTGCGCACGACCTTGCCGTCCTGGACGGTGAACTCGGTGTGATTGATCTGCGTGCCGTCCTTCAGCACGATCATCTGGGCGGAGGCCGCCTGGGCAAGGAGCAGAAGTGCAGCGAGGGTGAGGGCGTGGCGCAGCATGGCGTAGGGGGCGTCAAAGTTTGCCGAGCTCGATTTCAGCCTGCTTCATTTCAGGCAGGTCCTTGAGGTCCGTGCGCTTGGTCATCTCGACGAGGGTGAGCTTGGCGGCCTCGCGGTCGGTGTACTGGCGCGTGGGCGGATCGGCCGGGCGGTTGAATTGCAGGAAGGCGCGGGCGCACTGCAGATAGGCCTTGGCCATGATCGGCTTCCACTTCTGGTGGGCGATGAAGACGCGCTGGTAGAAGGGGATGGCAGCGCCCCAGTTGCCCTGGACGAACTCGATCTCACCCTGCATCAGCAACGACTCGGCGTGGGCTTCGCCGCGCCATTCCTTGGTGTTGACGATGTCCTCGTAGATCTTTTTGGCCTCGGCATACTTCTTGAGCCGGAACAGGGTCTTGGCCTTGCCGAGGGTGGCGTCGAGAAGGCGCGAGCTGGCGGCGTACTCCTCGATCGCCTGGGTGAAGAGTTCAAGGGCCTTGTCGTTTTCGCCCTTCTCGTAGGCAATCTCGGCCAGGCCAACGGCGGCACCGTCGGAGTACTCGGTGTCCTTGAAGAATTCGTTGAGGCGGTTGTAGCAGCCGGCGGCCTTGTCGAAGTCGCCCTTGCGGCGGGCGTTGTCGCCAACGGTGGACAGCAGCATCGGGCTGAGGTCCTCGGGACGGGCCACCTCGATGATGACGGCGAACAGCTTGTCGGCGGTGGCCGGCTCGCGCATGACCTTGGCCAGCCAGGCCTTGGCGAAAAGGATGCGCATCTGGGCGGTGCCGTTCATGGCGGCCTCGGGCGGGGTGATCATCTGCTCGAGCTCTTTCTCGATCTGCTGAAAGGTGATCTCGGGCGGCGTGCTGCCGTCGGCGGCCGGCGCGGCGCGGCGGCGCTTGGGGGCGGTCAGGGTGATGAGCTGCTGGATCAGGCCCTCGACCTGCTCGTTGGCGGCGTTGGGGATCTTCGGTCGAATGGCGTCGGCGAGCAGCTTCTTGGCCTCATCGAGCTTGCCCTCCTTGACACGGGCGCGCGAGATCCACAGAACGGCCTTGAGTTCCTGCTCCTCGTTGTCCTTGTGGGTGACGAGGTACTTCTGCCACATGTCGCCAAGCTGCTGCCACTGGTTGAGGCCGGCGTAGAGGTCGGTGGCCTGATCCATCGCATAGGACAGCACGTCCTCGGACTTGGCCTTGGCGACCGCCTGGGCGAAATGCTCGATCGCCTTTTCATAGTCCTGCTTCTGGTTGTAGGCGTCGCCGAGCAGGCTGTGCACCTGGCCGATGTTTTGGTCGTTGGGGGCGTCGGCAATGATCTGCTCCAGATCCTTCATGGCCGACTCCACCTCGCGGCCCTGGAACTTGATGAAGGCGAGACGGTAGCGTGCATCGACGACGTACTGCCCCTTCGGATTCTCCTTCATGTAGCTGTTGAGCGCCTTGGTGGTGTTGATCGAGTCGTTCTGGTAGAAGTAGATCAGGGCGATGCGGTACAGGGCGTCGTCCTTGTAGGCGGTCTCGGGGAACTCGCTGACCAGCAGCTCAAAGGTGGTGCGCGCGTCCTCGAAGCGCTGCATTTCGAAGAGCACGTTGCCGCGCAGGAAGCGCAGCCGCTCCTTGTCAGCCTTGGGGAACCCCTCGGCCTTGTTGAAGGAGTCGACGGCGTCGGCGAGTTTGCCGTTCTCATAGGCGAGCATGCCGAACATTTCCGAGACGGTGCCGAGGTCCTCGCCTTCGGGGAAGTCACGGATGTAGCGCTCGCAGAGTTCGCGTGCGGCCTTGACGCGCTTGAGCTGGGCGTTGGCGATGATCATGCCGAAGAGGCAGCGGTCACGCTGGGGGAACTCCTTGAAGTCCTTGACGATGACATCGAAGGCGAGCAGCGACTCCCAGAAGCGGCCCATCTCGAAATAGCAGCGGCCGAGGCGGTAGTACAGGCTGGCATCGTAGTCGGTACGCGCCTCGATTTCCTGCAGCAGGTCGCGGTTGACCTTGAGCTTCTCCTCGAGTTCCTCCTTGGTGCCGCGGATCGGGCCCTTGCCGGGGTTGGCGAGGCTCTGCTCGATCTTGGCGATGACCGCCTTCTGCAGGCCGGAGATCTCCACCTGGCGGCGCACCATCTGGTAGGCGCCGAGCGCCTCGCGGAAGCTCTTTTTCTCGAGCATCTGGTCGCCCAGGCGCAGATAGATGTTGTTCATCTGGGCGACGTTGTCGCCGCCGGTGGCGTAGCCCTTGACCTTCTCCATCAGTTCGCCGGCCTCGTCGAGTTCGCCCTTGGCGACGTGGATGTCGGCGGCCATCATCGCCGCCTGGATGGATTCCGAGCTGCGCACACCGTCGGCGATGACCGACTTGAGCACGGCGAGGGCCTCGTCGGACTTCTCCTGCTTGCGCAGGGCTTCGGCGACGAAGAGACCGGCCTCGGCCTTCATCTCGGGGGCCTTGTTGACGACATCCTTGAGGATCTCGATGCCCTTGTCGGGGTCGCCCTTGTTGATGTAGCAGCGGCCGAGCGCCAGGCGCACCGGGTTGATGAACTCGCCCTCGGCGAAGTTCTTCACGTACTCTTCGAGCGGTCCGATGGCCTTGTCGTACTCGTTCTGGTTGAAGAAGGAGGCGCCTTCGACAAAGAGCACCTGCGGGAAGGGTTTGCCGCTGACGTTCTTTTTGACCTGCTCGATCTTCGCCAGCGCCTCGGCGTACTTGGCTTCACCGAAAAGGCGCAGGGCCTCGTTCATCAACGCCTCGGTTTCCTGCTGGATGTTGAGCGCACCGGCCGGGGCGGCCGGGGCATCCTGGGAACGCGCGGGGAGCTGCCCGAGCAGGGCGGTCAGCAGAACGAAGCGGAGGACGGGTCGCATGGGGTGGTTGGCGGAGAAAACGTCAGCACCGATCACCATCAGGCCCGGTCGATCCTGGGCCGTGCGGGACGCAGGACCCAAAACCGGCCATCAAGGCGTTCGGAGGGACATTTTTCGTGAAAATAGGGGCTCAAAATACTCAGCCCCGTTTTTTTTGTCACCAACGAAGTCCAGTCGGTGGGCGGATTTTATCGCCTGCAACCGGCTCAGCGACCGAGATCGCGGCTGCGCTCGGTCGCCTTGCGCACGGCCTGGATGAGGGCGTGGCGCAGGCCGTGGGCCTCGAGCTGTTCCAGACCGGCGATGGTGGTGCCGCCCGGGCTGGTGACTTCGTCGCGCAGGGCAGCGGGGTGGCGGCCGCTCTCCAGCACCAGGCGCGCGGCACCGGCGACGGTTTGCGCAGCGAGCCGCAGGGCGGCGGCGCGCGGCAGGCCCATGAGGACGCCGCCGTCGGCGAGGGCTTCAATGACCGTGAACACGTAGGCCGGACCGCTGCCGCTTAGGCCGGTGACGGCGTCGAGCAGTTTTTCCGACACCTCATCGGCGGTGCCGACGCTGCCGAGGATCTTGGTCGCCAGGGCACGATCCTTGGCGGTGGCGCGGCGGCCGGCAGCGAAGGCGGCGGCACCGGCACCGATCAGGGCGGGGGTGTTGGGCATGGCACGGATGACGCGGGCATTGCTGCCGAGCCAGGATTCGAGGTCGGCCAGGCTGACGCCGGCAGCGATGCTGAGGTAGAGACGGCTGCCCTTGACGCTGGCGAGCGATTCGCAGAGCGGGCGCAGGTCGCCGGGTTTGACGGCGAGCAGGACGATGTCGGCCGCGGCGGCAGTCGCTTCCGGGCTGGCGCAGCGCGCCTTGCAGGCCAGGCTCTTCTTCAAGCCTTCCGCCGCGGCCGGCACGACGTCGCTGAGGGTTGCCGTCAGCGCGCTTTTGCCGAGCGCCTGTTCCACGCCGCGCAGCAGCGCGCCGCCCATTTTGCCGCAACCGATGAGGCCGATGTTCAACATGCCGCCATCGTGGCGGGCAGAGGCCGGCAGTGCAAGCGGATTGGCAGGGCGGAGAGTGGAGGGCCAAGATGATTCTTCCGAATCAAAATTAAAACCTGGAGACTCTTTTGACTCGACCTTCCTCCGTCTTTTTTGTTGCCTGTGAGTCGACTAGGAAAATTCCAGGAAATTCAATTGGCCTGCGCATGAAGCCTGCTCTCTCTCTCCGAGTGCTCGGGCGTCAGCGCTGGATTCGATGGCTGCAGTTGGGCTGCACGATTGTCTGGAGTCTGGGTTTGCCATGGTCTCAAGCCCGTGCGGTGTATGCGCCTGACAGTGGTTGGAATGCCGTGTGGACGGGCGTGCCTGAAGACGAGCCGCCAGAGGGGGCGGACTGGAGCGACGATGATTACGACGGGCTGGCGAACTGGTTGGAAGACCACTACGGCACGGACCGCTACAATCCAGATTCAGACTATGACGGGGTCACGGATGGCGACGAAATTTTTCTGCTTGGAACCGATCCGCTGAACTGGGATACGAACGGCAACAGCTACAGCGATTTCGACGACGCCTACCACAGTGTTTACGGCCATTATCCCTGGGAGACTCCGGGCACGGACCCGGATCCTGAGGAGCCACCTCTGGAGGATCCGTCCCTTGTCATCACCACGACCGAGATTCCTTCCATCATGGAAAGTGCCCCCTATTCGTTCAGCTTTACGGCCGCGGGTGGCGTTGGCAGTTACACTTGGACGTTGGTCTCGGGGGAGTTGCCAGGCGACTTGAATCTCAAAACGGCCGGCCCGATTACATGGATGCCGATCTCACCGACAGCGATGGTGGTGGCATCCCCGACCGGCTGGAAATCTTCTGGGGGCTCAATCCGAACAACGCGGCCGATGAGCAGGGCGACATCGACGCAGACGGGATCACCAACCTGGAGGAGTACATGACCGGCTATGACATTTGGGGCGGCTGGCGGGACCAACTCGACTGGGATGACGATGGCATGACCAATGTGTACGAGCTTTTCTACGGTCTGGATCCCAGCGATCCCAGCGACGGTGCCGACGACCCGGATGGCGACTACCTCACCAACTTCGAGGAAAGTTTCGCCTACACCCACCCGCGCCTGGCCTTTACGGTTGTGGATTTTGTCGCAGAAAACCGACTGCCGAGCATCCTGGTGCTGGATGCCAACGGTGAGCCGGTGCTGGATGCGGACAACAACCCGGTGTATCGTCACCCAGTCAACGACTACGAGGTGTGCTTCGGGCAGGACTTTGCGATGGCGACCGCACACTTGATTCGCGACAACGGTCCGGATCCAGAACGTGAGCACGATGACGACTGGGATGGGGACGGTTTGAGCAACTACGAGGAACTCTATCACAGCGGCACCAACCCGCGCGAGGCCGAGGCGCCAATCGCGCTCGAATTGAGTCCGTCAGGCGGCTGGTTGGGAGAGGTGGAGCCTGGAGGCTACGTTTCCCTGGCCTTCGGCGCCGCCGGGGGCACGCCACCCTATGGCTGGTCGGCCAGCCTGCCGACCTGGCTGGAGCTGAATGCCACGACAGGAGAAATTCAGGGCGCGGTGCCGCAGGATGCCTATTCGGGCACCCTTTCCTTGAGTGTCACCCTGACCGATGCCTTGGGGCAGAGTCTCACCGGCCAGTTTGATCTTGAGATCCTTTCCCCGCCCACGACCAGTTGTCCGTGTTTGGGCTCAAGCTGTCACTGCAGTGAAGCGGGGCAGTGCCAGGAAATGTGTGGCGATGGGGGTGGCGGAGGAGGCGGCGGCGGTGGCGGTGGCGGGC
>DAIUCN010000139.1:0-8434 GCA_036846165.1 Prosthecobacter sp.
CCCCTGCACCCTGCCCCAGCTGCGCTCGCCCGCCGCCGTCTGATAGCTGAGCCAAGGCCCAAGAAAACCGTCGGCCTGCGTCGTGGTGAAGGCGCCCGCCACCGGTCCATTCACCGTCAGCGTGGCCGTCCCGGATCGACTCAGGGCCCCAGCGGTCAAGCACAACGCACCGCCCGCACCGGCCTGCAGTTCGAGCGCACTGTGCGTGCCGCTCACGGCCACGTCGCCCAGCTGCTGCCCGTGCGTCTGGCCGTCGCGACCGATGAGGCGAAGCACGCTCGCCGAGTTGCCGCCAATCAATTCCAGCGCGCCCGGCATGGCCAGTCCGTGGTAGAGGATGTCGTTCTGCGGCGCATTCGCCGCGCTGAAATCAAGAACGGTGATGCCGCCCGAGTAGCCGGCCTGGGCGCGGCCGAGCACCGTGGTGCCACCATAGGTGTTGACTCCGGAGAGGGTGAGCGTGCCATTGCCGCGACCGAGCGCAAAGCGGTGGAAGGCATGCCCGGCGCCGCCGTCGCTGATGGCACCGCTGATGACCATGCCGCTCAAGCCGTTGGCGCCACTCGAGTTCGTGTGCACACCGGCATCGGCCGTCAGGGTCACGGGACCGGAAATCCGCGTATTGGCGGTCGTGAAGCGGATCGCGCCGTAGGCGGTGCCGGTGAAGCCCAGGCTGTTGCCGAACCCCGCGAGGTGAAACGGCTGGGCGTAGTCGGCATTCGCTCCCCCGAGTGCCGCGGAACCACCGGCTTCAACCACAATGCGATCCACCGCCTGCAGGGTGTTCGGATTGTTGACCGTCACATAGATGCTGCCGCCGATCGTGAAGTCGCCGGCAAGCTGCGCGTTGGTGGCCATGCCCAGCGTGAGGAATTGAAAGGCGGTGCCCTCGCCGAATTTCTGCACGCGCAGATGGGTCCCCTTGAGGCTGAGGTTGGCGCCGAGCGACACGAATTGTGAACCGCCCGAGGAGAAGTCGGCCATCTGAATGAGACCGTTGGTTCCAAAGTCGATGACACGACCGGCAACGTTGCCGTTCAGAGAATACTGCTGCCCAGACGCGATCGTCACGGTCGTGACACCGAGAAAGCGCAGTTCCTTGAGCAGAATGTCCTGATCGACACTCACCGTGTTGGCACTGACCGGAGTTGGTGTGCCAAACTGGGCAATGGCCTCCGCGCCGTTCACCCAGGAAACATTGCTGGCACCATTCCACCAGTTGCTGTTACTCAAGTTCCAGGTGCCGGAACCGTTCTGCACGCCGGTCGTTCCGGTGAGGGCGTCCCAGGTCAGGGTCTGCGCCTGAACCAGGCTGACTGCCAGCAGCGCCAGGGCCTGCGAGATGGAAAACTTGGACACAAACATGGACGGGGGCTTGTTCATCCAGCACGGTTTCTCCGCACGGAACACTGCCACAGACCAAGCAGCGCGAATGCCACACGCACCAAAATGTCACGCCGCACGCCAACGCCCGCCTAACCTATGATTTGTTTACTTTGGCAATCAGTCCGCAAGCGACAGTCGACGCGGAAAAAAAAATTGCCGGCGCACACCTCAATCGAGCAGCAGCCGCACGCTTGCGGCCACCGCGCACATCCACAGGATCTGCGAACGCTCCAGGGTCAGCGCCGGATAAACGGGGTTCGGACTGGACAGGATGACCTGACTGCCCGGCCCGGCCGAGCCGAGCACGCGGAACAACACCTCGCCGCCAATGTCGTCATGCACACGCACCAGCACGCGGTCGCCACTGCGCGGTGCCGCCCCCGGATACACCACGACGATTTCACCGTCGCCATGCTGCGGCTGCATGGCGTCGCCGCGCACGCGCACGGCGAAGGCTGACGCATCGCGCACGCCGAAGGGCAGATGCTCGCGCGCGTGGCGGGCCGCCTGTCCGGGATGCCCGAGCAGCAGGGCTTCCCGCTGCGTCAGCAAAGGCAGGAAGGCCATCCGCGGCAATGCCGTGACACCACCCGCCGACCAAACCCGCGGCGGCGTGGTGGGATGGATCGGTGGAGCCGGTGCGCGCAGTTCCGACTCCAGCTTTTCCACCAGCTTGATGAAGGGCAGCGAGGCACGCCGACCCTTTTCAACCTTGCCGACATACTGGCGGCAGACACCGAGCATGGCGGCAAGCTTGGGCCTTGTGACACCGAGCCGCTCGCGCAGGACACGCAGCCTTTCGGCCAGCTCCGGGGAAGAGCCGGACGGCGGCGGCGAAGCAACGGGGGCGGGCGGTCTGGCCAGGTCCAGGACTGCCTGCACCTCCGGCGGCAACGGCAGACCGGCAGGGGCGGTGGGTGGCGGCGCGGCAGCGGTGGAAAATGAGCGGGAGAGGTCGCTTTCGCCCTCGAGTTGTTCGAAGAGGCGAGCCACCGGCGCAGCCGGCAGCCGCTCGCCTCGCTCAAAGGCGCCCAACTGACCGGGACTGATGTCGAGCCAGCGCGCCAACTCCTGCTGGCTGAGGCCGAGACGGCGACGAAACGCGGCGCAGCGGCGGGCAAAGCCCGCAGACCGGCTGGCAACGTCGGGGGCGGAAGTCATGAGGGGGGCGTAAGGTTCCAGGATCACGGGCAGGCCGGCCAGTCACCCGACAGGGACTGAGTGACCGCGCGGCGCGTGCCGGCCGTCATGAGTCCAAGCACGCGGAATGCCACGCCGCATGAAAAAGCGACGCCAGGCCACCCGGCTGTGAACCTCACTCGCGCGCTGCCGCGTCGCGGTTCTGCAGGAAGGTGCTGCGCACCGACAGATAAGGATCGATGGCGTCCTTGCGCGCGGTGTCGTAGGTGCGCAACTGCTCCGGCAGCGCCCGCAGGGTGTTGGTCGACGGCGGGATGTACTGCAGGGAGTCGCGATGCTGGAACATGCCCCAGTTGACCGGATTCATCACATAGTCGCCGGCGTAACCGAAGGCCTCGCGCACGCTGCTCGGGCCGAGCACGGGCAGGACCAGATAAGGCCCCTGCGGAATCCCCCACACGGCGAGGGTCTGGCCCGTGTCCTCAGCAGGCAGGTCGGCAAGACGCGGCACACGGTCGGACTGGCGGATCAGGCCGCCAAAACCGGCCAAGCTGTTGACCAGAAACTTCTCGGTCTCGAGACCGGCGCGGTCAAACTTGCCCTGCAGCAGGCTGTTGGTCAGGCGCACCGGGTACTTGACGTTGTCAAAGCCGTTGTCGAGCGCCGTGCGCAGCGGCTTCGGCGCCACCCATTCATAGCCCTTGGCGATCGGCCGCATCACGAAGTCATAGACTACGTCGTTGAAACGGAAGATGGCGCGATTGACGGGCTCCAGGGGGTCGGCGACCCCATCCGAGGCGGCGTAGTCATCCAGGGCATCGCCACCGCCGGCAGCAGCGTCAGAACCGGCGGGAGACGTGGCGCAACTCGCCAGGGCGAGGACCGCTGCGGGAAGCAGCAGGCGGGTCAAAAGAACGGCTTTCATGGGCGTCGGGAGATGGACTGTTCGAGCGACTGCAGGACGGCGGCGGCACCGCCTTTTTTGAAGGTGGCGTCGAGCTGGGAGCGGTAGTTGGCCACGAGGCTGACGCCTTCAATGATCACGTCGGCAATGCGCCAGCCGCCGGCATCCTCCATGCGGTAGGTGACATGGTAATTGCTGCCGGCATAGACCATGCGCGTCGGCACATCGACGCGGCCGCTGGCCGGCGACACCGGCGGCTGCCAGGTGATGGCGGGACGCTCCCCCGGGGTGAACTTGTCGGTGTAGCTGCGGATGACGACGGTGGTGAAGAGCCGCACGGCCTCGCGCTGCTGCTCGCTGCTGAACTGGCGCCAGCCAAAGCCGACCGCCCGCCGCGTCATCGTTTCAAAACTCACATGGCGCTCGAGCACCGGCCGCACGCGCGTGCTCAGGGCAGCGCCGTCAGGGGCGCGATCGGCCACGCCGAGCACCTCGTCGACCGCCGTGCGCAGGCGTTTTTCCGCCTCGGCGGGCGAGGCACCGGCGGGTGCGGTCAGGCCGAAGGCGGCAGCCAACAGGAGGAGGGAGCGACGGGAGGTCATGGAGCGGGTTCTTTGTCGAGACTGCCAAAGGCCATTTTCCCGATGAGCGACTCAAGATCAACCGACGATTCGGTCAGGGTGATGCGAGCACCAGGCTCCAGAAAGGCCTCTTCGGCCCCCGGGGAAAGCGCCACAAACTTGTCGCCGATCAGGCCGGAGGTCTTGATCGAGGCCATCGAGTCGGAGGGCAGGCGCAGGCCGGCCAGCACGCGCAGGGTGGCGATGGCGCTGAAATCGGTCTCATCGACGCGGATCGCCTCGACGCGGCCGACCGGCACGCCGGCGACCACGACGTTGGCGCCGGCATTGAGCCCGCCGGCATTGTCAAAGCGCGCTTCAATCGCGTAGGTGTCACCCCCGACAAAGTTGCGTCCCCCCAGCTTCACCGTCAGCCAGGCGACGGCGACCAAGCCGGCAAGCACGAAGGCGCCGACGAAAAGTTCCAGTTGAGGCAGTTTCATGGGTCTTCGGAAGGGGCTGGCTCGCCTCGGCGCAGGGCCGAGACGGTGTCGCCTAGCGCGGCGGCGCTGTCGCGGAAGCCCCGCACGACCGGGTCGGCAGAGGCGGAAAATTCACCAGGCGTTCCCTCAAACCGCATGCGCCCGTTGTCAAGCAGGGCCACGCGGTCGCTCACCACCAGGGCCTCGGCGACGTCGTGGGTGACGATCACCGCGGTGAAGCCGAACTGGCGCTGGTACTTGGCGATCATGGTGAAAACATCATTCCGGCGCAGCGGATCGAGCCCGGCGGTGGGCTCGTCAAACAGCACCAGCTCCGGCCGGCTGACGATGGCGCGCGCCAGGGCCAGGCGCTTCTGCATGCCGCCGGAAAGCTCGCCGGGGTGGCGGTCGCGATGCGCCTCCAGCCCGAGCTGGCGCAGCGCCTCCAGGGCGCGCTCGCGCACCTCGCGGTCCGGCAGGTCGGTGGTCTGCTCGAGCGGCAGGGCGACGTTTTCCAGGGCGGTCAGCGAATCGAACAGGGCGTTGCTTTGAAACAGGTAGCCGCAGCGGCGGCGAAAGCTGGCGCGGGTCGCGGCATCCAGGGTCTGACCGTCAAAACAGACGCGGCCGGCCTCGGGCGCCAGCACGCCGGCCAGGCACTTGAGGAAGACCGACTTGCCGGTGCCGCTGCGGCCGAGCACGGTGACGATGCTGCCGCGCGTCACCTCGAGGTCGGCGCCGGCCAGGACCACGAGATCGCCGAAGCGCTTGTGGACGCCTTCGGCACGCAGCAGGAGGTCGGGCATGGTCAGACGAAGAAGGAGGTGATGACGTAGTCGGCGCAGAGCACGAGGATGCTCGACTGCACGACGGCGCGGGTGGTGGCGGTGCTGACCGCGCGCGCGCCGGTGACCCCGCGCAGGCGGTGGGTGTGAAAGCCGTGGTAGGCGCACAGGGAAATCGTCAGCAGGCCAAACACGCCCGCCTTGGTGAAGCACTCCGCCATGTCGCGCGGGTCGAGCGCGCGCTCGACGGCCGACCAGTACACGCCGGGCGACAGGCCCAGCAGCAGGGAGCCGGAGAGGGCACCGCCAAAAAGACCGACGCAGACAAACAGCGCCGTCTGCATCGGAAAGGCGAACAGCGCGGCGAGCAGCCGCGGCGACACCAAATAGGCGTGGCTGTTGACGCCCATCGTGTCGAGCGCGGCGATCTGCTCGCTGTTGCGCTGGATGCCGAGTTCCGCCGCCAGCGCCGAACCGGCCTGACCGACCAGCATGAGCGCCGCCAGCACCGGCCCGAGTTCGCGCACCAGGGTCAGCGACACCAGCGTGCCGAGCAGGCCCTCGGAGCCGAAGCGGTTCAGCACGTGGTAGCCCTGCAGGCCCAGCACCAGGCCGGTGAAGAGGCCGACAATGAGGATGACCGGCAGGCAGCGCACGCCCTGCTCATGGCCGGCGCGCACGAAGCGATGGAACAGCTTGCGCGACCCCGGGACGGCGGCAAAGGCACGCGCCACGAAGAGGGCAAAACCGCCCAAGCCATGGACGGAGGAGAGCGTGTGTCTGCCGAGGAATCGCAGCATGAGAATTTTGACTATCGGCCAGCACCGATGCCAATGCAATGACGCAGCGTCGACCGGCGCAAAAATCCGCCAGCGGCACGCCGCCTGCTGAATCTGGCATTGGCGCTTGAATCCCCCGCCACCGTCCCCACCATGCCTGCGATGCGCAAAACCAAGATCCTCTGCACCCTGGGCCCCGCCACCGAATCCGCCGAAGCCATCGCCGAACTCATCGCCAAGGGCGCCGACATCTTCCGCCTCAACATGAGCCACGCCTCGCACGACTGGGTGCGCACCGTGCACGGCCGCATCCGCGAGGCCGCCGCCGCCGGCTCCAAGGAAATCGCCATCCTCATGGACCTCACCGGCCCGAGCATCCGCACCGGCGACCTCGAGCAGCCCTGGCAGCTGCAGCCCGGCGACGCCGTCGAGTTCCGCTGCCGGCCCGAAGTCACCGCCAGCCTGCCGCTCTCCGTCACCGTCAACTACCCCGAACTCGGCAAGGACCTGCGCCCCGGCGACATCATCATGGTCGACGGCGGCATGATCCAGATCCGCGCCACCGAGACCGGGCCCAAGCGCGTGCTCGGCACCGTCCTCACCCGCGGCGAAATGAAATCCCGCCGCCACATCAACCTGCCCGGCATCCCCGTGCGCCTGCCGCCGCTCACCCAGAAGGACTACGCCGACCTCGACCTCGGCATCGAACTCGGCGCCGACTACTTCGCCCTCAGCTTCGCCCGCGAGCCCGGCCACCTCCAGCACCTCCAGCTCCTGCTCGATCAAAAGGGCAGCAAGGCCCGCGTCATCGCCAAGATCGAAAACCAGCAGGCCCTCGAAAACATCGACACCCTCGTCGAGGCCAGCGCCGGCATCATGGTCGCCCGCGGCGACCTCGGCAGCGAGTGCCCCATCGAGGAACTGCCCATCATCCAGCGCCACATCGTCGAGCGCTGCTCCTACCACGGCCGCAAGGTCATCGTCGCCACCCAGATGCTCGAAAGCATGATCGAAAACCCGGTGCCCACCCGCGCCGAGGTCACCGACATCTTCAACGCCGTCATCGAGCAGGTCGACTGCGTCATGCTCAGCGGCGAAACCAGCGTCGGCCGCTACCCCGCCAAATGCGTCGAGGTGCTCGACACCGTCATCCGCCGCATCGAGAAAAAATATCCCTCCGGCCGCTTCGCCTCCGACGCCCCGCTCAAGACCAACAAGCACAAGACCGTCAAGGCCGCCATCCTGCTCGCCAACAGCATCCCCGGCAGCCGCCTGCTCGTCTTCACCCTGCGCGGCGTCATGGCCCACCTGCTCGCCCACCAGCGCCCCGAGTCCGCCCCCATCTTCGCCTTCACCCCGCACCGCCACGTCAGCCGCACCCTCGTCAGCGCCCGCGGCGTCCAGCCCTTCGTCCTGCCCTTCACCGAGGGCGATCCCGAAGGCTCCATCCGCGACGCCGTCGCCCTGCTCATGCGCGAAGGCCACGTCAAGCCCGGCGAACCCCTCGTCATCCTCAGCGACGCCCTTTACGAAGGCGTCAACGTCGACGCCATCCTGCTGCGCGAGGCCTGACCGGCCCGGCCACCCGCACTTCCGCCTTGCCACCGCGCCCGGCGACTCTATAACCGCGGCATGAACGTCCTCATCACCGGCGGCGGCGGCTTCCTCGGCTCCCGCCTCTGCCAGCGCCTGCTCCACCTCGGCCAGCTCACCGGCCCCTCCGGCGGCCCCGAACCCATCGAACGCCTCACCCTGCTCGATGCCGGCTTCCACCGCCACTTCGACGACCCCCGCGTCCACGAGCTCGTCGGTGACATCGCCGACCGCGACACCGTCTTCACCGCCGTTGGCGACCGCGCCGACACCGCCATCTTCCACCTCGCCTCCATGGTCAGCGGCGAGTGCGAGGAACGCTTCGACGACGCCCTGCGCGTCAACCTCGACGGCGGCCGCCACGTCTTCGAAGCCGCCCGCGCCGCCGCCGGCCGGCCGCGCGTCGTCTTCGCCAGCAGCATCGCCTGCTTCGGCGGCGAAGGCATGCAGGACCTCAACGACGACCGCACCAAGCACACCCCGCAGACCACCTACGGCATGACCAAGGCCATCTGCGAACTGCTCGTCAACGACCACAGCCGCAAAGGCCACTTCGACGGCCGCAGCGTCCGCCTGCCCACCGTCATCATCCGCCCCGGCAAGCCCAACGCCGCCGCCTCCTCCTGGGCCAGCGGCATGTTCCGCGAACCCCTGCGCGGCGAAGCCTGCCACCTGCCCATCCGCCGCGACCAGCGCCACCCCATGACCGGCTACCGCACCGTCGTGGAATCCTTCATCGCCCTGCACGAACTGCCCGCCGAACGCCTCGGCAGCGACCGCGCCTTCGTCCTGCCCGCCCACACCG
>DAIUCN010000140.1:0-8350 GCA_036846165.1 Prosthecobacter sp.
AAGTCCGACAAGTCCGACAAGTCCGACAAGTCCGACAAGTCCGACAAGTCCGACAGGTCCGACAGGTCCGACAGGTCAGCCGGCTGGAGTTCACTTCTGGCCGGATCTTTCCGGCGCCGGCTCAATCCACGTACAGGAAGCCGTTTGAGCTCATCAGGGCGTGGCAGAGCGCGGCGAGGCCGAGCAGTTCGGCGGGAGCGTCATTCTTTTCCGGCGGACCTGCCACATGCTCCAGCTTGGCCGGGTGGGCGCGGTAGTGCTCGGTCTGGGCTATGATGAAGGCTTTCGCCTCCTGCAGGTCGGACAGGCTGGGACTGCGGCCGTAGGCGAGCCTCCAGGCGCGCTCGGCCTGTTTTTCAGGATCGTTGCCGGCCTCGCTCTGGACGCGCAGGGCAAAGTCCTGGGCATGCTCGCGCATGCTGGCGTTGTTCATCAGCAGCAGGCTCTGCGGGCTGACCGTCGTGACCGGGCGCGAGGCACAGTTGGCATCGGTCATGGCCGGCGCGTCAAAAGCGGCGAACATTTCCAGCGGCATGCTGCGCCGCGCCTGCACGTACAGGCTGCGGCGGTGCTCCTCGCCGTTGAGCGAGACAAACTTGCCGGTCTGCCGGCCGGCCGTGTCGCGGGTGTCGATGCCGATGATGATCTGGCCCTCCTCGCTGTAGGTGACCGGCACGGGTGGACCACCGAGACGGGGCGTGAGCTTGCCAGAGACGGCCAGGAAGGAATCGCGCAGGGTCTCCGCCTCCAGGCGCAGCACGTTCATGCGGCTGAGCAGGCGGTTGTCGGGATCGATGCGGTCGCGGCTGGCGTCGCGCAGGGACGACTGCTGCCAGGTGCGGCTGCTCAGAATCAGGGCATGCAGGCGCTTGAGGCTCCAGCCCTGGGCCATGAATTCATCGGCCAGCCAGTCGAGCAGTTCAGGATGGCTGGGGGCCTCGCCGAGCCGGCCGAAGTCGCTGGGCGTGTTGACCAGACCGCGGCCGAAGTGGCGCTTCCAGACCTGGTTGACGATGACGCGGGCGAGCAGCGGGTGCTTGCCGTCGGTCAGGGATTTCGCAAAGGCGAGTCGGCGCCCGGTTGTGGGCAGGGTGGCATCGTCCTCGGCAATTTCGACCTGCCGGCGACCGGCAAGCACGGTGAGATCACCCGGCTGCACCTTGGCCTTGGGTTGCTCGATGTCGCCGCGGTGGAAAACGAAGGTGGCGGGCACCGCCTCGGGCTTCTTCGGCACCTCGGTGAAGGCCTGCAGGAATTCCTCGGCCGGCTTGCGGGCGCGGATGGCGGCGGCATCGGCGGCCATTTGCTTGAGGGTGTCGGCGTGCTTGGTCTTGTAGGTGGTGTCGTAGAGGTAGAGCGAACCGCCGCTGAGCTGGTTGATGCGCGGGAATTTCTTCAGCAGGGCGACCTGTTCCGCGCTGCGCTTCTTGATTTCCGTGCGGTAGGCGCTGCGCAGGGCCTCGCGCTGCTCCTCGGGGGCCTTGGCGAGTTCCTTGTCGAGCACTTCGCTGATGAATTCCTCCTGCTTGGCCAGGCGGGCGGCGTCGACCTTCTTGGCCTCGGCCTCAATCTTGTCGGCCTCGGCGCGCTGGCTGTCGGTCAGCAGGGAGACCAGCCGGCCGGCGGGCGTGCGCCAGCTCTTCGTGTCGAAGCCGGGCTCGAAGATGGCGCGCAGGCGGTAGTAGTCGGCCTGGCTGATGGGATCGTAGCGGTGATCGTGGCACTGGGCGCAGTCGAGGGTCAGGCCATAGAGGGCACTGCCGATGATCTTGATCGTGTCGGCAATGGTCGCGTTGCGGGCGGCGTTGTCGTTCATCGCGCCGGTGCCGTCGGCGGCCATGCGCAGGAAGCCGGTGGCGGCGATCTTGTCGATGGCCTCGGGCGACAGGTTTTTGTGCGGCTGCGGCACCATCTCATCGCCGGCGAGCTGCTCGCGCACGAAGGCGTCGAAGGGCTTGTCCTGGTTGAGGGCGTTGACGACGTAGTCGCGGTACTTCCAGGCCCACTTGCGCTCGAGATCCTTGTCGGTGTAGCCGTCGCTGTCGGCGTAGCCGGCGAGATCGAGCCAGTGGCGGCCCCAGCGTTCGCCGTAGGCGGGGCTGGCAAGCAGGCGGGCGACCTGGCTGCGCACCGCAGCGCCCGGATCCTGGGCGGCGGCCGTGGCGAAGGCGTCCATCTCCTCCGGCGTCGGCGGCAGGCCGGTGAGGGTGAAGCTCAGGCGGCGCAGCAGGGTGGCGGCGTCGGCGGACGGCGAAAAGCTCAGTCCGTTGGTGCGCAGTTTTTCGGCGATGAAGGCATCGATCGGATTGCCGCCGGCTTCCGCGCTGCGTGGCAGCGCCGGGCGACGGATGGGCTGCAGCGACCACCAGGCGCGTTCCTCATCGGTGAAGGCGTGTTCGGGGCCGAGGGTTTCCGGTTCGGGGCGGGCGGTTTTGGCGCCCTGGGCGATCCATTGCCCGATGGTGGCGATTTCCTCGTCCTTGAGCCTGGCCTTGCCCTTGGGCATTTCGCCGGAGTCGAGTACTTCGTAGAGGTGGCTGGCGGCAGTCTGGCCGGGCTGGATGGCGGGGCCGGACTTGCCGCCCTTGAGCAGGAAGCGGGCGAGACGGACATCGAGGCCGCCCTTGGTTTCACCTTCCTCGCCATGGCAGTGGAAGCAGTGCGCCTTGAGGATGGGACGGACGTGTTGTTCAAAGGTGAGCGGCGCTGCCGCGCCCGCGCAGAGCGGGGCCAGCAGGGCAAGGAGGGGGACGGAACGGCGCATGGTGTCGAAGGGGCAGTACGGTCGCGGGGCGGGCGCTCTTGCGGGCGCGCGCGGGCTGGTCCAAGTTGAATGATGGAGATTCGCAGCCGGGACAACGAACGCATCAAGCTGGCGCGCCGCGTGCGCGACGGACGCGAGCCCGGGTGGGTGTTTGTCGAGGGCCTGCGCCTGGCGGAGGAATGCCTGCGCTCCGGGCTCGAAATCACGGTGGCGTTTTACCGGGCGACGGATGAGCCGCGCCAGCAGCGGCTGCTCGACGCCTTGTCGGCGCGCGGCGTGCCCTGTCATGAAACGGCGCCGGCGGTGCTTGAGTCGCTTGGCGACACCGTGCAGGGGCAGGGCATCGTCCTGTTGGCCCGGCGACCGGCACCTGCCTTGCTGGAGCGGTCCGGGCTGCTGCTCGGTCTCGACCGCGTTCAGGATCCTGGCAATCTCGGCACGCTGCTGCGCACGGCCGAGGCGGCGGGTGTCGATGCCATCGTTTTGCTGCCCGGTTGCGCGGATGTTTATTCGCCCAAGGTCCTGCGCGCCTCGATGGGAGCGGCCTTTCGCCTGCCGGTGCTGCCGCTGGCGGCTGCGGATGACCTGTTCCAGTGGACTGACCGCTTGCAGGTGTCTGTGGTCGCCGCCGCCGGTTCCGGCGAGTGCGATTACGACGCGCACGACTGGTCGGCACCGACCCTGCTGCTGCTCGGCAACGAGGCCAACGGCGTGGCTGCCGACCTGCTCGCGCGCTGCGACCGGCGACTGCGCATCCCGCTGGCCCGCGGGGTCGAGTCGCTCAACGTCGCCGCGGCGGGTGCGGTGATGCTTTTTGAGGCGGCACGCCAGCGCCGGCACTCAGCGGTCGAGCAGGGCACGCAGGGCGGGCGCTGAGCGATCGGCGGCCGCGGCCAGCAGTTCGGCCGCGCGGGCCAGTGCCGTCGGCAGATCGAGGTCGTCCGGTTTGGTGGCAAAGCCGTGGTCGAAGCAGGCACGCAGCACGGGGGAATCCTCGACCACGCCGGCATAGGCGACCACCGGTTTGCCAAGCCGGCGCGCCATCTGGGCGACACCGACCGGGCCCTTGCCGCAGAGCGTCTGGGCATCGAGCCGGCCTTCGCCGGTGAGCACGAGATCGGCGCGGGCGACGCGCTCCTCGAGGCCGATGTGACCGGCGACGAGGTCGAAGCCACTGGTGAGTTCGGCGTTGCAAAACACCATCAGGCCCCAGCCGAGACCGCCAGCGGCACCGGCGCCGGGGGTGTCACGGCAGTCGCGGCCGAGATCGCGGCGGACGAGGTCGGCCAGGTGGGCGAGTCCGTCCTCAAAGAAGGCGGCTTCGCGCACGCCCTTCTGCGCGCCGTAGACGGCGGTGGCACCGCGCGGGCCGAGCAGGGGATTGTCGACATCGCAGGCGACCAGCACCGGTGGCAGATTGAGTGGGGAAGGTTCGATGCAGGCGATGCGCGCGAAGTGCGCGGGCACGGGATCGACCTCCTGGCCGGTGGCATCGAGGAAGCGGTAACCGAGCGCGGTGGCCATGCCGGCACCGCCGTCGTTGGTGGCGCTGCCGCCGAGGCCGATGAGCACACGGCGGGCGCCGCGAGCGAGGGCGTCGGCGAGCATCTGGCCGGTGCCGCGGGTCGTGGCCTGGGCGGGATCGAGCGGCAGGTCGAGCACCTGGGCGAGGCCGCTGGCGGCGCTCATTTCCAGCACCGCCTCCTGCTCTGCGGGCAGCCAGCCGTAGCGGGCGCTGCGCGGGCGGCCGCGGGCGTCGATCACCGGGCATTCCACCCAGTCGCCGCCGAGCGCGGTGATCACCGCCTCGGTGGTGCCCTCACCGCCATCGGCGATCGGGCAGAGATCAAATTCGGCATCCGGCAGGGCCAGGCCGAGGCGCTCCTGCAGGATCGCCGCCACCTCACGGGCGCTGAGGGTTCCCTTGAATTTGTCGCAGGCGATGAGGACGCGCATGCCCATGGAGTCGGGCGGGCGCGGCACGGCGTCAAGGCCGGCCGCGCCACCCGCACCTATCCGATTACTTGGCGCCCAGCGGTGCGGTGACTGCGCCGGCCGGCACCTTGTTGGCGGGAACGATCTTCCAGACCGCGCCGCGCTCGCTGGTGTAGGGATCGACGGGGCCGCCGTAGTTGGCGGTGGCGTGGCTCAGGTAGATGGCGCCATCCGGACCGATGCCGCTGCCGGTCGGGCGGATGCCGTCGGCCAGGTCGAGCATTTCCTGCATCTGCCAGGCACCATCGACCTGCTTCATGCCCCAGATCTTGCCGCTGCCCCAGTCGGCGCAGAAGTAGATGCCGTCGAGTTCGGGATATTCCGTGCCGCGGTAGACGCCGAGGTGGATGACGCAGATGCCCTGATCGACGTGGCTGTATTCGGCGATCGGCAGCACGCCGACCTCGGGATACTTTTCCGGATCGGCGGCGGTTTCGCTGCCATCGGGGTTCTTCTTGAGGATCATCGGGAAGGGATGGCTGCCGCACATGAACTTCCAGCCGTAGTTCTCGCCGCCCTTGCTGGAGGCTGGTTGCAGGTTGATTTCCTCCCAGTGATTCTGGCCGATGTCGGCGATGTACAGGTCGCCGGTCTTGCTGTCGAACCCGAAGGTCCAGGGATTGCGCAGGCCGTAGGCCCAGATCTCCGGCTTGGCCTTCGGATGGATCTTCGAGAAGGCCTCCTCACTGACGCCAAAGAGGGTCATCTGCTGGAGCGGGGTCAGGAAGGGATTGTCCTTCGGGATGCCATAGCCGCGGTCGGGCGTCGCCTGATCGACGTCGATGCGCAGCATCTTGCCGAGCCAGGTGTGCAGGTCCTGGCCGGCGTTGATGACGTCGCCCTCCCAGCCGCCGTCGCCGACGCCGATGTACAGGTAGCCGTCCGGGCCGAAGGCGATCTGGCCGCCGTGGTGGTTGCAGTACGGAAAGTCGATCTGCATGAGCACGCGCGCGCTGTCGGGATCGAGGCGGTCGGGGCTGCTCTTGGAGACGGTGTACTCCGTGATCATCGTCGCGCCGTTGAACCAGAGGTCGGCGTAGGCGATGTACACCTTGCCGTTGTCGTTGAACTTCGGATGGAAGGCCATGCTGTACATGCCGAGTTCGAGGAAGGACGAGATCGTCTTGTCCTTCAGGTCGAGGAAGGGGCGACGCAGGCGCTTGCCGTCCTTGATGACCTGGATGACGCCGGGGCGCTCGACGATGAACAGGCGACCGCTGCCGTCATTCGGTGCGGCGACGCTGACCGGATCGACGAGGTCGTCGGCGACGCGGACCAGTTGGATGGCGGGGGCGCCGGGCAACTTGCCGCCGGGTTGGACGGGTTTGGGCTGAGCGAGGCCGGGCAGGGCGGCGCCGCAGAGGACGGCGAGCAGGAGGAGGCTGGGTTTCATGGCGGGAAGGGAAGCTCGGCAAGGCTAGAAATTCGCGCCGGTGAAGGCAATCCGGAAAATCGCCCCGGCCAAAGAAAATGTTGACCCGCCCTCTCCTGCCTAGATATTCACAGTCCAACCGTTCTTCGGGCCGCATTCCCATCCCCCAGGAATTTTACGGCAAACCATGGCCGCCTCCCCTCAAAAAGCATCCGCCACCCCGAGCGCCCGCAAGCCGGCCAAGTCCGCCCCGGCGGTCGCCGTGGAACCACAGACGGAGGAGGCGCTGGAGGCGGGCAAAAAGCGTGGCCGCCCGCGCGTGCGTCCCGAGCAGCCGGAAGCCGTCAAACGCGGTCGCGGCCGTCCGCGCATCCATCCGCCCAAGGATCAGCCCGCGGCGCCGGTGCTCGGCCCCGACGGCAAGCCGGTGAAGCGCAAGCGCGGTCGTCCGCCGAAGAGCAGCTACCCGCCCGCGGCGCCGGTTGTGGTCTATGACGACATCCAGTCGCCCGAGGTGCAGTCGCGCCTGCGCAACCTGGTGCGCCTGGCCAAGGAACAGGACCACCTCACCTGGGACGACGTCAACGAGGCGCTGCCGCAGGGCATCGTCACGCCCGGCCTGATGGACGAGATCGTCACCCGCCTGCAGGCGCTGGAAATCCGCATCGAGGAAGTCACCGTCGGTCCGCCGGTCAGTGCCCTCACCGCCAATCTCGCCGCCCGCACCCTGGCCGAGGAAGCCCGCGAGGCGGCCAAGGAGCCGTCGAAGAGCGACAGCCTCGACGACCCCGTGCGCATGTACCTGCGCCAGATGGGCCAGGTGGCGCTGCTGACGCGCGATCAGGAGATCGAAATTTCGAAACGCATCGAGGGTGCCGACGTGCGCCTGCGTCAGTGCCTGCAGAACAGCGGCTTTGTCGGTGCCCAGTTCCTCAAGCTGGCGGAATCGCTCGCCGAGGGCGCTGAACGCTTCGACCGTTTGGTCAGCGACCGCAAGGCCGCCGAGCGCGAGAACTACTTCCGCAAGCTGCCGGCCCTGCTCGTTCAGGCGCGCGAAGGTTTTGCCAAGTGCGGCAAGCTCTATGAGCAGAGCCTCACGCCCGGCAAACGCCAGGCCCAGGTGGCGGCCGACTTTGAGGCGGCGCGCGTCGCCTTCTTCAAGATCTGCGCGAAGTTTTTCTTCAAGCAGAAGCTCGACGAGGATTTCATCGCCCTCATCCACCAGCGCCAGACCGAGCTTGACCATTTGACCGACGAGATCCGCCAGCGGCCCAAGCAGGCGGTCACCATCGAGGCGCTGCGGCAGTTCCAGATTCAGGCCTGGCAGAGTCCGGACGAGTTCCGCGCCACCGCCGAGGAAATCCGCCGCTGCGTCGCCGATTCGACGCGCGCCAAGACCGAGATGATCGAGGCAAACCTGCGCCTGGTCATCTCCATCGCCAAGAAGTACACCAACCGCGGACTGTCCTTCCTCGACCTCATCCAGGAGGGCAACATGGGCCTGATGCGCGCGGTCGAGAAGTTCGAGTACCGCCGCGGCTACAAGTTCTCCACTTACGCCACCTGGTGGATCCGCCAGGCGATCACCCGCAGCATCGCCGATCAGGCGCGCACCATCCGCATCCCGGTGCACATGATCGAGACGATCAACAAGCTCATGCGCGTGCACAAGCAGCTCGTCCAGGAGCTTGGCCGCGATCCGACGCCCGACGAGATCGCCGAGGAAATCCATCTGCCGGTCGAGCGCGTCAACGCCGTGCTGCGCATGGCCCAGCAGCCGGTGTCCATGCAGACCAAGGTCGGCGACGTCGAGGGCGATACCGAGTTCGGCGATTTCATCGAGGACAAGGAGGCGCGCGACCCGATGGAGCTCACCGCCAAGAACCTGCTGCGCGACAAGCTCAAGGACGTGCTCGACACCCTCAGCCCGCGCGAGCGCGAGGTGCTGGAGCAGCGCTTCGGCCTGCTCGACGGCGCCGGCCGCACGCTCGAGGAGGTCGGCCGCCAGTTCCAGGTCACCCGCGAGCGCATCCGCCAGATCGAGGCCAAGGCCCTGCGCAAGCTGCGTCACCCGACGCGCATCCGCAAGCTGGGCGGTTTCTACGGCGGTTCCTGAGCGGAATTGCAGCCGCGGCGCCTGAAAGAGCGGCCCTCGCCGGACTGTTTTTCGTTGCCTCACTTGTCCGCCGCCCGTAATGCTGCGGTCCCCCCATTCCACC
>DAIUCN010000141.1:0-8219 GCA_036846165.1 Prosthecobacter sp.
ACCCCAACCCCCTTTTCCGATATGAACCTCACACGCACGGCCTACGGCACCTGGAGCGGCGGCAAATTCATGCACTTCGGCGAGATGCTCGACGACGAGACCTACATCGCCATGATCCGCCGCGCCTTCGATCGCGGCGTGCGCACCTTCGTCACCGCCGACGTCTACGGGGCCGGCCGCGCCGACAGCATGCTCGGCCAGGCCCTGCAGGGCCTGCCGCGCGATGAGTACAGCCTGGTCGGCATTGTCGGCCATGACTACTACGGCGGCCTGCGCGCCGGCGCCAAGGGTTACCCGCGTTTCACCGAGCCCAGCCTGCGCCAGCCGTCCGAGTATGCCGCCTACCTGCGCATGGCCACCGAGGAATCGCTCAAGCGCTGCGGCGCCGCCAAGTTCGACTGCCTGATGCTGCACAACCCGGATACCGTCGGCTACACCAGCGAAGCCGTCTGGGACGGCCTCAGCGCCCTCAAGGACGCCGGTCTCACCGACCGCCTCGGCATCGCCCCCGGCCCGGCCAACGGCTTCACCCTCGACATCATCGACTGCTTTGAACGCTTCGGCGACCGCATGGAGTGGGCGATGATCATCCTCAATCCCTTCGAGCCCTGGCCCGGCCAGCACGTCCTGCCTGCCGCTCAGAAACACGGCGTCGACATCCTCGCCCGCGTCGTCGACTACGGCGGCATCTTTCACGATGACGTCAAGCCGGGCCACAAGTTCCGCGATGGCGACCACCGCAGCTTCCGCCCCGCCGGCTGGGTCGAACACGCCAGCGAGAAACTCGAAAAGATCCGCCCGATCGCCGAAAAACACGACCTGACCCTGATCCAGCTCGCCTGCCTGTGGAACCTCGCCCAGGCACCGGTGAAGAGCGTGGTGCCCACCCTCATTCAGGAGGCCGGCGACGGCGCCAAGCCGATCGAGGCCAAGCTCGAAGAACTCGCCACCCTGCCCGAAGTCAACCCGCTCAGCGCCGAGGAAGTCGAAACCATCCGCCAGATCGGCGACAACACCGGCTGCATGATGCTCAAGGGTGCCAGCCAGCGTCACGAAGGCCAGGATGCGCGACCGGACGAATGGCCGATGCGCCCCGACCTGCTTGAACTCGCCGGCCGCTGGAATCTCGGCACGGCCTGGTGACAGTGGCGGCCAGACGGGGGCTGCGGAATTTTAAAAACTTCCTAAAGTTTTTAAAATATTGATTGCCGCTGACTTCCAAGATCACTAAATTACGGGCATGAACGCTGTTCGTGCCCGCTTCCCGAGCTTGGCCCAGCCGGTTTCTGCCCTGCTCGCTCTGCTGCTGACGCATGCCGCCGGCGCGCAAACCCCCGTCTACCGCCAGCCCGGTTCCGCCTACACCAGCATGGCCATGCGCGGCGGTCCCCTGCCCAGTGCCGCTTTCGCCCCGGACAACCGTCGCCCAGAATCCCTGGCCACCCGCCCCACGGCAATCCCGCCGGCACGCAGCGCCAATCTGGAACACCGGGTCACCCGGTTGGAGACAAACGACGGCCTGCAGGACCGCCGTCTTGGCGCCCTCGAAGTCGGCAGCGCCCCACGCGCCGTCATCGCCAAAAAAGCGACGGCAGTCATGCCTTCCACCTACGTGGTGCGGCCCGGCGACACCCTTTCCGACATCGCCGTCCGCCACGGCCTGACCACCGAGACCCTGCGTGCCGCCAACGGCCTGACCCACGATGTCCTGCGCATCGGCCAGACGTTGTCGCTGAAACCGGGTCGACTGCCGGTGCCAAACGGGGCCGACGCCTATGTGGTCCAGCCGGGCGAAACCTTCACCGACATCGCCCTGCGCTACGGCGTCCACCCTGACGATCTGGCACGCGCCAACCCGACCGTTTATCCCGACCGCCTGCTCGTCGGCGAGACCCTGAAAATTCCGGCCACCAAGACGAGCCAGGGGGCGCCCGCACCGGTGGCCGATGCACCGACAGCGCCCCTGCCTTCCACTGCCGGCAAGGCCGTCGCCGCCGTTGCCATGCGCAGCCACGTCGTCACTCCCGGTGAAAGCCTGGGCACCATCGCCAAGCGCCATGGCATTGCCACCGCCGCCCTGGCCGCGGCCAATGGCATCAAAAATCCGAACCACATCTTGCCCGGTCAGCGCCTCCTTGTACCTGGGGTTGCGGAACCCGCACCCCGAACCCCGGTCGTGGTTACGGTGCCGCAAATCGCTGCCGCCGACCTGCCCCAGATCCCGGCCGCCACCGTGCCGGAGCCGACTTTGGCCCCCACCGAACCCGCCCCGATGGGTCCGCCGGATGCGGTCGCTCTGCCGGAACCCTCCCGCGTCGCCGCGCCTCGTGGCATCATGGCCTACCTGCTGGAACCAGGCGATGACCTGCCTGGTCTGGCCGTCCGCTTCGGCACGACGGTCGAACAGCTGCGCGCCATGAACAAGCTGTCGCCCGACCGCCAGCTTGGCCCCGGCGACGAAATCATCGTGCCGGCCGCCGGGGCGGTTTCGCTCAACTAACCGCCGCCGCACGGTGCGGCGCTTCGTCACGAAGGCTGCGAGAAGGGCGGAATCCGCAACTTTCGGATTTCCGAGCGCCGATTTCGGTTCATAACTGCGGGCATGTCCCGCATCGGCACTCCGCTCTCGTCCACCTCCACCAAAGCCATGCTCCTCGGCTCCGGGGAACTCGGCAAGGAGGTCGTCATCGAACTGCAACGCCTCGGCGTCGAGGTGATCGCCGTCGACCGCTACGCCAACGCGCCCGCCATGCAGGTGGCGCACCGCAGCCATGTCATCTCCATGCTCGACGGCGAGGCCCTGCGCCGGCTGGTCGAGGTGGAGAAACCCGACCTGCTGATCCCCGAAATCGAGGCGATCGCCACCGAAACCCTGATCGAACTGGAGAACGAAGGCTACACCGTCGTGCCGACCGCCCGCGCGGCTTGGCTGACGATGAACCGCGAGGGCATCCGCCGTCTCGCCGCCGAGGACCTCGGCCTGAAAACCTCGCCCTACGTCTTTGCCCAGACCGAGGAGGAATTCCGCGCCGCCATCGCCAAGATTGGCCTGCCCTGCGTGGTCAAGCCAATCATGAGCAGCTCCGGCAAGGGCCAGAGCCTGATCAAGACCGCCGCCGACATCGAGCCCGCCTGGCACTACGCCCAGGAAGGTGGCCGCGCCGGCAAGGGCAAGGTCATTGTCGAGGGCTTCGTCGATTTCGACTACGAGATCACCATGCTGACAGTCCGTCATGCCGGCGGCACCAGCTTCTGCGCACCGGTCGGTCACACCCAGATCAAGGGCGACTACCGCGAGTCCTGGCAACCGCATCCGATGTCGCACCAGGCGCTGGCCGCCGCCCAGGACATGGCCGGCAAGATCACCGAAGCCCTCGGCGGTCGCGGCCTGTTCGGGGTCGAGCTTTTCGTCAAGGGCGACGACGTCATCTTCAGCGAGGTGTCGCCGCGGCCGCATGACACCGGTCTGGTCACTCTCATCTCGCAGGATCTCTCTGAGTTTGCCCTGCATGTGCGCGCCATTCTTGGCCTGCCGATCCCGAACATCCATCAGCATGGCCCCAGCGCCAGCTGCGCGGTGCTGGTGGAGGGCGAATCGAGCACGGTGCAGTTCGGCGCTCTCGATCAGGTGCTTGCCGAGCCCGACACCCAGCTGCGGCTGTTTGGCAAACCCACCGTCAGCGGACAGCGCCGCATGGCCGTGACCCTGGCCCGCGCGGACGACATCAACGCCGCCCGTGCCAAGGCCCACCGCGCCGCCACGGCCATGGAAATCCGCCTCTGAGGGCGGTCACACCGGCCATTGCGCGCACGGCGCGCCGGTGACAGATTGGCGCCTTCATGACCCGGTTCGACTTCATCATTGTCGGCAGCGGCGCCGCCGGCCTCAGCGCGGCCCTGCACGCCGCGAAGCACGGCCGCGTCGCCGTGGTCACCAAGCGCGGCGCGCTCGACTCCAACTCCAACTGGGCCCAGGGCGGCATCGCCTGCGTCACCAGCGATGAGGACTCGATCGAAAAACACGTCCAGGACACCCTGATTGCCGGCGCCGGTCTCTGCCGAGAGGACGCCGTGCGCACGATCGTCAGCGAAGGCCCCGCGCGCATCGCCGAACTTGTCGAATGGGGCGTGCACTTCGACCAGCGTGAGTCGCCCGAAGGCCACCTCGAGTTCGACCTCACCAAGGAGGGCGGCCACTCCAAGCGCCGCGTCCTGCACGCCGCCGACGCCACCGGCCGCGAGATCTCGGAGAAACTGCTCGCCGCCGTGCGCACCGAACCGGCCATCACAGTGCTGGAGAACCACTTCGCCATCGACCTCATCACCACGGCCAAGCTCGGTTTCGTCTCCGAGGATCGCGTGCTCGGCCTGCACGTCCTGCGCGAGACCGACGGCAGCGTCGTCACCCTGCGCTCCGACCGCGTCCTGCTCGCCACTGGCGGCTGCGGCCGCGTTTACCTGTACACGACCAATCCGCGCGTCGCCACCGGCGACGGCGTGGCGATGGCCTGGCGCGCCGGCGCCAGCGTCGCCAACATGGAGTTCATCCAGTTCCATCCGACCTGCCTCTACCACCCGCAGAAGCGCTCCTTCCTCATCACCGAGGCCATGCGCGGCGAGGGCGCCCGGCTGATCGGCAAGGACGGCCGCGAGTTCATGCAGGACTACGACCCGCGCGGCTCGCTCGCCCCGCGCGACATCGTCGCCCGCGCCATCGACCACGAGATCAAGCGCACCGGTGGCCCCTGCGTCTATCTCGACATCTCGCACAAGCCGGCCGACTTCGTCACCTCGCACTTCCCGAACATTCACAAGGCCTGCCTGGAGGTCGGCATCGACATCACCCGCGACCCCATCCCGGTTGTGCCGGCCGCCCACTACCAGTGCGGCGGCGTCGTCACCGACGTCAACGGCGCCACCCGCGTGCGCGGCCTGTGCGCGGTCGGTGAGGTCGGCTGCACCGGCCTGCACGGCGCCAACCGCCTCGCCAGCAACTCGCTGCTCGAATGCCTCGTGCTCTCGCGGCGCGCCGTCGACCACCTCGTGCGCAAGCTGCCGCTCGGCCGCGAATCCCTGCAGGACTACCCCGTGCCCGACTGGCAGAGCGGCGACGCCGTCGACAACGACGAACTCGTCGTCATCTACCACAACTGGGACGAGATCCGCCGCCTGATGTGGGATTACGTCTCCATCGTCCGTACCGGCAAACGCCTGCAGCGCGCCGCCGCGCGCCTGCGCAACCTCAAGCGCGAGGTCCAGGAGTTCTACTGGAACTTCCGCATCACCAGCGAACTGCTCGAACTGCGCAACCTTGTCGACACCGCCTCCCTCATCGTCGAATGCGCCATCCGCCGCCACGAGTCGCGCGGCCTGCACTACACCCTCGACTTCCCCGACCGGGACGAGTCCCGCCCGCCCCAGGACACGGTGCTGCGGCGGTATTGAGGGGGAATCTGCAAGGTCCAACGACGCGGACAGCTTCAGCCCGTGGCGGGAAACGCACCTTTTCCCGGTTTGGCAGAACCAGCTTTGAACCGAGATCCGGACCTGAATTCCGCAAGCCACAGCCGCGCGCGGTTGACTTCGGCCCCGACGCAGCGGGGCCCTACCGTTATCCCTTTTTCCTTGTCCCTTCCCCCTTCCCTTATCCCTGCGGCAGCCAGAGGATACCGACTGACTCCGCGCGGATGCGGGCCTTGGTGGGGGCGAGGCGGAGGGTTTCGAGGTCGAGGGCGGCGGGATCGAAGCGGGTGGCGAGGGCGGCGGTGTCGGTCTCGAGCTGGCGTTCGAGCGCCTGCAGGTCCTCATGCACGCGCTGCAATTCGGCCTGGGCGGCGGCGACGTCCTGCGACTCGCGCATGACGCGGGTGGCGCCGGTGACGGTGCCGGTGCGCAAGAGGGAGGCGGCGGAGCTTTTGCGACCGAGGAAGGCGCCGAGCAGGCTGCGGCCGATCGACACGGCGGTGGCGACCTTGGCGCTGGTGGCCTGGGCCTGCTGGGCATCGACCTTGGCCTGGGCGCGGGCGGCGCGGTCTTCGAGGGTCTTCACCGCTTTCGCGGTCTTCGCGCGCAGTTCCTCGACGGCGGCATCGCGCGCCTCGCGGGCGGCCTGGCCGATGCGGATGCGGAACTCCGCCGCGCTCTCGCCGGGATTGGAAGCCACCCCGAGCGCCGGGCTGAAGTGCACCTCCTCACGATGGTTGGCATGCACCCAGTCGACCAGATCACGCGCGATGGCGGTGTAGGTCGAGGCTTTCAAGGCGGCCGCTGGCAGTTCGGCGAAGCGGGCACCGGCGACCGGCTGGCTGGCCCACGCGGCCGGATCGGCGTGGCGCGGCAGGTCGATGAACTGATCCCAGAGCACGCGGTCGCCCTCGATCGGATGCACGAGGGTCACCCGGGCGGTGCCGCTGATCTTGCGGCGGGCGTCCTCGAAGCCGACGACGGCGCTGCGCAGCAGGGCGGGCACGTAGCAGAGTCCGGCGGGATCGAGGTCGGTGGGCAGGAAGCGTTCGACGGCGCCCTCGGGCAGGGTCGGCTTGAGCGCGCTGCCGGTCGCTGGCGCGGCGCTGGCGCTGGGCGGCAGGAAGCCGTGGTCCTCGGCGACGGCGGGAGCGGCGGCAGCGGCGGTGCGCCGCGGTTCCATGAGCCGGCGGATCTGGTCGCGCGCCAGCGGACCGCTGAGGTAGCTGAGGATCCAGCGCACGTGGAAGACCACCGGGCCGTCTTCGTGGACGTTGTGCATGAGGAAGACGCGGTTGCCGAGGCCGGCGATGGTGTCTTCCAACTGCTTGCGATCAAAGCCGCCGGCGGCACCGGCCAGGCCGTCGAGCAGGCGGGCCTTGTCGCGCTCGGTCTGCAGCCGGCCGATCCACCAGGTGCCGATGTTCGACAGCGCCTTGTAATCGAGGTCGACCGGATTCTGGGTGGCCAGCAGCAGGCCGAGGCCGAAGGCACGCGCCTGCTTGAGCAGGGTCATCATCGGCTTTTTCGACGGCGGCATGGCCGAGGGCGGCAGGTAGCCGAAGATCTCGTCCATGTAAAAGAGCGCGCGCAGGGAGGTGGTGCCCTGCTGGGTGCGCATCCAGCCGAGCAACTGGTTGAGCAGGAGCGAGACGAAGAACATGCGCTCGGCATCGCCGAGGTGGGCGATGTTGAAGATGCTGACGCGCGGCCGGCCATCGCTGCCGTACATCAGGCGCTGGATGTCCAGCGGCTCGCCTTCGAGCCAGGCGGCGAAGCCGGGCGAGGCGAGCAGGCTGTTGAGGCGCATGGCCAGGGCGCTGCGCTTGGCCTCGGGCAGGAAGGTTTCGAGATCGACGACGCCGATCGTGCGCAGGGGCGGCTGCTGGATCTCGCGCACGAGGTCGGCCAGGGTCAGGCCGCGACCGGCGCGCCAGTGATGGGCGAACAACTGGCAGAGCAGGATGTGCTCGGGCGACTGCACCGGGTCGGCCTCGATGCCGATGAGGCCGAGCAGGGACGAGGCCGTGCTTTCGAGTCGCTCCGCGAGCAGTTCGGCATCGTCGAGCACCGCCGGCGGCGGGCAGTCGAGCGAGCCGAGGATCGACACCGGCAGGCCGGCGCTGCTGCCGGGGGTGTAGATGGCCATGTCGGTCTTCTCGCGCAGGGTGCGGATGCGCGCGGCATCCTGGCCCCAGTCGGCCAGGCCCTTGCGCCAGAGGCCGGCCTGGGCCTCGGCAAAGGCGTCGGGATCGAGCCCCTTGCGCCGCGCCTCCTCCTCGCTGATCCACGGCCGGAACTCCCCGGCGCTGAGGTTGGGAAAGGTCAGCAGGGCGTTGCCGATGTCGCCCTTCGGATCGATGGCGATGACCGGGATGCCATCGATCGCTGCCTCCTCGAGCAGGGCGAGGCAGAGGCCGGTCTTGCCCGAGCCGGTCATGCCGAGCACGACCCCGTGGGTGACCAGGTCGCGCGAGTCATAGAGGACGAGGTCCTCGCGCAGCGCCTTGTTTTCCAGATCGTACTCGCGCCCCAGATAAAAGGCACCCAGCTTCTCGTAGCGTTCCGGCGAGGGAGTCATGGTCGCACTGTACAAGACCCGTCACCGCCCGACCAGCACGCAGTGAAAAAAGTGGCAGGAGGAAAAGTTCCAAGTTCCAAGTTTCAAGTTTCATGCCCCCCTTCGTGCGAGCCTTGGCACGCCGCGCCAGCGGCCCTGGAGTGCTCCAGTCCTCTGGAGCTCTGGCAGACCCGGG
>DAIUCN010000142.1:0-8207 GCA_036846165.1 Prosthecobacter sp.
AGGCACGAGGCCGCCGCCCAGGCCAGTTCCGGCGGTTCGTCCGGCGCCCAGAGCAGCCAGAACAGTCAGCAGGGCGGCCTGTTCGGCGGCCTCGTGCCTCACGTCGATCCCGGCAGCGAGACGGTGAGCTGGGATGGCAAGATGTGGAACCTCACCAACAACCGCCTCGCCCGCGCGAAGTTTGAAATCTACCTCGCCACACCGGAGGCCGACAGCGCCGACGACCAGGCCTACCGCGACCTCATCGCCCAGATCATCCAGCTGCTGGCCCCCACCCGCCAGGGCGGTGCCGACATCTCGCGCGCCTTCGCCCTGCTGCCCGAGGCCGGCGCCTTCCCGATCGATGGCGGCATCTGCAACACGATTGCCAACGGCGTCTGGGATGTCTGGCTCGCACAGAAAAAAGTCACCAACCTGCGTTCCGCGAACGACGCCATGCTCAAGCGCCGCAAGGACCTCGAGTGGAATGCCGAGCAGGGCCTCAACAACGCGCCGCTGGCACCCAACACCTCCGGCGGCTCCACCAAGGGCGGCGCCGCCGGCACGGGTCGCCAGCAGGCCGTCCAGCAGCAGCAGACCAACACGATGACGGTCGGTCGCGTCTCCGGCTACATCAAGAACATCGCCGAGATCGAGGCGCGCATGAAGCTCAACGAGACGGCCATCGGCCTCTCGGAAGTCACCAGCAAGACCCAGTTCCAGGCGCTCATGGTCCAGCTCTTCATGCAGCGCCGCTTTGAGCACGCCATCATCGCCTGCCGCCTCTACCCGCACATGTTTCGCGATGGCGACAGCGTGCTGCAGCTCGATGACAATTCGGACCTGAAAAAGATGTTCTCCGCAGGCATGGGCGTGCCGCCGACGGTGAGCCTGATCGATGGCTTTGCCGCCGAAGCCATCCGCGGCGTCGATGAGGCCGTGGTCGCCTTCGAACAGCTCGTGCTGCGCCAGGATTTCGACAGTGCCAGCCGCCGCCTCATGGAGGCCTACGCCATCGGCGAGTACCTGCCGCGCATTCGCCGCCTGCCGATGGCGACCAAACTCAAGGTGCTCGATTACGTGCGCGATGGCAACCAGCTCATCAACGCCCTTGAGATGAAGGATTTCGGCCTCGCCGAGGAACTCGTCACCAAACTGCGCGCCGCCTCCAAGGACTTCGATTTTTCGAAACCGCAGGCCGCCATCGAGACGGCGCGCGCCCTCTGCGACATGCGCCTCACCGCCGCCAAGGCCGCCATCCTCAAGGGCGATCAGGCCACCTACGCCAGCGAGCTCAAGGGCGCGGCGGAAATCTGGCCGACGAATCCGAAGCTGCGCGAGCTGTCGAACATGGTCGGTCAGAACAGCGACATCCAGGCCCAGGCGCTGCTCGATCTCGATCGCCTGCTCAGCCAGCGCAACTACCGCCAGATCTTCAACGATCAGGGCCGCTTCCTCGCCGCCGCCATCAACGATCCGACCCGTCAGGAGCAGATCAAGAAGGTTCTCATCGACATGAATCGCGTCAACATGGTGGTTCATGGCGCCGGTCAGCTCGCCGCCAGCAACCCCTACGGCGCCTGGGAACAGGTCGAGAAGGAATACCAGCACTTCCCCGAGGACGCCGAGATCACCCGCCTGCGCTCCGAACTCAGCGTCAAGGCCAGCGAGTACGTCAGTGCCATCGAGAAGGCCAAGCAGCACGAACAGCGCAAGCAGACCGGTTCGGCCCTCGCCTGGTACCTGAAAGCGCGCCGCCTCTACCCCCCGAGCGAGTTCGCGCGCGATGGCATCCAGCGCCTGGTCGCGGCTCTGAATCCGGCCGACGCGCCGCCGCCCTGAGCCCACCACGCCGACACGTTGACTTGCAAACCGACGGAAGGGCAGGGGACGGCCCGCCGTTTTAGCGGCATGCCCAGTCGTCGCTCCCTCCTGCACACGTCCGCCCTCGCCCTCGGTTCCACCCTGCTGCCGACGCCGCCTGCCCGCGCCGGCCAGTTCACCGGCAGGATCCGCAAGTCGCTCAAATGGGGCATGGTGACGGAAGCGAAAAAGCTGCCACTGCTCGACTGCTTTCAGAAGCTGCGTGAGTGCGGCTTCGAGGGCGTGGAACCGAGCCTGAGCCATGTGCCGGCCGAGCGCGAGCAGGAGTGGATCGCCGCCAGCAAGGCCACGGGGCTGGTGATCGATGGCACGGTCGGCGCCCGCGTCGACACCCTGGAGCCGGGCCTGGAACTGACCCGCCGGCTCGGCGGCGATTCGATGCTGGTGGTGCTCAACTACGATCTCAAGGCCCCGCTGGCGGCGCAGTGGCGGGCCGCGCGCGAGCGCCTCAAGGCGGCAGCCCCCTTCGCGGAAAAGCACGGCGTCAAAATCCTCGTCGAAAATGTCTGGGCCACCTTCCTGATCAGCGCCTTCGACATGGCCCGCTTCATCGATGAGGTCGGCAGCCCCTGGGTGCAGGTCCACCTCGACATCGGCAACCAGATGCGCTGGGGCGTCGCCGAGCACTGGGTGGAAGTGGTCGGCAAGCGCGCCCAAAAACTCGACGTCAAGGAATACGACCTGGCCAAGGCGATGAACGAGGGCATGCGCAAGGGCTTCGACGTGCCGCTTGGCGAGGGCAGCATCCAGTGGCCGGCGGTGCGCGCGGAACTGGCCAAGATCGGCTTCACCGGCTGGGCCGCCGCCGAGGTGCGCGGCGGCGACTGGGCGTATTTGGCCGATGTTGCCCGACGCATGGATCAGGTGCTGGATCTGTGAGATGATCCCCCATCCCGGCGACCGGATATTCCAGTCCGCTGCCGACGTATTCCCCCCATGCTCCGTTTCGCCCGCTGTTGGATTGCCCTGCTCCTGCCCGCCGCCGCTGGCGCGGCCGAGCCGGTGTCGTTCGCGCGCGACATCCTGCCGATCCTGTCCGACACCTGCTTCGCCTGCCATGGTCCCGACGAGGCGGGGCGCAAGGGCGGCCTGCGCCTCGATGTCCAGGCCTCGGCCTACGGCGAGGGCGAAAGCGGCGCAGTCGCCCTGGTGCCCGGCAAACCGGAGGCGAGCGAGGTCATCGCCCGCATCCTCAGCCAGGACCGCGACGAGGTCATGCCGCCCCCGAAGGCGTTGCGCCAGCTCACCGCCCCGCAGAAGGAACTGCTGCAGCGCTGGGTCGCCGAAGGCGCGGTCTGGGGCCGGCACTGGGCCTATGAACCGCCGGTGCGCCCGCCCTCGCCGGTCGTGCCCGCCGAGACGGGACGTCATCCCATCGATGCGTTCGTCACCGCGCGACTCGAGCGCGAGGGCCTGACCCTGGCGCCCGAGGCACCGATCGATGTGCTCGTGCGCCGGTTGTCGCTTGATCTCACCGGCCTGCCGCCGGTCGCCCACGGCTTGCAGCCCGGTGCCAGCGTGGATCTGGAAACGGTGATCGACCGCCTGTTCGCCAGCCCGGCCTTTGGCGAACGCTGGGCCTGGGACTGGCTCGATGCCGCGCGCTACGCCGACACCAATGGCTACCAGGGCGATCCCGAGCGCACCATGTGGCCCTGGCGCGACTGGGTGGTCGACGCCATCAACGCCAACCAGCCCTACGACCAATTTACCGTTGAGCAGCTCGCCGGCGACTTGCTGCCGGGGGCCACGCGCGCGCAGCAGCTCGCCTCGGGCTTCCATCGCAACCACATGCACAATGGCGAGGGCGGCCGCATCGCCGAGGAGACACGGGTGGAGAACGTCTTCGATCGCGTCGAGACCACCGCGACGATCTGGCTGGCCGCCACCTTCAACTGCTGCCGCTGCCACGACCACAAGTACGACCCGCTTGCCCAGCGCGATTACTTCGCCCTCTACGACATCTTCAACCAGATGTCCGAAACCGGTGCGGGGCGCGGGGGGCAGGCGGCACCGGCCCTGGATTTTTCCACGCCGGCCGAGACGGCGCGGGTCGAGCAGGCACGCAACCGGCTGGCCGCGGTCGTCGCCGAGGTCGAGGCCTTTGAGAAACGCAAGTTCCCGCGAGCGGAAGGCGCGCCGCTGACCGAGTCGGCCGCCGGCAAGCTGCCAGGCAACCTCTCGGCCACCCTCGCCGCGCGCACGCCGGCCCAGCGCGGCGTCGATGCCATCCTCGAGGCGATCGGCTACTTTGAGACCGACGGTGCCGATCCGGCCTACGTTGCCGTGCTGAAAAAGCACCTGGCCGCCGTGCGCGCCCGCGATGCCGCCCAGGCCAATGTCACCCGCGTGATGATCATGGATCAGGTCAAGGACCTGCGCGACACCTTCATCCTCGACAAGGGCGCCTACGACAAGCCGACGCCGGTCAAGGTGACCGGTGCCATGCCGTCGGCCCTGGCCGGGGAGAGCGCGAAAGCGGATGCCCGTGCCAACCGACTCGATCTCGCCCGCTGGCTGGTCGATCGACGCAATCCGCTCACCGCGCGCGTGACGGTAAACCGCTTCTGGCAGGCCCTGTTCGGTACCGGCCTGGTCAAGAGCGTCGAGGACTTCGGCCTGCAGGGCGAAAAACCCAGTCACCCGGAATTGCTCGACTGGTTGGCGGTCGAGTTCATGGACAGCGGCTGGGATGTGAAGCACCTGCTGCGCTTGATGGTGACGAGTCGCACCTACCGGCAAAGCTCCAAGGTCACGCCCCAGTTGGCCGAACTCGACCCAGAAAACCGCCTGCTCGCGCGCGGGCCGCGCCACCGCCTGCCGTCGTGGATGCTGCGTGATGTCGCGCTGGCCGCCGCCGGGTTGCTGAGTCCGACGCAGGGCGGACCGGCAGTCAAACCCTACCAGCCAGAGGGCATCTGGGAGGAGGCCACCTTCGGCAAAAAGAGCTACGTGCAGGACCATGGCGAAGCCCTGTACCGGCGCACCCTGTACACCTACTGGCGGCGCATCGCCGGACCGACGATGCTGTTCGACAACGCCGCGCGCCAGGTCTGCGAGGTCAAGCTCAAGCGCACCAACACGCCGCTGCACGCCCTGACCACCCTCAATGAAACCGGCTACGTCGAGGCTGCCCGCGCCCTCGCCCAGCGCGCCCTGCAGGCCGGCAGCGCGGACCGTGCCCGGGTGGAGGAACTCTACCGCCGCGTGCTTTTCCGCAGCCCCTCAACAGCCGAGGCCGACCTCCTGCAGCAGCGCCTCGACCGCCTGCGCGCCCAGTTCCGCACTGATCCCGCCGCGGCGAAGGAACTGCTCGCCGTCGGCGAATCCCCCCGCGACCCCAAGCTCGACGTCACCGACCACGCCGCCTTCACCGCCCTCGCCCAACTCGTCCTCAACCTCGACGAAGCCCTCGGCAAGGAGTAGGCCGGACAGGCGCCAAGGCCCCTGAGCCGGCATGGCACCGGTCCTCGTGGAGTCAGACGGTTATCAAGCGTCTCTTCAAGCTCGACATGGAGCGATCCAAACCGGAAAATGACTGCATGAGAATGACAGCTAAGCGCTGGCGCGCGAAGTCAAGAAAAGCACATTTGTCAGCCAGTTGCACACTGACCTCATCCCCATGAAGAGTCATCACATCTTTGCTATTGCGACACTTTGCGTTTTGATGTTCGGGTGTTCCGAGCGTGAGGAAGCGCCCGGTTTGTCAGGTTGGTTCAAAGGCGCTGAAGTGTCTAAGATGGTGCATCTTGGCGGTAATCTTTACGCTAGCATGATCGAAAATGCAGGAGGGGAAGTCGATCGTTTATGCCTCACGGAGGGAGAGGACGTCATTCTGTCGGTTGAAATCTATGGCAATGGACGAGCCATCAATGTCGCTTCGGCCGGGAGACCTGCACTATTGGTTCATCAGGGTGACTCTGGAATTGATGTGACTCGATATTTGAGACTTCCTGACGGAGCGACGAAGCAAATTGTATATGGCGCTGATGGCAAGATCACAGAAGAGACAACGATTCCAGAAAATGACTGAATCATTGTGATACGGTTGGGTAAGAAATGGGCAGAAGACGATCTTGACAGCACCGCATGAAGTCGCTGGCTACACTGCGGTCATGGTCGGGGGCTGCGCTCTCGATGAATGAAGCAGCGTTTAGGGCCGCAGCGGGCTGCATGGCCTCACCACGGAGGAGGACGACAACGGCTCTGGGTTCGATCGTTTAGGCTGGACATGGAGTGACCCAAACCTGAAAATCCCAGCATGAGAATGACGATTGATGCACCTGCGCGCCCAGCCAAGTGCAGTCCATTTGTCAAGCAGTTGCACACTGACCCCGTTTCCCGGGCGCACCCGGAGGCCGCGCTGGTGGTGACGGGCGGCGGAGCCGTCGTGCGGGAGGGCGCGGAGTTCGCTGTGCCCGCGACCATGACCGACGCGGAGCTGAGCGAGTGGCGGGCGGTGTCCATCACCGCTAGCCGGGAAGGCGTGGGCAGAAACGGCGGCGATGTCAGCCAGACCCGCCAGGGCAAGCTCTGGTTGCCGGCAAGTCCGGAGTCCTTCACCTACGACGCCGACGGTAACCTGACCGCTGATGGTCGCTGGAGCTACGAATGGGACGCCGAGAATCGGTTGAAGGCCATGCAGACCCTGCCCGCCGCTACGGTTGCTGGAGTGCCTGCCCAGCGCTTGGAGTTTGCCTACGACGCCCAAAGCCGCCGCATCCGCAAAGCGGTCTATCAACAGGGAACCGAGAACGGAGAACAAGTCTGGCAACCAGTCGAAGACCGGCGCTACCTCTACGATGGCTGGAACATGCTGGCTGAGTTCAACTTGAAACCTGAGACTTCCAACTTGGAACTGGTTCGATCCTACGCCTGGGGCCTTGACCTCAGCGGCACGGAACAGGGAGCCGGCGGCGTTGGCGGCTTGCTTTTGGTCCATCAAACGGACTTGGTCCTTGCTCCCTGCTACGACGGCAACGGCAACATTATCGCCTACGTCAACCTGGAAAGCGGAGCCGTGCAGGCCAAGTTCGACTACGACCCCTTCGGCAAACCCGTGTGGACGGATCTGTCCGGCACCGGCGAACTACCGCCGTTCCGGTTCAGCACGAAGTACGAGGATGCGGAGACGGGTCTGGTGTACTACGGCTTCAGATACTACACCCCGGAATTGGGAAGGTGGATGAACAGGGATCCGATTGAGGAAGACGGCGGCATCAACCTTTATGGGATGGTTGGGAATGATGCGGTGAACAAGTGGGATCGTTTGGGGATGCACGCAGGATTACTGATGGGTTATGATATCGTTGTCTATACCAAACGGCGTGATCGTGGTTTTATAAACTGGCTATTAAATAACAGTTACGAAAAGGATTTAACCTTGTCTGGGGAGATTCATTCATGCACTGATGAAAATCTTATTATACAAGTCGAGAATGACCCGAGGGATATCGTGCTCATGACCAAGCAAAATGGCCCAATTGTTTATGCCGGCGCAGATACAATTTCAGGTCGAGAATACCCGATAGGAGCACCAACATATGCTTCAATGATCAGTCACTCGCCTGACATGAAAGGTGTGGTCTTGTGGAATACGTTTGGGATGTTCTTTCAAGGGAAGACGGCAAATCACGAAGCTAGAATACTTGTGCCGAGAGAAAAATTCAAGTCAGGGGGAAGTGTTGACATCTGGATAAGTGATTATGATCAAACTCGATCATGGACTCGAAAAATCGAAATTAAATAAAATGCAAAAAATAAACAGCAAGTTCATTGCTTCTGTGGTCTTGGTGTTTGCGACGAGCTTCATTCTTTCCTTGCCGAGAATTCAGCGAACCCTCCTTGAGAGGCGATTGGTGTCAGAATATCTTAGCGCCGAAAAAGATTCGACATTGTTATATTTACTATCTATTAGTGAAGGTGACAAACCCTCCGTCGTTCTCGATGTCATGTGGAATATTGCAACCGATGAGTCGAAGCATTCCGATGTTATGGATCGAGCAGTTATATCTCTTGAATGGGTAACTCATGAGCCAACAGCTTTTGTGAACGGTGAGAAATTCGGAGAAGGTGATTGGGATAATGCATTGATGAATATGCTTGACGATAAAGAAAAAAAGCAGACGGAAGGTAAATTGACAGAACGAGAAGATCGTTTGCTAAAAGCGCTGAAGCATGGATTGCTGCAGAGGAGAAAAGGGGCTCTTCGCTAGATTGAGTGGGTGAAAGGGGGAGGGATTTTCAAATCGAGGCGTCCAGCCATCCAGTAGGAGATGGCTTTGAGGTTTGACCTGCCCCCCGAGTTTGGAACGGTTATTGTGAGAGAGTCGGGACGGGGCTGT
>DAIUCN010000143.1:0-8150 GCA_036846165.1 Prosthecobacter sp.
CCCCTACCCTACGACAAAGCGGCCCTTGAACCCCACATCGACGCCGCCACGATGGAGATCCACCACGGTCGTCATCACAATGCCTATGTGACCAATCTGAATGCCGCCCTCGCCGGCAAGGCCGACCTTGAGGCGCTGTCGATCGAAGATCTCTGCAAGAACCTCGCCAAGGTGCCGGCCGACATCCAGACGGCCGTGCGCAACAACGGCGGCGGCCACTACAATCACACCCTGTTCTGGAACCTCATGGCCCCGAACGCTGGCGGCGCACCGACCGGCAAGCTCGCCGAAGCCATCGACGCCGCCTTCGGCAGTTTCGATGCCTTCAAGGAAGCCTTTGCCAAGGCCGGCCTCACACGCTTCGGGTCCGGCTGGGCCTGGCTGATCGTCAAGGACGGCAAGCTCGCCATCAGCTCGACGCCGAACCAGGACAATCCGCTCATGGACGGCAGCGGCACACCCATCCTCGGCTGCGACGTCTGGGAACACGCCTACTACCTCAAGTACCAGAACAAGCGCCCCGACTACATCAGCGCCTGGTGGAACGTCGTCAATTGGAACGCCGTTGCCGAGCTCTACGTCAAGGCACTCTGAGCCTGTCACGCCTCACCGCCGCCGGTGCCGCAAGGCCCGGCGGCTTTTTGTTGGGCAAGCTTCAACCCGCCGCTCACTCCAGCCTCACCTTGAGCAGGGGCGGTGTGTTGCGGGTATTCTCCTTGCTGGCAAAGGCATGGGCCAGGCCGCTGGTCGCGGCCTCATCGGTGACGCGGGTGATGATGAGGGTGAGCAGGCCGTTGGTGTCGGCATTCAGGCACTCGGTGAGCGCCTCGCCCCGGATCGCAAACGCTCCGCGCGTGGTGCCCTGCGGCACGGTGAACTCGCCGAGCAGGCGAGCGGCCTCCGCCACCGGTGCGTTGCGATGCTCGGGCGCCGGACTGTGCGCGGGTGCGTTGGCCCAGGTCAGGGCCTCCTCCTCCCAGGCGTCGCCGGCCTCATCGGTCAGCGCGTACACGCGAAACACCGCATCGGGCACGAGCGAGGCAAAACCGAGGTCGCTCGGTTCCACATGCAGCACAAACTCGGCCTCGGCGATGCGCCGGCCGGCAAAGGCGGCGAGGTCGAAGGCGACGTAGGCCTTGCGCTGCAGGGTCTCGCTGAGGCTGGTGTATTTGACACGCAGGAAGGACTCGCGACCGCTGATCTTCTGGTCGCTCGACTGGATCCACGAATCCTTGCCGCGACCGTAGGCGGTGGTGACCACCTGCCAGCCGTCGTCGAGCTGGTTGATCGGTCCCGGCAGCCAGCGGCGCGACTCGGGCTGGTCGCCACCATCCGGATTGAGGGCCTGACGGATGAAGCCGCCGTAGTCGACGCGTTCGCCGGCACGCAGCTCGCGGCGGCCGGGTTCGCCGGCGCGCTCGACTTCCACCAGGCCCTCCATGACATGGACCAGGCACTTGCCATCCTCGCCGGCGCTGACGCCAAAGCGGGTGCCGTAATCGACCACCTTGGTTTCCGGGGTGTGAATGGTGAAGCCCTTGGCCTGCGGCGGCACCTCAGCCATGACCGTGCCCTTCTTGATCCGACATTCCATCGCCGACAGCACTTCCAGCGTCACCGGCGCCTCCAGGGTCACCTCCGCCCCGCTGCGGAATTTCAACGTGGCAATGCCGTCGACCAATTCCAGCAGGCCGGGCTGCAGTTCCGAACCCTCCAGGGTCGGCAGCGCGCTGTTGCCCCACTTGCAGGCGGAGGCCTTCGCCAGCACCGCCACCGGCGCCGGCTCCTTCTGCCAGAGCCAGACCAGGCCGGCGGACACCAGGGCCGCGGCGGTGGGTAAAACCAGGCGGCGCCAGAAGGCTGGCCGCGGATTGAGCAACCGCGGTGGCATCTCCGACACAGCCTCCATGGCGTTGAGTTCAGCGTCGAGCATGGCCGCCTGCGCCAGCAGCGCGCGCACGGCCGGATCGTCGCGCACGGCGGCATTCAACCGCGCCTGCTCCTCTTCGGTCAAGGCATGCGCGCGGGCGCGCTCCCACAGCTCCAGCCAGCGCCAGGTTTCGTCCGCCTTCATGGATTCACCTCCAGCTGTTTTTCGATGCATTGCAGCAAGTTCATGCGCACCCGGCTGAGCGCGCGGTACACCGCCGCCTCGGTGCGGCGGATGCGCTCGGCCACCTGGCCGATCTCAAGGTCGTCGAAGTAGCGCAGGGTCACCAGCCGGCGGTGCTCCTCGGGCAGCCGCGCCAGGCAGGCGCGCAGGGCGTCGTGCCGCGCGGACCCCTCCTCGACCAGGCTCGACACGGCATGACCGAGCGCCTCCAACGCCTCTTCATCCAGCGGCAGATGCGCGCGCTTTTTCTGGCGCCGGTGGCCGAGGATCTGGTGGAAGGCGATCTTGCGCGCCCAGGCCAGGAAGTTCGTGCCGGGCTCGAAATCGCCGAAGTGCCGCCAGAGCAGCATCTTGGTCTGCTGCAGGATGTCCTCGGCAGCGCCATCGTCCGGCACCAGACCGTGGACATAGAGCGAGAGCGACCGCTCATGGCGGGTCAGCAGCTCCAGAAAGGCGGTCGTGGCGTCCTCCATCAGCGAACACAGTCGCCGGGCGCGCCATTTTGGACAGAAAAAAATCGCGCGCCGGCCCGGCCGGTGCTCAGCACTGCGGCTCGGGCAGGGCGCGGTGCGCCATGGCCGCCTGCACGAAGCTGTGGAACAGCGGGTGCGGGTGGTTCGGCTTGCTGAGGAATTCCGGATGAAACTGGCAGGCGACAAAGTGCGGGTGACCGGGGATCTCGATCATCTCGACGAAACCGCCCTTGTCGGAGAGGCCGCTGATGAGCATGCCCCTGGCCTCCAGGCGGTCCTTGTAATCATCGTTCACCTCGTAGCGATGACGGTGACGTTCCTCGGTCGTGTCGCCCTGGTAGATGGCGCTGGCCTTGCTGCCCGGCAGCAGGCGGGTGAGCCAGTTGCCCAGGCGCATGGTGCCGCCGAGCTGCTTGATCTTCTTCTGCTCCTCCATCATGCTGATGACGGGGTGCGGCGTGCCCTTGTCGAACTCGGTGCTGCTGGCACTGGCGAGTTCGCAGACGCGGCGCGCAAACTCGATGACCGCGATCTGCATGCCCAGGCAGATGCCGAAGAACGGGATGCCGTTCTCGCGGGCATAACCGGCCGCGGCGATCTTGCCCTCGGTGCCGCGGTCGCCGAAGCCGCCGGGGATGAGGATGCCCTGCAGGCCGTTCAGGTAGAGGTCGGGCCCGCCCTTCTCGATCGCCTCGGCATCAACCTTGACGATGTCGACCTTGCAGTCGTTGGCGGCACCAGCGTGGGTGAGCGCCTCGTAGATGCTCTTGTAGGCGTCCTGCAGCTCAATGTACTTGCCGACAACGCCGATGCGAACGTGGTGGGTCGGATGGATGATGCGCTGGACAAAGTGACGCCACTTCGTCAGGTCCGGCTGCGGGGTGTCGAGATGCAGGATCTTGCAGACGCGGTCGTCGAGCCGCTGCTCATGCAGCTTGAGCGGCACCTCGTAGATGCTGTGCTTGACGTCGCGCACCTCGATGACGTCCTCGATCGGCACGTTGCCGAACAGCGAGATCTTCTCGCGCACATCCAGGTCGAGCGGATGCTCGGTGCGGCAGAGGATGATCTGCGGGGCAATGCCGATCTCGCGCAGCTTGGCGAGCGACTGCTGGGTGGGCTTGGTCTTCAGCTCCTGGGCGGCCTTGATGTAGGGCACCAGGGTCGCGTGGATGAACAGCACGTTGCCCGGACCGGCCTCCTGGGCAAACTGGCGGATCGCCTCCAAGAAGGGCAGGCCTTCAATGTCACCCACCGTGCCGCCGATCTCGGTGATGATGATGTCGCCGGCCATTTTGTCGGCCACCTCCTTGATGCGGTCCTTGATCTCGTTGGTGACGTGCGGGATGACCTGCACCGTGCGCCCCTGGTACTTGCCGGCGCGTTCCTTGTCGAGCACGCTCTGGTACACCTGGCCGCTGGTCAGGTTGTTGAGGCGCGACAGGTTGGTGTGGGTGAAGCGCTCGTAATGGCCGAGGTCGAGGTCGGTCTCGGCGCCGTCGTTGAGCACGTACACCTCGCCGTGCTCATAGGGGTTCATCGTGCCCGGGTCGATGTTCAGGTAGGGATCGAACTTCTGCATGATGACCCGCAGGCCGCGCAGTTCGAGCAGGGTGCCGAGCGAGGAGGCGGCCAGGCCCTTGCCAAGGGAACTGACGACGCCGCCGGTGACGAAGATGTATTTCATGGGAATGGGAATCAGGGGTTCAGGACGCGGTCAGCAGGCGCTCGACCGCCGCCGCCTGCTCGGGGGTGTCAACGCCGGGCGACAGCTCTTCGGTGAGCAGCACGCGCAGGCGCACGCCGTTTTCGAGGGCGCGCAACTGCTCCAGGCACTCGGTGCGCTCCAGCAGCGAGGGAGGCCAGGCGACAAATTCAACCAGGAAGTCGCGACGGAAGCCATAGACGCCGAGGTGGCGGTGGTGGAGGGCGCCGGCTGCGGCATCGCGGACAAAGGGCAGCGGTGAGCGCGAGAAATAAAGGGAGTCGCCGCGGTGGTCGAACACCACCTTGACGACGTTCGGATCGCCCACCTGAGAAGCGTCATGAATCGGCGCGGCGGCGGTGATCATGCGCACCTCCGGCTCCGCCCGCAGGGTGGCGGCCAGGCGGTCGATGAGCGCCGGCGAGATGAGCGGTTCATCGCCCTGAACGTTGATGATGATGTCGTGGTCCGAAAAAGCGCGCGCCGCCTCGGCGACCCGATCCGTGCCGCTTGGGTGGTCGGGCGAGGTCAGCACCGCGCGCGCGCCGAAACCGGCTGCCGCCTCGGCGATGCGGGCGTCGTCGGTGGCGATGACCACGTCATCGACCTCGCGACAGGCCTGGCAGCGTTCCCAGACGTGCTGGACCAGCGGCTTGCCGGCAATCACGTGCAGCGGCTTGCCCGGGAAGCGCGACGCCCCCCAGCGGGCGGGGATGGCGACAAGCGTACGGGGAGTTTCGGTGGCGGCCAAGGTGGGTCGGGCGGGTTCCCCTGAATTGGCGCGGAGCCCGCCGGGGTGCAAGGCGAAAAACGGCGGCCTGCCCCTTGTCGAGACCCGAAGCGGCAAACGCGACTTCGGCCGTTCCGATGCTCACGCGACGCGGGATGAGCCACCGCCCTGATTCCGCTGCCACTCCAGCAGGCGCTGGTGGATGTCGTGATAGGCAGCGAGCTTGCGCTGCTGCAGCGGGTGGCGGGCCACGGCGGCCTTGAAGTCCTCGTAGGTGAGGCTGGCTGCCATCAGGGCGAAAAACCGGGTCAGGTCGGTGGCATCACAGGCGATGTGCCAGGGGCAATCAGCCCCGGCGGCCGAGGGCTGAGGCTCCGGCAAGCCGATTGCCGAAGCCAGGGCATCGAGATCGCCGAGGCAGCGGGCGCCAATGTGAAAAAGACCGTCGGAAGGACGGACCACCGAATAAAAACCGAGCTGGGTGCAAAGCCACATGAAGCAACGAAGAGGGAGGGTTGAAGCGTGCCTCTGCCAGACCGCCCGACAGCTCCGCACGCACCCCCAGCTTCGCGCAGGGGGTAGGACATCCGCAGGGGGAGGGCTGTGTTTTTTGTTTGCCCTCAAAGATCTGCACAAGCGAACAGGCCCGAGAAGAGCCAAGAGCCTCTGCGCTCTGCGGCTCCCGTGTGGAGCCGAGTGTCGGATTTGAACCGACGACCTGATGATTACAAATCAACTGCTCTACCACTGAGCTAACCCGGCCTTGTTCGCTTCGGCGAACTTTAGAATAACGCTGAACTGGGCGAGCAGCAACCGGATTCGGTTCACCCTTCGCCCTTTACGGGCGGTAGAAGTCGAGCGTGCGGGCAAGGCCGTCGCGCCAGTCGAGGAGGACCTCGTAGCTGAGGGCGGTGCGGGCGGCGGAGATGTCGGCCAGGGAGTTGCGCACGTCGCCGACTCGCGGCGGGTGAAACTCGGGCTCAAGCTGCTGACCGGTGAGCCGGTTCAGTTCGGCGATGAGGTCGAGCAGGGAGATCGACTGGCCGGCAGCGACGTTGAAGTAGCGGCCGGCGGCCTTTTCAGCCGGCGCCTCGGCGGCGAGCAGGTTGGCCGAAACGGCGTTGTCAACGAAGGTGAAATCGCGCGCCTGCAGGCCGTCGCCAAAGACGAGCGGGCGGTCGCCGCGCAGCATGGCGGTGCAGTACTTGGCGATGACGCCCGAGTAGGGCGAATCGAAGGCCTGGCGCGGGCCGAAGACGTTGAAGTAGCGCAGGGCCACCGTTTCAAAGCCGTAGAGGCGGTGGAAGAGCTGGCAGTACTTCTCGCCGGCATACTTCTGCAGGGCGTAGGGCGAGAGTGGGTTGGGCGGCAGGTCCTCATGCTTGGAGGGCGCGTCGGAATCGCCGTAGATCGACGACGAACTGGCGAACATCAGGCGCTTGACGCCGGCATCGCGGGCGGCGACCAGCACCTTGAGGGTGCCGTCGAGGTTCTGGCGGTTGCTTTCCAGCGGCTGGGCGACCGAGCGCGGCACGGACGGCAGCGCGCCCTCGTGGAAAACCCAGTCGCAGCCGGGCATGAGCTTGGCGAGCAGGGCCTCGTCGCCGATGTCACCCTGAACAAACTCCAGGTCGTCGCCGGGCAGTTTCCAGGCGAGGTTGTCGAGGTTGCCAAGGCTGAGGTCGTCGAGGATGACCACCGAGCCGCCCTTGCGGCAGAGGGCTTGGGCGATGTGGGAACCGATGAAACCGGCGCCGCCGGTGATGAGGGATTTCATGTAATGGAAAGGGGATGGCGGCCCGCGCCTGCACGCGCGGCCGCAGGTTCAGGCCTTGAAGTAGTGCGACTGCCCCTGCAGGCGGTCAGCCAGGGCGTTGCGGGTGTCGACCACGAGGCGGGCGTGTTCGGCGAGCAGGGCGTAATCCACCGCCTTGTGGCGGGTGGCGACGAGGACGAGATCGAAGCCGGCGACGGTCGGCGCATCAAGATCCGTGTTGCGAATGCCGGCGAAGCGGGCGTGCTCGCGCGAGGGGCGGATGACCGGCACGTGCGGGTCGTGGTAGGCAACCTCGGCGCCGGCTTCTTCGAGCCGTTCCCAGAGCACGTACCCCGGGCTTTCGCGGTCGTCGTCGACGTCGGCCTTGTAGGCGATGCCGAGCAGCAGCACGCGGGCTCCGGCCAGCGGGCGCCCCTGGCTGGCGAGGGCCTCGCCGCAGCGGCGAACCACGTAGGCCGGCATGGCGGTGTTGACCTCGCCGGCGAGTTCGATGAAACGGGTTTCCTGGCCGTACTCGCGCGCCTTCCAGGTCAGGTAAAAGGGGTCGATCGGAATGCAGTGGCCGCCCAGGCCCGGCCCGGGGTAGAAAGGCATGAAGCCAAAGGGCTTGGTCTTGGCGGCCTCAATGACATCCCAGATGTCGATGCCCATGGCCGCGTAAACGACCTTGAGTTCGTTGACCATGGCGATGTTGACGGCGCGGAAGATGTTCTCGGTGAGCTTGACCGCCTCGGCGACGCGGCAGGACTCGACCGGCACCAGGGTCTGCACGGCGAGACCGTAGATCTCCAAGGCGCGCTGGCGGCAGGCGGGTGTCAGGCCGCCGATGACTTTCGGGATGCGCGAGACGTCGCTGTTGGGATTGCCCGGATCCTCGCGCTCGGGCGAGAAGGCGAGGTGGAAATCGACACCGGCACGCAGGCCCGAGCCCGCTTCCAAAACCGCGCGCAGATCGGTGTCGGTCGTGCCGGGATAGGTCGTCGACTCCAGGCAGATCAGCTGCCCCTGGCGCAGGTGCGGGGCGATGGCGCGACCGGTGTTGAGCACGTAGCTGAGGTCGGGATCGCGACCATTGACCAGCGGTGTCGGCACGCAGATAAGAATGGCATCGCACTCGGCGGCACGGGCGAAGTCGGTGGTGGCGGCAAAGGTGCCGCGATCGACCGCCTCGGTGATCTCGGCGGCGGGGATGTGCAGAATGTAGCTGCGACCGGCATTCAGGCTTTCCACCTTGGCGGGATCGACGTCGAAGCCGAGCACGCGGGCGCCGTTTTGGGCGAAGCGCAGGCTGAGGGGCAGACCGACGTAGCCGAGACCGACAATGCCGAGAGTGGGAGCAGGGGCGGGAGTCA
>DAIUCN010000144.1:0-8013 GCA_036846165.1 Prosthecobacter sp.
GCTTCATGGATTCGGTGGAGGAGGGGGATTCGTAGGCGGAGAGAGCGGCGAAAAAGGGAGCCAGCGGCCGCGGCGCGGCGGCGGCCTCGAGCGTGAGGCCTTCGATCTCGCCATGACGGACGAGGCCGACGGAATGCACCGCCAGGACGGTTCCGTCCTCGCGGCGAAAGACAGCGGGCGAGATGTCCTGATAGGAGCGGCCCTTGAAGGCCTCGATGCCGGCCGGGGTCCACTCGAGATTCTCGAGGTAGATGCCAGCGCCTGGCACAGCCTTGAGCACGCCCCAGGCGGCGACGCGGCGCGGCTCGGACTCGGCCGAAAAGGCAGGCGTGCCCGGGACGGTGTTATGCTCGAAGTCGAGCGCCACACGCGGGCCGATCTTCACCGCTGCCTGGCGGGCGGCCAGGCCGGTGAGGGTCTCGGTGGAGACGATGATCTTGCCACGCTCGCGGGCATCATGCTCACCGAGCGGGGCCACCAGCAGGCGGCTGGGGAGCGGGGCATCCTCGGCACCATGCTCCACGCCCGCCGCACGAAAAGCGGAGAGGATGAGGGCGGTGGTGCGCTTGGACATGGCGCGACCTTCCGCGAGGTCTCGCCATCCTCAAACAGCGGGGGCAACGCCGCGTTACAAGAGGAGCGCCACCGCCAAAAACCGCTGCAGTTCCATCACGCGCCGCTGTTCTGAGGCCGCAAGATTGGCAAAGCCTGGCCGCAGGGAAACGGCAAGCCATGCCTCAGTGGCGGGAGCATTTTCCAAGGCCAACGGCGACGCGGTTTCATGGAGACCGGTCACCACATCCCATAGCCCCTCCCTGCCCTGACCAGCGGCGCAGGCGCTCACAAGATCAGTGCTGCGCCAGATGAGGAAGAGCCCGCCATTGACATCCACGCGGCAGGCACTGCCAGGCAAGCGCCCGCCCTCATAGGCCACCAGACGGCAGGCGTCGACCTCCTCGGCCGGAAAGAGATCCGCGCGATGCAGCTCCACCCGCCCAGTGGCGAGGTCGATCTCGTAGAGTTTCACTTCGCAGCAGTTTCGGCAGCGTCGGCCACTTCCACCAAACGCCCTTCTTGGAAGCGGCCTTTGAAGCTGTTCCAGTAGGCCCAGCCGGTTTCCTTCTGCGCGAGATTCGGCTCGCCAAAGGTGGCGACGACCTCGGCGAAAAGCGCGCCCAGCTGAGGTTTGGTTGGTGCGGCTGGCTCGGCAGGCGCGGCAATCTCTGCCTGCGGCGCTGAGGCGGCCGGCGCGGCTTCCACTTGATCCACAGAAACGCGGTGCGCGTGTTCGCGCATCATCCATTGATGCACCGTGGAAACAACGGCTCCAACGGTGGTCAGACACAGCAGAAGCGCCAGCGCAATGGACCAGCCTTTCACACCGGGCGGCGGTGGCGGTGTCACGCCTTTGAGCAGACAGGCGAGGCGGTCGTCGCGATACTCGCGCTCCCTGCGCGCGATGACGGCCCAAGCATGGACGACGCCTGGAAGCCAAAAGAGCAAGGTGAGCGGGATGTTGAGGAGCGCATGAAGGCCGCGGCCCATGAGCAGCAGCGCAAGCGGTGGGCAGAGGATGCAGATGGCGTAGATCATGGCAGGATGCGGGTTGAGTTTAGGACAGCACTTTGGTCACCTGGGCCACAGGATAGATCCATGCGAAGGCTTCCTTGGGCCAGGACATCGGCGGGTACGCGGGGTTGTAGCTGGAGAGCGTCACCTGGTCGCGCGCGGCGGAGTAGAGCTTGAACATGACGTCTCCGCCGTGGTCCTCGCGCAGCTTGGCGATGACGACACCGCCATTTCTCGGCGGCTTGCTGGGGTAGATGACGGCCACATCTCCGGCGTCAAACTTGGGCTGCATGGAGTCCCCCGCGAGCCGCACGGCGAAGGCCTTGGAGTCCTGCGGATTGTAGCAGACAAAGCCGGAGTGATCGTACGCGGCGTCGTCGTAAGCCATCATCGCGCCGCACTGAGCAAGGCTGAGCAGCGGCACCATCTTGGCGCGCACGCCCTCCATGCCCGGCCCCATGCGCAACTCTGGCGCGGTGCCAAAGCTGCCACTCGTGGCGTGCCTCTCGGGCGGGTGGTCGCTGCCATTGGTGAGGTCCTCGACATCCACCCCGAGCACGCGGGCGACCTTGGCCGCCATCTTCTCGCTCATCTGACTGCGGCCGTCCTCGATGTCCTGGTACGTGCCCACCGAGTAGCCGACCGCCTTGGCGAGCTGGGCTTGATTCAGGCCCGCGGCGAGTCGCGCGGCCTTGAGCTTCGCGCGGCCTCCGCCGCCGGTCGTGTACTCGAGAGCCTCCTCCTGCAGCCGGTCGGTAATTGCCGATTCAATCGGTATTTTCTGCCCTGATCCGGTAATTACCGATTCAATCGGTAATTTCCCGGCCTGCACAGAGTTCGCCTCCATGAGGTCGAAGAGCTTGGCCAGGGAGGAACTGGGTTCCACCTGTTTCTCCCCGCCTTCGATCATGCCTATGTACCGGCCGGACACGCCCAGACGCTCACCCATCGCGGCCTGAGTCAATTTCAGGCGCTCGCGCAGCTTTTTGAGCCGGTGCGAAAATTCTTCGTGCATTGCGAAAATAGTTCTTGCCACCTTGGGCGAATGCGAACTATGTTCACACTCGTTAACGCACATTAACGCCCGTGAACTCCGCTGACAAGAACAATTTCGCCATCGAGGCCCAGCATCGCCTGGTCGATCTCGACATGAGCGTTGCGGAGCTGGCCCGCCTGATCGGCCGGCCGCGCTCCACGGTCAGCCGCGCCATTCACACGAACAAATTTCCGAAGGTGCGCCGGGCCATCGCCCGCCGCCTCGGCATCAAGCGCCCCGCATGAACGACCTCCGCCTCCAGCTCATCACCCGCGCCCTGGACGGCCTTGACCAGCTCCCGGCCGCCGAGCGCGCCGACTACTACGACGCCGCCGCCGGCATGGTGATGGTCACCCATCCCGACGTCTCGGCCGCCATCGCTGCCACCGCCCGCGCCCTCCGCGAGGCCAACGCCGCGCAGCTCCTCATGAGCAGCCTCCTCCGCGCCGCCGAGTCCACCAACGCCCACTGATCCCATGAAGCTGCCGCCTCACCTCCAAAACTTCTTCTTCTGGGCCGACGCCTTCCGCCTGCGCGTCGAGGTCCTCAAGACCTGGCTGACCTGCATGCGCGACCACCCGCACCGCGCCGATCAGATCGCCCACAACAAGGCCGGCGCCCGCAACGCCTTCGCCAAACTCGGCGCCGCCTGGCGCGTGCCTGCTGAGGCCTGAGACGCCATCGTCATGAAGCACTCGCCCACCACGGAGGAAGATCGCCTTTCCATCGCTCAACGCGTGCACAAGGCCCGCGTCTGGCATGCGCGCAGCATGCTGTCCTTTGCCATCATGGCGCGCCAGTGCGCCAAGGACCTGCTGCAGGATGACGGCGACACGAGCCGCACGCCGGAATGGTGCGCCAAGCGCGCCAGGGGCTACCGCCAAATCATGCGCCGGCACGCCCTCGAATGGCGCCGCGCCCTCGCACGGATCGGCACCGCCCCGCAACCCCCGCAGGCCGAACTGGCCCTCTGACCCCCATCTCCAATCTCCCAACTTCCATCTGCCACCCATGATCCACCAACTCGCCCTCACCGACCTCGTCATCAACACCGCGCTCAACACCGTTCCCATGATCGGGGCCGTGGCCAAGCGCCTGCTCGGAGAAAAATCCCCGGGTGCCAAGCAGGTGGGCAAAGACCTCGATGCCGAGCGCGTCGCCCTCTGGGCCAGCCTGGAGCGTGAGGGCATCCTGGAGCCGCTCAAGGCTCACCGCGACGACAAGGGCCGCTGGATCATCGACGACGGCCGCCACCGCTACGAGTGGGCGCTCGCCACGGGCAAAGACAAGGTCCCTGTCGTCGAGGTCACCCCCGCGCAGGGTCAGGCCCTCATCGAGGCCACCGTCATCGGCCGCCGCCACTGGACGAAGGGCCAGCGCGCGTACCTCGGCGTCCTGCTTCATCCCGAGGTCACCGAGGCCCAGCCCGGCCGGCCGAAAAATACCGATTCAGTCGGTAATTATCTCAACGCCACCGACCTCAGCGAGCGCCTCGGCGTCTCGGTCGACACCATCCACCAGGCCGTTGAACTGTACCGCGCCTTCCATGCGCCCGGTGCCAAGCCGGGCAGCCCCGAGGCCATCGAGGCCGCCGACCTCAAGGACCGCTACGAAATGAGCATCTGGGCCGGTGCCGGCCTGGGCGCCGTCATCGCCGGCATCGCAGGCGGCCAGAGCACGGGCGGCAAGGCCCGGCCTGAGTCCGGCTTCCACAGCCTCGACAAGCCGCTCGCCACGCTGGGCCGCCTCTCGGGCCTGTTTGCCAAGTGGGACGAGGTCGAGCGCGGCAAGGCCCTCCGCCTCATGACCAGCCGCCTCAAGGAGAGCACGAGCCCCGAGTTTCGCCTCGCCCTCTCGGAGGCCCTTGCCGCTGCCGCTGACTGATCTCGTCACCGCCACCCTGACCACCCATCCCCATGACCTACGTCGACATCTTCCTCCTCGCGCTCGTCCTGAGCTGCGGTTTCTCCTGGTACTTCTGGTCCGTCCTCAAGCCCTGGGAAAAGCCCCTGCGCCAAGCCCACCTCGAAGAGCCGGAAGAGGACGCCCGCATCGAAGGCCCGCCGTCGCGCATCCGCATCGTCGCCCCCTGATCGCCATGGAGCTGCTCGTCGTCGCTCTCTGCCACCTGCCGGCTCTGCCTCTGATCTACGCCCTGCGCCCCTGATCGCCATGCCTCGCCAAGGACAGACCACCCCCGAAGCTGACCGCGCCCTGCTCGTCGCGCAGGTCCGCGCCCTGGTCGCCCAGGGGGTGAGTCTGCGCCGGGCCTGCAGTGAGATTGGCCTCAACCACAACAACTTTTACCGCTGGACGTCCGCCGAGCCTGTCTCCGGCCTGATCCAGCCGACCGCCCCCGTGCGCCGCGGTCGCCGCACCAAGTTCGAGCTTTCGCACGCGGAAAGCCGGCGCCTGCGCTTCTGGCGCCTCGTCAAAGGCAGCATCCCGCTGGCCGTCGAGTCCGCCATTGCCGAAAGCCTGGCCGAGTCCGACGACGCGTACTTTGGCTCCTTGCGCGACGCCCTCGGCGACACCGGCACCGGCGATGCCACCGCCCGCCTGCGCCCGCAGCTCGCCGCCGATCTCCGCGACCACTGGCAGGCCGCAGTTGACGCGCATCGGCCCGTGGCCTGGCCGCTGGCCGTGCAACGCGCTTGCCGAGTCACTGCCGACGAGGAAGCCGAGTTTCGCGGCAAGAAGCAGAGCGCCGACCGCCGCGGCATGGAGCGCAAGTCCGGCATGATCCGCACGGAAGAGGGCGAGCTCATCCCCTGGTACGCCGGTGCCATCTGGGAAAGCGACGACATGAGCCTCAACGACCCGTTCCGCTTCCACGATGCGGCGCAAAACAAAGAGTTGGTTGGCCGCCAGGCGCTCTTCACCATCGACGCGTACTCCCTGCACTGGCTAGGCTGCACGCACATCGGCCGCGACCGCGACAGCTACCGCGCCGAGGACATCGCCAGCCATTTCCGCACCATCGTTGAGCAACACGGCTTGCCTCTCATCTGGCGCGTCGAGCGCGGGCGCTGGGATAACAATTTCATCTGGGGCACCAAGATCGGCACCACGCCGGAAGGGAAGGAAATCCGCTGGGGCGGCCTCGACGCCATCATCCACATGCGGGAGAAGCACACCTCCCAGGGCAAGGCGAACGTCGAGGGCAGCTTCGACCTCCTGCAGGCCCTCATGGATCACGGCTTCAACGGCCAGACCCTCAGCATCGGCCGCGAGCGTGGCGAGTTCGAGAACGCCACCCGCCACCTGCTGCGCGCCGGGCGCGATGAGGCCAGCGCCGCCAAGTTTTGGAGCATCGCCCAAAGCGCCGAGGCCACCGCCCGCGCCATGCACCTCTTCAACACCCGGCCCAAGCGCCGCCAGGCCTTCCATGGTGAGGTGCATGTCCCCACGCAACTCTGGGCCACTGCCGTCAAGCGTCCTTGCCCGGCCGATCAGCTCTGGCGCTTCCACGCCATCAAATGCACCGCCCGCGTGCGCCGTGGCCTGGTCGAGATCAAGGCACCGCATTACCCGCTCAAGTTCCGCTTCCGGATCCATGGCGGTCACCGCACGCCCAGCCTTCACCTGGACGACGGCCACGAGCTGCTGGTCGCCTTCACGCCCGCCGCCGCCTGGGAAGGCTGCCACATCTTCAACGCCGACAAATCCGCCCGCAATCGCGACGGGTTCAAATTCGGCCAGTTCCTCGGCATCGCCGAGCACATGGCCGACGCCCTGCAGGAAGACCTCAGCGGCGCCGGAGCGCACAGCGCCGGCCAGAACCGCGCCGCCGCCCAGGTGCGCAAGGAAACCCGCACCCTGATCGCCGGCACGCCCTTCGCCGGCCGCCGCGTCTCTCACGCCCAGGACAGTTTTGGCGCCAACCTCACCCAGATGCGCAGCAGCACGCCCGCCGCCGCTCCGGTCACCGATCGCGCCGCCCAGGTCGACGAGCCTGCCACCGATCGCCGCGCCTTCTCACCCGTCCGCATCAGCGACCGCCAGACCAGCCCCATCGAGGACCTCGATCTCGACGACGAAACCGCCGCCCTCTCCCTATGACCTCCGCCCTCCATCCCGCCATCAGCGCCGCCGCCGCGCCCATCCGCCAACGTCATCTCGACGCGGCCCGCCGATTCACCGAAAGGGCCGAGGGCTTTGAGCAAATCTATGACGCCCTCCGCGGCTGCCTCTGTGCCGTCAAGCGAGCCAAGGCCGATGCCGCCCGCCGAGCTGCCAAGAACCATCGCAAGCTGGTCCGCGAGCATCTCCACATCGCCACCAACCTCACTGACTACCGCGCGCCGTCCGACACCAACGACACCCTCGCGCACAACCTCGCCCGCCTCGCCGCGAGCTGCACCTGATTCCCCGTCCATCCGTCCACCCTCCACCCGTCCAACATCATGAGCACCGAACTCCAGACCCTCGCCCTCGACATCCTCGAATGGGCCGACGCCAACGACATCACCAAGGCCGAGCTGATCCGTCAGCACCCCGGTCTTGGCAGTGACAAGACCCTCGGCAGCATCGCCGCCGGCCGCCTTGCTGAGCTCGACACCGACCGCTGGCTCGAGGCCTACCGCGCCGTCGCCGCCCAGATCGCCCCCGAGGCCGCTGAGGATGCCGACCCTCTCTTCGAAGACCTCAGCACCGCCAAGCAGGTCCGCGCCCATTTCACCCGCCTCAAGATGAGCCGCACCAACGCCAAGCTCGTCATCGTCGAGGGCCACACCGGCATGGGCAAGACCAGCGCCGGCCGCATCATCGAGCGCAAGATGCGCGAGCTCAACCCCGTCGCCAGCCTCTACCAGATCGAGGCCTCCGCCGGCTGGGGCGACCGCCCCAACGCCATGCTGTCCGCCATGCTGCGCGCCCTCGGCATGCCCGACAGCAGCCGCAGCCAGGCCGCCCGCCTGGACAAGCTCGTCGAGGCCCTCAACGCCCGCGCCGTCGTCTTCATCGTCGATGAGGTCCATGACGTCGGCGTCCGCTGCCTGCGCGTCCTCAAGACCCTGCTCAACCAGAGCCCGGTCAAGATCGTCCTGCTCACCCATCCGCGCCTCTTCCGCGACCTCGAGCGGGAAAACTGGGACGACGTCGGCCAGCTCACCGGCAACCGCCTCCTCGCCCGCATCAACCTCGGCGCCATCAAGACCGAGGACGTCGCCCTCATCCTCAGCCGCCGCCTGCCGGCGCTGAATGGCACCACCAAGGACGCCGCCGCCAAGCTCACCCAGGCCGCCAACGGCAACGGCAATTTTGCTTTTGTCCGCGAGGTCATCGTCCGCGCCCTCAAGGACCAGGCCAAGACCAAACAACCCGTCGACCTCCCCAAGATCGACGCCCTCATCCGCGCCGAGCTCGCCGCCCGCCGCTCCACCCTCATCGGCTGAACTCCCCCTCTC
>DAIUCN010000145.1:0-6521 GCA_036846165.1 Prosthecobacter sp.
GCGGGGGCAGCGACCCCGCAGGTTCCCGTGGAGGCGCCGTCGCCAGACGGCGGGGCAGGGGGAGCTTGTGGATGGCGGATGGTGGATGGAGCTCAGAAGGGTTTCGCACGGAGGCCACGGAGGCCACGAAGGTGAGCGGCACCGGATCTGAAATGTGAGATCTGAGATCCTCCTCAGGCCCGCCGCGGTCTTCCGGCTGGGGGAGCCGAAAAAGTGAGATCATTGTGGGGTCACACCGATATGGGTCCATGGGCACAGTGATCTTGGTGCGGGGTGACAATGAGATCCGATTTGGTAAATCGGATCTCCGATTTGAGAATCACAAGACTTTATTGAGACTGGAAGCACCTCGGAAGGGCTGGGGAACGGCACGTGGGGGCAGGGACAGGAGCCGTTGATGAAGGATGGCTGATGGTGGATCGGTCCCAATCCCGCGTTGTGGCCAACGCGCTTACGGTCCGTGTGGGCGCCGTCGCCAGGCGGCGGGGCTTGGGCTGCTGCCCCATCTCTTGAGCCAACTACCCCGAGGCCACCCGGGTGCCGACCGACGCGCAATTCCAGCTCGCCCAGGACACCTTGCAGTCCACCTCAGATGCCGCGGCAGCGGCGGAATCCAGTTGGAAAGCCGCGATCAACGCCCGGGATTCCGCGGAGGCGGAATGGGATCTGAAGATGACGGCCCGGGCCGGCAACTGCGAATCGGTCACCCCAAACAACCTGGTCGCTCTGTCCACCACCGGCCTGCCGCTGCGCACGAACCCGAGTCCGATCGGTCCGCTGCCGCCTCCCGGCAACCTCCGGGCGAGCATGTCGGAGATGGAAGGCCAGATCAACCTTGCCTGGGACACCGTGCACGGCGCCAGCGGGTACATCGTTGACTGCAAGGAGCACGACACCCCGCAGCCCTGGCAGCAGGTGAAGATCGTCAAGCAGTCCCGCTGCATCAGCACCGACCACACGCCCGGCAAGGTTTACGCCTTCCGCGTCCGCGCCCTCGGCACCGAAGGCGAAGGCCCCTGGAGCGACGAAGCGGTGAAGATGTCTCCGTGATCCGGGCGCAGGCCCGCCCCGCGCGATGCAACCCCCACCGGCCAAGGCCCCGTGCCTTGGCCGGTTTGTGTATCGGTAGGGCGCTGCTGCGCCGGCGCCGTTTGGCATTGGCTGTAGGCGGGAGCAGCGACCCCTCAGGCTCCCGTGGAAGCGCGGTCGCCAGACTGCGGGGCAGGGGGAGCTTGTGGATGGCGGAGGGTGGATGGAGCTCAGAAGGGTTTCGCACGGAGAGCACGGAGGCCACGGACTTGCGCGGCACCCGATCTGAAATCTGAAATGTGAGATCTGAGATCGTTCAGCGGCCTTCTCCGCTTGCTTAAAGAGTCTGCTGCGGCTTGAATCGGTGGCGATTCTGCCTTTTCCCGATTCCCTGTCCTCATGCCACGCCCGCCAAAAGCCAAGTCTGCTGCCACTTGTGGGCTTGAGGTTGGCTTGCTCGGCACCAACGAAGGTGTTCGCTGGTGTCGCACGGGCTTGGTGATCGAACCCGTCCTCGTCGAATGAACAAAAAAGCCCTCACGGAGACGGACATCCGCACCAAGTTCATCACGCCGGCGCTCGTTGGACCGAGCGGCGAGAAGTGGGACTTGATGACGCAGATTCGCGAGGAAGCCTATTTCACGAAAGGCCGCGTCATCGTCCATGGGAAAACCGTCAAACGTGGCGAGGCGAAAAAGGCGGACTACCTGCTCTACTACAAGCCAAACGTCCCGCTTGCTGTCATCGAGGCCAAGGACAACAACCATGCAGTCGGTGACGGAATTCAGCAGGCACTGGAATACGCCGAGATTCTCGATGTGCCTTTCGCTTACAGTTCGAATGGCGATGGTTTCCTGGAACACGACCGCCTGGTGACCCGCGGCACGGTCACCCGGGAAATCCCGCTCGACGAATTCCCGACGCCTGACGAACTCTGGACCCGCTACTGCGCCGCCAAGGGCTGGACCGAGGGCCAGCGCACGATCACCACGCAGGACTACTACGACGACGGCACCCGGAAATCTCCGCGCTACTACCAGCTCATCGCCATCAATCGCACCGTGGAAGCCATCGCGCGGGGAGAGAATCGCATCCTCCTTGTCATGGCCACCGGCACCGGCAAGACCTACACCGCCTTCCAGATCATTTGGCGGCTGTGGAAGTCGGGAGCCAAGAAGCGCATCCTCTTCCTGGTGGATCGCAACATCCTTGCCGACCAGACAAAGACGAACGACTTCAAGCCGTTCGGCGCGGCGATGACGAAGATCAGCAACCGCACGGTGGACAAGTCGTTCGAGATCTACCTCTGCCTCTACCAAGCAGTCACGGGCACCGAGGAAGAGCAGAACATCTACAAGCAGTTCTCCCCGGATTTCTTCGACCTCGTGATTGTTGATGAGTGTCATCGCGGCAGTGCCGCCGATGACGCCCGTTGGCGGCAGGTGCTCGAATACTTCAGCTCCGCCACCCAGATTGGCCTCACTGCCACGCCCAAGGAGACCAAGGAGGTCTCGAACATCGAATACTTCGGCGATCCGATCTACACCTACTCACTGCGTCAGGGCATCTCCGATGGGTTCCTTGCACCCTACAAGGTCATCCGCATCGGCCTGGACAAGGACATCCTTGGCTGGCGGCCCGAGCTTGGCCAGGTGGACAAGTACGGGCAGCTCATTGAGGACCGCGAATACAACCTGCGCGACTTCGACAAGAACCTCATCCTCGAAAAGCGCACCGAGCTGGTTGCCGCCAAGATCACCGAGTTCCTCCGCACGACCAACCGCTTCGCCAAGACCATCATCTTCTGCGAAACCACCGACCATGCCGAGCGCATGCGGCAGGCGATGGTGAATGCGAACCCCGACCTTGCTGCTGCCAACAGCAAGTATGTCATGCGCATCACCGGCGACGACGATGAAGGCAAGGCCCAGCTCGACAACTTCATCGACCCGGAGTCCACCTATCCGGTCGTGGCCTGCACATCGCGCCTCATGAGCACGGGTGTGGATGCCCAGACCTGCCACCTCATTGTCCTGGATAAGCGCATCGCTTCCATGACCGAGTTCAAGCAGATCATCGGTCGTGGCACGCGCATCAATGAGGACTACGACAAGCTCTTCTTCACCATCATGGATTTTCGCGGGGCCACCGCCCTGTTCGCCGACCCAACTTTCGATGGCGATCCGGTGCAGATTTATGAGCCCGGTCCCGATGACCCTCCCGTGCCGCCGGATGAACCGCCTCCCGGTGGTGAAGCGCCGGACGAAGATGTGTTCCGTGAAGGCCACGTCGCTTATGATGCGTCATCGACTGACGCCGATGCTTCCAAGGCCACGCGCTACGTCGTCAACAACGTACCCGTCAGGGTCTCCGTGGAGCGCGTGCAATTTCTCGATGAACAGGGCCGACTCATCACCGAGTCGCTCACGGACTACACCCGCAAAACCGTCCGCACGACGTACGCCTCCCTCGACGACTTCCTCACCGTCTGGAACGATGCCGAGAAGAAGCAGGCCGTGCTCGAAGAACTCGCCGCCAAAGGGGTCTTCCTCGACGAACTGGCCGAGCAAGTGGGTCGCGATTACGACGCCTTCGATCTCGTCTGCCACATCGCCTTCGATGCCCCACCGCTCACGCGGAAGGAACGCGCCGAGGATGTGAAGAAGCGCAACGTCTTTGCCAAGTATGGCGACAAGGCCCGCGCCGTGCTCGGTGCCTTGCTCCAGAAATATGCCGACAGCGGCATTGTCAGTGTGGAGTCGCTGGAGATTCTCAAAGTCGATCCCTTCACCCAGCATGGTACGCCCGTGGAGATCGTGAAGCTCTTTGGTGGCAAGCCGGGCTACTTGAAGGCCATCCAGGAGCTGGAAATGGAACTGTATAGGAAAGCCGCGTGATGCACGTAACCCTTTCACAACAAATCTCAAATTTCAAATCGTTGGTTGCCAACAACGTCAATGCTATACGGCTCGCGGCGAACCATTCCTGGTGTCATATAAATCTTAATCAGCGCGAGCCAAGTATTATTCATGATTACTTCATCGGGAAAAATGGTTCTGGAATACCCATTTTAAATCAATTCATTGCACCGCTTTTTCTGCCGGATGGCTACGAAGTCAAATTTGCAGGTGTGTTCTGTCATGGTCATCCGCAGGTGACTCCAATGCAGGGGCAGGTTCATGCGAATACCCGCTCGCGAATGGTTTCTGATTGTGAGCTCGGTGACTTGCACCTTGTTTTTGCATTTTTAGACCAGCAAAAAAATTTAAGAAATCAGCGTGCCATTCTTTTTCAGGCCAAGAAGAAGCCGAAAAAGGGCACTTTGGACCGCATTGATAACGATAATCAGGCATGCTTGTACGAGAGAGCAGATAGCTTCGATTACACAACCTTGCTTGCAGGTCAGTCCCGGAACATGCCAATAGGGCGCGCGAGAGAGAAGGCGCTTCATTATCTTTTTTGCGGAAAACACCCGGTGACAACAAGTTCGGCAACTGCTCCCGCAAGGATGGACTTTGGAGAACTGTTACTTAGGTTTATGTTGGATTCAGAAGGGCTTTTTTTTGAGCCATCGACAGCAAATGGCTACAGACGTTGGAGCCACATCAATCGTGATCTCCTTGGCGAAGTTTCTAAAGCTACGGCTCAAGGGGCAAGGAGGGGTGACATCTCAAGCCTGCTTTCACACTTCAATGATTTCACAGATCCAACAGAGTTTTTTTTGTCCAAGGATGGTGGTGTGTCCACGCTACTCGTGATTGTGAAAGATACCAAACTTCCAGCCTGAATTCAGTCAAGATAGAGCATCAAGTAATCCTCTTATGCCCAACGTCTCCAACCTTGTCAAAACCATTCAGGACATCATGCGCAAGGACGCCGGCACCTACGGCGATGCCCAGCGTCTGGAGCAGCTCGGCTGGATGTTCTTCCTGAAAATCTTCGATGACCGCGAGCAGGAGATGGAACTCCTGCGCGACAACTACAAGTCCCCGCTGCCGCAGCATCTGCGCTGGTCGAACTGGGCCAAGGACGAGGAAGGTATCACCGGCGACGCGTTGCTTGACTTCATCAACAACACCCTGCTGCCGAAGCTCAAGGCCCTTTCTGGCGGAGACCGGATGCACACACTGATCCGCACCGCCTTTGAGGATGCGAACAACTACATGAAGAACGGCACGTTGATGCGCCAGGTCATCAACAAGATCAACGGCATCGACTTCAACGCCTCCGATGATCGCCACATGTTTGGCGACATCTATGAGAAGCTGCTCAAGGACCTCCAGTCCGCGGGCAACTCGGGCGAGTTCTATACCCCGCGTGCTGTCACTCAGTTCATCGTCGAACAGGTCAATCCCCGCCTCGGCGAAAGTGTGCTCGACCCCGCCTGTGGCACGGGCGGATTCCTTGTCTGCGCCATCGAGCACCTGCGCAAGCAGGCCAAGACCGAGGCCGATGAGCGCCTCATCCAGGACTGCTTCTCCGGCATCGAGAAGAAGCACCTGCCGCATGTCCTGTGCATGACCAATCTCCTCCTGCATGGCATCGACGTTCCCTCCAACGTCCGCCATGACAACACCCTCGCCCGGCCCTTGCGCGACTGGGGACCGAAAGAGCGGGTGGACGTCATCGTCACCAATCCGCCCTTTGGGGGCATGGAGGAGGACGGCATCGAGGCCAACTATCCCGCCGAGTTCCGCACCCGTGAAACGGCCGACCTCTTCCTCGTGCTGCTCATGAAGCTGCTCAAGCCGGGTGGTCGCGCTGGGCTCGTGCTGCCCGACGGCACCCTCTTTGGCGAAGGCGTCAAGACCCGCATTAAGGAAGCCCTGCTCACCGAGTGCAACCTCCACACCATTGTCCGCCTGCCCAACGGCGTCTTCAATCCCTACACCGGCATCCGCACCAACCTGCTGTTCTTCACCAAGGGCACGCCCACGAAGGAGATCTGGTACTACGAGCATCCCTATCCGCCCGGTGCCAAGAGCTACAACAAGGGCAAACCCATCCGCATTGAGGAGTTCGAGGCCGAGCGTGCCTGGTGGGGCGATGAACAGGACGGTTTCAAGTCGCGTGTCGAAAACGAGCAGGCTTGGCGTGTCTCCATCGACCAGATCAAGGCCGGCAACTTCAATCTCGACCTCAAGAACCCGCACAACCCCGACACCGGCCCCGGCGATGTCGACCACCTGCTGCCCGAATACGAAAAGCTCCTCGCCCAGATCGCCGAGACACGCGCCAAGCTGAAACAGGAACTCTACGAAGCCCTCACCCAAACCAGCTCCCGCTGAGACGCAGAGACGCTGAGAAAACGAAAACTCTTAAAATCCTCTCTGCGCCTCCGCGCCTCTGCGGGACAATCCGCAAATCTCCTTGCCCAGATCACGAAAACACGCACCAAGCTGAAACAGGAACTCCACCAAGCCCTCACCCAAACCAACTCCCGCTGAGACGCAGAGACGCTGAGAAAACGAAAACTCTTAAAATCCTCTCTG
>DAIUCN010000145.1:6621-7959 GCA_036846165.1 Prosthecobacter sp.
CGCCTCCGCGCCTCTGCGGGACAATCCACTCATGAACGAAAACGAACTCGGCACACTGGTCCTCACCGCTGCAATCGAGGTCCATCGCGAACTCGGTCCTGGGCTGCTGGAATCCGTGTATGAGGTGGTCCTGGCCAAGGAACTCTCATTGCGTGGGCTGACCGTCGAACGTCAGGTCCCTGTGCCGATTGTTTACAAGGGACTCCACTTCGAGGAGGGCTTCCGCGCTGACCTCATCGTGGAGGGCAGGGTGCTGCTGGAGTTGAAGTCGGTCGAGCGGGTGACTCCGTCGCATAAGAAGCAGGTGCAGACCTATCTCCGTCTCACGGGCCTCAAGCTCGGCTACCTGCTCAACTTTGGGGAAGCCGTGCTCAAGGATGGCATCACCCGCTGCGTGAATGGACTGAAGGAGGACTCCCGCTGAGACGCGGAGACGCTGAGATATGAGAATCCAAACCCACGACCCGGTGCGTGAATGGACTGAAGGAGAGCTCCCGCAGAGACGCGGAGACGCTGAGATGAAAAGCCAAAACCCCAACCCTCTGCGCCTCCGCGCCTCTGCGGGAGACTCTGCTGAATGAAGCTGGAAACCTTTTTCGAGAAGTTCGACCAATTCGCCGGCGCGCCCGGTGCGGTGACGAAGATGCGCGGGCTCGTGCTGCACCTCGCCTTTTCGGGAAAGCTGTTGCCGACCGCAGAGGCATGGCCGCTAACACCGTTGAAATTACTTGCAACCAAAATTGGCAGCGGAGCCACTCCAGCAGGCGGAAGAGAATCCTATTGCGCCGAGGGCATTCCTCTCATTCGCTCGATGAATGTCCACTTTGCTGGCTTCGAACCCAAGGGACTTGTCTTCCTCAGCGATCAGCAGGCGAAGCAACTCGCCAATGTTACGGTCCAGTCCGGCGATGTCCTGCTGAACATAACGGGTGCTTCGATTGGCCGCGTTACCACAGCCCCGTCGGAAATGGCGGGCGCGAGGGTCAATCAGCACGTCGCAATAATCCGCCCGATCAAAGAACTCGATGCTCAGTTCTTGGCGAAATTCTTAGCCAGTCCAGCGATTCAACGAATGATCGACGACGTCCAAGTCGGCGCGACACGCGAGGCGTTGACCAAGGGAATGATCGAGCGGTTCGCGATTCCGCTCCCACCCCTCGCCGAGCAGAAGCGGATCGTGGCGAAGGTGGATGAGTTGATGGCGTTGTGTGATCGGCTGGAGGCGCAGCAGCAGGAACGAGAGACGCGGCACGCCGCGCTCGCCCGCGCGTCGTTGGCCCGCTTCGCCGACGCGCCCACCCCGGCCAACCTCCACTTCCTCTTCCACCCGTCCTACGC
>DAIUCN010000146.1:0-7939 GCA_036846165.1 Prosthecobacter sp.
ACAGGCTTGAGGGGTGGGTTTGACGGGCGGTTTGGCCGGTTGATCCAGATGGATCCGATCTCAAAATAAACGGATTTGCGGTGCCGGCTAAAAAAATCCTTGATGAATCTGGGTGGATGTCGCTAGGGTTATGGCTGGCGACGCTGCATCGCAGTGCGGGCCCTTCACGGGGTGGGCTGGGGTGCCGTCGAGTCCTTCTCACCTCCTCATGATCGCTTTCAAACTCGAGCTGCGCAGGAAGAGCATCCTACAGAAACTGGCCATGGGCGCGGCCCACCTGAGGGCCATGGACGGCAATCCCCACTATCCGGAGGCCACCCGGGTGCCGACCGATGCGCAGTTTCTCGCTGCGCAGCAGGCCCTGCAGTCGGCGGCGGAGGCGGCCAGGATGGCGGAAAACGCCTGGAAGGCTGCTCTCGCGACCCGCGCGGCGCGGATGGCCGACTGGGAGCTGATGCTCATGGCCCGGGCGCATCATTGTGAGGCGACGACCCCGAACAACCTCGCCGCCCTGGCCACCACGGGGCTGCCGCTGCGCAGCCCGCGCAGTCCGGTCGGTCCACTGCCGGCGCCGGCGAACCTGCGGGCGACGATGTCGGCCATGGCAGGTCAGATCCAGCTCCGGTGGGAGGTGGTCCGAGGGGCCAGCAGTTACATCGTCGAGTGCCGGGAGCACGACGCGCCGCAGGCGTGGCAGCAGGTGAAGATCCTCAAGCAAGCCCGCTGCCTCAGCACTGGCCACACCCCCGGCAAGACCTACGCCTTCCGCGTCCGCGCCGTTGGCCCACTCGGTGAAGGCCCCTGGAGCGACGAAGCCGTCAAGATGTCGCCGTGAGCCGAGGCAGCGGCCCGGCCCGCGCGATGCAACCCCCACCGGCCAAGGCCACGCGCCTTGGCCGGTTTATGTTTCGGCAGGGTGCCGCTGCGCTGGCGCCGTGGTTTTCCTGGGTGGCGGCCTCGGTAGGTGTGCTCTTTGGCCGCAGAGGTGCGGAGAGGCGGAGGTGCTGAGGTAGTATGCTTTGTCCTCCTAGCGCCGTGCAGGTTGTTCCAGGTGGGCGCTGCCCTGAAATTAGGCCCTTGGCTCTCTGCTCCGCGCTCCATCCCTGCGCTGTCGGGTCGCCGGCGGCTGGCTCCGTCTTTTTCTTGACGGGATGGCCCGTGTCGGAGAGACTCCAGCCATGCAAGTTTTCAGCAACGAAGTCCGCCCGCCCGGGCGGACTTTGTACGTACAAAGCCTCTGTGTGTCCGAACTTGTTCTGGCAACGGGAGGCTGAATTCTACTGTTTAGGCGGAAGACATGCACGAGATCATTTTAATCCGCGACGGATCCACTTCGCGCATGCTCGCTGACGCCGCTCGCAAGATTTTCCTAGCGCTGAAGCTCGATACCACCGAAGAGCGCGAAAGCTCGAATTACGTCGATGGATTTTACTTCGTTGGCTACGCCGGAAATGTCGCAGTGAAGGTGTGCTACTCAGACGGCGCTGAGATGCCCGATTATCCGTATTGGGTCGTTCTTCAGAATCCGGCGCCAGGGAAGAATGTCGCGGCGCGCATCAATTCGCATCCTGAAGCGGTGGCCACCGAGCTGACGCGTGTCGGATTCGATGTCTTCATTCCCTCACGGGGTTTCGGCCGCACTGACTGGGACCACGCAGGCGCGCACTACCGCGCGAACGAAAAAAATGCCTAACAAGGCGCTAGAGCCAACGCCGCTACGTGTCACGCCTCGTGCTTACGCACGAGTCGCGCCACTCCGCATCGTGGCTCATCTTTGACGTTGATCGGGCCTGCCGGGCTTGATGAAGTCCCGAAGTGCCCATCGGCGTTCCAAGAAATCTCCCGCCCCAGGTCTGAAGGAGCGCGAGTGTGCCGGAGGGAACTCGCCACTTCGGGGAGCTGGCCAAGCGCTGGACTCAGAGCGAGCAGGCTCCGCCAGGCTCGCGCTCCAGATCTGCGGCGTCGAAACGTGTGTCCGAGGCGCCTCAGGCGGCCACGAGGTCGTAGCCGCGCCATTCCTTGATCTCGATCTCGGCGAATTCGCCGACGGGGAGTTTTTTGGAGACGAAGACGGTGGTGTCGATGTCGGGGGCGTCCATTTCGCCGCGGGCGACGCCGGGTTCCTCGACGAGGACGCGCAGGCGGCGGCCGACGAGCTGGCGGTTGACGTGCTCGACGTTGCGCTGGATGGCGCGCATGGCTTCGTTCCAGCGGGCCTTGCGGGTCATGTGGTGGAGGTGACCCTCCATCTTGTCGGCGCGGGTGCCCTCCTCACGGGAGTAGTTGAAGACGCCGGCGCGCTCGAATTTCTCGTCCTCGATGAACTGGACGAGCTCGTTGAAGTCGGCCTCGGTCTCGCCGGGGAAGCCGACGATGAAGGTGGTGCGGATGGCGATGCCGGGGATGCCGGCGCGGATGCGGCGGAGCAGGCCGCGGATGTAGGCGCCGTCGGTCTCGCGGCGCATGAGGCCGAGCATGCGGTCGCTGATGTGCTGCAGGGGCATGTCGATGTAGCGGGCGACCTTGGGCGACTCGGCGATGGCCTGGATGAGGTCATCGCTCCAGTGGGCGGGATGGGTGTAGAGCAGGCGGATCCAGAAGTCGCCGGGGATGGCGTTCAGCTCGCGGATGAGGGTGGAGAGGGACTCGCCCTTGCTGCTGTCGACGCCGGAGGTCGGCTTGGGGCGGTCGCCCTCCCACTTGTCCATGCCGAAGTAGGTGGTGTCCTGGGAGATGAGGTTGATCTCCTTGACGCCGCTGGCGATGAGCTGGCGGGCTTCCTTGACGATGCTTTCCTGGCTGCGGCTGCGGTGGCGGCCGCGGATCTTCGGGATGATGCAGAAGGAGCAGGGGTGGTTGCAGCCCTCGGCGATCTTGATGTAGGCGGTGTGCTTCGGCGTCAGGCGGAAGCGCGGGGTGTCGTAGTCGGGGATGTACTGCGGGCCCTTGGTGACGAGGTTTTCCTGCCCCTGGGTGCCCATGAGGTTCTGGATGATCGGGGCGACCTGGGTGATCTGGTCGAGGCCGATGAAGGCGTCGACCTCGGGCATGAGGGTGGGCAGCTCCTCGCGGAAGCGCTGCGACAGGCAGCCGGCGACGATGATCTTCTGCTTCTTGCGCTTCTTCGACTCCTCGCGGGCGTCGACCGCCTCATGGATGGCGCCGACGCTCTCCTTCTTGGCCATGTCGATGAAGGAGCAGGTGTTGATGATGAGCACATCGGCCAGCTCCGGCTCCGGGGTCATGGCCATGCCAGCCTGCTGGAGGTGGCCGACCATGATTTCGGAGTCGATGAGGTTCTTGGCGCAACCGAGGGAAACGAGGCCGACTTTGATCATAGGGGCGGCCAACATACGGGCAAAAAGCCGTCGGGAAAGGACAAGATGCGTCAGCCCAGCAGCCGCTCCAGGCCGGCGGTCAGGGCCGGGTCCATGGAGGGGGCGGCATTGGCGACGCTGACCTCGTAGCCGCCCTGGGGGAAGGCCTCGACGGTCGGGATGTACCAGGGGCCGCCATCGCCGTAGGCGGCGGTGGCGACGAAGCCGCCCGGGCGCAGGGCCTGGGCGCGCAGCTGGTATTCGACGAAGGATTCCGCCGGCAGGTGGACGATGGCGGCGCCGTTGAGGTGGAGGGCGCTGAGCACGATGGGCTCGCGGCGCTGCAGGCGCTTCAGCCAGGCGACCCGCATGGCCGGGCGGATGCGGTTGGCCGGGGCATTTTTCGGGTTCTCCATCAGCGCCGTTTCCGAGGCGAGGGTGAAGGCCGGGTTGGCCTCCGGCACGAAGGGGTGGGTTTTCCAAACGGCGGCGGTCAGCGGCTCGGGGCGCAGGCCGGTGGCGGCGGTGGCCATGGCCCGGTGCAGGCGGTCGGTGAGGGCGACGCGCGCCTCCGGCGAGCCGTCGTTGTACTTGCCGGCGGCGATGTTGCCGGCGGCGCCGGTGAAGTAGATCTGGGTGCAGCCGGGTTCCTCCTGCTGCCGGCGCTGGCGCGCCAGGCCGGGGAAGTCGCTGCTGACCTTGCCCTTGCCGTAGTGGCTCATCGGGTGGCAGGCGTAGTAGTGGCAGGCCACCACCTTTTCGTCGCCGCTGTAGAAGGCGACCGTTTTCAGCATCGGATCGATCAGGCCCTCGGGCAGGGCCGTCAGCTCCGGGTCGCGGCAGGAGCTGCCGCGCATCTTTTTCACCTTGCCGTCGGGGCCGAGCAGGAGTCGGCGGTTGCCGGCGATCTTTTCCACGCGCGCCTCGGCGTGGGCGATGTGGGTGAGCGGCCGGGCCTGGGCGAGGGCGGCGCGCACGGCGGCGACACCGCGCTCGAGGCAGGTTTCAAAGAAGGCGGTGTCGACGTTTTTCAGGCCGTCGCCCAGGCCTTCGAGCTGGCGCTGGGTTTCCAGGCAGACGAAGGGGGCGTCGTGCTGGTGCACGCACTGCACGGCGACCCGGTCCGGGGTGGTGCCGGCGGCCTTGGCCAGGCGCTGTCGCCAGACGAGGTGGGCCTCGTTGAGCAGGCCGGTCCAGTCGACCGCGCAGACCACGACCGGTCCGCCGTTGAGCCCGAGCAGGACGTAGCCAATGGCCTGAAGCGGGTCATCGGGCTGACCGGCCGGGGTGATCCAGCCGCCACAGAGCGGGTGGCCCGGCGGCGGCGTGACGTCGAAGCGGAAGGGCGCGATGCGCAGGCCGTCGGCGGCGCGGGCGGACCCGAGCAGGCCGGCGGCACAGGCGGCGGTGAGCAGGCGGCGGCGGCTGAGGGCGGGGGCCATGGCGTCAGAGACCGAAGGCTTCGTCCATTTCCTTGGAGACCCCCTTGAGGTAGTCGAGATCGCCACCGGCGACCTCGGCGGCCAGCCAGCCGTGGAAGTTGATTTCGTGCAGGGCCTTGCGCACGTCGGCATAATCGATGTCGCCCTGGCCGATGGGGGTGAACTTGCCTTCGGCGCGGGAGAAGCCCTTGACGTCGAGCTTGTAAACGCGGCGGCCGAGCTGGCGGATCCAGTCGCCCATGCTGCCGTACTTCCAGTGGTTGCCGATGTCGAACTGCATGCCGACCCAGGGCGAGCGGAATTCGTCGACGTATTTCACAAACTTGTCGGCGGTCTGATCGGCGCCGCCCTCGTGGTTGTAGAGGAACTGGTTCCAGACGTTTTCGATGACGATCTGCACGCCGACCTCGGCGGCCAGCGGCACGGCCTTGGCGATGTTCTCGACCGAGCGCTCCCAGATTTCCGCCTCGGGACCGTCCTCGCCCTTGCCGACGACGAGCAGCACGCTGTGGCCGCCGACGGCGCGGGTGTCGCGCAGGGCGGTCTTGAGGTGTTCGAGCGCCTGGGCGCGGGTGGCGGCATCGGCGCTGGTGTGACGGATCTGCCAGTGGTGACCGCAGACCGTGCCATCGACCGGCAGGCCGGAGTCGGCGATGGCGCGTTTCGTTTCCTCGACGTCCATGCCGGGCGACTGCATTTCGACGCCAAGGAAGCCGGCGGTTTTGGCGGCCTTGAACTTGTCGCTCAGGCTGCCCTCGACTTTGATCATGCCGATCTTGAGGGTCTTGTAGAGGCGGCCGGCGAGGGCGTGCGGGATGGCGGGATTGGCGGCGGCGCGCGGGGTGGTGGCGAGCAGGCTGCCGGCGGCGAACAGGCCGGCTTGCTGGAGGAACTGGCGGCGGGAGGTGGGATTGGATGGCATGGTCCGACAAGTACGCCCGGGTGTTGCCGCTTCCTGCGAACTTCCGCGGCTAATGGTTTTCAGTAGCCTGCGATGCGGGGTTTTGCGTCTAGGCGTGTGCTGGGAGGGGCGCTAGAAAAAGGGCGAAGTTTCAACCGGAGGTTCCCACCATGCACCCAACCGCTTCTTGTTCCGCCTGTCAGCATGCCTGCCTGTGGGCGGGCACCGATCAGTGCCTGGTCAGCCAGGTCAGTGCCGTGCACCTGGCCACACGCCGGATCAGTCTGGGCATGCGCTGCGGGCTGAAGGCGCTCTACGATCCGCATCCGCTGCCGCCCTGCCTTTTGGCCAATGGCGTCCTGTGCTGGGAGCCGGACGTGCTGCCGGTGACTCGAGCGGTGTGGGACGATTGAGCGGCTACTTTTTGCGCCAGCTCAGGGCGCCGAGCAGGCGGCGACCGGTGGAACGCCGGCCGGTGAGGGCGGCGGCCTCGAGTTCGGAGTCGCTGAGGATGTCCGGATCGCCCGAGTCAAAGTCCTCGGCACGCGGCAGGGTGGCCAGCAGCAGCGGCTCGGCTTCGGCCGGTGCGGGCTGCGGTTTCTCCTCCTCCTCCTCGACATCGGGACGTTCGGCAGGCGCGGCGAGGCTGGCGGGCACGACGAGGCCGCCGGAGAAGATGAGTTTCATCGCCTCCTCGACGCTGAGCGGCGCGTCGGTGATCTGTTCGACCGGCACGACGAGCAGCAGGCCGGTCATCGGGCTGAGCGCGCCCGGGATGAAGATGGCGGCGAGCACCTTGTTCTGCTGCGGATCGAGGTACTGGCCGGTGACAAAGCCGAGCATCTTCATCTCGCCGGCGGGGTAGTCGACGTAGACCACGCGCTTGAAGTTCTGGCGCGCGCCGAGGCCCTTGAAGCCGTCGATCACCTGCTTGAGCGACTTGTAGATGAAGGAGACGATGGGCACGCTGATGAGCAGGCGGTCCATCGCGGTGACCACGCGCACGCCAAGCACGTTGGTGGCCATGACACCTAGGGCGATGAAGAACATCAGCGGGATGAGGAAGCCGACGAAGGTGACGACCGAGCGGAAGGTCGGGCTGGCGGTGTCGACGGCGGTGATGCCGGCAACCTCATTGATGAAGCGGGCGAAGAAGTCGAGGATCGGCAGGCTCCAGCCGTGCAGCAGGTGGTAACCGTTCTGCAGGATCCAGTAGGTGATCATCAGCGGCAGCGCCACCGCGAGTCCAGCCAGCAGCTTGTTGCGCAGCCACACGAAGGGGCTGCGCGACGGCGGCGGAATGGACTGGAGAGGGACGGACATGACGAAGCGTCTGCGCGCAACACGCAGACAAAGACTATACGCATGAATCGACGCCTGTCGCCCGCTTCTGTTCAATCCGCCGGCCGCAGGGCCGTGACTCAGGCGCCGACGAGCATGCGCGCCGGGTTCTCGATGCAGTCCTTGACGCGCAGCAGGAAGGTGACGGCCTCCTTGCCATCGACGACGCGGTGGTCGTAGCTGAGGGCCAGGTACATCATCGGGCGGATGACGACCTGTCCATCGACCGCGACCGGGCGCTGCTGGATGCTGTGCATGCCGAGAATGCCGCTCTGCGGGGGATTGAGGATGGGCGTGCTGAGCAGCGAGCCGTACACGCCGCCATTGGAGATGGTGAAGACGCCGCCACTGAGGTCGGCGATTTCGATCTTGCCGTCCTTGGCCTTGGCGGCGTAGGCAAGGATGTCCTTTTCGAGGTCGGCGAACGACTTGCTGTCGCAGTCGCGCAGCACCGGCACGATGAGGCCGCGCTCGGTGCCGACGGCGACGCCGATGTCATGGAAGTGGTTCTGCACGATCTCATCGCCGTCGACGCGGACGTTGATGGCGGGCACCGCCTTGAGGGCCTCGACCACGGCCTTCACGAAGAAGGACATGAAGCCGAGCTTGACGCCGTGCTTGGCGACGAAGCTGTCCTGCAGCTTGGCGCGCAGGGCCATGACGGCGCTCATGTCGCACTCGTTGAAGGTGGTGAGGATGGCGGCGGTCTGCTGGGCGCTGACCAGCTGGTCGGCGATCTTGCGGCGCAGCGGCGACATCTTTTTGCGCGTGACCCGGCCCTCGGGGGCCTTGGGGGCAGGCTTCGGCGCGGCGGCGGGCTTGGCCGGCGCCGGTGCGGCTTGGGCGGGCGCGGCGACCGGTGCCGGCTGGGCGGCGACCGGGGTTGCGGGTGCGGCGGGTGCGGCCTGCAGGGTGACGCGACGTTCGATCAGCTGGTC
>DAIUCN010000147.1:0-7923 GCA_036846165.1 Prosthecobacter sp.
GCCCTGAATGCCGCGCGCCGGCTCGACGAACGCCGCCAGCGCGCCCTGACGCGCTATTACCTGGCCGCCGGCGCCGGTGGCCTGGCCGTCGGCGTGCACACGACGCAATTCGCCATCCGCGACCCGCGCCATGGCCTGTTCGAACCGGTGCTGGCCCTCGCCGCCGAGGAGATGGATCGCGCCGACCGCCCGGTCGTGCGCATCGGCGGCATCTGTGGCAACACCGCCCAGGCGGTGCGCGAGGCCACCCTGCTGCGCGACCTCGGTTACCACGCCGGCCTGCTCAGCCTGGCCGCCCTGGGCGAAGCCGACATCGACACGCTCATCGGCCATGCCCGCGCCGTCGGCGAGATCCTGCCGCTGGTGGGGTTTTACCTGCAGCCCGCGGTCGGCGGGCGCCTGCTGCCGGTGGAGTTCTGGCGGCGCTTCCTGGAGATCGACGCCGTCGTGGCGATCAAGGTCGCGCCGTTCAACCGCTACCAGACCCTCGACGTCGTTCGCGCCCTCGCCGATAGCGGCCGCAGCGACGTCGCCCTCTACACCGGCAACGACGACAGCATTGTCGCCGACCTGCTGACCCCCTTCCGGATCGGCGACCGCGAGCTGCGCTTCCGCGGCGGCCTGCTCGGCCACTGGTCGGTGTGGACCCGGCCAGCGGTGGCCCTGCTGCGCCGCTGCCTGGACGAGCCGGCCTCGCCGGAACTGCTGCGCCTGGGGGCCGAGGTGACCGACGCCAATGCCGCCTTTTTCGATGCCGCCAACGGCTTCCGCGGCTGCATCGCCGGCCTGCATGAGGTGCTGCGCCGGCAGGGCCTGCTGGAGGGAATCGGGTGCCTGGACCCGGACGAGGGCCTGAGCCCGGGCCAGGCGGAGGCGATCGACCGCGTGCAGCGTGCCTACCCGCACCTGAGCGATGACGCCTTCGTGGCCGAGCATCGCGACGCCTGGCTGCGCTGAAACCGTCGCCTGGGCGCAGATTTTTCTCGCCAGCCGCCGGGCCGCTTGGTGTAATGGCCTTGTTCCCGGGAAAATTCCTTTCCGGGGCACATGCCATCATAAATCCAAACCTACCCACCTAAAATCATGAAACGAGCACTCCAACGAGGTTTCACCCTCATTGAACTCCTGGTGGTGATCACCATCATCGCGATTCTCGCGAGCCTGGCGGTCCCCACTTTCAACGTCATTCAGGACATGGCCAACCAGACGAGCACGTCCAACAACTGCCGTCAGATCATCATGGCCATGAAGGTCTTCGCGCAGGACAACAACTCGATCTACCCGGATTCCTACCAGAATCCGCTGACCGGCGGCGTTGCCATCACCTCCAACGACGCCTTCCGTGTCCTCTTCACCGAGGACGTCATCCAGGACGAACGCGTCTTCGGAGCCAAGGCCAGCCGCTTCATGCCCGATGGCAACATCGGCCAGGCGCCGTCCTTCGACCAGGCGCTCATGGCGGGTGAAAACCACTGGGCCATGACCCGCGGTCAGACGACCTCCAGCACCGGCATCATGCCGCTCGTCTATGAAAACCCGGCCGCCGCCGGCTGGCCGCCGCAGTGGAACTGCGACGCCGCGGGCCAGCTGGTCCCGGGCCGCACTTGGCGCGGTGGCAAGATCATCATCGGTCGCAACGACAACTCCGTGAACGTCGAGTCGCTCGCCGCCAAGCGCGGTGCCTCGGTCGGTCCGAAGATGATGTCGGGCGGCATGGACATGTTCACCATGGCCAGCCAGAACCAGCCGCAGCAGGTGCTCAACATCGTCGCCACCGGCATGGGTTCCTCGACCGGCACTGTGGACGGCGGTGGTCTGCCGCAAATGCCCACCCCTGGTGGTCTGCCCCAGCTGCCTGCCGGCGGTGGCCTGCCCCAGCTGCCCGGCGCTCCCGCCGGCGGTCTGCCCCAGCTGCCGGGCGCTCCGCCCGCCGCGCCTGTGCCGCCGCCCCAACAGTAAGCGCGCGCCACATGCCTTCAGACGCCGCCGGGAAACCGGCGGCGTTTTTTTGTGGCCGAGCCAGCCCGGGCAAGCCTAGGATGCGGCAATGCCCGCCCCCTCCGCCCTGGCCGCCGGCTGGGAACTGCTCGCGCTCGGCGCCACCGCCCTTGCCGTCAGCCTCGCCGCACTGCTCCACGTGCTGGTCCGCCACCGCGACCACCGCTCGGCCGGCTTCTGGGTCGCGCTGATCCTGTTTTCACCGGGCATCGGTGCCTGCCTGTACGCCCTGCTCGGCATCAACTACATGCGCCGCAAGGGCCGCGATTACCGCGGCGGCCCGGCTGCCTGGCGCGAGCCGGCTCCGGCCTGCCCGCTGTTCGCCCGTGCCGCCGGCCGTGCCAGCGAAAGCGACTGCGCCCTCGCCGCCACCCTCGATCGCATCTCGCGCTTTCACTTCGCCGAGGGCAACCGCATCGAGCCGCTGCAAAACGGCGATGAGGCCATGCCCGCCATGCTCGAAGCCGTGCGCGGCGCCCGCACCAGCATCAGCCTGAGCAGCTACATCTTCGAGGCCCGCGGCATCGGTGCGGAATTCGTCGCCGAACTGGCCGCAGCCCGCAGCCGCGGTGTCGAGGTGCGCGTCATTGTCGACGACGCCGGCACGCGCTACTCCTGGCCACCGGTCACCCGCGAACTGCGCCGCCTGGGCGTGCCGGTGCGCCGATTCATGCCCAACCGGCTAGTGCTGCGCCTGCTCACCCTCAACCTGCGCAATCACAAAAAAATCCTCGTCGCCGACGGCCGCATCGCCTTCACCGGCGGCATGAACATCCGCGAGGGCAACATGCTCGCCCGCCGTCCCCCGCACCCGGTGCGCGACCTGCATTTCCGCGTCACCGGCCCGGTGGTCGCCCAACTGCAACGCGCCTTCGTCGAGGACTGGCAGTTCTGTGCCGGCGAAAGCCTGGAGGGCGACACCTGGTTCCCACCCCTCGCAGTGACGGGCCAAACCGACGTGCTCGGCATCATCGACGGTCCGGACGAGGACATGGAGGTCATGCCCGCCACCCTGTTTGCCGCGCTCAGCGCCGCGCGCCGGCGTGTGCTCATCATGACGCCCTACTTCCTGCCCACCGGCAACCTGCTCGCCGCCCTGAAACTCTGCGCCCTGCGCGGCCTGGAAGTGAGCATCCTGACGCCGGCGCGCAACAACATCCCACCGGTGGCATGGGCGGCACAAACGCTGTATCCGGAACTGCTGCAGTCCGGCTGCCGGATTTTCGAGTCCCCCCCGCCCTTCGACCACTCCAAGCTCCTCCTCGTCGATGAGGCCTGGGCCTGCATCGGTTCAACGAACTGGGATCCGCGCAGCCTGCGACTCAACTTTGAATTCAACCTCTTCTGCCATGACCCTGCACTCGCCGGCGCACTGGCAACCCTCTACGAACAACGCCGTGCCGAGGCCACCGAAGTTACAGCCGCCGATCTTCTCGGCCTGAGCACCGCCGAACGCCTGCGCAACGGTTTCGCCAGCCTGTTCATCCCCCTGCTCTGAACGGCTCACACAACGCCTGCGGAGCCAGCCAGCCGGCTCGGAAGCCGCGCCAATCGTTCCCCCCACGTCACGCGGAAGGATGCCCAAGCGTGACACGTTTGCCTCGTCATGCCGCCGCGCTCCGCCCTGTTGTCCGCCATGTCCCTGCTTGCCGCCACCGCCCTGCCCGCCAGCCCACCGCCGTCCGGGTGGCCGGAAGGGGTGACCGAAATCCGCATCCGCAGCACCGCCGATGGCAGCGCGCAACCCGCCCTGACCTGGTCGCCCAAGGGGGACGAAGCGCGGCCGCTGCTGGTTGGCCTGCACACCTGGGGTGGCGACTACCGGCAGGCTTCCAATGGCGCAGTCTTCGCGCGCTGGTGCATGGCCCAGGGCTGGCACTTTGTCTTTCCCCACTTTCGCGGCCCCAATCGCACGCCCGAAGCCCTGGGCAGCGACCTCGCCGTGCAGGACATCGCCGACGCCGTTGCCCATCTGCGACGGACGCAACCGGTCGATGCCGATCGCATTTACCTGATCGGCGCCAGCGGCGGCGGCCACATGGCCATGCTCATGGCCGGCCGCCATCCCGAACTCTGGGCCGGTGTCTCCGCCTGGGTCGGCATCAGCGATGTCGCCGCCTGGCACGCCGAACATCTCAAGGACGGCCGACCCGACAACTATGCCAAGAACATCGAGGCCGCCCTCGGCGGCCCGCCCAACACGCCCGATCGGCTCGATGCGGCCCGCCGGCGCAGCCCGCTGACCTGGCTGCACGGCGCGCGCGGGGTCAATCTCGACCTCCACCACGGCATTCATGACGGCCGCAGCGGCAGTGTGCCCTTCCGCCACAGCCTGCTCGCCTTCAATGCCGTCGCCGCCGAGAGCGACCGCCTCGACCCTGCGCAGATCGAAGCTTTTTACACCACGCAACGGCGGCCCGCCGGTTGGCCGGCCGCCGAACCCGATCCGCTTTATGGCGACATCCCCCTGCATTTCCGCCGCCAATCCGGCCAGGTCCGGGTGACGATCTTTGAGGGTGGCCACGAAATCCTGTACACACCGGGCCTCAACTGGCTGGCCGCCCAGCGCCGCGGCCGGGAGGCGGTCTGGCGGATCGACACGGTCGTGCCGGTGGCCGGCGACACCACCTCGGGTCGCTGAACGCTTGCGCCGCCGCCCGGCCCGTGGCAGCGGAGCTCATGCTCAAAGCCCTGCTCTTCGACCTCGACGGCACCCTGCTCGACTCACTGGCCGACATCGCCGCCGCGATGAACTGCATGCTCGCGGAACGCGGCCTGCCGGCCTGTGACACGGACGAGATCCGCCGCATGGTCGGCGATGGCATGCGCCAGCTCGTCGTGCGCGCCCTGCCGGAAGACCGGCACGATGAGGCCACCGTCGACGCCTGCCTTGATGCCTACCGCACGCATTACGAGACGCGCTGGAAAACCGCGACCCGTCCCTACGAGGGCATTCCCGAACTGCTTGACGCCCTGCGCCAGCGGGGGATCCGGCTCGGGGTCATCTCCAACAAGGCCCATCGTTTCACCGTGCCCATGACCGAGCACTTCTTTGGCCGCGACGGCTTTGAGGTGGTCCTGGGCCAGCGCGACGACGTCCTGCGCAAGCCGGATCCGGCCGCGGCCCTGGAGGCGGCGGCACGCCTGGGGGTGACACCGGCCGAGTGCGCCTACGTCGGCGACTCCGGCATCGACATGGAGTTCGCCGCCAACAGCGGCATGGCCGGCATCGGCGTCACCTGGGGCCTGCGCGACGCCGCGGAACTGCGAACCTCGGGCGCCACGCATTTGGTCGACACCCCGGCGCAGGTTTTGGCGCTCTGCACCACTCCGTCTTGATGCGCAGGCGGTTTCACGCTAAGATCATGCGCATGAATTTCCCCCTGCCCAGCTTGGTCCGGGCCGGACTCACCGGCTGCCTGTTCGCCTTGGCCGCCTGCAAAACCGCGCCGCCCCCACCGCCTCCTCCTCCCCCGCCGACGCCAGGCAAACCGACTGCGCTCTACGAATGGCAGGGCGACGGCAAAGCGATCAGCGGCATCGTCATCAATGTCGATGAACAGAAGGCCCGGCTCTACCATGGCAAGGAGGAGATCGGCTGGACCTACGTCGCCACCGGCATCCCGAGCTTTCCCACGCCCACCGGTGAGTTCAAGGTCCTGGAAAAGGTCGCCGACAAGGTCTCCAACCTCTACGGCAAGGGTTATGACGCCAACGGCAAGCTGGTGAATTCCGACTTCAAACAGGGACGCGACCTGCTGCCGCCCGGTGGCCGCTTCGAACCGGCCAAGATGACTTATTTCCTGCGCCTCACCACCGACGGCGTCGGCATGCACATCGGACCGATCCCCCGCCCCGGCAAACGCGCCTCCCACGGCTGCATCCGCATGCCCTCGGGCATCGCCGGCAAAATCTACCGGCAAATCGCCGTCGGCACGCCCGTGACCATCACCGGCAGCGGACCAGACTATGCCACCTACATGAAGCAGTCGGCCGAGAAGGCCAAGGCCAACGCCGCCAAGCTCGCCGCCGCCAAGCAGAAAGCTGAAGAAGAAGCCGCCAAGCTCGCCGCCGAAACCGGCCTGCCCGCCGCAGGCACGGCGGCCATTCCCGGCCTGCCGGCCAACACGGCCAATGCAGCCGCACCCGCCAATGGCACAGCGCCAGCCACACCGCCGGCCCCTGCCTTCATCGAGGAGCCGCGCAGCCCCGCCCCCCTGCCCGGCCAGTGAATCAGGGTGCCGCGGGCAGCGGCGGCGCATCCAGATATTCGGTCGGATCCACCAGCCCTGCCTGCTCGAAAGCCTCGCGCCGCTCGACGCAGGTGCCGCAGGTGCCGCAGTGGCGCTCGCCCCCCTTGTAGCAGCTCCAGGTGCGGGCAAAGTCCACCCCCCACTCATGGCCCAGCCGGGCGATGGCGGTTTTGTCGAGGTGAATGAAGGGCCGCATCAGTTCCAGCCGCGCATAGGTGCCCTCGCGCATCGCCGCCCCCATCGCCTGCATGAAGGGCTCACGACAGTCCGGATAGATCGCATGGTCGCCCGAGTGCGCGGCGATCACCACCGCCTCCGCATCACGACTCTCGGCCAGCCCGCAGGCAATGGCGAGCAGGATGCCGTTGCGGAACGGCACCACCGTGCGTCGCATCGTTTCATCGGCGTAGTGGCCGTCCGGAATGTCACCGCCACGGCGCAGCAGGTCGGAGGCAAACAGGTCGTTGATGAAGGGCAGCGACACCGTCTCATGCGCCACCCCCAAGGCCGCACACTGCCAGGCCGCACAGGCCAGCTCCCGGGCATTGTGCTTGGAACCGTAATCAAAACTGAGCACGCCAACCACCTCCTGCTCGCGACGCGCCCAGTGGAGCGCAACCACCGAATCCATGCCGCCGCTGAGAAGAACGAGAGTCCGTGCCATGCCGCAGGACTAGCATCCGAATGTCGCCCTGCGAAAGGCAAAATTCAGCTCAGGGCGCCTTCTTCTTGCCTTTGCCCTTGGCCGGCGCGGGCGCCACCTTTTCACCGGGCTTGGGCAAACTGGCTTTGACGCTCTCCCAAGCGGGATTCAAGCTCGCCTCGCGAATGACCAGGTTGCGGAAGTCCACCGACTCACCCGCCACCGTAAAGCCGGGCGCCGCCTTCGGCGTGGCGAAGAGGTCGCTTTCGCCCCAGGCGGTGAGTTCGCCGACGCGGCCGAGCATCGTCTTGCCGACCATTTCCAAACGCACCTTGTGCCAGACGCCGGGCTGGATCTCCGCCGGGAAACGAGCGAAAACGACCGCCTTGTCCGGGCCTTCATGATCGTTGTCATCGCGCTGGACCGTCACCGACTTCGGTGTGATCAGGATACGCGCCATGTGATCCTTGAGAGCGTTGATCGACAGACTCGTGGTGCGAGCGCCCTCGAGCTTGAATTCGTACTCAAGAACAAAATCGCTGAGCTGGTTGGGCAGACGCGCCACCGCACCGTGCTTGTCGGCCGCCAGTTCGGCACCGCGCAACACGCCGTCCACCAGTTCCCAGCGGCCCTTGGCGAAGCGCCACGGTGCGCCCGGCGTGCCGTCGAGCTTGCTTTCATAAATGACTTTGCCGGGGATGGCAAGCAGGGGGGCTTCATCGGCCGCGTGGATCAGGCCGGCGACCGCGAGCAGCAGGAGGAGGGATGTCTTCATGGGCGCTCGGAAACGCCCATGCCGCCTGGATATTGCAGCCCTCGGGGCCTACCCCGCCCTGCCGCAGGCCGGAGCTGGCCCGGATCGTGCCGGACTCGCCGGCCCTGCTGCCGGGCATTTCGCTGTTCGACGACATCATCCCCTGCAGCAACCGGAGGGGCGGGCGGCAAGCACGCCACTGGCGGCGACAGAACCGGCAGGGGGGGCGGGCGCATAAAAAGCGCTTGCCGTTTGGCCGCTCCCCCCTACTGTCC
>DAIUCN010000148.1:0-7801 GCA_036846165.1 Prosthecobacter sp.
CCCCTTCTGCTCCCCCTGCTGGCCGTCGCGCTGCTCGCCGGTCCGATTGCCGCCCAGGAAACCCCCAAACCGGCCAAACTCACCGCCGCGGAATTCCAAAGCCGCCTGACCCGCGATGACGCCCCGCTGCCCGAGGGCGGCCAACTCAAGATGAGCTACGCCGGCGTGGTCGAAAAAATCCTGCCCAGTGTCGTCACCATCTTCTCCAAGGGCGGCGGCCGTGCGGATGTGCCTGATGTCGAGGACATCCCGCCGCAGCTGCGTCCCTTCTTTTACCACTTCTTCGGCGTGCCACCCGGTGAGGGCGGCGGCGAAGCCCCGCGCGGCCGCCGCAACGTGCCGCGCCAGAACCCCGTCCCACAGCAGCGCGGCGTCGGCTCCGGCTTCATCATCAGCGCCGACGGCTACATCATCACCAACAACCACGTCATCGCCGATGCCGAACAGATCGACGTCGCCGTCGAGGTCAACGGCACGGCGAAAAACTACCCCGCCACCGTCATCGGCACCGACCCGCTCACCGACGTCGCCCTCATCAAGATCGAGGCCGCCGGCCTGCCCACCGCGGTCATTGCCGACAGCGACAAGCTCCGCGTCGGCGACATCGTGCTCGCCGCCGGCGCGCCGATGGAACTCAACCGCTCGGTCACCCAGGGCATCGTCAGCGCCCTCGGCCGCACCGGCCTCGGCATCGTCGGCAACTCGCGCATGGCCGGCTACGAGGATTTCATCCAGACCGACGCCTCCATCAATCCCGGCAACTCCGGCGGCCCGCTGGTCGACTCGCTCGGCCGCGTCGTCGGCATCAACACCGCCATCCTCTCGCGCAGCGGCGGCAACATCGGCATCGGCTTCGCCATCCCGATGAACATGGCTCTCAAGGTCGTCGGCGACCTCATTGAGGGCGGCTCCGTACAGCGCGGTTACCTGGGGGTGCTGATCGGCGATCTCGACGAGGAAAAGGCCGAGCTGCTCGGCCTCAAGGAACAGGGCGGCGCCCTCATCACCAAGGTCGGCGACGAGTCACCCGCGCAGAAGGCCGGCCTCGAAGTCGGCGACGTTGTCGTCGGCGTCAACGGTCAGCGAGTCGACACCAGCGCCAAGCTGCGCCTGATCGTCAGCGGACAAAAACCCGGCAGCACGGTCCGTCTGGATGTCCTCCGGGACGGTCGCCAGATGGAGCTCAAGGCCGTGCTTGAAGCGCTGCCCCAGGAGGCTCTCGCCCAAGGCGGCCGTGGTGACAGTCTGCCGCGTGGCGGTCGCCAGGCCCCGGACGTTGCCGAACTCGTCGCCGGTGTCACCGTGCAAAACCTCATCCCCGCCACCCGCCAGCGCTACGACGTGCCGGTCGATGTCAACGGTGTCATTGTCACCCAACTCAATCCCGACAGCCGCGCCGCCGCCATGGGCATTGAGGAGGGCGACGTCATCCAGCAGGTCAACCGCAAACCGGTCGCCAATGTCGGCGAAGCCGTCGAACTGGCCAAGGGCAATCCCAAGACCGTGCTGCTGCGCGTCTACCGCAAGGGCGACACCATGCTGTTCATGGTCAACCAAGGCTGAAGGCAGCCGAGGTCAGGCGAGCTTCAGCACCGCAAGGGTGCTGAAGCCATCCACGCCTGCCTTGACTCGCGGCCGGCTTCCGGCCAAGGTCGCAGCCCCATGTCCGACGCCGCCCCCGCCCCTGTCTCCCAGGATTTCATCCGTGAACTGATCGCCGCCGATCTGGCGCAGGGTCGCAATGACGGCTGGGTCATCACCCGCTTCCCGCCGGAGCCGAACGGCTACCTGCACATCGGCCACGCCAAGAGCATCTGCCTGAACTTTGGCCTCGCCCTGGAGCACGCGCCCAAGTCGCGCTGCCACCTGCGGTTCGACGACACCAACCCGACCAAGGAGGAGGTCGAGTACGTGGATTCGATCATGGAGGACGTGCGCTGGCTGGGGTTCGACTGGGGCGAGCACCTCTACTATGCCAGCGACACCTTTGAGAAGCTGTATGGCTTCGCCGAGCAGCTCATCGGCAAGGGCCTGGCCTATGTCGACGACCAGACGCCGGACCAGATCCGCGCCAGCCGCGGCACCCTGACCGCGCCCGGCACCGACAGCCCCTGCCGCAACCGCAGCGCTGGGGAAAACCTCGACCTGTTCCGGCGCATGCGCGCGGGCGAGTTCAAGGAGGGCGAACGCGTCCTGCGGGCGAAGATCGACATGGCCTCGCCGAACATGAACCTGCGCGACCCGGTCATCTACCGCATCCTGCACGCGCATCACCACCGGACCGGCGACGCCTGGTGCATCTATCCGATGTACGACTACGCGCACCCGCTAAGCGACGCCCTGGAGGGCATCACCCACAGCCTGTGTACCCTCGAGTTCGAGCATCACCGGCCGCTGTACGAGTGGCTGATCGCCCACATCGACGGCCTGCCCGGCCGCCCCTACCAGCGCGAGTTCGCCCGCCTCAACCTCAGCTACACGGTGATGAGCAAGCGCAAGCTGCTGCGCCTGGTGAAGGAGGGGTTTGTCGCCGGCTGGGACGATCCGCGCATGCCGACGATCAGCGGCATCCGCCGCCGCGGCTACACGCCGGCCGCCGTGCGCGCCTTCTGCAAAACCATCGGCCTGACCAAGTACAACTCGCTCACCGAGCTCAACCTGCTCGAGCACTGCGTGCGCGAGGACCTCAACAAGACCGCCCGCCGCGCCTACGCGGTGCTGCGACCGATCAAGGTCGTGCTGGAAAACTACCCCGAGGGCCAGGTCGAGGAGGTGGAACTCGTCAACAATCCCGAGAACCCCGACGAGGGCACCCGCCGCGTGCCGCTTGGCCGCGAGCTGTTCATCGATGCCGACGACTTCATGGAAACACCGGTGCAGGGTTTCCACCGCCTGGTGCCCGGCGGCGAGGTGCGGCTCAAGTACGCCTTCTGCATCATCTGCCGCGAGGTCATCAAGGACGCCGGGGGCCGCATCGTCGAACTGCGCTGCACCTACGACGACGCCACCCGCCACGGCGCCAAGCCGGAGGGCCGGCCCAAGCCCAAGGGCACGATCCACTGGGTCAGCGCTGTCCACGCCACCGATGTTGAGGTGCGCCTCTACGACAAGCTGTTCACCGTCGAACAGCCCGACGAAGCCGCCGGTGAAGAGGGGGATTTCACCCAGTTCCTCAATCTGCATTCAGTCGAGACCTTGACCGCTAAGGCCGAACCCGCCCTCGGCACCGCCGCCGCGGGGGCGCACTACCAGTTCGAGCGCGTCGGTTACTTCTTCGTCGATCCCAGGGACAGCCAGCCCGGCCGGCCGGTGTTCAACCGCACGGTCGCCCTCAAGGATGGCTTCACCAAGGGTAAGGCCTGAGCCCGCGCCGCCAGGTGGCGGCTTCAGCGCGTGGCGCCCCCATCAGGGCACCAGCCGGAAGGAGTACCAGCGCGCCCCGTATTCCGGGTCGGCGATTTCGACAATGAACTGGTCGTCCTTGACGAAGGCCTTGACCGGTGTGCGCCCCTCCTCGTGACGACCGAAGCGCTCCTTGGACACCTTGATGTTCTCGATCTTCAGGTTGGGGGCGGCCGTGGCCAGGGCGTAGGCCGCACTGACATCCGTGCCGCGACTGCCGGCCGTCTGCCACTGCGGGACCCACCGTTTTTTGTTGATGTAGGTGGGAAAATTGGAGCCCTCATGCAGCCCCGGCTTGGCGACATTGCCTCGGGTCACCCAGTGCAGGCCGTTCTTGCCGACATGGAGGCTGGTGTTGCCGTCGATGTAGGCCTCGACGGTGATGGGCTCCTGAGCCGTGGCGGCAGTGCTGGCATCCACCGGGGAGACCGTCAGCGCGGCCAGTTTTTCCGCCGCCGCAGCCGCGGCGTTGGCCGCCTCCAGATTGCCTTGTCGAAGGAACTGCGCCTTGCTTTGCTCCAACTGCCCCAGGTATTGCCGGGCAAGCGCTGTCAGCGCGGCCTGCTCCCGACTCGCATGCTCCTTGAGCAGGTTCACCACCTCCACCGGCAACTCCTCCGGCATCTCGACCCGCTCGGCTTTTTCCGCCGCCTCACCTGATCGCGCCTGCAGGGCGCGGATGACGGCATCCACCGCATTCGCGCCCGCCAGGCTGCCCTGGGCCATCACCCGCTGCTTGATGGGCTCCAGCTGCGCCGCATAGCCGGTGGCCAGCCGGCTGACCCCGTCGTCGCGTCGCCCTTGAAATTCCTGCAGCATCTCGGTCGGCGATTGGGCCTGCGCCACGGTCGGCAGTCCGGGCATCAGGCCCAGAACGGCGAGAACCAACAGCCAATGACGAAGCAAGGAGGGGTGAGGCGAGCAAGGTGTCATGGCGGAAGAAAAATGAGGCCGCGGTTCAAAAGCAGAAGCTCCGCTAAGCGAAAAGATGCCCGCACTCAGGCCAAATGCCAAGCCGAAAGCACGCCCTCAAGGCATTGCCAAAAGCCGACACCATCCCACAGATCACGGTCACGGAAAATCCGGGATTGATTTCCCGGCCAAAAAGCCCAACAATGGAGGTGACTCAGCACTTGTTGAAAGTCAGCCTTTTCAAAAGAATGATGAGAACCGCCTCCACCCTGTTGCTGTGCGTCGCTGCCGCGATTCTGTGCTCCTGCGCCTCCTCGAAGAGTGGTCGCATCGTGACCAAGAACGGCACCCGCATCACCTCGGTGCGCACGACGGCTTACACGCACACGGAGTCGGACCACATCCAATACGGCGCGCGCACGGCGGTCGGTACGGGCCTGCGCCACGGCATGGTGCGCAGCGCCGCGGCGGATTGGTCGGTCTACCCGGTCGGCACCATTTTCCAGATCGAGGGCAGCCCCTACATTTACCAGGTCGACGACTACGGCTCGGCTCTGGTGGGCACGAACACGATCGACATCTACCAACCGACCAAGGAACACATGAAGGCCTGGGGGGTGCGCAACGTCAACATCCGGGTGCTGAAGTGGGGGTCCTTCTCCAAGAGCCTGGCCATCATGAAACCGCGCACCCACCATCCGCACGTGAAGCGCATGGTCAGCCGCATTGAGCGCAGCTAAGTCCCTGTGACCAAGACGGAACGGGCCCGATGGATTCAGCGGCGGCTCGACGAGCTCTACCCGAGCACGCCGGTGCCGCTCGATCATGACGATGCCTTCACCCTGCTGGTGGCGGTTTTGCTCTCGGCCCAGTGCACCGACGTCCGCGTCAATCAGGTGACCCCCCACCTGTTCGCCCTCGGTCGCACCCCGCAGGCGCTGGCCCGGGTGCCAGTCGAGGCGATCGAAGCCGTCGTCCGCCCCTGCGGACTCGGGCCGCAGAAGGCACGCGCCATTCGCCGGCTCTCGGAAATCCTCGTCGCCGAGCACGGGGGCGAAGTCCCCGCCGATCTGGAAGCCCTGGAGAAACTGCCGGGCGTCGGCCACAAAACCGCCCAGGTGGTCATGGCCCAGGCCTTTGGCGTGCCGAGTTTTCCGGTCGACACCCACATTCACCGTCTGGCCCAGCGCTGGGAGCTGACCACGGGCCGCAGCGTTGTGCAGACCGAGCGCGACCTGAAGCGACTGTTCCCCGAATCGGCCTGGAACCGCCTGCACCTGCAAATCATCTTTTACGGCCGCGAACACTGCAGCGCGCGCGGCTGCGACGGCACCGTCTGCCCGCTCTGTCGCGAACTGTTCCCGGCACGCCGACGGCCGAAGACCCTTCGCAGGGCCTAAAAAAAGGCGCCCCGTTGCCGGAGCGCCTTCCTTTGTGGGTTGTCTTGAGGGAGAATCACCAGCGCAAACGGCCGCCCGCACGCAGCAGGCGGGTTTCATCGCCAAAGTCCATGCCGAGATTGACGTCAAGCTGCGGCAACACGCGGAAGTAACCGCCGAGGTCGACCACCTTGCTGTCATAGTCATCCATGCTGCTGACGGTCACACCGGCCTGCAACTCGAGCCAGTCGACCATCTGGTAGCGCAGGCTCGGACGCACATAGACACCGGCTTCCGTGTAGCTGCGCTTGGCGGTGTCGGCATCGAAGTTGGCATAGATAAAGCCGGCCTCGCCAACAAAGTGCAGGTTCGGCTTGATGGCCATGTACACACCGCCACCCACCGAGATGGTCGAGAGATCGTAATCCGCGTTGCGCACGCCAGCCGCGGAGCGGTCGCCCGAACCACTGGTCCAGTCCATCGAAGCCTTGAGGAAGAAGGTGGCCGGCAATTCCATCACCAAGCTGCCGCCAAAACCATGACTGCCATCATAGGCGCCGCCCTTGGGATCACGATAGCGATAGCCCAGTTCCAGATACTGGTAGTTTAGCATGCTGCCCTGCATGCTCTGCTGGACAGTCTGCACGCCGCCCCAACTGTTTGTCGGAGCCGGCTGCTCGAAACCATAGCCCTGCGGCTGCGGATTCATCAGGGTCGGCCCCGCGTAGGGTGAATCCAGCGAGGGCGCCGGCAGTTGCGGCTCCACCGAAACTTCGGTGGGATAAGGCGGGTAGCCGGAATCGACGCCGAACAGCGGCAGGGAAAGCCCGCAAAGCACGAGTGTGACAAGGGTTTTGCGCGTTCTCATGATTTTCCTAAATATCAGGTTCTGCTAAACAATCCAACAAAAACCCATTTGCGGCAAGCCTTTTTTGACCGCTGCCAGTCCGCCTGCTCTCGCCCCATTCATGCCCCGCCAACAAGGGCGAGCCAAGCGGCTGGGCGAGATCGTGACAGATCGCACACGAGCGCTGAACGCGGGTTGACGCCAAGCCGGCTCCCTCCATAGATGCGACTGCTTTTCCCGACCATGAAACCCACCCTTCTCATTCTCGCTGCCGGCATGGGCAGTCGCTACGGCGGCCTCAAGCAACTCGACGCCATGGGCCCGAGCGGCGAGGTCGTGCTCGACTACTCGGTGTTTGACGCCATCCGCGCCGGCTTCGGCAAGGTCGTCTTCGTCATCCGCCGCGATTTCGAGGAGCAGTTCCGCACCCAGATCGGCACCCGCTTTGGCGACCGCATCCAGGTCGAGTATGCCTTCCAGGACCTGAACGACCTGCCGGCCGGCTTCCGCGTGCCCGAGGGCCGCACGAAACCCTGGGGCACCGCCCACGCCGTGCTCGCCGCGGAAGCGGTTGTGCACGAACCCTTCCTGATGATCAACGCCGACGACTTCTACGGCGAGGACGCCTTCCGCAAGATCGCCGCCGACCTCGTCGAGCCGCGGCCGGCCGACGGCAAGAGCCACTACTCGATGGTCGGCTTCTACCTGAAGAACACCCTGTCTGAGCATGGCAGCGTTGCCCGCGGCGTCTGCACCCGCGGCGCCGACGGCCAGCTCGCCTCGGTCACCGAGATGACCAAGATCTTCAAGACCGCCAGCGGTGCCGAGAACCGCGAGACCGACCCGCCCCTGCCCCTGACCGGCGAGGAGGTGGTGTCGATGAACTTCTTCGGCTTCACCCCCGACATCTTCGGCCACCTGCGCGCGGCCTTCACCGACTTCCTGCAGGCGAACGCCGGCGACCTCAAGGCCGAGTGCTACGTGCCGAAGGTGGTTGACCAGCTGATCCAGACCGGCAAGGCGGACGTGCGCGTGCTGGAATCGAACGATTCCTGGTTCGGCGTCACCTACCCCGAGGACAAGGCGGACGTCGTCGCCAGCATCCGCGCCCTGGTCGCCGCCGGCCGTTACCCCCAGAACCTCTGGGCTTGAACGGACTGCATTTCCGCGCTGGACAAGGTTTCGCCTTTGTGAAACGATTTTGTCTGAAATGCCGCCCCCGCCCGGCCGGTGCCGCGTGAGGGTGACCTGATCCTGCTGC
>DAIUCN010000149.1:0-7728 GCA_036846165.1 Prosthecobacter sp.
TAAGTGGGGCGCGTGTGCGTGCGGGAAAAGTGGGGGTGATGCCGCAGATCTCAAACAGTGGGGGCAATCTCACCGGGGGCGGCAAGGGTGAGGGATCAGCTGGGGAAGAGGGCAAGGATCTGCTCTTTCGTCTCCTCAAGATCGGGCGGGACGTCAGTGGCTTCGACAAGCTCGCGGGCGATGTCGAGACGACCGCGATCAAGAGCTTGTTCGACGGCGACGCGGGTTGGCCAAAGGGTGGCTTGGATCGTCACCGGCAGGGCATCCAGGATGGCGGCCATCTGGGCGCGGCGTTGGGACAGCAGCACAGCCGCCACCTCATCGGCAGGCAGGTCGAAAATCTCCCAAGTCACTCTCACCTCTGATGCATCAAGGTCGATCTGCTCGACCGGGTTGATGTCATGGGTTGAGGCATCGTAATCGGGAGGTGTGTCCTGCACGATGCGGAGCAACACAAGGTCAGGGTCCATGCCCTCGACCGGGCCTTCATCGGCGCGCGGATGCTCAATATTCCGGCGGATGATTGCGCCGGCGGTCTTGGAGTAGAGATGATAGCGGCTCATGTCAGAATGCAGTGTTGAGGGCGCGTACTTCGTCGATGACCTGTTCCCAAATCGTGTTGCCAGTGTGCCCGAGGTAGAGGCGAGTCACGTTGTCAGTGCCAGTGCCATTTGCCGACACACAACTTGTTGCACCGCCTGCGCTCAATGTTGGCTTGGTCGCATCCGTCGACCAACCTGCTCGAGTGACAGCGTTCGATCCGGTTCCTGACTCGTACTCGAACCAGAGGTAAATATCGGTGCCGGTTGGGACATTGTTGGCACTATCGTTGGCGGTGCCTCCGGAGCTCGTGACTCGCAACTTTCCACTGGCTATCGTCAATGTCGCGCGCACGGTGGCAGTCACGCGTATTGTCGCAATGATTTGGTTCCCGGTGCCGACACTGACTAACCTCATTTGCCATCGGCAAAAAAATTTCGACTGCCCTGCAAATTCGACGCGCGTGCTTGATGTCGTTGTACTGCTGACCAAACGCAACGATTGGCTGCCGACCAACACAAGCCCGGTGTAATCTGGATCTACCGTGCCACTTCCAGTCCCGGTCCAGGTCTCCGCATTATCATAGCCTGTCCCCTCGAAGCCTTGCTTGATGATCCAAGCCGGCTCGGCCACACCAAATGCGTACGGATTGATGATGATGCCGGCGGCGGCCCAGGCAGCCGAAAGCCAGAGCACGCCGAGAGACTGCAGGAGGATGGAGAGGGTTTTCATGGGTCAGTTGCGGGTGCCGATGATCCAAATCTTGAGGCCTTTGCCGGGTGTGCTGCTGCCTACCTGGTCAATGTCGATGGTTATTTCCGAATCATCGGCGAGCGCAGAGTCGGTGATGGTCGCGGCGCTGGCGGCGGTCGTGCTCGTCCGCTCGCTCGCGTCGATGCTGAGCTTGGTGCCCAGGACCGTGGTTCCTCCCTCCTTAATGTTGACGATGATCGTCGAGCCTGTACTCGCGGTGGTCACTGATGCGCGCACCGCCGTAAGCGTCATGGCGTGCGGCATGCGAAACGTCACCTTGGCCGTGCCCGTCGTCAGGTCGCTGGTCTCGTCCGAGCAGGCCAAGCCGATCTCGACAGCGGCGCCGGCCGGGGTGCCATAGGTGAGGGCGCCGGCGGAGTCGATGCCGTTCACGAACTGCGTACCTGTGCCGGTGTTGCGCTGCACACCGCCAAGCGTGGTGGTCGTTGGCGCCGGCAGGCGGGCTGCCGGCAGCGTGCCGCTGTTGAGGTCGCCGGCGCTGCGCGTGGCGAGGTCGGCCAGGCTGGACCCAGTCTTGCTCACGCGGCTCCAATCGATGTTGGTTCCCTGCCAGGTGCCGGTCGTGATCGTGCCCAGAGTCGTGAGGTTGCTCGACCCCACCCAGGTTGACAGCGCCGTGTTTTCGACGTTACCGAGGGAAAGATGCGATTTGAGTGCAGAGGCATCGACGCCGAGCGTCCAGGTGCCGCTGGTGGTGATGGGGGAGGTGCCCGTGACGGTGATGCCATTGCCGCCGGTCAAGCCAACGCTGGTGACCGTGCCGGAGCCGCCGACGCTGGCCGGCTGCCATCGGCTGTTTGCGCTGGACCAGGTCAAGACTTGGCCGTTGGTGGCGCTGCGCTGCTGCAGGGCATAAGGATCGAGACCGGTGAGTCCGCTGCCGTTGCCGGTGGTGGTGAGCAAGGTGCCCGACACAAGCCCGAGATTGATCTGTACCAGGCCTTGATGATCCGCGCTGCGCAGCTCGGTGACTCCAGGGGACTCCTCATCATAAGCCGGCAAGACCAGTCCTGTGCGGGTGCTGCTGGAGACCGTGCGATATGTCACAATGTCATTAGGGTCCATTCCCTCGAGCGTCGCCCAGGAATAGCCACCGCCGCGAGTGAGTCGCAGGGCGTAGTAATCACCAAACAAAGGCTCTTCTGGCAGGCCGTTGCTTGCAGAAAGGATGCGCCCCTTGGCATCGACGGTGATGTTTGCCGCGGCGTAGCTGCCTGCTGCAACGGTGGTATCCACCAGCGACGCAAACACGCTTGTCGTGCCGGCGCCGGTGAAATCGCCGCTGAAGGTGATGGTCTGGTTGCCAGTCAAAAAGGCGGGGGCGCCGGTGATCTTGCTCCAGGCCAGCGCGGTGATCCAGGCGGGATCCGCGTAGCTGCCAGTGAGGGAAACATAGATGCTGGCGGCCGTGGCGGCAGAGAGGGCATCGGTGATGCCGTAGCCGGCCAGGGTGGTGGGGGTGCCGGTGATCTTGCTCCACGCCAAGGCGGTGATCCAGGCAGGATCCGCGTAGCTGCCGGTGAGGGAGACATAGGTGCTGGCGGCCGTGGCGGCAGAGAGGGCATCCGTGATGCCGTAGCCGCTCAGGGTGGTGGGGGTGCCGGTGATGCTGGACCAGGCGGGAGAGACGATGAGCGTGCCCTCATTGACAGAGATGGCGGAGCCCAGGCCGAAGAGCGAGGGCGAACCTCCGGCGGCGATGCCCTGCAGCACGGGCGGACTTCCCGGGCCGAGCCAGACGGTGGTGGAGCCGTCGCCGACGTTCTTGACCTGGACGGCAATGCTGCCGGCGGCGGGTGCTTGGGCAAGGGCGGGGACACTGACCAAGGCCAGCGCGGAGGCGAGGAAGAGGAGGCGGGTCATAGGAGATGGGAGATGGGGATCAGGGGATGGGCTCGTAGATCAGGCGCGCGATGGGATTGCCGGCGGCGTCCTTGAGGGTGAGGTAGGTGCTGGTGGGGTCGATCTCGTAGCGCAGGGCATCGGCAGGCAGCTCGGTGCCTACGCCGGCCTCGTCATCGGCCCACTCGAGCGCGAAGTCGTCATCGCTGGTCTTTTTGATGACCTGGCCGGTGGTGCCACCGGGCGGGATGAGGCGGCCGGAGACGGCGACGGCCATGGGCGCGAGGCCCTCGCCATCGGCCTCGGGATCGTCCTCGATGTAGAGGACATCGAAGCGGGCGACGGCGCTGCGCAGGCTGCGGCCATCGGGCGCCTGCGCCCATTGCCACTCGCGGAATTGAAGGTTGCCGATCGGGTCGATCTCGTCGTTGTCGAAGCGGACGGCGCGCAGCTTGCGGATGATCCAGTGCAGGCGGTCCATGAAGGACGCGCCTCCGCCGGTGCCCTGGCGGTGGAGGCCTTTGCCGGGGCGATTCTCCAAGCCCTTTGGCGCCTGGACATAGACGGCGAGGGTGCCGACGGCGGAGCCGCTGTTGTTGAGCTGCTCGGGGGAGCTGACGCCATCGGGCGTGAGGATGACGCGCCACTTGGTCGGCGAGCTGGCGGCCAGCGCGGTGAGGGCGTCGTCTTGTGTCTCGGCCACCTGCAGGATGCCCTTTTGGGCGGTGACGAGCGGCTCGAGGTAGTCCTCGATGGCTTGGAGGATGAGGCCCAGGGTCATGAGGCGGACGGCGGCAAACGGGGACTCAGTAGTTGACCTGGCTGCTATTCACGCGGCTGGGGTCGGAGATGATCTCGGCGGAGGGGATGGCGCGCTCCTCACCGACATCGAGCGGCATGTCGCCGGCGGCGATCTTGTCGAGGTCTTTGCGGATGTCCTTGATCTCGTCCTGATACGGGCACCGATCCCAGACTTCGCGGCGCTTGTAGCAGAGGCCGGCGGCGAGCATGCTGGTGGCGTGCTGCAGCCATTGGGCGAGGCTGCTGCCCTCGGCAGGCGAAAGGGGGACGGCGTAGCGGCGGCCGATCTTGCCGTTGACCTCCGCCTCAGCCAGGGTGCGCACCTGGTCAAAGAGCAGGGCGTCGGACTCGCCATCGGCATCGTCATCGAGCGCCTCGACGACCCAGCCCGCAGGGATGAGGGTCTCAAGATCGGAGAGCGTGAAGTAGGACATGAGGGACGGTGTTGACCGGATTGACGATGGGGACGGGAGCCGAAAAAAAGTTGGGGCGCTGCGGTCCGTCCAAACCGCCGCGCCCCGTCTCCGCGCATGAGCTACGCGAAGGAGGTATTAGGCCCCGGCGACGGGCTCGTCGGCGGGAGGCGACGGCAGCGGCGCGGGGTTGCCAGGCTTGACGGAATTGGTGAGGGCGAGAGCGGCCCGCCAGACGGCGCGCAGGCCCTCGAGGTCGAGGCCCTCGGTCTGGTAGACGGCGAGCTCTTCCGGCTTCATGTCCTCGCCAATGATGGCGGAGAGGGCCTTGAAGGCATGCTCGGCGGCATCGACGGCCTGGGCGACGGCGGAGCGGACGTCCTGCACGCGCTGGCGCGCATCCAGCACGAGCTGGGAGGGACCGCCGAGAATGGCCGGGGCGGGGTTGCGCTTGGGGCCGGTGGTGATGGCGCGCGGGGCGGTCTCAGGCGTGTCGGCAGGGCCGACCTTGACGGTGCGGCTGGGGACGCGCGGCGCGGTGGGTGCCGGGGCAGCGATGGCACGCACGCGCGGCGGGGCTTTGATGGGGGCGCTCATGTTGGAAGATCGGAGATGGGAGATGGCAGATGGGGACGGGATCAGTCGGCGGCGGCACTGCCACGGACGCCGCCGGCATCGAAGGCGACGACGGTGGTGGAGACACCCACGGCGAGCACATGCGGGTACCAGCCGGTGGTGAGGTCGGCGGCTGGGGCGATGGCGCCGGCATTCGCACTCAGGATGTAGATGGCGCCCTTGGCCGTGGTGCCACCCAGGACGAGCGCAGGATCCTGATAAACGTAGTGGACGGGACCGCCGACCGGGGCGCTGTTGATGGCGAGGCCGGCGACCTTGCGCGCCTCGGCCGTGGCGGAGTTGCTGTCCGCGAGCTTGAGGGTGTTGGAACTGGACTCGAGGTACACGAGCTGGCCAGCCGTGAGGGCCACGCCGGCGGTGCCGCGCTTGATCTTGGCGTTGGCACTGGGGACGACGTTGGCGGCGGTGATGGTGACGTCAGCGGCCTGCACGGTGACGGGCAGGACGAGGGCGAGGGCGGCGAAGAGAGCGAGGAGGGATTTCATGGAAGATGGAAGATCGGAGATGGGAGATGGGGGAAAAGAAAAGACCGGGACGCGACTGAAAGCGGATCAGCGCGCCCCGGTCCCATTACCATGCCGGAACAACACCGGTGAGGGTTAGGCGGCGTCGGCGCCGGTGGAGCCGTAGGCGTACTGCGGCATGCCGGTGGCGATGGCGCAGCGGCGGCGGGCCTTCCAGGCGAACATGTCGTCGTTGAAGACGATGTCGTCGGTGAGCTTCATCTGGGCGGTGAGCTCCAGCGGCACGCGGTCCTGGAAAATGAACGGGGTGACCACGTTGGAACAGTCGAGGATGAACCAGTTGTGCTCGGACAGGCCGGGCATGACAAGGACCTGCGCCTTGTTGTAGTTCGGGTTCTTGCCGCCCGTGCTCAACGTGTCCAAACGGACGATGGCGTCCGCAGTGGCCTCATACGTCGGGGAGACGACGAGGAAGACCTTGCTCGGATCGGACAGGGTGAAGAGCGGCACGCCGGCGCCGTCCTTGACGCCACGGATGGCCTCGTAACCGGTCTGAAAGTTGGCGGCGGAGAGCTTCTTGGTGCCCTTGTTGGAGAAGGTCGTCTTTTCGACCTTGTGATCGGTGGCGAAGAAGGCCTTGCCCGTGAAGGCCAGATTCGTGGTGAAGCTGGTATTCAGGGCGGCGATGAGCTCGAGGTCGGGCACCTGCTCGCCACGCTGACCGAACTGCTCGGCAGTCATGCCAAAGACGCCGTACTGGTCGTCCTCGATGGCGGAGCGGGGCACCTCGATGATGCCGGTGAACTCCTTGTTGCGGACACCGTGACCTTCCAGGGCGAGGCGGGTGCGGGCGGTCTCGGCCTGCTTCTCGCTGATCTTCGGCAGGTCTTTGAGCCAGCCGTACAGCTCCTCGGCGGAGTTGCTCTGAACGCGGGCGCAGAGGCGGTTGACGAAACCGGGGACGCGACCACGGCCACGGTTGAAGAGCGTGTTGAGGCTCTTGTCGATGTCGCGGAGGAGGGCGGGAGTGACGACGTTTTTCATGATGGAATCAGGGATGGGGGATCAGGATGGAGAGGAGCGGGCTTACTTGACCAGGCCGTGAAGTTTCAGCGCGGCATGGAGCGCGTTGAAATCGGTCTTGAGCTCGTTGGCCAGGGTGACGGCAGAGGCTTCGTTGGTGGCATCCGCCGCAGCGATGGTGGAGACGGTGATCGGCACGCGGGCCAGATGCACGCCGAGATGGACCCAGACGCCATCGGCGGTGACCTTGGCGACGATGCCGGCGACGACGGCGTTGGTGCCGGCCACGCTGGCGACGGTCTGATTGTCCTCGACATAGCAGACGCGGCCGATGTGAGCATCGGTCACAGCGTTGTCACCGCTGTTGGCGAGCAGGAAGCAGCCGGCCTCGACATCACACACCTGGTCACCATCGGCGCCAGCGGTGTTGTCGACCTCGGCGACGAAGAGGCCGACGACGCGGCGGCTGGCCGCATCGCTGGCGAGGACGAGGTCATCGTCGGCATCGAGCGCGGCGAGGGTGCCGATGAGGGTCTTGACGGCGGCGGCCACGGGATACTGGAAGATCAGACCCGTGCGGCGAGTGGCGGTGATGGAGACAGTGGAGGCGGCCATGATGGTGGAGGGCTGGAGTTATGGAGAGGGGTTTCGCGGGCTTTCGCGGGCGGTTATTTTGCGTTTGAGCGGTTTGGGCGGGTGAGGAGGGCGGTTTCTGGGGGTGCTGCTTTATTCGGCCTTCTTGCCGGCGACATCTTCCGGCTTGAGCCCGAAGCGGCCCAGGACGTGCACGGTCTCAGCCGTGAAGGCCTCGACGCCGGTCTTGGTGTCCTTGCCGGTCTGCTGCTTGCCGAGCGGGACTTCGCCGGGCTTGGCGGCGGCGACGAGGGTCTCGAGCACGGAGAGCGGAGTCACCGCAATCTGCTCGGCGCTGAGGGGGATGACCTTGCCCTCGGCCTTGGCCTGCTCAACGAGGCGCTCGCGCTTGAGCGTGTCGCGCTCGGCCGTGAGGGTGGTGACCTGGGCGCTGATCTGGGTGAGCTGGTCGCGCAGCGCGCTCATGCCCTCGGGCTCGGTCTTCTTCGCGGCCTCGGCAGCGGCCAGGGCAGCGGCGGAGTCTTTCTTGAGGCCTTCGATGGCCTTGGCGGCGGCTTCAAAAGCGGAGGCGAGGGCCGCTTCGTCGGCGTCTTCGGTGAGCTGGACGCCGAGGGCGCCGAGCAGGGCAATGAGGGCGGGGG
>DAIUCN010000150.1:0-7640 GCA_036846165.1 Prosthecobacter sp.
TTCATGGGCACTACAAGCTTGTTACCCCGGCATGTCTGCCAGATCGATGGGCACTACAAGCTTGTCACCCCGGCTTGTCTGCCAGATTCACGGGCACACCAAGCTTGTCACCCCGGCTTGTCTGCCCGTTTCCCGGGCACCTCAAGCTTGTCCCCCGCACAAAACTGCCAGTTTCCCGGGTCTTTGGTGCTTTTTGCGGCCTTTTTCGTGGGTTTAGGCCTCTGAGACGCGCTTTTCGACGCCGCAGGCCTGCAGTGCGAGCCTGGCTTTAGCCTGCTCGCTCTGAGTCGAGCGTGTGGCCCGCCAGAAGTGGCGAGTGACCTTGGCACACTCGGCTGCCTCAGGTCGGGACGCGGCGAGCAAGGCTTGGCCCAACCCAGCGCCCAGGACGTGGGTCCAATCTATGCGCAGCGGCGCTCGCGCAGCTGTCGCCAGGCCGGGCCCAGATGACCGGCGAGGTCGCTGGGCAGGACGGACTCTGGCGCACTGTCGAGGGCGGCGAGTTCGGCGGCGCGACCGCACAACCAGGCGGCGAGACCGGCCGCACGCGGTGGCGGCAGGCCTTGACCGAGCAGGGCCGCGGCCACACCGGTCAGGAAATCGCCCATGCCACCGGTGGCCATGCCGGCGTGACCGGTGCTGTTGTAGCGCAGCGGTTCGCCGGCGCAGGCGATGACCGTGCGCGCGCCCTTGAGCAAGAGGGTGTGACCGGGATGGGCGTCGGCAAAGGTTCGGGCGCAGGTGGCACGATCACCGACCGTTTCCGCCAGCCGGCGCATCTCGCCGGGATGCGGGGTCAGCAGGCGCGGTCCGGCGGCGTTGCGTAGCGGTTCAAGACCGCGCTGGGCAAGCAGGGTCAGGGCGTCGGCATCGATCACCACCGGCACCGGCGCCTCGCGCAGCAGGTAGGCCACTTCATCGGCGTGGGCGAAGCCGAGTCCCGGCCCCACGGCGAGCGCATTGAAGCCCTCGGCCGCGGCGCGGGCGTCGTCGATGCGGCGAACCATGACCTCGGCCGGCAAGCGGGCGGCGAGCACGGCCTGAGCCTCGGGCTCGCGCACCAGCAGCGTCACCAAACCGGCACCGGCGCGCAGGGCGCCAAGACAGGTGAGTTCGGCGGCGCCGTAAAACCCGGGCGAGCCGGCCAGCACAGCGATGCGACCAGCCTGCCCCTTGTGGCAGTCGTGATGGCGACGCGGCAGCCACGGGCGCAGCAGATCGGGGGTCAGCAGTTCGGCACCGGCATCGCCCTGCAGAAAGGGCTCCAGTTCCGCCAGCGGCACGAGGGAGAGTCGACCGACATGCTGGACGGCGGCATCGGCGACCAGGCCGCACTTGACCGCCGCGACGGTGACGGTGACATCGGCGATGACGGCATCGGCCGCCGGCGCCCCGGAGTCGCCATCGAGGCCCGAGGGCAGGTCCATCGCCACCGTGCTGGCACCCTGTTCCAGGCGCAGGCGGTTCATTTCAGCGGCGAGGACGGAGTAGTCCGGCCGCAGTGGCCCGCTTGCTCCCAAACCGAGCAGGCCATCCAGGCAAACGAGTGGACCGGCATCGCAGCGCGCAGCGGCCGAGACGACTTCAATGGCACCCAGTTCCTGCCAATGCAGGGCCGGCAAGGGTTTAAAATCCGCCGGATCGCGGGCGCAGCGGGCCTGCAGGCGCCAGCCGGCGGCACGCAGTTCACGGCCGGCCACCAGGGCATCGCCGGCGTTGTTGCCCGTGCCGAGGTAGAGTCGGACCGTGCCGGGCACGGGAAAAAACTGGCGGATGACGCGGGCGATGCCGCAGCCGGCCTGCTCCATGAGGTCGGCGGCACTGACGCCGCTGGCGAAGGCGCGTGCCTCGGCCTCCTGCATCTGGCGGCACATGACAAGCATGGCGGGCGGATCAGCGGGCGCGTTTGTAGGCGACAATGCCCTGGGCGATGCCCTCGGCAATGCGGGCGCGGAAGGCACCATCCATCATCTTCGCGCGCTCGGCGGAGTTGCTGACGAACCCGCACTCGACCAGCACCGCGGGATTGCGCGTGGTCTTGCGGATGACGAAGTAGCTGGCGTGCTTGACGCCGCGGTTGGTCAGGCCGGTGGACTGCAGCAGGTAGGCCTGAATGTAGGCGGCGAGGGTGTAGCTGCGGTCGAAATGATAAAAGGTCTCGACGCCGTGCCCCGTGCCACCGCGGCTGTAGTTGTAGTGGATGCTGACGAAGATCGCGTTGCTGCGACTGTTGCCGTAGTCGGCCCGCTGCTGGAGCGGGATGAAGACATCGGTGCTGCGCGTCATGATGACGCGGAAGCCTGCCTGCTTGAGCAGGCGCTCAACGCGCCGCGCGGTGTCCAGGCAGAGATGCTTTTCATACACGTAACCGATCGAAGCCCCGCGATCGTGATCGCCGTGACCGGCATCAAGGATCACCGTGTCGAAGGCGCGCGCCGCGCCGGAGACAAGCAGGACCGCCAGCAGCGCCAGAGCCAGAACCCCTGGAAAACGTCCAGGGCGGCAGGGCGGCGAAAAGAGGGCGATCATGAGTTCGTGAGCGGGGGCGGACCTCGCCGGGCAGTAAGCGCCTTTGCCGTCCGGGGTCAAGCGTTTTGGCAGTCGGGCACCGATCGACAAAAACGTGAGGATCAACCGCGGCGGTCACGTTGGTTTGACATGCTCCCGCGCCTGCTCCTGTCCCTGCTGCTTGTCACCGCCGCGCCGGCGGAAACCCCGCTGCGCCACATCGTCTTCGGCTCCTGCCTCGACAAAACCGAGCACCCCATGCTCGACCGCACCCTGACGCTGCCGATGGATCTGTTTCTGTATCTGGGCGACAACATCTATGCCGACACCGAGGACATGGGCGTGATGCGGGCCAAGTACCAGGCTTTGGCAAACAGCCGCTTCCATCGCGGTCTGCTCGAGCGCGCGCCGGTGCTGGCCACCTGGGACGACCACGATTTCGGCGTCAACGACGGCGGCGCCGACTACCCGAAGCGGCGCGAGGCGCAAAAGGAATTTCTCGACTGGCTGCAGGTGCCGGCCGACTCGCCAAGGCACAGCCGCGAGGGCGTGTACGATGCCCGCCTGTTCGGCCCCGCGGAGCACTCGGTGCAGGTCATCCTGCTCGACACCCGCTACTTTCGCAGCCCGCTCAAACGCGTGCCCAAGAGCCAGGCCGGTGTCGGCGGCAGTGCCGTGCCGAACGACGATCCCTCCGCCACCCTGCTCGGTGAGGCCCAGTGGCGCTGGCTCGATGACCAACTGCGCCAGCCGGCGCGCCTGCGCCTGATCGCCTCCAGCATCCAGTTTGCCGCCGCCGCCAGCGGCAGCGAGAGCTGGGCGAACTTCCCGCGCGAGCAGCGCCGCCTCATTGAGCTGATCCGCCGCACCCAGGCCGAGGGTGTGCTTTTCCTCAGCGGCGACCGTCACTGGTGCGAGTTCTCGACCCTGACCGAGGACGTCCCCTACCCCCTGCACGATCTGACCGCCAGCTCCATGACCCAGATCCACCCGCGCGGCACGCCAACCCCCAACGCCCATCGCTCGCTGCCCAAGACCTTCCACCGACCGAACGTCGGCACCCTCGACATCGACTGGCAGGCGACCGACCCGGAACTGCGCCTGCGCATCGTCGATGAGGCCGGCACGGTGCAGATCGAGAAAATCCTGCGCCTCGGCGAACTGCGCCCCTGAACCGTTCGCGCTTGCACCCGGCCACCGGCGTCGCCACAGTGGGCGCTCAACCCGCTTTTTACCCTCATGAGCAGCCAGAACATCGCCTTTGTCGGAGTCGGACGCATGGGAGCCAACATGGCCCGTCGCCTGCAGGACTGCGGCCACCGCATCACCGCCGTTTACGACGCCCACCGCCCGATCGCGGAAAGCCTCGCCACCGAACTCGGCTGTGCCGCTCCCGCCAGCCTGCGCGAAGTCACGGCCGCCGCCGACCTGATCTTCACGGTCGTCACCAATGACGCCGCCATGGAGGCGATCTTTTTCCAGCCGGAGGACAACCTGCTGCAGGGCGCCGCCGGCCGCACCTTCATCAACTGCGCGACGCTGTCGCCCGCCATCCACCGCCGGGTCGACGCCGCCGCCCGAGCTGCCGGTGCCGACTGCCTGGAAGCCGCCATGGCCTCATCGATCAGCCACGCCCGCGAAGGCAAGCTTTACCTCATGGTCGGCGGCGACGAAGCCGTCTACCAGCGCCTGCTGCCGGTGCTCGAACAGATGAGCATCAACCGCCGCCACGTCGGCGCCATGGGGCGCGCCGCCGAGGTCAAGGCCCTGGTCAACATGGTGATGAACATCAACACCGCCGGCCTCGCCGAGGGCCTCGGCCTTGCCGCCGCGCTCGGCCACGACCTCGGCATGATCCGCGAGGTGTTCAGCCAGACCGGCGCCAACAGCCGTGTTCTGGAAACCGATGGTGCCGACATGGTCGCCCGCGAGCATGACTGCTGGTTCTCCGCCGAGCACGCCGCCAAGGACAGCGGCATCGCCGCCGGCCTGGCCGCCGAGGCCGGCCTCAACCTGCCCCTGAACAGCGCCACCCAGGCCCAGTACGACCGCATGGTCGCCCTCGGCCTCGGCGGCCTCGACAAGTCCGGCATCGCCGAACTGACCTTCAAGGATCGTCACGGCTGAGACCGGCGGCCCTTGCACCACGCTCATGCCTTCCAACGTCCGGCTCTTCCTGGCGTTTCGGCTGCTGTTCAACTGCCGCTTCTACTACCCGGTCTACACCATCCTCTTCCTCGACCTCGGCCTCAGCCTGGGCGAGTTCGCGGCGCTCAACGTCATCTGGGCGCTCACCATCGTCCTGCTGGAAGTGCCCTCGGGCGCCCTCGCCGACCGCTTTGGCCGTCGCCCCCTGATTGTCGCCGCCGGCTGGCTGATGGTCGCCGAAATGGCCCTGCTCTGCCTGATGCCGCCGGGCCAACACGACCTGGTGTTCTGGATGTTTGTGGTCAACCGCATCCTCAGCGGCACGGCCGAGGCCTGCGCCAGCGGTGCCGATGAGGCCCTGGCCTACGACAGCCTGCCCGCGACGGAGCGCACCCGCCAGTGGCCGGCGGTCATGGCGCGGCTGAGCCGACTCATGGCGATCGGCTTCATCGTCTCCTCGATCAGCGGCGGCCTGCTCTACGATCACGAACGCGTGCTCACCCTGCTCAACGGCCTGGGTCTGCCGGCGCTGGAACGAACCTGGACAATGAAGCTGCCGCTGCTCTTCAACCTGTTCACCGCGCTTGCCTGCCTGGCAGTTGCCCTGCGCCTGCGCGAAGCCGGCACACCACCCGCCGCCGGCGGTTCCTGGACCCAGGAAACCGCGCGCGCCCTGCGCGGCATGCTCGCCACCGGCACCTGGATCTGGCGCCATGAGGCGGCCTTCCGCCTGATCGTTTTGGCCGTCGTCTTCGACAGCATCATCCGCCTCTTCCTCACCGTCGCCAGCAACTTCTACCGCCTCGTTGGCATCGACGAAGCCTGGTATGGCGTCATTGGCACGGTGGCTTCCCTGCTCGGCCTGGCCAGCGCCGGCCTGATGGAACGCATGACCCGGCACGGCCGCGAGCGCGACCACTTCCTGTTCGTCGCCGCGCTGACCTTCGCCGGCCTGCTCGGCGCCGCCCACCCGCAGCCAGGCTGGACCGGCATCGCCCTGATCCTGCCGCTCATGCTCGCCATGCGCTTCCTGCAGTTCTTTGTGTCGCACCACCTCAACGCCGCCGCCGATTCCGCCCACCGTGCCACGGTGCTCAGCTTTCGCGGTCTGACCACCAACCTCGCCTACGGCCTGCTCACCCTGCTCTTCGGCTGGCACACCGCCTGGCTGCAGGGACGACTCAACCTGCCCGCCGAGGACCCTGGGGTCTTTGCCGCCAGCCTGCAGCTTTGGCCGTGGTGGTTTGCCGGCAGCCTCGCCCTGGCCCTGCTGGTGCTGCGTTGGCGGCGGCGCTGAGACAAGCGCCGATCCACCACAACAGACTCAGCGTCGCAGGGCGCGGATGTGCTCGAGCGCAGCCTCCTGCATGAAGCGGGTCGCCGCCGGCGAGTTGGTGTGCCCGGCCAGCACGTCGGCATGCAGGCGCTTGGCCACCGGCAGGGCGTTGTAGGCGGCCAGCACGCTGGTCGGTGGACAGGTCACATCGATGTAACCCACCGTCACCGCCGCCCCCTGGCAGCGAGCGCGCGCGGCAAAGTTGACGGCGTCGACATAACGCGCGGTCTGCTGCACGGCAGCGTCGGGATGGCCGTCCGCTCCGGCAGGCACCAGCTTGGGCCAGCCATTGACCCGGCCGACCGCCGCACCGCTGTGATCACAACCGGCCGGCACACCGGCGCAGATGAAGCTGACACGGGCGTCGAGGCCGGCCGCGGCCAGGGCTTGATACCCGCCCTGGCTGGAACCGTAGACGATCAGCGTGCGACCATCCCACTCCGGCTGGGCGGTGAGGAAGTCGATGGCGCGAATGACGCGCAGGAACATGCCGGTGAAGTAGTTCTGCTGGCGCTCCATGCGGCCGGCATACCGGTAGTCCTTGAGCGCCCCGGCGGCCTGGGCCGTGTAGAACGCCTCGGGCCGACCGTTGGGCAGGCCGTGGGCGTTGATGTCGAGCGCGAGGAGGCCGCCCTCCTTCGCCGCCCAAGAGGCGCTGCCGGCCAGGCTGGCGCTGCGCACGCCGGCGCCATGGACGGTGAGCACTGCCGGCAGGCTGCCAGGGCGGGCGCCCACCGGGCGGCTGAGGTAACCGGACACCGGCGCCCCCAGGCAGGCCACCTTGACGTCGAAACACTCGATCTTCACCGCCGTCGAAGCATTGGCCGCTGTGGCAGGCGCCGGCACGGGCACCAACTCCGCCGCCGGTTCGACCGCAGCCAGCGCGGCCTTTTGCGCCGACCAGAAGGCGTCAAAGTCGTCCGGCACCGGCAGACTCGGGCGGAGTTCCTGGGGATCGAAACCCGCCCCGGCCAGGGCCGAGGCCTTGCCGGCGGTGGCGCGCAATAGCAGGAAGCCCGGCTCGTCCAGCTTGCCTTCCAGCCGCCCCTTGCCGCCGCTCAGACGCACCTGCACCGGCGGTTGTGGGTCGATACCGTCCTTGGACAGCACGCAGGTCACGGTGACATCCTCCACCGGCTTGCCACCCTGGCTGGCCTCAAGGAGGAAGACTGCCGTCTCGCCGCGCTTGTAGAGCGCGTCCGGACGCTCCACCGAAGCTTTCAGGCGCAGGGCCGGTGGTGGCGATGATTTCACCTGGGCGGACAGCGGCAGGGCAAGGCAGAGCAAGGGAAGGAGTAGGCGGCACATGGCGACGGATTCCAACGCACGCGGCGCCGGCGGTCTTCGAACGACGGCAAGAAAAGTCCACATCCACTGAACACCCCACGCCGGGACAGCGTCAAAGCCACGTCTTGACCCCGCCACAGGCGACCGCCACCTTGACGAACCCAACCGGAGCCCCGATGCCCAACCCCGCACCCCACGCATGAGCCCACCGGACAGCAGCGACCTGCAACTGCAGGACCGCATCGGTGTCGGCAGTTGCGGCGAGGTCTTTCGTGCCAGCGCCGGAGGTCGCGCCTGCGCGGTCAAGCTCTTCTCGACAATGTCCGTGAACCGGCGCGGGCTGGAAACCACGCTGCGGCGC
>DAIUCN010000151.1:0-7479 GCA_036846165.1 Prosthecobacter sp.
GCTCCTTGCTCCTTGCTCCTTGCCCTTGCCCTTGCCCTTGCCCTTGCCCTTGCTCCTTTGCGCCTCGGCGTGAAACCTTCCCCGGAAGCCCTCCGGATCAGCGTCCCATGAGCGTCAAATCAGCGGTTCCCCACGTCTGCCCGGCCGGCCGCGTCCACCTCCAACCGTCGCAGCCAGGTGCGACGGGTGTTGCGGTCAAAGCCATACTGCACCCGCTCCCGGTGGGCGCCGGTGCTGACGATACAGTTAACATGAATCATGCTTCCAATGATGAAATGAATGCAAATACTTTGCATTAAACTAATTTTTTAGTTTTGACATTGCAAGCACGGACAAAGCTTCCCGAAGCCCCTCTGCATTCAGACTTTCCACAACCACCTGAACACAACGGTCGTCATTTCCAGGCCACCAATAGATGAAGTGCGGCCCGCTCGTCGTGGCAAGAGCCAAGACTGAGGATATTGGGCTGGAGGCATATTCCGCATAGGCCATCCTCAGGGGACTGACATCAAACAACATTTTCAGGTCAAGCCATTTCAGAAAATCTGATATTTCTTCGGTGTTTTTACATGCATTCAATTGCTCATGCGGCGAATGAATTTTCGAAATTGAAAGAATCGTATCTTGAAAAGATTGGGGTATCATTTCCGACTCGAATTCTGCCGGAATTTGACATTTAAATGATGCACTTTCTATATAGATAGTAGTTGCATCTGACATTAAATTCAGCCTTTCCCCTGACGTGATCGTCATATTATTGATATCCTGTGTGTATTTGGATTGAATCACAATCTTCGATGTTATATCTCTTGCTTGACACGCAAGATTCTCATCCTCGATATAAGAACCGGCTACTTCCTTTATCTCCACTAGAGTGTTGAGTGACTCCTTCTCGATTTTTTTAATAACGAGAAAAAACACCGCAATAAAAACAACAGCCAACGAACTTACCGTGATTGATTTTTTAATCTTCATGGCCCCGTTGCTTCATTTGGCTGGCCCAATGACTTCAGGAACATGGCGCTTGTGATAAACGGTGAAACTTTTGATGTCCTTGATGAAGGCAATGGCATTGCCCGGAACCCCCTTGCTGTCGACGGTTCCAACGAGGTCGATGATTTTTCCGTGATACATTCTCATCTTCTCAGGCTCAACCTTCAAGTACCTCACCATGGATGCATCATCCACGACGAGGCAAAACTCGACCTGTCCAGCCTCCGCGGCAAACTTGGACATCCATAGCCTCATGGTGGGTCCGTTGCCATCAACGTCACACCAGCCCGAGATGTAAATGTCCTTGCCTTCGTACTGATCCAGCTTGGTGATGAGCTGAATCCAACCAGGCACCAGATGATCTTGCGCGAAGCCTTCCGCCACAAGGCAAACGCAGGCAAGGATGAGGATGCACTTTGTGAGTTTCATGAAAAGAAATCATTGCGAGAGGATGATCCGATCAGAATCTTTAGACGGCCCGAACTTCCCCTCCAGCAAAGCATTGCAAAAAGAATCCAATCGAAGTAGCAGTCGCGCGACCGGAGATTCCTTCGGCGGGATGATGGAAAGCGCGCCATGGAGATCGCCAGCTCGGCCGCCATTTTCGTTCAGTGCAGCAACAAATAGAAGACGCTGACCGAATGTGGTTGGCATTTCGTTATGCAACTGTCCGTTGGGCGTCGCCTTGGAAACCATCTCGAAGGTGCTTCTAATGAGATTCGAAAGCCTGAAGTTCCCCATGAGAGTCCACGACTTGACAATTGGCAATCCATTTTCTATCCGACGCAAAAAAACGGTATGCCCCAGCAGGGACACGTTGCCGAATGAATTGGGTTCCGGCTTTTCATGCTCCTCGTAAACCGCCAAAATAAATGGCTGGTTATCAATCAGTTGAAAATAGGCAAGAACGAGACTTTCGCTATAGGGGACGTGCTTGAAATACGTGTCCGTCACGCGATCCAGCTCATGGCGATTGAACACATAATTGTGATCAAATCTCTCCAGATTCTGGTTTGCCGCATCCGTTCGCAAATGCCTCTCAATGTCTTCCAATCGCTGGCTCACAGTTTGAGCCTGAGACGGCTGACTCATGCCGATGCAGCCGAACAGCAACAAACCCTTGAACAGAGTGTAGAAGATTTTCATGCCTCAAGTTGGATCCAAAAAGAGCTTTCAATCAATGCCAAGCAACTCCGACATCATCCTCACACCACCAGGATCCGTCTGCAGCCTTTCATACAATCGCCGTCCCCACGGTTCCGTGACCTCGCTAACCATCAGAACCCCGCCTTCAAAATTCACGGATTCAATGGCCTGAGTGAACATTCTCTGCCCAAGAATTACCCCCTCTTCATCGTAAGCCTCGAAGGTTACCGCTGCAACTTTAGGCCGCTTTTTGAGCCGTCTCACAAGATCTGGATCCTTGGTTTTTATGACCAGGCAGAGCAAAAATCTTTTGTCATGCTTGCCCTGATTGAACGGAAGAATCGACACATTCATATCCGCCCGATCCTCGTGCAGAACCACCTTGACCGGATAAAGATTTTCGCTGGCGGATCTGCGAAACGGATAGAGCAAACGATTCGACTCATCAACCTCCCGCCAGAAATAACCTGTCAACAATCCAATGATTGCCGCAACTATAGATGTCAAGAAATATTTTTTCACTTCTTATTTAGTATAAATTAATTTCAGACTGAAGTAGCCTAGGAAAGGCAGATGGCTGCTCAGGATCCAGCGGCGGCTGGAATCCTGTGTCTTGCAGGATCTGGCAAGCCCAACCCACGCAGTTTGGCGCGCCCTTTTTATTACCTGGAGAATATGGCTGATCCTTCCTCTTATCCACTTCTTCCATGGCTTTTTTCCTTGATGCATCGCATGCCCGATAAGTTTTAATCGCAGTTGGCTCTAATCCATCATCGCGCTTACTCGTTTTTCCATATCTATTTGCGTCATCTGTGCCACTGCTAATCTTATCAAAGAACCCGGCAGCCGGATAATGTCCAAACGAACCGCTCTCTTCATCTTCAGGCGCAACGTCAAGCCAAGCATGTCCTGAGACTTGCGAGCTTCCATCAACTTTGACATTTAAAGTTATGACTTGCATCTGATTCGGGCAACAGCATCGACCTGCATCATCCATAACCTCCCCCTCTGGACAAGCCAACCCCAGCCAATCCACCGCATTGACCGGCGCGTTGTTGGACATCCGGTAAAGGTTGTTGCCTCCCGCCTCCATGATCGGGTCCTTGCTCAGGAACCGGCCCAGGCCGGGCGCGTAGTACCGGAGCCCATAGTTCAGCCAGCCCGTCTCCTCGTCCTCAAACTGCCCCTGAAAGGCGAAGCTCCAGGCGTAGGCGCTCACCACGATCGGATCGTTGCTGGCATTCAGGACCACCCGGGTGCCAAACCCGTCAAACTGGTAGCGCTCCTGCACCGTCCCCGTCGTGCCCGTGATCGCCACCGGACTGTGGTAGTCCATCAGCACGTAGTGCCGCTGGCTCATGCTGCCGCCCGCTGTCGTGGCTCGGTCTCGCCGCGCCAGGTCGTCGCGATGCCGCAGCCCCCAGAGGTAGTGCGCCGCCGCCACCGCCGGATGGCTGGCGCGCCGCTCCTCGATCACCTTCCAGGCATCATTGAAATAGCTGTGCCAGGTCACCCCCGATGCCGTGCGCTTGATCCGGCGATGCAGCGCGTCGTACGCGTAGGCCCCGGTGACGGAGGCACTGAACTGGACCTCGACGATGCGGTTCCACGCATCCCACTTCACCACGTTGGATACGTTCGTCCAGTTGCCCGGCGCCAGCGGCACCTTCGACATCCGCCCGGCCGCGTCCACCTCCACGGGCGTCTGCTGACTCTGCTCATGCGGGTCCATAACGCGCAAGACCTTTATCGGATCACAGCCGCGGCCACCAAGGGCGCGATGATTGCGAACGTTGTTGCGGAAACACACCATGCCCTGCATCTGGCTCAACAGCCACTGAATGACCGCATGATTGTCACAACGCTTCATTCCAGAGAGTGAATGTAACAGTGAATCATGCGTTTTTATCGGCCTCATTTGGACAGGACGATTTTATCTGAAACGTCTGCAGGGCCTTGCCTGCCTTCGAGCAGCGAATTGCAAAAGGAATCCAACCTGCGCAGCAACGAACTGACTTGGGAGCCTTGCGGCGGATCAATGGACAAGGCACCATGGAGATCGCCATTCCGTGAGCCATTTTCGTGCAAAGTAGCTACAAACAAATGGCGTTGATCATGACTCGTTGGGCCCCAGTTCATGGATTGTCCGCTGGGAGTTGCCTTAGATACCCTATCGTGCGTATCTTGAATAAGTTTAAACAGGACAAAATTACCTTTCAATTTCCATGCTTTTACAATTGGCTTTCCCTTATCCATCTGACGCAAAAATACAGTATGCCCCAGCAGGGGCACATTGCCGAATGAATTGGGTTCCGGATTTTCATAATCTTCGTAAACAGCAAAAATCAACGGTTGATTATCAATCAGTTGAAAATAGGCTAGAACAAGTTTTTCGCTATAGGGTACGTGCTTGAAATAAGTGTCTGTGATGCGATCCAAATCCTTTTTGTTGAACACATAATTGTGGTCAAATCTCTGCAGATTTTGGTTTGCGGCATCCGTTCGCAAATGCCTCTCAATGTCCTCCAATCGCTGGCTTACAGACTGAGCCTTCGATGTCTTGGCGATCCCCAGCACCCCAATTAGCAACAATAGATTCATTGCGGCGACAAAATATTTCATAGTATTTAAGGCTGAAAGCGAGAAAATCCCATACTTGGATCGGCTTCGAAAGTCTCGAATTCTCCAGATCCCGACATAGTTTCACGCGTCATTGTGAGTGGTTTATTTTTAAATTTAGAAAACTCCAAGTCACCGCCACGTTTATTGCTAGTGTTACTTTTATCCGAAAACCAAGATCCCCCTGGATGAGTGTGCCAGAAGCCCACCTCCTCGTCTCCATCATTGCAGGCGGGAGAAGCATCCACATTGCATCGATCTTCAGATCTGTATTCTCCAGAATACTCCGTCGTATAGTAACACCCGTCACTTTTCTTTTTGCAAATTCGACCGCAACTTTCTTTTGCCTTATAGCTCGGAGGTGGTTTTAATCCGTTCCTTCTCATCCGGTCCAATTGGGCTCCTGTCTTACCTTTGGTGGCTTTGTCGTAGTCTTGCTTAGCCTTGATCGCATCGCGCTCTTTCCTCAGCTCTTCGGCAAGCGCTTTTGATGCTGTTTCATGAGCAGCTCTAAGGGCAGGTCTGTTGCTGACTTGAATATTGACCCCGTTGGGAACAGGCCCCAACCCCAGCCAATCCACCGCATTCACCGGCGCGTTGTTGGACATCCGGTACAGGTTGTTCCCGCCTGCCTCCATGATCGGGTCCTTGCTCAGGAACCGGCCCAGGCCGGGCGCGTAATACCGGAACCCGTAGTTCAGCCAGCCCGTCTCCCCGTCCTCAAACTGCCCCTGGAAGGCGAAGCTCCAGGCGTAAGCGCTCACCACGATCGGATCGTTGCCGGCATCCAGGACCACCCGGGTGCCAAACCCGTCAAACTGATAACGCTCCTGCACCGTTCCGGTCGTGCCCGTGATCGCCACCGGGTTGTGGTAGTCCATCAGCACGTAGTGCCGCTGGCTCATGCTGCCGCCCGCCGTTGTGGCCCGGTCGCGCCGCGCCAGGTCGTCGCGATGCCGCAGCCCCCAGAGGTAGTGCGCCGCCGCCACCGCCGGATGGCTGGCGCGCCGCTCCTCGATCACCTTCCAGGCATCATTGAAGTAGCTGTGCCAGGTCACCCCCGATGCCGTGCGCTTGATCCGGCGGTGCAGCGCGTCGTAGGCGTAGGCCCCGATGACGGAGGCGCTGAACTGGACCTCGACGATGCGGTTCCAGGCATCCCACTTCACCTCGTTGGATACGTTCGTCCAGTTGCCCGGCGCCAGTGGCACCTTCGTCATCCGCCCGGCCGCGTCCACCTCCACGGGCGGCTGCTGACTCTGCTCATGCTGGTCCACCTGCATGAGCCGGTTGCCCTTGTCATGCACGCGGTCCTCCAGCGACCAGCGGCTGCCCAGCTTGTCGATTTCCACCTGACGCCAGTTGCCCGTGGGGTCGTAGCGACGCTTCCAGCGGTTGCCCGGGATGCCCCCGATCGCGGTCTGGTTGAGGTTCAGGTCCCCGCGCGCCTCTTCCTGCATCTGCCCAAGGCCATGCCTTTTGATGACCCACCGAACAAGGCGGGTTGTTGGCTGAATGCTTCTCACGCGACAATCTTCTAGCAAAATTCACGACCCCAGCCCAGCCTTTTTTAATCCCCTTGGCACACCTCAGCGAGCCGCACTCTTCGCGAACGATTTGCTCGCCCCCAACCGTTCAACCACCACCCTCCAAAACAGCTCACGCCAAGGCGCGAAGGATCATCCGCATCTCCGCCTACTTTCTTGGCGTCTTTGCGCCTTGGCGTGAGCCCTTCTCTGAAAACCCTCTGGATCAGCGTCCCATCAGCGGTTCACCTCAGGCTGGCATTGCGGCGGTCGGTCCGGGAACGCGGGGCGTGGAGCATGGAGCCAAGGGCCTAGAGGCAGACTGAGCCGACCCGAAACAACCCGCACGGCGCTTGGAGGACAAAGCGCCCCACCTCAGCACCTCGGCTCCTCCGCTCCTCTGCGGCCAACCACCCCCCTACCGAGGCCGACCACGCGGAAAGCCACGGCGCCGGCGCAGCGGCGCCCTACCGGGACGCGCTGCGCTGCGTCCGACTTCCCTGCTCCCTTCGTGACCTTCGTGGTTCCAAAACCTAGTCCATCTCAGAAGAGGCGGACAAGAGAGTCCGCGCTCCCTTCGGGCCACTTCTATCGATCGGCGCTCATCGGCGAAATCCGCGGTTCACCCAACCTGTCAGGCACACCGCCCTGCCCTACTCCGCCACCTCAACACCCAGCTCGCGCAGTTGCTGGCGGACGACCTGCAGGACCTTGCGACCCTCGGCGGTGATGCGGTAGGCGCGCGGGGCCTTGGGGCCGCGGGCGGGATCGACCTTCGACTTCAGCCAGCCGTTTTTTTCCAGTCGCTTGAGCAGCGGGTACAGGGTGCCGGGACTGACCTCGTAACCGTGATGGGCCAGTTCCTTGAGCATCCACTGGCCAACCACCTCGCCCTCCGCCGCATGGTGGAGGATGTGGATCTTCCAGAAGGAAAGCAGGATTTCCCGGTTGATCAGCTTGCGGTCCATGACCTGAAACCATGAACCCGTCGGGCGGCCGCGTCCAGCAGCATCCGCTCCAACCGTCAGCCCCGCGCAACGATTTCGTCACACAAGTTCCCCTGGAACCAGCACCGACAGTCTATTACGGTCGCCGTAATAGGCTGGGCATGGAGCTAAGAGCGTAGAGCATGGAGTCAAGCCCCCTTTCGCCCTTCGCCCTTCGCCCTTCGCCCTCCGCCCTCCGCCCTCCGCCC
>DAIUCN010000152.1:0-7455 GCA_036846165.1 Prosthecobacter sp.
CGCCCAGCGACACCAGCGTCGCCAGCGCCCCGCCGGCCCTTAGCACGGCGCGTCGATTGGATTGGATAGCCATCATGTTGTGTACTCCTGCACGAGGTTCCGTCATCACTGGGTCGCGCCAAGGCGGTCACCACACACTGTCGCCGCATTCTGGCGGCGGTACGCCAGCGATGCATCGGCAATTACCCTATAAATTTGAATATTCTTGTTCATTAATAGTTTTGATTTATTGGCGCAGGGTGCCCGTACACTCGAGGGCTGTCATTTCAGCAAGGCCAGCGCTTCGCGGAACCGCGGGTGCTGCGCATTGCGCAACCACTCGAAGCCCACCATTTCGGCGGTGACCAGTTCCACCCCGTTGGCGGCCAAACGGTCCAGCGCGGCATCGCGATCGCGGTCGCGGCGCGAGCCGCAAGCGTCTGTCACCACCCAGACGTCCAACTCCTGCTCCACCAAGCCAAGTGCCGTCTGCAGCAGGCATACATGGGTCTCGCAGCCGGCCAGCACGATCGTCTGCCGACTCGGCGCGGTGGGCTTTTGCAGGTGCTTGGGCAGGCTGCAGGCATTGCCCGCTGGGCGAGCCGGCGCCCGCAGGGCGGTCAGCAGGCCACTGTCGCAGGCATCGAACGCGGTTTTGGCAAACACCTGCCGACACCGGCTGCGCAGCGACGGCGCCAGAGGCCCCAGCCGCTCGGGGGCTTGTTCCGTCCCCCAGACGGGCACCTTCAGCAGGTGCGCCAAGCCGGCCAGCAGTTCGGCGCGCTGCAACACCTCGTCGCCCCGCGCGATGGCCGGCATCAACCTGGCCTGATAGTCCACCAGCACGAGCTGGCAGTCGTTTGCATCCAACAACATGCGTTCTTTGGTCCCCAAAACACCCGTGGGACGAAGCGGCCCCGTTGACGTCGGCTGCCGTCCTGCCCTAATGTGTGCGCCGTGATGCCGCAACATGCCACGGCCCAGCCGATCGTTCCCCAAGCCCTGCGCCGCCGGGCGTGGGGGATTGCATTGGCGCTCGCGCTGCCGCTGACCGCAAAGGCCGGCGATCCTATCATGGATCTTCTCACCGCGCGGGGGGTGCTGAGGGATGGGGCTGCGCCTGCACGGCCTGCGCTGACCGACGATGCTCACGGCCGCCGATCGGCCGCCTTGGTGTACGCCATGGCTTACGTCGGAGTGCCTTACCAGCGCGGCGGCACCGGGTTTGACCAGGGGGTGGATTGCAGCGGCTTCGTGCAGATCACCTATCGCGAGAGCGCCGGCATCCTGTTGCCGAGGCGCGCGGCGGAACAGGCGCAGGCGACGCTGCCCATCGAGACGGAGGCCTTGGCCCCCGGGGATTTGGTGTTTTTCAACACCCTGGGCGAGCCGTTCAGCCACGTGGGCATTTACGTCGGGCAGGGGCGGTTCATTCATTCGCCCCGCTCCGGCGCCCATGTGCGCATGGAGCGCCTGGAGGACCGCTACTGGCGCGACCGCTTCAATGGTGCGCGCCGCGTGATTGGCGACAGCAGCGGTTGAGGCCGCCCGTGCATGGGCGGCTATTCGGGAGACTCAGGCGGCTGCCTTGCGCAGGATGTCGTACAACTGATCCTTGAGCAGCAGCTTTTCCTTCTTCAGCGTCTCGATCTGCTCGTGCGTGCCGGGCTCAATGCCCTGCTCCATGCGCTGGATGCGCTCATCCAGCTCGTTGTGCTTGTCGAACAGGCGGGTGAAGTGGTGATCGCTGGTCTTGAGCTTGGTGATCAGGCCGCGGTATTCGGGGAACATGGTGATTCGCGCTTGGGGGTTGAAAGATCGACGCCTGCATCTTACCGCAAGGCGACGTCAAGGCCCGCGCGAGCGCGCTCGGGCCTTGACCTGCCTCAAGCGGACGCGACGCGCACGCAGTCGGCGTAGTAGCGTTTGCCGCCGTCGAACGTCTCCTCGATGGCCAGGCCGTGGATGTCCGTCTCGAAACCCGGGCAGCGCTCGTTGAACTCGCGCGAGAACTTCAGGTAGTCCACGATCCTGCGGTTAAACACCTCGCCGGGGATGAGCAGCGGAATGCCGGGCGGATAGGGCGTGATCAGCGCCGTGGTGATGCGCCCCTCCAGCTCGTCGATAGGCACGCGCTCGGTGTTGCGGTGGGCGATCTGCGCGAAGGCGTCACTCGGCTTCATGGCCGGGGTCAGGTCGCTCAGGTAAATCTCGGTGGTTAGCCGGGCGACGTCGTATTTGGCATACATCTCGTGCACGAACTGGCACAGATCACGCAGGCCCATGCGCTCGTAGCGCGGCTGCTTGCGGCAGAACTCCGGCATCACGCGCCACATCGGTTGGTTGCGGTCGTAGTCGTCCTTGAACTGCTGCAGCGCGGTCAGCAGCGTGTTCCAGCGGCCCTTGGTGATGCCGATGGTGAACATGATGAAGAACGAGTACAGCCCGGTCTTTTCCACCACCACGCCGTGCTCGGCCAGGAACTTGGTGACGATGCTCGCCGGAATCCCGGTGGGGGCGAAGTCCCCTTTGAGGTTGAGGCCCGGCGTGATGATGGTGGCCTTGATCGGGTCCAGCATGTTGAAGCCTGGCGCCATGTCGCCGAAGCCGTGCCAGGCGTCCTCGCCGTCGGCCGTCTGCACGCCATCGGCATCGGTGCGTTTGAGCACCCAGTCGCTGGCGCGGCCGATGCCCTCCTCAGCCAGTTCCTCCGGCCCCCAGACCTGGAACCACCAATCGGTGTCGCCGAACTCGGCGTCCACCTTGCGCATCGCGCGGCGAAAGTCCAGCGACTCGGCAATGCTTTCCTCCACCAGCGCGGTACCACCAGGCGGCTCCATCATGGCCGCCGCCACGTCGCAACTGGCGATGATGCTGTACTGCGGGCTGGTGGAGGTGTGCATCAGGTACGCTTCGTTGAACAGGTGGCGATCCAACTTTTGCGTCTGCGAGTCCTGCACCAGCACGTGGCTGGCCTGGCTGATGCCTGCCAGCAGTTTGTGGATGGACTGCGTGGAATAGACCACCGAATGCTGGGGCCGACCGCGCTTGCGGCCCATCGCGTGGAAGGTGCCGTAAAAGGGGTGGAAGGCCGCGTGCGGCAACCACGCCTCGTCGAAGTGCAGGTTGTCCACGTAGCCATCCAGCATCTGCTTGATGGTCTCGGTGTTGTATAGCACGCCGTCGTAGGTGGACTGCGTGAGCGTAAGGATGCGCGGCTTCACCGCCTTGGGGTCCACACCGCTGAGCAGGGGGTTGGCTGCGATCTTGGCCTCGATGGCCTCGCGGGTGAATTCGCTTTGCTGAATCGGCCCGATGATGCCGTAATGGTTGCGCGTGGGCTTGAGAAAGACGGGGATGGCCCCCGTCATGATGATCGAGTGCAGGATCGACTTATGGCAGTTGCGGTCCACCACCACCACATCGCCCGGCGCCACCGTGTGGTGCCAGACCATCTTGTTGCTGGTGCTGGTGCCGTTGGTGACGAAGAAGCAGTGGTCGGCGTTGAAGATGCGCGCGGCGTTGCGTTCGCTCTCGCCGATGGCGCCGTTGTGGTCCAGCAGCTGGCCCAGCTCCTCCACCGCGTTGCAGACGTCGGCGCGCAGCATGTTCTCGCCAAAGAACTGGTGGAACATCTGCCCGACCGGGGTCTTGAGGAACGCCACCCCGCCCGAGTGACCCGGGCAGTGCCAGGAGTAGGAGCCATCCTCGGCATAGTCCAGCAGCGCCTTGAAGAACGGCGGCTGGATGTACTCCAGGTAGGCCTTGGCCTCGCGGATGATGTGGCGCGCGACGAACTCCGGCGTGTCCTCGAACATGTGGATGAAGCCGTGCAGCTCGCGCAGGATGTCGTTGGGCAGGTGGCGGCTGGTGCGCGTCTCGCCATAGACGTAGATGGGCACCTCGGCATTCTTGCGCCGAACCTCCTGGATGAAGGCGCGCAGGTTGAGCACCGCCGGATCCTGCTCGGGGTTGCCGGTCACCTCCTCGTCGTCGATCGACAGGATGAACGCGCTGGCGCGGCTTTGCTGCTGGGCGAATTGGCTCAGGTCGCCGTAGCTGGTGACGCCGACGACCTCGAAGCCTTCGGCCTCGATCGCCTGCGCCAGCGCGCGGATGCCCAGACCCGACGTGTTGTCGGAGCGGTAATCTTCGTCGATGATGACGATCGGGAAGCGGAATTTCATGGTCCGCGAGTGTAGGCCAAAGGGGTGAACGATGGATGACGCGACGCTGTGGTGGGTGCTGGCCGGACTGCTGGTGGCCGCCGAACTCGCCAGCGGCACCTTCTTTCTGCTGATGCTGGCGCTGGCCGCAGCCGCCGGGGCCCTGGCCGTGTATGCGGGGCTGGCCTTCAGCGGCCAACTGCTGGCCGCGGGGCTGTGCGCGCTGCTGACGGTGGGCGGCTGGGCGTGGGTGCGGCTGCGCCGCCGCGCCCCTAGCCCCCAGGCCAACCCGGACGTCGTGCTCGACGTCGGCCAGACCGTGCAGGTGCCGGCGTGGCAGCCCGACGGCACCGCGCTGGTGCGCTACCGCGGTGCCGATTGGCTGGCGGTGGCCTCGAGTGCGCACGGCCAGCGCCGTCCCGGTCCCCACCGCATCCGCGCGGTGCAGGGCAATCGGCTCGTCATCGAGCCGGTGGATCCTTCCTGAAAGCCGCCCCTCTTCAGCCCCCCTACCCTTCCCTTCGATCGAAAGCCTCTCCCATGGAAATCGCCATCGTCGTCGTCATCGTCGCGCTCGTCTTCGTCGTCAAGTCGATCAAGGTCGTGCCGCAGCAGACCGCCTGGGTGGTCGAGCGGCTCGGCCGCTACGACAGAACGCTGGCTCCGGGTCTGAACTTCGTCGTGCCGTTCATCGAGAAGGTGGCCTACCGGCATAGCCTGAAGGAGATCCCACTGGATGTGCCGGAGCAGATCTGCATCACCAAGGACAACACCCAGCTCAAGGTCGACGGCATCCTCTACTTCCAGGTCACCGACCCGATGCGGGCGAGCTACGGCTCCTCCAACTACGTGCTGGCGATCACGCAGCTGGCGCAGACGACGCTGCGAAGCGTCATCGGCCGGCTGGAGCTGGACAAGACCTTCGAAGAGCGCGAGATGATCAACGCCCAGGTCGTCAACGCCATCGACGAGGCGGCGCTGAACTGGGGCGTGAAGGTGCTGCGCTACGAGATCAAGGACCTGACGCCGCCGGCGGAGATCCTGCGCGCGATGCAGGCGCAGATCACCGCCGAGCGCGAAAAGCGCGCGCTGATCGCCGCCTCCGAGGGCAAGCGGCAGGAGCAGATCAACCTCGCGGAGGGCGAGCGCGCCGCCTTCATCGCCAAGAGCGAGGGCGAGAAGCAGGCCGCGATCAACCAGGCGCAGGGCGAGGCCGCCGCCATCCGCGAGGTGGCCGAAGCGACCGCGCAGGCCATCGAACGCATCGCCGCCGCCATCCGCCAGCCGGGTGGTGAACAGGCGGTGCAGCTCAAGGTCGCCGAAAAGGCGGTGGAGGCCTACGCCCGCGTGGCGCACGATGCCGACACGACCCTCATCGTCCCGAGCACGATGAGCGAGGTCTCGGCGCTGATTGGCTCGGCCATGAAGATGGTCGGCACCGTCAAGAGCGCCTGAGCGTCGGTGCTACAATGCGGGGCTCCCGCGGAGAGATGGATGAGTGGTTTAAGTCGCACGCCTGGAAAGCGTGTAGGGGTTAACAGCCCCTCGGGGGTTCGAATCCCCCTCTCTCCGCCAATTTTGCCAGTTATACTGGCCTTCCCGCAGGGTTTTGACGGCACACCCGCCTAAAAACCCGCCTTTCCCGAAGTGATGGGATGCGATGAGGTAAGGCCCTGTGTGACGATGAAAAAAGCCGCCCTCGGGCGGCTTTCTTCTTTCCGGCTCCCGCGTTCCGATCACAACGCGAGTTCGGCCTGCCTGCGGAAGTCCTCGATGCTCACGGACTCGCCCGCCACAATCCGGTCGTACAGGGCCTGCATCAGCTCCGGGCTCACGCTCTTGTCGAGGAAGCGAAACGACGATGCAGCGACGTACTCCGGCAGCGCCTCGAAGGCCATCCAGCGCCGTCCCTCCGCCTCTGCTACCTGCCCCGTAGTGTTCGAGCCCCCGAAGATGTCCACAACGAGGTCGCCCGGCTCCGTGAGCATCCGAATGAAGAACTCCGGCAGCTTCGCCGGGAAGCGCGCGGGGTGTCCCTTGATGCCTACTGCCTTGCAGCCTGACAGGTACTGACCGTTGGACTCGGAGTTGGAGATTTGTAGCAGGTTCGGCGGGATCGCTCCGCCGTTGTCCTTGGCGAAGCCTTTCCCGATGTCGTGCCCAGAGGGGCGGACCTTGGGCGTGTAGAACTTGTCCGGGTCCTCGATCAGCTTTTTCATCCGGTCGCTGTACGGGGCCAGAACCTTCGTGATGTCCGACTTCGGCCACTCGGTCTTGCTGAACCACCACACGGTGTTGATCGAGTCCTTCACGCGCAGCTTGCGCTTGTTCACCCACTCAATCGGGCTCGGCAGCTTCGACGGGTTGAACCAATAGAAGTCCTCCGCGAGGAAAAAGCCCAGCTCATCGACCATGCGGATCAGGACGCGGAAGTTGTAGAGGCTCCGCGCCGGGACGCCCTTCATGTAGGCCCCGCCGAAGTCCACCACGAAGCTGCCGTCATCACGCAGCTTGCGATGGACGATGCGCCCGAACTCCAAGAACCAGTCGATGTACTCGTGCTGGTCAAGGTTCCCGTACTCCTTCTGACGTTGCAGGGCGAACGGCGGGCTGGTGATCACGAGGTTCACGCTTCCGTCCGGCAGCTCCTCAAGCAACTCCCGCGAGTCGCCAATGAACGCGGCCCCCTTGGAGGTGTAGTAGGCGGGGGCGGTCTTGGATCTCATCAGCATACGGTGCTACTCAAAGTCTGTAGATTCATTGTCATCATCTGCGCATTATCTCGCTGATGAACAAGAAGTTAAAGCCCTCAGCGACAAGAAAGCATTTCGCTCTGAACCTGAGGAAGGCGCGGGAGGGGCTCGGCCTTTCTCAAGAGGCTCTGGCCGATGCCGCGGGCCTCCACCGAACCTACGTCGGATCGGTGGAGCGTGGCGAGCGGAATATCTCCATCGACAACATCGAACGGTTGGCATTGGCACTCGGGGTTCCTCCTGCTTCACTACTGGAGGAACCGAAAAAGTGACACTGTCGCCGCACGACGATTATCAGCGCCTACTCGAAATCTGGCCCGCCGTACAGGAGTATCAGGCCCTTGCCACGAAGCACGGGATTGATGACGTATTCCAGGACAACGGCGGGAAGCTGTTGCAGGTTCTCCTGCTGCTGGGCTTGAAGATCATTCCGGGCCGCGAGGGGAATGACGCGGTGGACGCCTCCGGGCGCGAGTATGAACTGAAGTCAGTCAACATCGAGCTGACCCACGCATTTTCGACCCACCACCACATGAACCCCGTCATCATCGCCAAGT
>DAIUCN010000153.1:0-457 GCA_036846165.1 Prosthecobacter sp.
CTAAAGTGAATCAGGTCCAGGACTTGGAGTTGTACCAAACTTGTTTTCAACTGCAGCAAGCCATCTTTGAGCTCAGCCGGGCGTGGCCCAAACATGAGAACTACGCACTGACGGATCAGATTCGGCGATCTTCCCGGTCGGTGGCTGCCAACTTGGCTGAAGCATGGGCCAAGCGAAAATATCCGGCGCACTTTGAGAGCAAGTTGACGGATTCAGATGCCGAGTTGCAGGAGCCATTGCATTGGCTGCGAACTGCTTTCGCTTGTGGATATCTGACGGCCGAGGCTTTTCAGGATCTCACAAGCCGGTCCGAAGCGGCAGGACGAATGCTTGGGCGCATGCTGAAGGTGGCTCCTTCGTTTTGTCTTCCACGGAATGATTCGGTGTAATGTTCCACCGCTTCACCGCTTCACCGCTTCACCGCTTCACCGCTTCACCGCTTCACCGCTTCACCGCT
>DAIUCN010000153.1:557-7455 GCA_036846165.1 Prosthecobacter sp.
TCACCGGCTCACCGGCTCACCGCTTCACCGGCTCACCGATTCACCGACCACCGATTCACCGACCACCGATTCACCGACCACCGATTCACCGTCCCACCGCATGCCACCTCCGCTCGATCTCACCATCGCCATTCCGGTCCGCAATGAGGAGCGGAATCTGGCGGTTTGTCTGGAGGCCATCGGGGCGGATCTGGCCCGGCGGGTGGTGGTGCTGGATTCCGGCAGCACGGATCGAACCCGGGAGGTGGCGTTGGCGCACGGGGCGGAGGTGCTGGAGTTCCGCTGGAATGGGCGGTTCCCCAAAAAGCGCAACTGGTTCCTGCGCGAGCAACGGCCGGACACGACTTGGGTCCTGTTTCTTGACGCCGACGAGTTTCTGACACCGGCATTCAAGCAGGAGCTGCGGCGGGTGCTGCCCGGCACGCCGCACGATGGGTTTTGGCTGGCCTATTCCATTCACTTCCTGGGCCGGAAGCTCAAGGGCGGGTATCCGCTGCGCAAGCTCGCGCTGTTCCGTGTGGGGGCGGGGGAGTACGAACGGATTGACGAGGAGCGCTGGAGTCAGCTCGACATGGAGATCCATGAGCATCCGGTGCTGACGGGCAGCATCGGGCGCCTCCAGGCGCGGATTGACCATCAGGATTGCCGGGGCATCGAGCACTACGTGCGCAAGCACAGCGAGTACGCCTCCTGGGAGGCGGCAAGGTTTGCGCGCAGTCAGGCGGATCCGGCGTTGCGGGCGAAGTGGACGTGGAAACAACGGCTCAAGTACGCGCTGATGCGGACGCCGCTCCTGGGACCGGTTTATTTCTTCGGCAGCTTTGTCCTCATGGGCGGCTGGCGCGACGGCTTCACCGGCCTGGCCTTTGCCATCCTGAAGATGTCCTATTTCACCCAGGTGTATTGCAAGCTGAGGGAGCGCTAAGGGGACGACGGGCCACGGACGACAGGACGACCCGGAGCACTGAAGGGACGACGGTCCGTCGTCCGTTGTCCTGTTGCCCTGTTGTCAGTCTCACCGTCTCACCGAATACCGTCCGCCATTGCCTGAGCACGAAATCGCGGGCATGATCCTTGGCATGTCGAGCTTGTCAGACTCCTGCATCTACGTTGCCGGTCATCGCGGCATGGTTGGCTCCGCCGTGGTGCGGGCGTTGCGGGCGCGCGGGCATGAGCGACTGCTCACGGCTGGACGTGAGGAGGTGGACTTGCGCGAGCAGTCGGCGGTGCGCGCCTTTCTGGAGCGGGAGCGACCGGAGATCGTGGTGCTGGCGGCGGCGCGTGTGGGCGGGATCGTGGCGAATGCGAGTCGCCCGGCGGAGTTCTTGTACGACAACCTGATGGTGGCGGCGAATGTCATCGATGCCGCCTGGCACTGCGGGGTGAAGCGGCTGCTGTTTTTGGGCAGTTCCTGCATTTACCCGCGCGAAGCGCCCCAGCCGATGCCGGAGTCCTGCCTGTTGTCCGGACCGCTGGAGGTCACCAATGAAGCCTATGCCCTGGCGAAGATTGCCGGCCTGAAACTCTGCCAGCATTACCGCGCGCAGCATGGCGCGCTCTTTCATTCGGCGATGCCGACCAATCTGTATGGCCCGGGTGACAACTACCATCCGGAGGAATCCCATGTCATCCCCGGGTTGCTGCGGCGCTTTCATGAAGCCAGGCAACGCGGCGATGCCGAGGTGGTGGTATGGGGCAGCGGCCGGCCGTTGCGCGAGTTTTTGCATGTCGATGACCTCGCCGCGGCCTGCCTGCACCTGCTGGAACTCGAGGCACCGCCCGACTGGGTGAATGTTGGCAGCGGCGAGGAATGCAGCATCGCCGAGCTGGCGGCGACGATTCGCGAGGTGGTCGGTTATCGCGGTGTGCTGCGCTTTGATGCCTCGCGCCCGGATGGCACGCCGCGCAAACGGCTCGACACGACCTGCCTGGAGCGTCTCGGCTGGCGACCGCGGATCCGTCTCAAAGAGGGACTGCGCGAGGCCTACCAGGATTTTTTGACGCACGGCACTCGCCTGGGTTGAAGTGACGATGCCCATGCTGCCGACACGACAGATTCTCGGACTGCCGTTTTTCACCGGTCCGCTCGATCAGGCTGTGCAGGCGGCGTGGCAAGGCGCGCTGGTCGTTGCACCCTCGGGGCCGAACCTGGCCAATGAACTGCGCGATCTGCCGGCCTACCGCGAAGCGGTGCAGCGGGCGGATGTGGTGCTGACCGACAGCGCGGCGATGGTCGCCATGCACCGCTGGGTCACTGGCGAGGTCGTACCACGGCATTCGGGGCTGGCTTACGTGCGTGCGCTGCTGGCCTCGGCACCGGTGTCGGAAAAGGTGTTTTGGGTCATGCCCTCCGCGACCGAGGCTGAGGCCATCGGTGCCTGGCTGCGCGCCCGCGCCTGGCCCTGTGGGCCGGACAACTGTCATGTGGCACCGCACTACGCGGCGGGGGAGATTCAGGATGAGGTCCTGCTGGCCCGGCTTCAGGCGGTCCAGCCACGGTTGGTGGTCATCAACCTCGCCGGCGGCAAGCAGGAGGTGCTCGGGGCTTGGCTGAAAAGCCGGTTGCCGCCCGCCACGGGTGTGGTCTGCACCGGTGCCGCCATTGCGTTTTTGGCCGGCACCCAGGCGGCGATTCCCGCGTGGGCGGACCGCGCCGGCTTGGGCTGGCTGCTCCGCTGCCTGAGCAAGCCGGCCAAGTTTGTGCCGCGCTACTGGAGCGCCCTGCCGCTGCTGGGAATGGTCGCCCGCCATCGCAACCGTCTGCCGCCGGCACGCCCCGGCCGTCCCTGAAAACCTGCGCATGGTTTCCGTCCTGCGTCCCCTTTCGCCGCGTCGTCTGCCCCTGTGCAGCGCGCGTCTGCTGGCCCTGGTTCTGCTTGTGGTGGCACCCTGGTGTTACGGCGGCACCACCCCGGGTGCCCTGCGCGGTCTGACGCTGGCCCTGCTCGCCCTGAGCGGCCTGGCCCTGGTCGGCTGGGGCTGCGAAAAGCGCCTGCCCCGGGTGGACTGGACAGGCTGGGTGGGCATCGGCCTGCTGGCGCTGGGCTGGCTGTCGACGCTGTTGCCGCGCGCCGAGTTCGATGAACTGACCAAGCTGCTCTTTCCCATCGAAGGTGCCCGCTGGCCGGGCACGGTGGATGCCGTGCGTTCGCTGCCGGTCATGCTGCGACTGACCGGGCTCGCCGGCCTGTTCTTTCTGCTGTTCGATCTGGCGACGGAACCGCGCTGGCGCAAGCGGCTCTGGCTGACTCTTGCTGTGAGCGGCGGCGGGGTCGCCCTGCACGGCTTGGTTCAGCAGGTCGAGGGCGACATCTGGGGGTATTGGCAGGGGCGGCGATTGCCGTTCACGGTCTTTGCCGGTTTCTGGTACCACGGCAATGCGGCGGCTTTCCTGAACCTGACCTGGCCGTTTGCGGTCGCCCTGGCCCTGAAGAGCTTTCGTTCGCCCGGAGCCCAGGTGGCGCGGGCTGGCTGGACCTTTGTCAGCCTGCTGCTGATGGCGGCTGCGCTGGTGAATGTGTCGAAGGCCGGGCACCTGCTGCTGCTGCTGCAGATGGCACTGCTGGGCCTGTTCGTGCTGCCGCCCTTCCTGCGCACCTGGCAGGCAGAGAGTGGTCGCCAGCGGCGGCCTTACGCGGCCCTGCTTCTGGTTGTCGCCGGCCTGGGCCTGGCCCTGGTCTTTGGTCTCGACGGCATGAAGTCGCGCTGGTCGGAGCTGACCTTGGAGCGCCTGCGTGGCGAGTCGCGGCTGGAAAGTGCCCGCTTCTGCCTGCGGGAACTTCCCGCCGCCGGCTGGCTTGGTCGCGGTCCCGGCACCTTTGAGGCGGTCTTTCTCGATGCCGGCACGCGGGATCCGGAGCGCGTGCCCAGGGGGCGCTGGCGTTACGCGCATCAGGACAGTCTCCAGACGCTGGTGGAGTGGGGGTGGCTGGGGGGCTGCCTGTGGCTGGGGACGGCGGCCGCACTCGGGTGGCGGACCTGGCGGGAGCTGCGACGCCTGCGCCGACCGCTGTTTTCGCGGCGGCACGCCCTGCAGGCCGCGGCCTTCACCTCACTGACCGGGTTGCTGCTGCATGCGCAGATGGATTTCCCCCTGCAGATCCTCAGTGTCCAGATGGCCGCGCTGGCGGTCGTCGCTCTGGGAGCGGTGCGCGCCCGGGACGACTCAACAGGCTGTCAGGCGCCGCGCGCTTCCTCGCTGCCGTAGACACCGGGGCTGCCGTAGTAGCTTTTGCGGTAGCCGTAGTAGTAACCGTAATTGCCGGTGGCGGCGGGCATCTGATTGAAGATGACCCCAGAGGCGGGTTTGCCAGCCGCGCCGGCCAGCATGTGAAGCGCCCGTTGCACGCTCGGCAGCGGGGTTTTGCCCCAGCGGATCACCATGAGCGCGCTCTGGGCGAAAGGAGCGATGGTCAGGGTGTCGCTCACCGCCAGCAGGGGGGCCGTGTCGACGACGATGCGGTCGTAACGGCCGAGCGCTTCCTCGATCACCTTGCCGAAGGAACCGGAGGCGAGCAGCTCGGCCGGATTCGGCGCGCGTTCACCGGCGGTCAGCAGGTCGAGCCCGGGTGCCATGGCACAGGGCACTGTCGCCTCGGCGAGCGGGCAGAGGCCGACGAGGACCTCGACGAGTCCCGGCTTGCGGGTCTCGCCGAAAATCGCCTGGCTGACGCGTGGCCGGCGCAGGTCGGCATCAATGAGCAGGGTGCGCAGGCCCTGCTTGGCGAGGCTTTGCGCGTAGTGGCAGGCGCAGAAGGTCTTGCCTTCCGAAGGCAGGGCCGAGGTGATCAGGCAGACGCGGCGCTGGCTCTCGGGTGCCAGCATGGCGGAGAGGGTGCGCAGCGTGCGGAAGGACTCCATGAGCGAGCCGTGTTCGGCGATCTGGAAGTCCACCCGGTCGGTCGGATGCTTGGCATCCTGGGTGATGGTGGTCAGGACCGGCAGATGCAGGCTGTTCTCGATCTGCTGCACGGTCTTGATCGTGCGGTCGAGGAAGTGCAGCAGGAAGATGATGCCGAAAGCCAGGGCCACCCCCGCGCCGACGGCGTTGGCCATGTTTTTCGAGGGCTCCGGCCAGACCGGCTGGTCGCTGGCGTGGGTGAAATCGTGAATGCGCAGTTCGCTCGTCTCCAGCCCCTTGGTGACATCGACCTCCTTGAGGCGGTTGAGCACGGATTCGTAGAGGGTCTTGTTGGACTGCACCTCGCGCTTGAGGACGTTGTAGCGGATGGCGATGCGGTCGAGGTTCATGGCGCGCTCCTCGTGCTCGCGCAGGCTGTCGCGAAATTTCAGTTCGTTTGCCTTGGAGGCCTCATAACCGGCCTCGAGCAGCCGGCGCGATTCCAGCAGGGTGGTGTGCAGCCGCTCCCTGAGGCTGTCCAGCTCGGCGACGCAGGCGAGGTACTTCGGGTGCTTGTGCTTGTAGCGCAGCTTGAGCGCGGCAAACTCGGCCTCCTTGGCGGCGATGGCCTGGTTGACCGCCGCAACCGCTGGCAGATTTGACACGCTCTGCACCTGCAGCAGGGCCTCGGGGGACTCGTCCTTCATCGCGGCGATGGCGGCGATGTCGGTCTCGAGCTGGACGCGCTGGCGGGCGGCCTCGGTGAACTGCGAGTTGGCGGAATTGAGCTGGGCAATGACCAGGTTTTGCCCCTCCTCCAGCGAGATGGCCTGATGCTCGTCGCGATAGGCCTGCAACTCGGTTTCGGACTTTTCCAGGGCGATCTTGATGCGCTCGACCTCCTGTTGAAGGAATTCGGTGGCGGAGTTCGAGGAGCGCATGCGCTGCTCCAGTTTGTAGCGGATGACGCCGTCGGCGATGTCTTCGGCCAGGTCGCGGGCGAACAGCGGATCCTGCTGGCGGACGTGGATGTCCAGCAGTCGTGTGCCTAGGCGGGGGACGGCGCGCACCGAGCCGAGCACGCGCACGGCTGCCGCGCGCGGTGTCCGCTGCTCCGGCGCGGTGCCGTCGAGAAAACCGGGTTTCTGCTCCCATTTTTTCGTCTTGGCCACGTACTCCATGAAGGCCAGCGAGGTGATGGTGGCCGAGAGCGTGTTGAGCGTGCTGATGTTTTCCAGGTTGGCGGTGGACACCTCGTCCATCTTCACCACGCGTTCGCGTTCCTCGATTTCGAGCGTGGCCCGCGCCTCGTAGACCGGGATCAGGCGGCGGGTGTGCGCCCAGCTGGCAACCGCGCCGAGGCCCGGCAGCAGCAGCAGCAGCCAGAAATGTTTGCGCACTGCCACGAGCAGGCCCATCCAGTCGAGGGAGGTCGCGTCGCTCGACGGCGGCTCCGTCTCCGGATCGAGGCGGGGAATGGGGGCGGGAGTCATGCCGGCTTAAAAGAGGCTTTCTCCGACATGGATGACGTCGCCCGGCAGCACGCTCAGGCTGGCGCCGCTGTTCGGGCCGTCCGTTCGCTTGATGTCGACCTTGAGGATCGTTTCCTTGCCGTTGATTTTGCGGTTGAGGGTGATGCCGCGGTGGCTCGCCATGCGGGTCAGGCCGCCGGCCATGCCGATCGCCTGCATGAAGGGCAGTTTGCCCTCGGGTGGCAGCGGGTAGGTGCCGGGGGAAGCGATCTGGCCAAGGATGGTGAAGTGTTCGCGGGTGTGATCGAGCACCGTCACATGGACCTGCGGATTGACCAGGTAATCGGCGGCGAGCAGCGTGCGAATCTGTTCGGCGGCGGCATTGGCCGTGCGCCCAGCCACGGCGACGCGCCCGAGCATGGGCAGCATGACGGTACCGTCAGCCGCCAGGCGGTCCTGAGCGGAAAGCTCGGGCTCGCCGAAAACAACCACGGAAATCATGTCGGACTTGCGCAGGACGTAATCGGCCGAGACCGGCGCACTGACGGCTTGCGGTGGTGGCGCGGGGGCCGACGGCGGATTGGCC
>DAIUCN010000154.1:0-7317 GCA_036846165.1 Prosthecobacter sp.
TCCGCACCCACCTTGGCGAGCACAAAATCCATGTCACCCGCCCCCTGGCGCTGTAAACCGCCGAAGGCGATGTCGGCCGTGGCCTCTCCCGCCAGCAACGCGTTGCCCGCGCGATCGAAGGTCACCGCGCGGATCTTGTCGCTTTTCGCGCCCCCGCCATAGGCCAGCCACTCAAAGACAGGATCGGCCGCCTGCAGGGGCAGGCAGCAGGCAAGGGCGAGGCAAAAGCGGGATCTCATGGGCAGGACTACGCACCTCGACAGGGGGCTGTTTCTCGGTCCGTGGTCCGTGGTCCGTGGCCCCAGCTCCACACAGCGGCTTCAGATTCGTTGGCATGGGCTGCAGTCGAGAGTATCTTATCAGCTCGTCATGGCCGAACCCGCCCCCACCATCGAAACCCGCGAGGAAGTCATGTTCTTTGACACCGACATCGGCGGGGTCGTCCACAACATCGCCTACCTGCGCATGATCGAAACCGCGCGCACCCGCCTCGCCGCCAAGCTCGGCATGCAACTGCGCGAGATGGCGCAGACCCAGGTCTACCCGGTTGTCGTGCGCACGGAGATCGACTACCGCAAACCCGCCACCCTCGGCGATGAACTGGTCATCTCCGGTCGCCTCGACTCCGTCGAGCGCGTGCGTTTCTGGGTCGCCTTCGAAATCCGCCGCGCCGGCGAGGACACCCGCCTGATCACCTGCCGGCAGTCGCTCGCCCTTGTCCAAATGCCCCAGGGCCGGCCGCTGCGCCTGCCGGCCGACTGGGCCGACAAGTACGGCCACCTCAGTCGCGAGACCGCCTGAGACGCGCCACGGCACTTGCGCGGCCGTCGGCACCGGCTTAAAAAGCCGCCATGGCCACCATCGCCGTCCTCGGCACACTCGACACCAAGGGACCCGAACACGCCTATGTGGCGGACCTCATCCGCGCCCGCGGACACCAGCCCCTGCTCATCGACACCGGCACCGGCGCGCCGGCCACCGTCACGCCCGACCTGAGCCGCGAACAGGTCGCGGCCGCCGGCGGCGTCGATCTTCCCGCCCTGCTGGCCCGGCGTGACCGCGGTGAAGCCGTCGCCGCCATGTCCGGCGCCGCAGCCGCCCTGCTCGCCCAGCTGGCCGCCGACGGCCGCATCCAGGGCGTCGTCTCCCTCGGCGGTGGTGGCGGCACCGCCATCAGCACCGCCGCCATGCGCGCCCTGCCGGTGGGTTTCCCCAAGCTGATGGTGTCCACCCTCGCCGCCGGCAACACCGCCCCCTACGTCGGCACCAAGGACATCGTCATGATGCCCAGCATCGTCGACGTCAACGGCCTCAACCGCCTGTCGCGCGTCCTGCTGGCGCGCGCCGCCGGCGCCATCTGCGGCATGGTCGAGGCCGAACCGCCCGCGACCACCGACAAACCGCTGATCTGCGCCTCGATGTTTGGCAACACCACCGAGTGCGTCAATGCCGCCAAAAAAATCCTCGAGGACGCCGGCTACGAGGTCCTTGTCTTTGCCGCCACCGGCACCGGCGGCCGCATCATGGAGAGCCTGATCGAAAGCGGCATGATCAGCGGCGTGCTCGACATCACCACCACCGAGTGGGCCGATGAACTCATCGGCGGCGTGCTCAACGCCGGCCCCACCCGCCTCGAAGCCGCCGGCAAGGCCGGCGTGCCCGCCATCGTCACCCCGGGCTGCCTCGACATGGTCAACTTCGGCGAACCCGCCAGCGTGCCGGAAAAGTTCAAGGACCGACTTTTCTACCCACACAACCCGCAGGTGACCCTCATGCGCACCAACGCCGAGGAGTGCAGCCAGCTTGGACGCATCCTCGCCGACAAGCTCAACGCCTACACCGCGCCGGTCACCGTCCTCATCCCGCGCCGGGCCATCAGCGTCATCAGCGCCCCGGGCCAGCCCTTCCACGACCCGGAGGCCGACGAAGCCCTGTTCGCCAGCCTGAAGGCCCACCTGCGCGTCGACATCCCCGTCGTCGAAATGGACTGCGAAATCAACGCCCCCGAATTCGCCGCCGCCTGCGCCCACACCCTGCTCGCCCAACTCACCCGCTGAGGCATCTCCCATCTCCCATCTCCCATCCCCCACCATGTCCCTCGGCCAACTGCTTCTCACCGGCGTGCCCGGTCCCGTCCTCGACGCCGAAACCGCCGCCCGCTTCAAGAAGCTGCAGCCCGGCGGTTTCATCCTGTTCGGCCGCAACATCCAGTCGCCCGAACAACTGCGCAAGCTGATCGACGACCTGCGCGACCTCTCCGACATCGAGCCCTTCATCACCATCGACCAGGAGGGTGGCCGCGTCTCGCGCCTGCGCCTGATCGGCGAGGAGCCGCCGAACGCCCAGCAGTTGCGCGACAAGGGCGATCCCGCCCTGATCAAGTGGCATGGCCGGCTCACCGGCGAGCTGCTGCGCCTGTTCGGCTTCAACCTCGATCTCTGCCCCGTGCTCGACATCTCCTATGACGACGCGGCTGACAACTCGCTCAAGGGCCGCTGCTGGGGCCGCGACCCGCAGCAGGTCATCAGCAACGCCGGCGTCTTCAACCGCGCCCTGCGCAAGGAGGGCATCCTCTCCTGCGCCAAGCACTTTCCCGGCTACGGCCCGGCCGAGTGCGATCCCCATGAGTTCCTGCCGGTCATCCGCAAGAGCCGCCGCGAGATGGAACTGAGCGAGCTCCTGCCCTACTCCGCCCTGCTGCCGGAACTCGACAGCGTGATGACCTGCCACAGCAATTACACCGCCTACGATCCCGACCGCGGCCGCTGGCCGGCCAGCCTCAGCCACAACATCTGCACCAAGCTGCTGCGCGACCAGCTCGGCTTTGAGGGCCTGGCGATGACCGACGACCTCGACATGGGTGCCATCCTCAACGAGGTCACCTTCGAGCAGGCCATCCAGGAGGCCGTGCGTGCCGGCAACGATCTCGTCATGATCTGCCACCGCCTGGAGATGGTCGAGCTCGCCCGCCAGCACCTCGAAGGTGTCGAACACCCGGTCCTGCACGATGCCCTGGTGCGCATCGAGAAGACCAAGAAGCGCCTGCGTGCGCCCGACGCCTTCCGCCTCGACCGCTTCACCGCGATCAACCGCGAGATCTGGGACCTGCGTGTCGCCACTCTCGGCGAGGAACGCGCCAAAATCCTCAGTGTCGAGGACGGCAAGCGCTCGCCCGTCGAGCTCTACTGAGCCGCCCTCCCCAAATCACACATCATCGTTCACAGCTCCCCGCTACGGTGACTCCGCCTCCTGCTCATCGGGCATGCGCTCGACGAAGCGCATGGCGTGATCGATGAAGCGCAGCGGCACGTCATCGGTGGGGCCGTTGCGGTTCTTGGCGAGAATGAGCACGGCCTGGCCCTTCTTTTTCGCCTCCGCCTCCTCGTCGCCAACGTCCATCTTGGCGCCGGCATAGTCCTCGCGGGTGAGCAGGCCCACCATGTCGGCATCCTGCTCGATCGATCCGGATTCGCGCAGGTCGGAGAGCACCGGGCGCTGGCCCTTGCGCGACTCGACGGCGCGGTTGAGCTGGGCGAGCACGATGATCGGCACGTTGAGTTCCTTGGCGAGCCCCTTCACGCCGGCGGAGATTTCGGCGATTTCGATCTGGCGGTTCTCCTTGCCGCGCTTGCTGCCCGAGGTCATGAGCTGAAGGTAGTCGATCATGATCATCTCGATGCCGTGCAGCTTCTTCAGGCGGCGCGCCTTGGCACGCATTTCGAGCACATCGAGGCCGGGCGTCTCGTCGATCAGGATGGCCGAGCGCTGCAGCTCGCGCGTGGCCTTGGCGAGCGCCTCCTGCTGGGCGCGCGAGAGCAGGCCGCGCGAGAGATCCTGCATGGAAAGCTGGGCGCGCGAGACGAGCAGGCGTCGCACCAGCATGGTGGCGCTCATTTCCAGGCTGAACACCGCGCAGGGCCGGCCGCTGTCGACCGCGATGTGCTCAACGATGTTCATGGCGAGCGAGGTCTTGCCCATCGAGGGACGGGCGGCGATGACGAACATTTCCCCGCCCTGCAGGCCGCTGCTCATGCTGTCGAGCTTGCTGTAACCGGTCGACAAACCGCGCAACTGGCCGGGGTGCTCCAGCATGTATTGAATGCTGTCGATCGCCTCGGCGACGTGGGCGCTGAGGCTCTTGATGCCGTCCTCCTTGCCGGAGGATTCGCGCACGGCAAGGATGCGCTGCTCGGCATGGTCGACCAGCGTGCCGACATCCTCGTCGATCTGTTCCTTGCCGTGCTCATAGGCGTAATGGATGTTGAGCGAGCTGGCGTGGATGAGCTGGCGGAGGATGTGCTTGTCGAGCACGATCTTCTTGTAGTACGGGTAGTGCGCCGGCACCGGCACGTACGTGAACAGCTCGCTGATCGCCGCCGGCCCGCCGACCCGGTCGAGCAGGCCCTGACCGCGCAGGGCGTTGGTGAGGGTGACCGGATCGATGGCGAGATGCTTGTCATCGAACTCGAGCAGCATCTCGTAGACCGTGCGGTTGGCCTCGTGGTAGAAGGCCGCCGCCGGCAGGGTGACACGGCTGTCGGCGAGCCGTTCGTTCGGATCCTGCAGCAGGCTGGAGATGACCCCCTTCTCCGCCTCATCACTGAACGGCAGGGCGCGGTTGATGTTGGCCAGCAGTTCCTCAGCGCTCGGAATCTCGTTGCGCTTGCGGCCGAAGGGATTGGCCTGCGGCACCGGGGCGGCGCGGTCAGGCAGTTCACCGGGGGCGGCGGCAGCCTGGGCGAGATTGGAAGCAGATTCAGCCATGGGAGGGATCAACCAGAGGCAGGAAGCCGGGGGCGTCAATCTGAGCAACTTGTCAGCAACTGTGAACCGGCTGTGAGCAACCTGTGTATAAGCCGGCTTCATTTCCCACTTGTCGCGCCGCTCCCAGCCGGCAAGGTGGCGGCCTCATGCTGCGCTTCCGCCTCCTCGGCTTCCCGATCGCTGTTCACTGGTTCTTCTGGGTCAACATGGCCCTGCTCGGCGGCGCCATCGGTGCCAGCACCCCCGAGGCGATGCGCGCCCTGCTGATGTGGATGCTGGCCGGTTTTGTCTCGATCCTGGTGCACGAACTCGGTCACGCGCTGGCGATGCGTCGCTACGGCGACCGCCATGTCGGCATCCTGCTCTATGCCTTTGGTGGCGTTGCCCAGGGCAGCCGCGGGCTGACCCGGCGCCAGGACTTCGTCGTCAGTGCCGCCGGCCCCCTGGTGCAGATCGCCGCCGGACTGATCCTGCTTGCCCTGCATGACGTCTGGAAACCGGCACCGCTGCTGGTGCGCGCCTTCCTCGGCTCCTTCATCCAGGTCAGCCTGTTCTGGGGCATCCTCAACCTCTTCCCGATCATCCCGCTCGACGGCGGCCACATCGCCCGCGCCCTGCTCGGCCCGCGCCGGCTGCGCTTGGCACTGACCCTCAGCCTGATCTGCGCCGTCGGCGGCGCCGTCTTCTTCTTTCAGGGGGGCTCGATCTTCGCCACCGTCTTCTTCGGCATGTTCGCCTTCAACAACTGGAAGGAACTGCAGGGCCAGCCCCAGGTACCCTGGATGATCGGCCGCGACTGAGCCCGGCCTTCGCGACGTAACCCTTTCTTCGCCCCATGAGCGCCCTCGACGACCTCCTCACCTGCCTGCGTTTCCCCAGCGTCTCCACCGATCCCAAGCATCGCGACGACGTACGCGCCTGTGCCGACTGGCTGCTGGCCAAACTGCAGTCGCTCGGCCTCGACGCCGCCCTGCACGAAACCCCGGGCCATCCGGTGCTGCTCGCCAAAAACGCCCACCAACCCGGTCGGCGCACGGTGCTGCTGTACGGCCACTACGATGTCCAGCCGCCGGAACCCTTTGGTGAATGGCTGTCGCCCCCCTTCGAACCCACCCTGCGTGACGGCCGCATCTACGCCCGCGGCGCCACCGACAACAAGGGCCAGCTCATGGCCCATGTCGCCGGTCTCGCGGAAACCCTCGCCACCGAGGGCGACCTGCCCGTCAACCTGACGATCCTGTTCGAGGGCGAGGAAGAGATCGGCAGCCCGAACCTGCGCCCCTTCCTGGAAGCGCACCGCGACGCACTCGCCTGCGACGTCGTCGCCATCTCCGACACCGGCATGGTCGCCCCCGGCGTCGGCACCTTCACCTACGGCCTGCGCGGCATCGCCTGCCTGGAAGCCCGGATCCACGGGCCGTCGATCGACCTGCACTCCGGCATCTTCGGCGGCGCCGTGGCGAATCCGGCCACCATCGCCGCGCGCCTCGCCGCCTCCCTGCACGATGCCGAGGGCCGGGTGGTCATCCCGGGCTTTTACGACGCCGTGCGACCGCTCCAGGACTGGGAACGCGCCGCCTGGGCGGAACTGGGCGACGGCGATGCCGAGACCCTGGAGCTGACGGGTTCCCCCGCCCTCTTTGGCGAACCGGGCTTCAGCGAACGCGAGCGCCGCTGGGCGCGACCCACCGCTGAAGTCAACGGCATTGGCAGTGGCTGGCAGGGCGCCGGCTCCAAGACCGTCATCCCGCGCGAGGCCTTCGTGAAGGTTTCCTTCCGCCTCGTGCCCGACCAGGATCCCGAGACCGTGCTCAACCTGGCCGAACAGCACCTGCGCGCCCAGGTGCCGGCCGGCGTGCGTCTGGAGATCGTGCGTGGCCACACCGGCCGCGCCTACCTGACCGACCCGCAGAGTCCGCTCGGCCAAGCCGCCTGTCGCGCCCTGGAAAAAACCTTCGGCGGCCGCGTCGCCCTCATCCGCGAAGGCGGCAGCATCCCGATCGTGCAGGCCTTCAAGGAAGTGCTCGGTGCCGACACCCTGCTGCTCGGCCTGGCCCTGCCCGACTGCCAGGCGCATGCGCCCAACGAAAACTTCCCGGTGGCCAGCTTCGAAGCCGGCATCCGCCTGAATCAGGAACTGCTGCGCGAGCTCGCGCGCTGAGGAGTGGCGTCAGAGCCGTGGAATCGATCCCCGGCCCTCAGTGGGACTGACGCCGCGGCGCGGGATCGTCCTCGTGGGCGATGCCATCGTCTTCCCCTGAGCCGGGGACGACCTCACGCTGGATCACGGCCTTCGACCGCGTCGCCTCAATGCGGCTTCGCCGCCTTGTCGCCGTGACCTTCGGCCGGCTTGGCATGGGCATCCTTGCCGTGGCTGTCGCCGTGGCCTTCACCATGCGCCTTGTGCATGCCTTCGTGCAGCACCTGGGTGCTTTCCCAGGAATGCTTGTCGCAGGAGACGGAGCACAGCAGGAGGGCGAGGGCGGCGAAGGCGGGGGCTTTCATGATCGGTAGCTAAAAGAACCGATACCCGCCCTCGCCCTCCTGCTGTGC
>DAIUCN010000155.1:0-7077 GCA_036846165.1 Prosthecobacter sp.
CCCCACCCCAACACACCACCCATCCACGCATGAAACACACCACCCTGCTCGCCGCGCTGGTCGCGGTCTTTGGCGCCACCAGCGTCTTTGCCGACGGCGTCATCAGCGACGTCATGAAGAAGTACCACAAGGCTCCTGAAGGCCAGGACCCGCTGTGCAAGAAGGTCGGCAACGGCGAAGGCACGTCCGCCGAACTCGCCGAGCTGCTCAAGGCCTATGAGGCCATGGCCAAGGAAAAGCCCGAGAAGGGCCTGGCGACCAGCTGGGAGCAGAAAAACGCCGCGCTCATCGCCGCGGTGAAGAAGCTGCAGAAGGATCCCAAGGACGTCAGCGACTTCAAGAAGGCGGTCAATTGCAAGGCCTGCCACGAGCCCCACAAGGGCTGAACCCCGATGCGGGCGGAGGTGTGTTGCCTCCGCCCGCCCTGCGGGCCAGCGGATCAGGGCTGACGCTGCAGTTCGGCGAGCATGGCAAGCAGTTGATCGGTGATGAGCACGGACGCGTCCTCCTGAACTTGGTTGGTGCCAATCCAGGTTTCATAACCGCCGAGCCGGTGATGTTCCGGCGTCGGCAGGTAGCCGTGACGGCCATTGGCCAAACCGACGACCATCGTCTGCGCGAAGGGGCTGCGCTTCTTCAGGTCGAGGCCGATCTCGACAAACGCTTCAAACGGGATGGCGCAGACCGCGAAATCGCCGATGCGCGCCGCCTGCAATGTGACCGTCAGCGTGTCCTCGGGTCGCTCATGGGCGCTGATCGTGCTGCGCGCGTAGTTCTGCGCCAGGCGCGGCAGCTTGGCGACCGTCTCCGGATCCTTCACCGCCAGCATGGCACGCGCCTCGGCGACCTCGCGCTCGGAGGGGCGACGGTAGCGCAGGGTCAGCGGCCGCTGGACCATGCCGAGGCGGACGTTGTTCTCATGCTTGGCGATCTTGCGCTGGGCCTGCCAGGCGGCGTCGGCGGTTTTTTGCGCAACGATGCGGATTTGCTCAAACGGCTCGCGCGGCGGACGCGTGACGGTGAAGGGGATGTTGTTGATGTCGCCCGAGGCGCCGTTCGAGAGCATGGCGACAAAGTCCTCGCCCCCGCGCACGCGCGAGGGCATCAGGCGGGCGAACTCGCCGAAGTAGTCGGCCGACATCTGGCCTTTGGGCGCGCCGCCGACGTAGTGCAGGGCATAGTTCGCGTAGACGGCGAGCGCGTTGCGTTTGGCATCCTGGACCGACAGCACCATGACGTCGGGATCGGTTGGGCCGGCCGGGCGGTCGAGCGCGGCGTTGCCGGCGCCGGGGTTCATCTTCACCCGGTCGAATTTGCCGAAGGGATTCGCCGGCATGGCACCCTCCTTGAGGAACCAGCGGCGGTTGAAGACTTCGTCGGGCAGGGGATGGGCGGCGACACCGACCGCGGCCGGACGCAGGGCGGCATGGGCGCGAGTGATGGCCTCGGCGACGCCGGCAACAAACTGCTCGTAGTAGGCCTTGGCCGACTCGCTGCGGGTGTTGAGCGAGGGACCGCTGTGGGTGTGGGTCGAGGAGATGAGCAGGTTCTCGGGCGTGAGCCCGGTCTTCGCCGCCGCGCGGGTTTTCGCCTCGTTGAGCACGTCGGGACCGGCACCCAGGTTGTCGACCACGACCAGCGCCAGGGCGGTGGTGCCGTCGTCGAGCACCAGGGCGCGCGCGTGCAGCGGATCGTGGGCCTTTTCCGCGAGGTTGGCGCTGAAACCGCCGGGCATGTTCATCGGAAACTGCTTCGGCGTGATGTCGACCGCCGCCGCCCCCGCGCGCAGGGGCGCGGCGGCAAGCGTCGCAGGGACCGAGCCGAGAACCAGGGCAAGCAGGCAGGGAAGTGTCGCTTTCATGGCGGAAGAATACAGTCGCCCGCAGCGGCATCCTTCACGCGCGGTGCGCCGGCGGCGCGGCCCCGTCTGACAGCTCCCTGACAGGGGTGTCCTTGATCGGGCGTAGCTTGTCGGCATCAAGCCTGCACTCCATGTCCACCGACTTCACCACCACCGCCCCACCATGAGTGTGTGGGATCGCTTCAATCTGCAGGGCCGCCGCGCCCTGATCACCGGGGGCTCGCGCGGTCTCGGCTTCGAAATGGCGCGTGCGCTCGGCGAGGCCGGCGCGGAACTGCTCATCGCCGGCTCCGATGCCGACCGCCTGCAGTCGGCCTGCGCCGAACTCGCCGCCCTGGGTCTGCACGCCACCGCCCTGCAGGCCGACCTGTCACGACCGGACGAGGCCGAGCGCCTCGCCGAGCGCGTGCTGGCGGAGCACGCGCCGGTCGACATCCTGATCAACAACGTCGGCGGCCGGCGCATCAACACGCCGACCGAGGACCTGGCGCTCGAGGACTGGCAGCGCATCCTCGATCTCAACCTGACCCAGGCCTTTGTGCTGACGAAACGGCTGGGTGGCGCCATGCTGCCGCGCCGCTGGGGTCGCATCCTCAATCTCGCCTCGATCAACGCCCTCTGGCCCGGGCGCGCCATGCGCGGGCGCAGCTACGAGGCCGCCAAGGGCGCGCTCGTCATGTTCACCAAGGCCGTGGCCGCCGACTGGGCCGCGCACGGCGTTACCGTCAATGCCATCGCCCCCGGCCCCTTCCTGACCGATGCCAACCGCCGCTGGATCGGCGAGCGACCCGCCTTCGAGGCGGAGGTCGCCGACAGCATCCCCATGGGCCGCTGGGGCCGACCCGACGAAATCGGCCCGCTCGCCCTCTACCTCGCCAGCGACGCCAGCAGCTACATGACCGGCAGCGTCCTCACCCTCGACGGTGGCAAGCTGCTCTGGTGAGGGGGACGCGCCGACTCCCAGCCTGCAGAGAGGCCTGCGGAAGACCCGGAACGCACGGAAGTTCCAGAAGGAACCCCGCAGAGGAGTGAACCGCAGCGGGCACCAAGGGTAAAGCTGGCGCTTTTCCGACTCGACCCACCGAGGTTGGGAACCGCTGATGGGACGCGGATCAGACGCTGATGGGGAGGATGCGCGACTCCCCGATCCATGGCTCGCACGGAGGACGCAGAGGGCACGGAGTCCCGAGCTACCATTCGTACCTGCTGCTCCGTGGGTTCCGTGGCCTCCGTGCGAAACCTCTGTGGGCTCGCAGGGGGCGCAGACGCTGGTGGGGACCACCCATGGCAGGAGGCTTACGAAGGGATCCAGCACGCTTCTCCGGGCTCGCCACGCCAGCGCATTGTCCCCGGTTTTTCTTGACGGGGTTTCCTGAATCCGAGAGCCTTGGTTCATGCAAGGCCTCAAGGCGGCACAGCCGGGCAGGCCGCGCGTGAGAGGAGAGGCCACTTACCCCAGCCAGTTCAACACGATGCAAAGCCATGGCAGAATCGTCCGGGGGCTCGTTGGCATGGCCTTGATGGGTCTGTGGTGCCATGCCGCACCACCCCCCGACCCGGCCATCGAATTGCAGGCGTCTGGAATCACCCTCACGGATGGGTCATCGTCCTTCACCTTTGCCAAGGATGGCACCTTTGTGTCGGCACCGCTGGGCATGAGCGGCCGCACGTTGAAGGGGCACTGGAAGCTCGAAGAACACGCCGCTGGATTGCCAGCGAAGGTCGTTGTCGAGGCAAAGGTCGGCTGGGTCAATGGAACGAGCCTCAATCATGACCATCGACGCATGGTGTTCTTCATCTACTCCGGAAAGACCGTCCGTTACGAGCGCCCCAAGGGCGGCGACGGCAGGCCCCTTGTCTTGGGCAGCTTTCCCGAGAACTACTACCAATGCTATTGGCTCATCGACGAGTTCACGAAGATCGACAAGCCTCAGATGCCCACACGACAAGAGTCTCGATCCACACCCACGCGGGAACCCTGAAGGGCAGAATTCGCCGCCGCTCCGCCACCCTCGTTCGGTTCCCTCCACTTCAGTCCCGCCCCACCAACACCCACCCACCCGGGTTTGCCAAGGCTCCAGAGGACTGGAGCACTCCAGGGCCGCTGGCGCGGCGATCCAGGTCCCGGAGTCCCCAAAGGCCTACGGAAGACCCGGAACGCACGGAAGGTCCAGAAGGGTGAGCCGCAGAGGGGTGAACCGCAGAGGTCGGAAAGGGGCCAGAAACCCTCTCTGCGTCCCAACCCATCTCTGCGGTGCCGCACTGGCTTGGGGGTTGGGAAGAGAACGCTGGCTCGGGGGTGGCTTCCGTTTGCCGCAGAGGAGCAGAGAGGCCGAGAGGCTTGAGGACTGGGCGGTTTTTCTTGACGGGAATTGCTGCATGAAAGAGCCTTTTTACAGCCTAGCCTTTCAGGGACGAAGTCGGTCCCGTCGGGTGAACAGGTTCAGCGATAAGCCTTTTCGTCCATGATACCCCGCCCCCTTTGGCTGCTTCTGGCATTGGGCCTTGTGGTGGCACCCACGCTGTTCATCCTGGTCGATGATTCCCCTGATCCTTGTGGCAATCAAGTGGTGGGCACGTTCACGGCTCCTGATGGCCTGAAGAAAGCGGTGGTTTTCCAGCGCGACTGCGGAGCGACCACGGGCTTCTCGACCCAGATTTCGATTCTGCCCTTGAGTCACGACCTGCCCAACGAAAGCGGCAATGTCTTCGTGGCAGACTGCGACCATGGTTCGGCGCCCGCAGCTGCGCATGGCGGACCGGAAGTCCATCTCTCCTGGGCGGATTCCAACCACCTCGAAGTTCGTTTCCATCCGAAGGCCCGTGTCTTTCGCTCGGAGCCCTCACGGGATGAGGTCGAAATCACCTATGTCCCTTCGCTCACCAGCCCCTGATGCCCACCTCAACGGTCAGGCCCCGGGCTCTTGGCCGCCTCATCTCATGGGTATATGCAGATTCAGCGCGTGCTGCATGACTCGCACGGAGGACGCAGAGGCCACGGAGGCTTGGGTTTCCGTTCGTACCTTCTGCTCCGTGGGTTCCGTGGCCTCCGTGCGAAACCTCTGTGGGCTCGGAGGGGGCGCAGACGCAGAGGGGACCACGAATGGCACGAAGATCACGAACGGATCCAACAGGCTTCTCCGGGCTCGCCACCGCCGCGCATTTCCCCCGGTTTTTCTTGACGGGAATTCCCGCATCAAAGAGCCTTTTCTCAGGGAAAAAGGTGACCCTGCCGGGGGGCATGATACGGATGGGCAACTAAACTTGAAAGCATGCCGACGAAAAAGCACATCCCGTCTAGAAACCGAAGTCCATATGGCTGGTGGATCTACCAAGAGGTTGAACAATGGGTATCCAATCGCCAGAAGGCGATCGGACCCAACAGCCGTTGCCTGATCTGGGAGAACGTACGGATCATCCAGGCCAAAGACCGAGAACAGGCCTACAAGAAGGCGATGAAGCTGGGCAAACAGGGGAGGCCATCCAAGACGGATCAAGGCGAATGGAGATTCCTGGGCCTTTCTTGGCTTTACCCCATTCACGATGAGATGGAGGATGGCGCTGAACTGCTTTGGAAAGACCGGGGGCCGATGAGAATGAAGGAAGCCATGAAGCGTGTCCGAAACAAGGAGCAGTTGGCGGTTTTCGACGACCAGGACGATCCAGCCCGCCAACGCGCATCATGAGAACATTGCCCCAACCATGAAAATACCACGCAAGATCGCCAAGCCTCGGCATAGAAATGAAGACCGGTTGCCAAAGCCTCATGAAGAAACACCTTGCTGAGCAGGCAAAGAACCAACGGATGAAGAAAGCCTTTTCGCTGTTTGGGTTGCTACTGCTCACCATTCCGCTGCTGCGTCACATCGACTTCGAACGACGCCTGGAGGCGGCAGATTCTGCACCCAAGCTTGTTTCGACTCTCATGAGCGTCAGCAGCGGGCTCCTTTGTGGGCTCCTTGGCCTCACGGTTCTCGGATTCGTCTGTGATGCCGGCAAAGGCTATCGCAGCAAGCCCCTGTTCATTTCGATGGCTGCGCTAGGGGTTGTGTGGAGCTTCTTTTATCCGGTCGGTTGGATGCTTGGAATACCACTGATGGTTTATCCCATCGCTCGGCGGTTTGGGGCCGCACCAGCATCGACCAAACCTCAGATGCCCACACGACAAGAGTCTCGATCCACAACCACGCGGGAACCCTGAAGGGCAGATTCGCCGCCGCTCTGCCCCCTCGCTCAGCTTCCCCCAACTTCAGTTCCACCCCACCAATACCCAACCACCCGGGTTTGCCAAAGCTCCAGAGGACTGGAGCACTCCAGGGCCGCTGGCGCGGCGATTCAGACCCCAGAGTCCTCAGAGGCCTACGGAAGACCCGGAACGCACGGAAGTTCCAGAAGGGAGCATCGCAGAGGGGTGAACCGCAGGGGTTTGAGGAGTACGTGAATCCCTCTCTGCGTCGCCACCGATCTCTGCGGTGCTGCACTGGCTCGGCTTCGAAGGGAGCGCGGGCACGCTTGCCCGCTTCATCGAGAGGGAACATCGCAGAGGGCACCAGGGGTTAAGCTGGCGCTCTGCCGGCTCGACCCACCAAGGTTGGGAACCGCTGATAGGACGCTGATCAGACGCTGATGGGAACCACGAATGGCAAGGGATCCAACCTGAAACTTGGAACCTGAAACTTGAAACTCCCGTCTCTCCCCCTCGTCTGGCCTTCACCCGAAACTCGGAAGCCCCGCCGATTCCACCGCAGGGAACCCGTTTCAGCCGCCAAGGAACGCAAGGATCACAAAGATAGCGTCCCCAGCGCTCTTTTGCGGCCAAGAACCGCGAATTCGCCGGAAAAGACCTCAAGCGACCCGGAAAACCGGCGGTTTTGGGCAGGAACCCATCCTGGTGCGCCCACGAAACCGACAGATTTGGGCGGGCACCCATCTTGCCATGCCCATGAATCTACCAGACATGCCCGGGTACCCATCTTGGTGTGCCGGCAAATCTGGCAGACATGCCGGGGTAGCAAGCTTGGTGTGCCCGCAAATCTGCCAGACATGCCGGGGTAGCAAGCTTGTAGTGCCGGCAAATCTGGCAGACATGCCGGGGTGACAAGCTTGATGTGCCGGCAAAGCTGGCAGACATGCCGGGGTAGCAAGCTTGTAGTGCCGGCAAATCTGCCAGACATGCCGGGGTAGCAAGCTTGTAGTGCCGGCAAATCTGGCAGACA
>DAIUCN010000156.1:0-7045 GCA_036846165.1 Prosthecobacter sp.
GCCCCGATGGCCCCGCGTCCGCCGGCGGTTCCGGGAGCCGCACCGCGTGTCGAAACCGGTGCCACGACCGCTCCACTCACCAAGCCGGCCACCGCCGCGCCGAAGCCTCCGGGCACCGCCGGCACAGCCCCACTTGCCAGCGGCCCGGCCGCCGGTCTGCCGAAGGCGACCGTCAAACTGCAGCAGACCCAGCCGATGGCGCGCCCGAGCGTCAGCGCACCGCCGAGCGCTCCCGTCAAACGTGCCGCCGCCGCCGATTCCCAGCAGTTCTATGACGATGACAAGGATCCGGAAGCCGGCTTGATGCCGCTGTCGGCGATCTGCTTCGTGCTCTCGGCCGCCCTGCTTGTGCTGCAGATCTTCGGAGGCGACAAGATTTCCGCCCAGGACGATTCAGCGCTCATGGTGCCGCACTCGATGCCGGCCAAGTGGGAGACCTACAACAAGGACGACGGCACCTGGATGAACCGGTTTGCCAACCAGCTCCCCGCGATCCCGCAGTGAGTTGCCCGATCCCCGAATCCCTTACCTGACGCCGTCATGCCCTTCGCCCTTGCCGTCTTCCTTCTCGCCGTCGCCGCGCTCGCCCTGAACTTCCTCGCCAAGAGCGGTGGAGCGGGCATGTGACACAGGCCCATCTGAAGCCCCTTCCCCGCGCCCATGCCTGCGCGGTCTGAATCTCACCGCCCCGCCGAGGTCATCGGCGTTGGCGCGGCCACTTGGGATCATTTCTGGATCGTCGAGGAGTTCGCCGCCGAGGAACGCGTCTGCGCCGCCTCGGACCACGTCGCCATGGGCGGTGGTCCGGTGGCGACCGCCGTCTGCGCGCTCGCCCGCCATGGCCATGCCACCGCCCTGATCGACGTCGGCGGTGACGACGCCCCCGGTCGGGCCCTGCGCGCCGAACTCGAACAGCACGGGGTCAACACCACCGCCCTGCAGGTGCTGCCCGGTCGCCGCTCCGCCACCGCCGGCATTCTGGTCCGCCGCCGCGATGGCGCCCGCCAGATCGCCTACCACCCCGGCGACGCCGTCGAACCGGTCTGGGGCGAAGCCGAAGCCCGCCTCGTCAGAAATGCCCGGTTGCTGCATCTCAACGGTCGCCACGAAGCCACCGCCCGAGCGGCCGCTGCCGAGGCGACCGCCCGCGGGGTGGCGATTGCCTTTGATGGCGGAGCCGGTCGCTGGCGCGAATCGCTGCGCGATCTCGTCGCTGCCAGCCACCTGCGCCTCATGGCGCGCGACTTCGCCCACCAGTTCGCCGGCAGCGACGACTTGGATGCGATGATCTCAGCCCTGCTGACGCCGCCCGCGCGGCTTTTGGTGATCACCGACGGCGTGCGCGGCAGTCATCTGGCCCTGCCTGACGGCACACTTCACCACCAACCCGCCTGCCCCGCCGAACCCGTCGTCGACACGACTGGATGCGGCGACATCTTCCACGGCGCCTTCCTGCATGGCTGGTTGAGCGGCTGGCCGGCCGTGGACTGCGCCGCCTACGCCGCCCGCCTCGCGGCACGCAATGCCGAGGGGCTGGGGGGACGGTTTGCGTTGGGGGACTGGGTCCCGAAGGACTGAAGGGACCCGCTGGACGGGATGGACAAACCCGAGATCTCCGGGAGCAGTCGAACTCAGTCCTGCGCGGGCTTTTGCTTCTTTTTGCCGGCCTTGTCCGCCTTGGCTTTGGAGGGCGCAGCCGTGGCCGGCACTTCCGCATCAGCGGCAGGCAGCGCAGCCGCCAAGCGCGTCTTGACCGCGGCATGCTCGGGCTGACTGGCGAGGTTGTGATACTCACCCGGATCCTTGGCGTCGTGGTAAAGCTCCTCGCTGCCGTCGGCGTAACGAATGTAGCGCCAGTCGCGATCGCGCACGGCATGATTGCCGCGGCCATGGCTGCAGACGGCGACTTGCGACCACGCAGCCTTCGGGTCACGCAGCAACGGCACAAGGCTCGCTCCCTGGACATGGCCAGGCAGCGGCAGGCCGGTCAACTCGCAGAGGGTCGGATACACGCTGAGATAATCGACCGGGGCCACGCAGCTCTGACCGGCCTTGCCAACGCCGGGAGCCACCACGGCGAAGGAGGTGCGGGTCGCCTCCTCCCAGAGCGAGAACTTGCGCCAGTGCTGCTTTTCCCCGAGGTGCCAGCCATGGTCGGTCCACCAGACGATGATCGTCTTGTCGCGGCGCGGGCTGGCGTCAAGTCCGTCGAGCAGTCGACCCACCTGGTCATCGAGAAAGGAGATCGTGGCAAGATACGCTTGCACGGCCTGCGGCCATTGCTTGCCCGCAACCACGGCAGCGTGGTCGCCCTCGGGCCTGGCCATCCGGCGACCCGCCTCCGGCACATCGTCGAGATCGTTGTCACCCACCACCGGCAGCTGGATCTGATCCAGCGGGAAGCGGTCGAAATATTCGCGCGGCACGTACCAGGGCAGGTGCGGCTTGACGTAGCCGACGGCGAGGAAGAGAGGCTGATTGGCAGGCGCCTGCTGCAGTTGCTCCACGGCCCAGCTGGTGAGTTTGAAATCGCCCATGTCCTCGGGCTTGGCATCGACCGGTCCCCAGTCGAAATGGCCTCGATCAAGGCCATTGAGATTTTTTTCATGCTCCTTGATGCTGGGGAAGAGCCCCTTCCACTCCGTCCAGCTGTCATCGCGGCCCTCGCTGCTGTAGCCATGGTAAATCTTGCCGCCACCGAGGGTACGGTAGCCCTGGGCCAAAAAGTGACGGTTGATCGTGAGCGTGTCGCGCATCACGCCCTGGGCGGGATCGCCGTTCGTGTAAATGCCGGTCTGCCAAGGCCGCAGGCCGCTCATCAGGGCGGCGCGCGACGGGTTGCAGGCGGGCGCAGCGCAGTGGCTGTTGGTGAAGGCGGTGCCGCGCGCGACCAGTCGATCGATGTTCGGTGTGCGCGCCTGCGGATGACCGCGCAGGTAGCCGGTCCAGTCATTGAGATCATCGACGGCGATGAACAACACATCGGGGCGGCTGGTCTGCGCCGGCGCAATACCGGCGGCATACAGAAGGAGAAGGCAGAGATAGCGCATGGCGCGCTGGAAACGCGGTGCGCGCCGGTTTCTTGCCAGGCTCAGGCCGCAGCCGGCGGACGAACCTCAAGTCCAAAGGCGCGCTGGATCTCGCCGAGGTGGGCCTGTGGCGAAAACAGGCCCAGCGCGCGAGTCTGCAGTTCTGCCGTCAGCCGCGCCAGATCTTCCGGCCGGCGCAGCAGGCGGTCGATGCGAGCCGCCAGTTCCTCCGGCTCAAAGGCCGAGCTGACAAACTCCGGCCGATGCGGCCCAAAGATGTCCTCGGCCCCCTCACAGGGGTACATGAAGCAGGGGCGACCGGCTTCGAGGGCCTCGATGACCGAGCCGGGCAGGGCCTCGCGCAGGCTGGTGAGCAGGCAGATCTCGGCGAGGTCGAAGAGCGGGCGCACGTTGGCAACGTTGCCCAGACGAACCACGCGGTCGGCGACGCCGCATTCGGCGATGACCGCCGCCATCTCGGCCTCGTACTCCGGCTCACAATCGCCCGCGAGAACCAGGCCGAAACCGGCATGCCCCAGGTCGAGCAGTCGGCGCAGCACACGCACGGCATCGGCCTGGCGCTTGCGCGGGCCAAGCTTGCCGATGACCAGCAGCCAGCGTTCGACACCCGCCTGTCCAGCCAGGCGTTCGGCGAGCGCCCTGGCCTCGGCTGCCGGGGCTGGCGGCGGCAGGCGCACGGAGTCGAGGAAGACCTGGGTGCGCACCGCCAGTTCCGGATCGACGCGCAGGCCCTCGGCAATCTGGATCGAGGAGGGCAGCAGCAGATCGTTGCGGTGCAGGTGGTACTGCCGCGCCTTCGGGGCGGTGGCGATGCCGTCGCGAATGATGATCGCCGAGCGCGCCCCGAGTCCGCGGGCGAGTGCACCGGCGTGCGGCGCCCACCACATCTCATTGCTGACCACCCAGTCGGCGCGCTGGAAGGGCAGCGCCCGCAGGCTGGCGCGCATCGCACCGGCAAAACGCAGCCTGCCGCCGAGCTTGCGCCACTCCGGCAGCGACCCAACGCTGAACGGCACCCCCATGGCGGTCAGTCGCTCGGTGAACTCGCCGGTCTCGCCGCAGAGCACATGCAGGCGGGCGTCGCTGCCGGCCTGCAGGGCGGCCAGGGTGTCGAGCAGGCGGTTCTTGGCACCGCCGCGCCCGGCGGTTTTTTGGAGAAAGAGGAACTGTTCGGCCATGCGCCCGTCCAGACTGGACGCGAATCGAGGCGGCATCAAGCGCCGGGCAGGATTCGCAGTTGCCAGCGACCCCGATCCACGCTGAAATATCCGTTCACCCCCGCCATCCTCATGTCGACCCCATCCTCACGCCGCCGCTTCCTCCAGCTTGCCGCCGCCAGCTTTGCCGCCACCGCCGCCGGCGTGCGCGCCCAGAACGCCGCGCCGCTGTTCAAGATCTCGCTCGCTGAATGGTCGCTCAACAAGGGCATGTTCAAGCGCGCCGGTGCCGAGCCGCTCGAGCACCTCGACTTCTGCAAAATCGCCCGCAGCCTCGGCATCGACGGCGTCGAGTACGTCAACCAGATGTTCGCCGACAAGGCGACCGACAACGCCTACCTCGACGAGATGAAGAAGCGCCAGGAGGGCGAGGGCGTGCAGGGCCTGCTGATCATGATCGACCGCGAGGGCAACCTCGGCGCGCCGGACGCCGCCGCCAAAGCGAAGACCGTCGAGAACCACCTCAAGTGGCTCGACGCCGCCGCCCGCCTCGGCTGCCACAGCATCCGCGTCAACGCCGCCAGCGATCCCAAGCTGAGCTACGAGGAGCAGATGAAGCACGCCGCCGAGGGCCTGCACAACCTCTGCGTCGAGGCCGACAAGCGCGGCCTGTTTGTCGTCGTCGAAAACCACGGCGGCCTGTCCAGCAACGGCCTCTGGCTGACCGGCGTCATGAAGCTGGCCGACCATGCCCGTGTCGGCATCCTGCCCGACTTCGGCAACTTCTACACCGACCGCAACAAGGGCGAGCTGTACAACCCCTACAAGGGCCTGCGCGAGTTCATGCCCTGGGTGAAGCAGGCGATGAGCGCCAAGGCCTACGACTGGGACACCGGCGCCGGCAAGTTCTACACCGAGGACCGCCGCGAGGGCCGTGAGATGACGCTCGACTACGAGCGCCTGATCAGGATCGTCGTCGAGGCCGGCTACCGCGGCTACATCGGCATCGAGTACGAGGGTGACAAGCACCCGGAGATCGAGGGCATCAAGCGCACCAAGCAGGCGCTCGAAGAGGTTCGCGCTCTGCTCTCCTGAGCGCGCTCACGGCGCGATCACCATCTTGAACTCGAGCTCGCTCGCCAGCTCGGAGGCTTCGCCGCGGATGCGCCGGCGCACCGCCTGCAGGCCGCTGCGGGTCAGTGCCTGAAACTGGAAGCGGCTGAGCCGTCCCGGTGCGCCGCCATGCGCAGAAAAGCCGGTCTTGAACAGGGGCCCTCAAAGCAGCCGGGCCGCGGCCTCAGCCAGCGGGCTGCGCTCGCCCTTGCTGAGCGGCACGTGGGCGGCGAAGGGCTGGCCGCGCATGCGCTGGCGGGTGTACACCAACCCGTTGCTGCGGCTGTCGACATAAGGGTTGTCGATCTGTGCGGGATCACCGACCAGGACCAGCTTGGAGCCGCGCGACATGCGGGTGACGATGGTCTTGGCCTCGAGTGGCGTGAGCTGCTGGGCCTCGTCGAGCACGAAGTAGCGGTCGGGAATGGAGCGGCCGCGGATGTAACAGAGCGCCTCGATCTCAATGACGCCCTGCTGGATGAGCGGCTCATAAGGGGCGGACGCCTCCTGCGTCGAGGGTTTGTCGGGCAGAAAGCGGTTCTTTTTGCGCTGCGGCCCCTGCTGGCTGTCGAGCGGGCGCATGAGCAGGTCGAGCGCGTCATAGACCGGCTGCAGCCAGGGGCGCATTTTTTCCTGCAGCGTGCCGGGCAGGAACCCGACGGTCTGGCCCATGGCAACAATCGGGCGGCTGATGGTGACGCCGTGGTAGGTGCGGGCAAAGACCTGGGAGAGGCCGGCGGCGACGGCGAGCAGGGTCTTGCCGGTGCCGGCCTGGCCGTAGCAGGTGACCAGGCTGATCTCGGGATCGAGCAGGGCGTCGAGCAGGCAGGTCTGGCCAAGGTTCATCGGCTTGATGGCGCGGCCCTGGCCAACCTTGATCGCCTCCGGGGTGTGATGCAGGCGGCGCAGATCGCCCTGGGCGGTCATCTTCGCCGGCATTGAGGCCTTGTCGCCGGCCACGAGCAGGACGTAATCGTTGGCGACCAGGTCGGCCAGCCGCGCCGGCGGCAGGGCCAGGCGACCACTGCTGGCGAAGCGCTGCAGTTCATGACCGCTGACCGCCACGCGGGCAATGTCGAAATTGGCGACATCGCGCGGCTCGACCTTGTCGTGCAGGTAGTCCTCGCACTCCAGCCCCATGGCGCGAGCCTTGAGCTGCATGTTGAGATCCTTGCTGACCAGAATGACCGGCGTCTCCAACTGGTCGCGCAGCCAAAGCGTGCAGGCGAGGATGCGGTGATCCATCTTTTCCTGGCCGGGAAAGATGCGCTGAAATTCGAGCACGCTGCCCAGGTCGGCAGCCATGAGCGGATCGTAGACGACAATGCGCAGGTTGCCACCACCGTCGGTGCGCACCCCCTCGGTGACCGAGGCCTCGGGGGCGGCAAAGGTCTTCATCAGCGCGCGGTGCACCTCGCGGGCGTTGGCGCCACGCTCGGTCATCTCATTCTTGAAGCGGTCGAGTTCACTGAGCACATCCACGGGAATGCAGACGTGGTGCTCGGCGAAGCGGTGGATGCAGGCCGGGTCATGCAGCAGGACGTTGGTGTCGAGCACGAAGGTCTTGAAGCCGGCGGCACGGGCCGTTTTGCCGCGGCGGGCGGGGGAGGCGGATTTGCGTTTCAACGGCGGGATGGTGGCGAGTGACGGGCTGGCGGCCAAGTCCGGATTGGCAAAAAAAACGGGCGCAGCAATGCCGGAGAGTTCGTCGCGGTCCATGTCAGG
>DAIUCN010000157.1:0-6947 GCA_036846165.1 Prosthecobacter sp.
GGGCAGAGAGTGGAGAGTGGAGAGTGGAGAGTGGGCTGCACTTGGCTCCAAGCTTTGGGCTCGATCAGTAACCGGGCATTTTGGAGCCGGAGGCGGTGGTGAAGAAGTGGTGGCGTTCGAGCAGCTGGCTGGCACCGGTGAGCAGGAGCGAGAGGGTGGGCAGCCAGGGGGAGGTGGCGCCGGCGGCGATGAGGGTGGGCAGGACGAGGCCGGTGAGAATCAGCAGCCAGCCGCGCAGTTCGACGTGCACACCAAGACGGGATTGCAGGAGGTGCGCGGAGCGGTACCAGGGGTGGGTTTCATCGGCCAGCGCGCGCCGCTGGCGCGACAGTTCCCAGAGCGACAGTGTCCAACGCAGGGCCACGGTCAGAAGCACGGCGGGCGTTGCCAGGGGCAGGTCCTGCCAACTCCAAATGACGGCGCACAGACCCGCGCCGAGCAGGACGGTGGTGCCAAAGAATTTGCCGCTGGTTTGGCCGAGTGACCAGAACGGCCGGCGGGTGTCGACATAGACCATGACCGAGCAGGCGACGGCGATGAGGGCCGCGGCGGCGGTGGCGACGAGTGCCAGATGGAATTCTGGAGTGAGGTCGAACCACCAGGCGATGGCCAGGGCCGCGCCGCCAGCCGGCAGGGCGCCGAAGGCGAGGATCTCACGCGACAGCCAGGAGGTGCGCCAGCCGAGGAAGGCGCGCCAGGCCTTCAGCGGCTGGCCGAGGTGCAGGACGCTGAGGGCGATGCCCAGCAGGCCGAAGCCGAGGGCGGAGGCGGCCGTGAGGGCAGCTGTTGGCAGTGGCAGCGGCGCCAGCGCGGCGCCGAGCAGGCCGCCGGCGCTCATCTGGGTGAGCACCAGCATCCAGGCGAGCGGGGCATGGCCGGGATCGAGGTCCAGTCGGCCGGCGTCGGCCGGTTGAGCGTTTTCTGGAACGGCTCGTGATGCCACGTACGTCGTGGTGGGCCGGGTGTAGGCGGAATCGTGCACGCCGGGCAGCAGTCGGCCGCTCCTCGGCACGGCTTCGATTTTCACGAGGCGGATCTGGATCGCCTCATTTGGGCAGGCCTGCACGCAGGCGGGCGCCTCGCCCTCGGCCAGGCGCCCCTGGCACAGATCGCACTTGCGGACGATGCCGCGCCGGAGGTTGAATTTCGGCACGTCGTACGGGCATTTCAGGATGCAGTAGGAACAGCCGATGCACTGGTCGTCGAGATGGCGGACAATGCCGGTGACCGGATCCTTGTCGTAGGCGAGCACCGGGCAGCCTTCGGCGCAGGCCGGATCCACGCAGTGATGGCAGGCGCTGGTGACCGTCTGCAGGTAGGGCTGGCGGCGGGTGCCGAGCAGCAGGCCGGTGTCGCGCCAGGCCTCGTTCTCATCCAGGCCGTTGAGCGAGTGGCAGGCCGCCACGCAGGCCTTGCAACCGGTGCAGGCGTCGAGGTTGACCTCGAAGGCATACTGCGTGCCGGGCTCGGGTTTGGACAGCGGGATCAGGTGCGCAAAACGCTCGCGCACGCTGCGCGACTCATGGGCCTTGGCAAACAGGGCGACCGGTGTCTGCAGCGTCTGCTGTTCGCGCAGCAGTTCCTCGAGCAGGGCTTCCTGGGTGAGTGGGCTGCGCTGAGTTGCTGGTTCGGTTGCGCAAACCGGAGGCCAGACGCGGCCGGCGAGGGCCGGGGCGGCTTCCGTGAGGCTGGCGGGCGGCACCATGACGGGGTTTCAGGCGGCGCTGAAGAGTTCCTGCAGCTGGCCGACGCTGTGGCGGTTGCAGAAGGCGTGGAAGGACTCGTGGCTGAGGCGCTGTGCCAGGTAGGCCTTGAGCATCGCCTCGAGCGTGGATCCCAGCGCCTCGAAGGGCACGGCGCTGAAGATCTGGCGGCCGATCCGGCGGTTCTCGCCAAAGCCACCGCCGACGGTGATGTGGTAGCCCTCGCCACTCTCCGATTTCACCTTGGTGCCAAGCAGGCCGATGTCGCCCATGAAATGCTGGGCACAGGAGTGCGGACAGCCGGTGAAGTGGATGTTGACCGGTTGATCGAGCGGCACGCGCTTGTCGAGGTAGTCCATCATGGCCAGCGCATGGCCCTTGGTGTCGGTGGCGGCGAATTTGCAGTAGCGGTTGCCGGTGCAGGCGACAAAGCCGCCGCGCAGGGGGGAGGACTCGCAGGGCAGGCCGAGTTTCTTCAGCGACTTCGCCAGCGTCGTCGCGTAGGCGGTGCGGACGTTGGGGAGGATGAGATTCTGCCAGACGGTGAGGCGAATCTCGCCCGAGCCGTAGCTGTCGGCAAGGTCGGCGACGCGGTCGAGCTGGCGGGCAGTGAGCTGACCGACCGGCACGCTGGCGCCGACATAGACGAGGTCGTCCTGCTTCTGCGCGTGGATGCCGACGTGGGAATGGCCCTGCTGGGAAAAGTCGCGGGCAGCCTGGAGCGGTGCATCGGCGGCGAGCCGCGTGAGTGGAAAGGGCAGCCGCTTTTCCACCTCGGTGAGCACGCCGTCGAGGCCGAGGTTTTCGACGACATACTTGAAGCGCGCCTTCTTGCGGTTGGTGCGGTCGCCAAACTGGATGAAGACGCGCAGCAGCGCGAGCATGACGTCGTTGAGTTGCCCGGGCTTGACGATGACGCCCCAGTCGCTGGCAAAGGTCTGGTGGCCGGTGACGCCGCCGAGGGCGATGCGGAACCAGATGCCGGGTTCGAGGCCCTGATCGTTGTCGGTGATGCGGACGGCGCTGGCGCCGATGTCGTTGGTGTCCTCGACCGAGGAGATCAGGCCGCCGCCGTCGTAGGCGATGTTGAATTTGCGCGGCAGGTCGTAGAACTCCTTGGAGGCGATGATGAGGGTGGCGAGTTCGTTGACCAGCGGGCGGACATCGATGAGTTCATGCGGGTCGAGACCGGCGCAGGGGTTCATCGTGATGTTGCGGATGTTGTCGGCGCCCGCGCCCTTGGAGTGCAGGCCGCAGCCCTGGATGCGGCGCAGCACTTCGGGGCAGTCCTTCGGTTCGATGAGCCGGATCTGGAAGTTGTTGCGGGTGGTGATCTGGATGTAGCCGGTGGTCAGCTCGCGCGAGATGGCCGCGAGTTCGCGCAGTTGATGGCTCTTCACCACGCCGCCGGGGATGCGCAGCCGGCACATGTAACCGTCCTTGACCGGGTTGAGCCAGAACAGGCCGTTCCACTTGTAGCGGAAGACATTTTCAGCCTCCGGCTTGGCGTTCCAGCGCGCGTCCATGACGAGGTTTTCGATCGCGTCAAAGGGGTGCAGTTCGCGCTTGATGCGCTCCTCCTTGGTCAGGTCGTCGAGCGACGGTCCTGCAGGGGCGGAGGGTGTCGGCGCGAGGTCGCCAAAGCTGACACCGCCGGCGGCGATGCCGGCGAAGAAACCCTCGAGGTAGCGCTGTTGTTCGGGGGAGAAATCACCCGTATCCGCATTTGAGGGTTGTGGGGCTGAGAGTGTTTTCATGAAATGACCAAGGTTCAGGAACCCATGACCCAAGAATGGCCAGGCAAGCCAAGGTGGCCGACGAGATCGCAGGTGAGGAGGGCGACAAGCCGCCCTTTGATCTGGCGGAGCGAACGGCGCTGTTCGGGGAACGGGTAATCGAGTTCTGCCGTTCGGTGAAGGAGGACAGTGTGACGAAGCCCCTGATCAGTCAGTTTGTGCGCAGCGGAACCAGTGTAGGCGCCAACGACTGCGAAGCGGACGAGGCGGTGTCGAGGAAGGAATTCATGCATCAGATTGGCACCTGCAAAAAGAAGTCGAAGGAGTCCCGGCACTGGGTGCGCATGCTTGTGAAAGCCTGTCCTGATCGAAGAAATGCAGCGGTGAAGCTGTGGAAGGAAGCCAATGAACTCCTGTTGATCATTGCGGCCATCTGGCGGCAGAAATGAGAGAGGGGCGACCAACGAAGGCTTTGTCGTGTTCACGACCCGGCGTTTGAATGTCCCCGGATAAGTCGAATGAGCTTTCCCATGCCGACGCGTGCGTTTTCGCATGGCGGGTGGGATCTCCTTGGCCATTGGCTCTTGGGCATGGGACATTTCAATACACATCCCGCGCGTACCTCCGGGTTTTCTTCATCTCCGCCACGTAGGCGGCGGCTTGTTCGGGCGATTGGCCGCCCTGGGTTTCGATGATGCGGTGAAGGGCCTCGTCAACGTCCTTGGCCATGCGTTTGGCGTCGCCACAGACGTAGAAGTGGGCGCCCTCCTCCAGCCACTGCCAGAGTTCGGCGGCGGCCTGCAGCATGCGGGTCTGCACGTAGACCTTGTCCTCCTGATCGCGACTGAAGGCGGTGTCGAGACGGGTGAGGTGGCCGCTCTGCACCCAGGCGATGATCTGCTCCTGGTAGAGAAAGTCGGTCGCGCGCTTTTGGTCGCCAAAGAACAGCCAGTTCTTGCCGCGCGCGCCCGTCGCCTCGCGCTCCTCGAGAAAGGCGCGGAACGGCGCGATGCCTGTGCCGGGGCCGACGAGGATGACGGGTTTGCTGGCATCCGCGGGCAGGCGGAAGTGGTTGGCGGTGTGGAAGAAGATGCCCGTGGTGTCGCCAAGGTTCAGGCGGTCGGCGAGAAAGGTGCTGGCCACCCCCTTGTGCATGAGGCCATCGGCTTCATAGCGCACGGCACCGACGCAAAGATGCACCTCGCCGGGGTGGGCCTTCGGGCTGGAGGCAATCGAATAGAGCCGCGGCTGCAGCTTGCGCAGGCTCGCAAGAAACGCATCAAGGCTGAGGTCTGGCGCCGGCGTTTGACCCAGCAGGTGGCGGATCTCGTAGCGGGTCCGCAGGACGACGCGCAGGGTCGTGTCGCCCACCGGCGTGTCCGGGTCGAAGCCGTGGCTTGCGAGCACGGCATCGACCACCTCCGGGCAGTTTTGCACGTGGACGCCGAGGGCGTCGCCGGCCTCGTAGGTCAGGCCGCTGCCTTCCAGGCTGAAGGCGAGATGACGCGTGTCCTTGGCGCTGCCGGCGCCGTTCAGGCGCAGGTTCTGCAGAAGTTTGGCGGGGAAGGGGTTTTTCTTCGACCAGCCTTTGTCGGACGTGTCAGCCAGGTCGGACCCGTCCGACGGCTGGGAAGCGCCGAGCAGACGGAATGCTTGGGTGGACCACTGCTGTGCGGGATCCTCAAAATCCACGTCGCAGTCCACGCGATCCACCACGCGGGCGGCGCCGAGTTCGGCGAGGCGTTCGTCGAATTTGCGGCCGGCAAGGCAGAAGGTGTCGGCGTAGTTTTTGTCGCCAAGGGCGAGCACGCTGTAGCGGACACCGTCGAGTTTTGGGCTGCTGCCATTTTGGTTGAGGGCGTCCCAAAACGCGGCGGCGTTGTCGGGCATGTCGCCCTCGCCCCAGGTGGAGGTGATGAGCAGCACGTTGCGGTCCTTGACGAGGTCGGCCGGTTGCAACGAGTCGAGGCCCGCGGCTCGCGCCGCGAAACCCCGACCCGTTGCTTCCCTGGCCAGCCGCTTGGCCAAACTTTCCGCATTGCCGCTCTGGCTGCCGAAGGCGATGAGCAGGGGTGTCTTCGCCTCGGCGGGCACCGGTGCGCCGTCCGTCCGTCCGCGCTGCAGGACTCCGGCGAGGAAGCCGTTGAGCCAGGCGCGTTGTTCGGCACTGAAGGGCGCGTTGTCGGGGATGAGCGGCGTGATCTGCATGGGGCGTGCGGTTTAGAAATCGATCTGCAACTGCAGGTAGCCGAAGTGCGCGTTGTCGGAGGCGCCGGTGTCGGCGAGGTAGTTGCCGGCGAAGAAGACGCTGTAGCCGGCCATGAGCGCCGCGTGGGGGTTCAGCTTGTAGGAGGCGGTGAGGTCGATCTCCTGGCCGCGGAAGTGGCCGGCGTCGCGCGCCGCGGCATTGACCGGTCGCACGGCGGTAACGCCGTTGACGCGGCGCCAGGCGTCGTCGTTGCTGTCGTTCCAGTAGAGGTGGTAATCGAGCATCAGCTTGAGCTTGGCCGTGGGCATGACACTGAAGTTGAGCTGCGGATTATGCAGGTTGATCCAGCCCGTGGTGTCCATGAAGCCGTAGAACAGGTGGTTCGTTGGATACAGGTTCTGGAAGGTGCCGAGATCGCCGTCGGCGGGGTCGGAATCACCCGGGCTCCAGTTGTATTGCAGGCCGAGGCGGGGCTTCCACGGATGCTTCAGCCAGTTGTAACCGACGCCCCAGTGGCCGGCGAAGGCGGTCAGGGTGCGGCCGTTGACGTCGCCCTTCTGGAAGGCCATCTCGGTCTCGTAATCCCAGCCGCCGAGCTTTTTCGGGTCGCCCTTCCAGAGGGTGCCGAGGGTGAGGAAGCTGGTGTCGCCCAAGCGCGGGCCGAAGGCGCCGTTGCCGTTGTCCTGCTTGTGGAAGAGGTAAAAGTCGGTGGTCGTGTTGAAAGGCAGCCATTGGGTGGCGAGGTAGGCGCCGCTGAAGAGGCTGTCATCCGGCGACTGGGCATCGAAGATCTGCGACTTGTTCCACTCGTGATCCTTGAAGGTCACCGGACTGGAGGTGAACAGGTCCAAGGCCCAGGTGTCGTCGACCCAGCGCAGCTTGAGGGCGTCAAAGGTGCGCGCGGTGTTCAGCCACTCGAGTGGCCCGACCAGGCGCTGGTCGCCGTAGCTGAGGAACTGCCGGCCGATCGTCGCGCTGGCGCCCTTTTTGGCATCGCCAATCTGCGCGTAAGCCTTGAGCACATCGAAGACGTCGTCGCCCTCGGCGCCGAACACGCCGATTTCGTTGGGCCGGCTGCCGCCGATCTCGCGCACATCCTGGCCCTGGACGTAGAGCTTGAGCCAGGGGGTGAAGGAGTAGCCGAGGCCAAGGCGGAAGCGCTGCAGCAGCCAGGAGGCGTCCTGGGGTCCGTTGACGGCGCTGTTGAAGTCGAAATTGTTTTCGCGCGCCTCAAAGCGCATTTTTTCCTGCAGGTCGAGGGTCAGTCGGCCGTCGAGGAAGGTGATGGGGGCGTAACCG
>DAIUCN010000158.1:0-6845 GCA_036846165.1 Prosthecobacter sp.
GGGGCGGGTGGGCGGCGGTCGAGCAGTTTGGCCTCCTTGAGCAGGGTGCCGACGCCGAGACGCGCGCGCAGGTCGGGCAGGTCATGGAATTCCACGGCGTTCGGGCTGACCTCGGTGGCCTCGGCGACGCGGCGGGCGACGCGGTGCTGCAGGTCCTCGACGTTGACGCCGTTTTCCGGAGCGACGTGCAGGATGAGTTCATCAACCTCGAGGGGGTCGTTGTCGCGCTTGCGCAGTTCGATTTGCCAGGCGGCGACGCCCTTCTGGTCGTCGAGCAGGTGCTCAAGCAGATTGAAGTTGACCAGGGTGCCCTTGATCTTGTCAAGGTGCAGTTCGCGCACCTCGCTGACGCGGCTGATCGGGCCGAGCAGGCGCGGGCCGAGGCGGCCGCAGTGGGGGCAGTGCTCCCAGCTCAGGCCGCCCTCGGCGATGTCGCCGGTGCGGTAGCGCAGCACGACCGTGCCGCGGGCGTCGAGCGGGGTGAAGACGATTTCGCCGGGTTCGCCGGGTCCGACCGGGCGACCGGTGCGTGGTTCGACGAGTTCGATGAGGGCGAGGTCGGGGCTGAGGTGGAAGCCGCTGGCCTCGGTGCCGGCCGGGCATTCCGGGAAGGCCATTTTGGCCTCGGTGAAACCGTAGGTGCTGATGATGTGGGTGTCGCGGGCGCCGAGCTCGCGTGCCAGCCGGGCGAGGCGGGCGCGCAGGCCGCTGGCAACCTTTTCGCCGCCGAGCACGAGGCGCTTGAGGTTGGGCCAGTGGCGGCCCTGCTCGAGGCCCTCGCGCAGCAGGTGATAGAGGAAGGTGGGCATGCCGATGAGGACATCCGGCTGGATGCGGTCGATCAGGCGCAGGTTGCCGTCGGTCCCCATGGCCTTGCCGCCGCCGGTGCTGACCATGAAGGTGCCAAAGCTGAGGCCGGCGTGGTGCGCCTGCCAGAAGGCGAGGTGCGGGGCGAAGGGGAAGGCGTTGAGGTGACGGAAGTCCTTTTGCGAGCGGCCGCATTCCATCAGGCGCAGGCCGGTGATGTCGAGGTTGTCGAGGTCGTGCTTGCTGTACAAAAAGGGCACCGGCTCGGAGGAGCGGCCGGTGGTGCTGGTGAGCAGCACCGGCCGGAATTCGCGGTCGAGCGCCGCGCGCGCGGCGGCGCGTCCGTGCAGCAGGGCCTGCAGGCGGACACCCCAGTCGCGTCCGAGCGTCTCGGCGTCGGGCAGCAGCACGAACTCGCGCTGCTGTTCGCGCGGCACGGTGAGGTCGCCCTTGGTGGTGAACGGGGCTCCGCCCCAGTCATCGAGCGATTTCAGGTCGCCCGGTTCCAGGCCGCATTCGGCAAACAGGCGCCGGTAGTGGGCACTGAAGGGCAGAACGCGGTCGGCCAGGTAGCGGCGCAGGCGGCGGAGCTGCCACTCGCGCCAGACTTCAGGCGGCGTGGCATCCCACGCCGGTTTCGAGGCGGGCAGGAGGTTCATGGCGGTGTTCCGGTTTGGGGTTGACGTGGCCGGCCAGGGCGAGCAGCTCCGGCAGGGCGGCTTCCGCGGCGGCGCGACCGGCGCGCAGGTAGCGGTCGAAATTCTCGAAGTCGAACCAGGTGCTTTCGCAGAAGAAGGGATGGATGACGAGGTCGGCGGCGCGGCATTCCTTCTCCACCAGGCCGAGCTGGGCGCACATGAGGGCGCGGCGGAAGGTGTCGAGCACCTGGCCGTGGGCGAGCAGGTTGAAGGGCCGCAGCAACCGGCGCAGCAGGTGGCCGGGACGGTGGCCGCGCGTGTCTGGCGGCGCGAAAACTCCGCCCGGACAGGCGCGGATGTCCTCGGGGGTCGGCATGACGTTGACGGCGATGACGTGGTCGAGGGCGAAACGCTCGCGCAGCAGGCTGACGGGCAGCGGTTCGACGGCACCACCATCGGTGAAGCGACGGCCGTCGATGTGCACGGGGGCGCACAGGCCGGGAATGGCGGCGCTGGCGTGCACGGCCGGACCGACCGGGCCGCGGTCGAAGACATGGGCGGACATGCTGTCGAGGTCGGCGGCGATGACGAGCAGGGGTTTGTCGAGATCCTCAAAGCTGCGGCCGCCGAGGCTGCGTTCGAGGTGGCGGCGGATGCGCAGGCCGCGGATCAGGCCGGTGGTGGGGGGAAAGACCGGATCGAGCAGGCGCAGCAGGGTGCGGCGGTCGCGGATTTCACGCGCCAGTTCGCGCAGTTCGGTGGACCTCAGGCCGGCGGCGTAGAGGGAACCCACGTAGGCGCCCATGCTGGTGCCGGCGACCGCGCAGATGGGAATGCCGGCCTCTTCGAGGACATCAATGACGCCGACATGGGCGAGACCGCGGGCGCCGCCCCCGGAGAGGGCGAGGCCGATGCGCGGCGTGCGTCCGGTCGGGATACCGCCGCCTCCGCCCGCATCCTCGGCATTGCGCATCCAGCCGGGGTGGCTTGGATTGAGGCTGGGGTTCATGGGGGGACTCCTTTCTTGCCGGGTTGGACACGTTTTTGGCGGGTTTTGTTCAAGTTTAGAGGCTTTTCACAAGCCTTTTGCCAAGCCGTGCGACGTGGGCGAAGAACTGGGCATGTTGTGTTTCGAACGTTTGGAGCAGCTCGGTCAATTGGACGGTCCGGTGGCGCTTGCCGTTGGCGTCTTCGACGGCCTGCATCTCGGGCATCAGGAGGTCATTGCGGCGGCGGCGGAGCACGCGCGCCAGCACCGCGGCCAGGCAGTGGTGATGAGCTTTGAACCGCACCCGCTGGCCGTGCTGCAGCCTGCGCGGGCACCCCAACGCCTCTGTGGTCCGGGGCATCGACTGCACCTGCTCAAGGCTCTGCCCGTGGCCGGAGTGCTGGCCTGTCCCTTCACCCCCGAACTGGCCGCGACGCCCGCCGAGGACTTCGTTGCGCGTCTGGCCGGCGCCTGCCGGCTTGGCTGCATCTCGGTTGGTTACACCTGGACCTTTGGTCGGGCGCGTGGTGGCAACATTCACTCGCTCATGGATCTTGGGCAGAAGCACCATTTCGCGGTCTACGGCGTGCCGCCGGTGCGGGTTGGTGAAGAAGTGGTGAGCAGTACGGCGATTCGTGAGGCGGTGGCGGGCGGTGACCTCGCGCGCGCTGCGCGCCTGCTGGGTCGCACCTACAGTTTGTTCGGAAAGGTCATGGCGGGGCGTCGTCTGGGGCGTGAACTGGGTTTTGCCACCGCCAATGTGGCGCCAGAGGCGGCTGTGCTGCCGCCTTTTGGGGTTTACGCGGTGCGCGCGGAAGTCGATGGCGTCTGGCGCGCCGGCGTTGCCAACCTTGGCGTGCGTCCGACGGTCGAGGGCGGGGCTGTGTCACCGCTGCTGGAGACGCACCTGTTCGACTGGCAGGGCGATTTGTACGGCCGTGATCTGGAAGTGCGATTGGAGGCCTTTCTGCGCTCCGAGCGGCGGTTTGCCTCCGTGGCGGAACTGCGCCAGCAGATCGCGCTCGATGCCTCCGCGGCGCGGGTCCGGTTGGAATGAAGATCAGCGGGCCGGTGGCTTCAGGACAAGCACCAGCGGCCGGTGGTCGCTGGCGACCCCGAAATCCGCATCGTCGAAGATGCGGCTGCGGGCGTTGTCGACCCGCGGCCGCAGGGTGCGGCTGACCAGAAGGTAGTCGAGCCGGCTGTAAACATCGGCGGCGTCCCAAAAGTGGGTCCACAGCAGGCCGTGGCGGTCGCGCACCGGGATCTCCAGCAGGTGGCTGTCGAGCGCCCGGCTGCCGATGACCTCCAGCAGGGCGGGTTCGTTGCGGTGGGCGTTGAAGTCGCCGTAGACCACAAGCGCAGGGCGCGATTCGGTGGCGTAGATGGTGTCGAGGTGGCGGCGCAGCAGGTGCGCCTCGCTGCGGCGCATGAGATCCTGGTCGGCCTCGGCGACTTCACGTCGGGATTTGAGGTGGACACCGAGGAAGCGAAGTTCGAAGCCGGGGGCGACGGCGACACTGGCATCCAGAATGCCGCGCTGCAGGCGCAAGGTTTCGCCGTTGATTTGGTAAGGCAGCGGCCCGGCCGAGCGGCGCTGGCTGAGCGGGTGGCGCGAGAGCAGCGCAAGGCTGCGCTGCGGATCGGCGCCGCGGCAGAACTCGTGGTGCGGCAAATCGATGCCGGCGGAGCGCAGCCTGGATTGCAGGTCGGCGAGATCTTCGGGAGTGCCGATTTCACAAACGCCGAGAATGTCCGGGCGGATTTGGCCGAGAAACTCGATCACCTTGCGCTTTTCGCGCTCGGGTTTCTGTCTTGGCGTGGTTGCCGGAGAGGAGGGGTCGGTCTGGCTCAGCCAGTTGCGCAGGTTGTAAGCGCAGAAGGTGACCGAATCCTGGGCAGCCGCAGCCGTTGCAGGCAACAGCAGCAGGAGGGCGCCGAACAGGCACCGCCTGGCGCACGCACAGGTCATCGGACGGCTTGGCTCAGACGTCCTGCGGTGTGTTGACGGGCTGGCGCTTTTCCGGCGTCGCGGGAATGGTCGGGCGTTCGACCTCTTCCTGGGCGCGGGTGAGTTCGTGCTCAAATTCGTCACGGGCCTTCTTGAACTCACCCATGCTCTTGCCCAGGCTGCGGGCGAAGGTGGGAAGTTTCTTGGCCCCAAACAGCACCAGCACGAGGATGGCGATGATGATGAGCTCGGGGGTGCCGAGCGGGCCGAAGGCGGCGAGGAGGGCGGGGGTGTTCATGATGGTGCAGGTTACTGTTCTAAACGAGGGCGTGCAAGCCCGCCTTTCGCCGCATCGCCCGCCAGTCGGGATCATGGTGATTCCAGCCTTTGTGAAAAACGGAGCTTGCCAACTGGCGCGCGGAGTTCATGCTGCCTGCCGATTGTCGACCCATGATTTCAGTGCGCGTCCAGACGCCGGCCAGACCGAGACCCCTTCATTCGACGCATGGACGCGCCGGGAACCGTCTGATCCAGCCATGAATCCAGACGCCACCTCCGGATTTCACATACTGTACGTGGACGACGAGGCGATCTCGCTGCGTTACTTCCGCCAGATTTTTGAGGGGCAGTATGTGATTCACACGGCCGACAACGCCGCCGACGCCTATCGGATCCTTGAGCACTATGGGCCGCGCATCGGCGTTTTGATCACCGACCAGCGCATGCCTGGAGAATCCGGCGTGGCCCTGTTGGAGCGCGCGCGCCGGCTCAATCCGAACATCGTGCGCATTCTGGTGACCGCGTACACCGATTACACCGCCGCGGTCAGTGCCGTCAACCAGGGCCGGGCCTTCCGCTACCTGCACAAGCCGATCGAGCCGGGGGAACTCGGTGAGGTGCTCAAGGAAGCCATGGCGCACTACCGGGCCCTGCTGGAAAAGGAGCGCTTGCTCTCGGAAAAGGCCGAGGCCATTCGCGGCCATCTGATGGCCGACCGTGTCGTTGGCATGGGCATCATGGCCGAGGGGCTCAACCACCACTTGCGCAACGCTCTGACGGTCGTGCGCGCCTTCATCGACCTGGCCCCGATGAAACTGATGGAGGAAGTGGGCGGGCATCCGCCGCGGGACGTGGCCTTCTGGACCGAGACGCAGCACCAGGCACTGGTCCAGCTCGACCGCATTCAGTCGATGCTCTCCCACCTCGCCTATGCCTCGAACGTCCGCAAGCTGGAGCGTGACGAGTGGGTGTCGCTCAAGGATGTCATCGACGAGCAGCACGGCCTGTTCGATGAGCATCTGCGCGAGCGCAACCTGCGCTTCCGCTGTGAGATCGACGCCGGTTTGCCGTCGGTGTTGGTGCATGGCGACCGTTTTCGCCAGCTCTGGCACCTGCTCTTCATTGAGGAGATCACCCACCTGAAGTCGGGCGAAAGTTTTGAGGTGCGCGCCGGGCTCGAGGACGATCCGCTGGCGAATCGTCGCCAGCTGGTCATCACGCTGCTCGACAACGGCGGCTGGGAGGCCAAGGACCGGGCGGTCAATCTCTTTGATCCTTTTTTCACCCGCAGCCGCCGCTCCGACGATTTCGGCATCAACATGATGACCTGCTTTGTCACCGTCCACCTGCACGGCGGCACGATTGAGGCGCGGCGGTTGGAGCCGCGCGGTCTGGAACTGGTCATGCGTCTGCCGGTCGATCCAGCCGATGCCATGCCGGAGGCGGAGGGTTTTGCCCGCCGCGCCGAAGCCGGCGGGCCGGATCTCGGCCTTGATGCGGCCTCCGCCTGAGCCTGCGGCGTTTCAGAGGGCTGCAGTGCGCGCCGCCGCCAGGAAGGCGGCCACTTGGGAGAGATCCTTGACGCCGGGCGCGCTTTCCACGCCGCTTGCAACATCGACCGCGGACGGCCGGGTCTGGCGCACCGCCTCGGCGACGTTGGCCGGGGTCAGACCACCGGAGAGAATCAGGGTCTTGTCGGGGAAGCGTTCGCGGGCGGCGGTGAAAAGCTCCCAGGGGAAGGGGGTGCCGCCGCCGCCATAGCTGCCGGGATTGTGGGCGTCGAGCAGCAGGGTCCGGCAGGGGTAGTCGCCGATGGCGTCAAGCGAGGCACGATCGCGCACCTGCAGGGCCTTGATGACCTCGAAACCGCGCTCCATCAGGCTGCCGATGGCGGCCGGGGATTCATCGCCATGCAACTGCAGCAGGTGAGCGAGGGGTTCGGCGGCGAGGCGGTCGATCAGGGCGGGTTCGGGATTGACCAGAACGGCGACCACGGTGGTGCGCGTCCGCAGGGAGGGCAGCCAGGCGGCGGCCTTGGTGGGAGCAAGGTAGCGCTTCGATCCGGGCCAGAAATTGAGGCCGAGGGCATCGGCGCCGAGGTCAGCGATGGCGTGGGCCTGTTCGGCGGTGGTGAGGCCGCAGATTTTGACGCCGAGATGGCCGGGGACAGGGTAGTTGGGGG
>DAIUCN010000159.1:0-6797 GCA_036846165.1 Prosthecobacter sp.
GGGTTGGGAGACGGGGCGCGCGGAAAGCGCGCCGTGTCAGCCGGCGCCGCCGCTCAGGCCCTTGATGACCTCGATCAGCGGCAGGAACAGCGCCATGACGATGACACCGACCACGAGGGCGAGGATGACGATCATGAGGGGTTCGAGCATGGAGGTGAGGGCGGACACGGAGTTGTCGACCTCATCCTCATAGACGTCGGCGATCTTGAGCAGCATCTCGGGCAGCTGGCCGGTTTCCTCGCCGACGTCGACCATCGAGATGACCATGGGCGGGAAGACGTTGCTGGCCTCAAGCGGGCCGACCATTGACTCACCCTCCTTGACCGCGTCATGCACCTTGGTGATGGCGTCGGAGACGATGGTGTTGCCGGCGGTTTCGCGGGTGATGTTGAGGGCCTGCAGGATCGGCACGCCGGAGGTGACGAGGGTGCCAAGGGTGCGGGTGAAGCGTGAGATGGCGGTCTTGCGCTGGACATCGCCAAAGAGCGGCAGCTTGAGCTTGAGCTTGTCGATGGTGCGGCGGCCGTTGGCGGTGCCAGAGAAGACCTTCCAGCCGATGAAGATGAGCACGGCGCCGCCACCGAGGTAGAGGACGTTGTCGCCCATCCAGCGGCTGAAGCCGATGACCATTTTGGTCAGGCCGGGCAGCTTGTTGGCATCGCCGAGCATGTCCTCGAAGATCTTCTCGAAGCGCGGCACGATGACCAGCATGAGGAAGACCATGATGGCGAGGGCGATGAACATGACGATGATGGGGTAAACCATCGCCGCGACGATCTTGTTCTTCAGCTTCTGGGCCTTTTCCTGGTATTCGGCCAGGCGGTTGAGAACGATCTCAAGCACACCGCCGAGCTCACCGGCCTTGACCATGTTGATATACAGCTTGTTGAAGATCTTCGGGTACTGCGAGAGCGTTTCCGAGAAGGTGCTGCCAGTCTGCACGTTGTCGGCGATCGTCGTGATCGTGCTCTTCATGATCGGGTTCGGCTCCTGGCGGCCGAGCACGGTCAGGCCACGCAGCAGCGGCAGGCCGGAGTCGATCAGGGTGGCGAGCTGGCGGGTGAAAATCATGAGGCTCTTGGCCTTGACGGTGGCGTTGGCGCCGGCCTTGACGGCCTTGCCCTTGCTCTTCGCCGTGGTGGTCTTGGCGCGCTTTTTGACAGCGGCGTCCCCCTTGCCCTCCTGGGCCACCTGGGTCGGGTAGAGCTGGTTCTGGCGCAGCAGGTTGACGGCCTCCGCCTCGTTGGCGGCGTCCAGTTCACCGGCGACTTCTTGGCCGTTCTGGTCGAGGGCGATGTAGTGAAACTTCGGCATAGGAAAAGGGCTCGGCAGGGAATTCTAAACTAATTTCAGCTTACCGGGTGGGCGCGGAAAATGTCCAATCAAAATGGTGGCGAAAACGTGAAAAAGCGGTGCCGGGGGCATCAGGTGTACTTGAGCACCTCCTCGATGGTCGTCTCGCCATCGTAGATGTTGCGCAGGCCGTCCTCGCGCAGGGTGACCATGCCGAGCTCGATGGCCTTCTGCTTGAGCACCAGGGTCGGCGCGCGCTCGGTGATCAGTTCGCGGATGGGATCGGTGACATCGAGCAGCTCATAGATGCCCTTGCGGCCCTTGTAGCCGCTGCCGCCGCACTTGTCGCAGCCGTTGCCGGTGAAGAAGCTTTTGTTGCCGATGTCGTCCTGGGTCAGGTTGAGCTGATTGAGGACGGACAGGCTGGGCTCGTAGGGGGCGACGCAATTTTTGCAGATCGTGCGCAGCAGTCGCTGGGCGAGCACGCCCTCGAGGGTGGCGGAGACGAGGAAGGGCTCGACGCCCATGTCGACCAGGCGGGTGACGGCGCCGGCGGCGTCGTTGGTGTGCAGGGTGCTCAGCACCAAGTGACCGGTGAGGGAGGCCTGAACGGCGATCTGGGCGGTCTCCTTGTCGCGCATCTCGCCGACCATGATGCGGTCGGGGTCCTGACGCAGGAAGGCGCGCAGGGCCTTGGCGAAGGTCAGGCCGACCGCATCATTGACCGGCACCTGCATGACGCCGTCGAGCTCGTATTCGACCGGATCCTCGGCGGTGAGCAGCTTGCAGTCGATCGTGTTGATGCGGCGCAGGCAGGCGTACAGCGTCGTGGTCTTGCCGGCGCCGGTGGGGCCGGTGACGATGAAGATGCCGTTCGGCTTGACGATGGTCTCGGTGATGTAGTCGTATAGGAAGGCCGGCATGCCCAGCTGTTCGAGGTCGAGGTTGACCGAGCTGCGGTCGAGCACGCGCAGCACGACCGATTCACCGTGCTGGGTGGGCAGCGAATTGACGCGCATGTCGACCGGTTTGCCGTTGACGCTGGTCATGATGCGACCGTCCTGCGGGATGCGCCGCTCGGCGATGTTCATGTTCGACATGACCTTGATGCGCGAGATGACGCTGTTGGCCAGGTGCACGGGCGGCGGCGCCATTTCGTAGAGCGCGCCGTCGACGCGGTAGCGAATCTTGAACTCGTGCTCAAAGGGCTCGAAGTGGATGTCCGAGGCTCGCTCCTTGATGGCCTGGGTCATGACCAGGTCGACAAACTTGACGATCGGCGCCGAGTTGGCCTCAACCTCGGGAGCGTCACGGCCGACGTCCTTGAGGCCGCCAAAGATCTCATCGATGCTGGGGGCGCCGGTGCCGTAGTGCTTGTCGATGAGCGACTGCACCTGGCTGCGGCGGGCGACCACCGGCACGACCACCTTGTCGAGGCCGAAGCGAAGATCCTCGACGAGTTGGGGGTTGAGCGGATCGGTGAAGGCGACATGCAGGCCGCGGCCGTCGAGCGTGACCGGGAAGGCGCCATAGAGGCGGGCCATGCCGGCGGGGATGAGGTTGATCACCGACGGCGCGGGCTCGAATTCGGCGAGATCGAAGTGTTCGGCACCGAGTTCCTCGGCCACGAGGGCCCAAAAGGCGTCCTCGGAGGGGAAAAGCTGGTAATCCATGACGGTTTGCAGAATCTCCTTGCCGTTCTGCACCACCTCCTGGGTCAAGTCGTAGGCCTGGCCGCTGTCGATCACTCCGCGGGCTTCAAGCATGTCCACCACATTCTGGGCTGTCATATCGTCTTCAGTCGTTCTCGGTTGAAAATTGTCAGTGAAAGCGCGGGATCAGTCCGCGTCGGCCATGGTGGCCTCGATGACCTCCTCGGCGGTGGTCATGCCGGCGAGGACCTTGCGGATGCCGTCCTCGCGCAGGGTGCGCATGCCCAGTTCGCGGGCGCGCTTGCGCAGCTGCGGGGTGGTGAGCTGCTGGTTGATCATGTTGCGCACCTCATCATCGACCTTGAAAATTTCGGCGATGACCATGCGGCCCTTGAAACCGGCGCCGCGGCACTTGTTGCAGCCCTTCGGCCCCATGATGGTGGCGCTGTAAAGCTGGCTGGCTTCAAGGCCGAGGTGGCGCAGCTCGCGCTCATTGAGGCTGGTCGGCTCCTTGCAGTTGGAGCAGAGCTTGCGGACCAGGCGCTGGGCGAGGATGCCGCGCACGGCGGAGGCGATGAGGAAGGGCTTGACGCCGATGTCGGCGAGACGGGCGACCGAGCCCGGGGCGTCGTTGGTGTGCAGGGTGCTGAAGACCAGGTGGCCGGTGAGCGAGGCCTGGATGGCGATCGACGCGGTTTCGTAGTCGCGAATTTCCCCGAGCATGATGATGTTCGGCGCCTGGCGCAGCATGGCCTTGAGGGCGGCGGCGAAGGTCATGCCAACGTCCTCCTTGACCATGACCTGGTTGATGCCGGCGAGTTCGTACTCGACCGGATCCTCGACGGTGATGATCTTGCGGTCGGGCCGGTTGATGAAGTTGAGGCAGGCGTAGAGCGTCGTCGTCTTGCCGGAGCCGGTCGGCCCGGTCACCAGGACGATGCCATCCGGCAGGGTGATGAGCTTCTCGAAGGTGTCCTGGTCGTCGGAGAGGAAGCCGAGGTCGGACAGGCCGAGGCGCAGACTGCTCTTGTCGAGCACGCGCATGACCACGCTTTCGCCGTTGTTGGTGGGGATGATCGACACGCGCATGTCGAGCTCCTTGTCGTTGAAGGCCATCTGCAGGCGACCGTCCTGCGGGATGCGCTTTTCGTCGATGCTCATCGAGCCGCACATGATCTTGATGCGGGCGATGATGGAGGAGTGCAGGCGTTTGGGATGGTGTTCGACGTCATGCAGCACGCCATCGATGCGCAGGCGCACGCGAATGTCCTTCTCCAGCGGCTCGATGTGGATGTCGGAGGCGCCGGACTTGAAGGCTTCGAGCAGGATGTTGTTGACCAGCTTGATGACCGGCGCGTCGCTGTCGCCGGGCGTGCTGCCCTTGGAACCGACATCGCCGAACACCTCGTTGCCGTAGATGTTCGCCTGCAGGGTCTTGATCAGCGCGTGCGTCGAGCAGAAGAACTCGAGGTCCGGCTGCAGCACGTGCGGCAGGGAGTCGAGGGTTTCAAAGTCATAGGGATCGGCGACGACGACCTGCAGGGCGGGCCCGTTCATGCCGATCGGCGCGATCTTGTAGCGCTGGGCCACCTCCATGGGCACAAGGGCCTTGAGGTGCGGGGCGGCGGCAAAACCGTGCAGGTCGATGTACTCCATGCCGGAGTTGACTGCGACGGTCTGCGCCACCTGCTCGTCGCTGATGGCGCCAGTCTTGATCAGGCATTCGAGCAGGCTTTCCGTGGGCTTTTTCGCGTTTTTGGCCTTCTGCAGGTCGCTGTCCATGACCAGCCCTGCCTCGGCGAGCAGTTCCAGGAGATACTCTTCGTTCGAATACATGCGTTCGTGGGTGCCTGATTTTTGGGGTGAATTTGTGAAACTAGGGGATTCGGGGGCGCAGTGTCAATCCCGCCCCGCCCGAAGCGTGGAAAAGTTTCACAACGACGGAAGCTCTGACAGAGCCCGGTCTTGCGCGGCGTTCGACCTTGTTCCATCTCCCGTCATGATCCGCCGCCTCGCCTCTCCGCTCCTCGCCCTCCTGTTCGTCCCTGCCCTGCCGCTGCCCGCCCACGAGGCCGGCGTGCAGATGGCCGAGGTCGCCACGGTCTTCCTTGCCTCGCTCTCGCCGGAGCAAAAAGCCCGCGCCAGCTTTGCCTTTGAAGACGCCGAGCGGATCAACTGGCACTTCATCCCGCGCGAGCGCAAGGGCTTGGCAATGAAGGACATGACGCCCCAGCAGCGACTCCTGGCGCACGCCCTGATGAACACCGGCCTGGGCTTCCGCGGCGCCGCCAAGGCCGCCACGATCATGAGCCTCGAGGAGGTGCTTTATCAGATCGAGGGCGCCGATGAAACCAAGCGCGCCGCGGTGCGCGAGCGTCGCGACCCGGAAAAGTACTACGTCAGCCTGTTTGGCACCCCTTCCGCTGGCGGCACCTGGGGCTGGCGCCTGGAGGGCCATCATCTCTCGCTCAATTTCACCCTCAAGGACGGTCAACTGCTGCGCGCCACCCCGGCCTTCATGGGCAGCAACCCCGGTGAACTGCGCCAGGGCCCGCTCAGCGGCCTGCGCGTACTCGGCAAGGAGGAGGATCTCGGCCGCGAACTGGTCAAAACCCTGGATGAGACCCAGTTCCGCAAGGCCATCGTCGCCGACGTCGCTCCGAAGGAAATGCTGACCGCCGCCGAGCCGCGGGTGGACCCCCTGAAGCCCGACGGCCTCAGCGAAACCGAAATGACCGAGGTCCAGCGCGCCAAGCTGCACCAGATCATCGAGGAGTACCTCGGCCGCGTGCGCCCCGAGATCGCCGCGGAAACCCGCGAAGACATCGCCCAAAACGGCCCGGTTTTCTTCGGCTGGGCCGGCGGCAAGGAGCGCGGCGAACCGCACTACTACCGCGTTCAGGGCAAGACCTTCCTCATCGAGTACGACAACGTCCAGAACGAGGCCAACCACCCGCACAGCGTCTTCCGCAGCTTCGACGGCGACTTCGGCCGCGACCTGCTCGGCGAGCACCACCGCGCCGCCCACGGCAAGTGAGCCCCGGCAAGCCCGCTTGGGCGGGCCCGGCTAGGCGCCGCGCACCTCGGCGATGAATTCCCGTGCCGCCCGCGACATCTCGTCGGCCACCGCCGCGCGCGCCTTCGCGAAGGGCGGTCGGAACCAGGGAAAGCCACCGGTGAGGTCAGGCGTGACCAGCACCTGGCCATCGGTCGCCCGGCCCGCGCCGATGCCGATGGTGCTGGCGCGCACACGGCCGGTGATGGCTTCGGCGACCTCCGGCATCATGCTTTCGAGAACGATGGCGCAGGCTCCCGCAGCGTCGAGGACTTCGGCATCGACAAGCAGGCGCGCGGCATCCTCGGGGGTGCGGCCCTTTTTCTTGTAGCCACCCTCCTCGCGCACGCTCTGCGGCAGCATGCCGAGGTGGCCGACGAAGGGAATGCCGGCACCGACAATGGCGCGCACCTGCGGCAGGAAATCCAGTCCGCCCTCGAGCTTGACGGCGTCGGCGCCAGCCTCCACCAAGCGCCGGGCACTGGCCAGGGCCTCCCCGGCATCGCGATAGGTGTGGTAGGGCAGGTCGGCGATGACCGGGGCGCGCACCACGCCGCGACGCACGGCGGCGGTGTGATGGCACATCATGTCGAGGGTGACCCCGGTGGTGTCGGGCAGGCCGAGCACGACCATGCCCAGCGAGTCGCCGACCAGCAGCAGGTCGGCCCCGGCCTCGTCGAGCAACCGGCCCATGGGGTAGTCGTAGGCAGTGAGCACGGCGAGGGGCGGTCCGTCCGCCTTGCGGGCGGGCAGTTCGGAAAGGGCGGTGAGCATGGCGGGAACGAGAAGGGAGCGGG
>DAIUCN010000160.1:0-6780 GCA_036846165.1 Prosthecobacter sp.
GCCCCCCCTGACGCCACCCACTCCGGCCAAATCCAGCGAAAAACGCCTCGTCTTCCAGGATCTGCTCATGCCCATCTTCGAGGCCAAGTGCAACAACTGCCACAACGAGGACAAGTCGAAGGGAGGCCTGCGCATGGACAGCTACGCCCTGCTTGTCCAGGGCGGCGACGGCGGTGCCGGCCTTGTGGCGGGCAAGCCCGATGACAGTTTGGCTCTCCAGCGCGTCCTGCTGCCTGAAGACGATGACGAGCACATGCCGCCGGAAGGCAAGGAACAGATGACCGCCGAGGAAACCGCCCTGTTCCGCTGGTGGATTCAGGAGGGCGCCTCCGAAACCCTGAGTGTCGACGACGCCCAGTTCCCCGCTGACCTCAAGCTCAGCGTGGACGCTCTTTTGAAAGGTCGCCCCGCCTCCTGACGAATTCTACTTTCCCCACCTTATGCGTCCGCCCCTTCCCCTCCTCGCCCTGGTCCTGCTGGCCGACCTTGCCCAGGCCCAGCCTGCCGCCGATCCGGCCCTGAAAGCCGCCGTTGATCAGGTCAATGCCTCCGGCGCCATGCTCCTGCCGGTGGCGGCTGACGGCAAGGCCTGGCGCTTCAGCGCACTCAACGTCGCCAAGGATTTCACCGATGCCGGCCTCGCTCCGCTCGCCCCGGTGGCCGACAAGATCGCCTCGCTCGACCTCGCCCGCACCAAGGTCACCGACGCCGGCCTGAAGGCGGTCGCGGCGATGAAGAACCTGACCGAGCTGCACTTGGAGAACACCGGCATCACCGACGCCGGCCTCGACCACCTCACCGGCCTGGCCTCGCTCGAGTACCTCAACCTCTACAACACCAAGGTCACCGATGCCGGCCTGCCCAAGCTCGCCGGCCTCAGCAAACTCAAGGCGGTGTACCTCTGGCAGACCGGCGCCACCAAGGCTGGCGTTGCCCAACTCAAGGCCAAGCTGCCGAACGCCCACTTCAACACCGGCTGGACCGCCGAGGACGACGCCAAACCGACGCCAATCGTGGCTGCCGCCCCCGCCGCCAAGCCCACTGAGGCCGCCAAACCCGCCGAGGCTCCCGCCGCCCAACCGGAAGCCAAGCCAGCCGCCGCGCCCGCCAAGGCCGCCGGCAAGCTCGACCCGGCGCTCGCCGCCCAGGCGGTGGTCTACCGCGACGTCGTGGCTCCGATCATGGCCGCCAAGTGCGTCAGCTGCCACGGCGAGGAGAAGAAGAAGGGCAAGCTGCAGCTGCACGATTTCGCCTCCATCCTCAAGGGCGGCAGCGAGGGCGAAAACACGGTCATCGCCGGCAAGCCGGACGACAGCCTGCTGCTGGTGCGCATCAAGCTGCCGGTCGACGACGACGAGCACATGCCGCCGGAAGACGAGCCGCAGGTCACCGCGGAAGAACTCGCCGTGCTGAAGTGGTGGATCGCCTCCGGCGCCTCCGAGAGCGCCACGGTCGCCGCCGCCAAGCCGACCCCGGACATCGAAGCCGCCCTCGCCGTCCTGCTTGCCAAGGGCCTGCCGAAGACCGATGCCAAGGTCGCCGCCCCGGCCAAGGCCAAGCCGGCACCGCTCAGCGACGCCGAGAAGAAGCAGATCGCCGAGGTCAGCGCCAAGATCCAGGCCCTCAATGCCAGTCTCATGCCGCTGGCCCAGGACACGGAAGTGCTGCGCCTCAGCGTCATCAACGCCACCGACAAGTTCGGCGACAAGGAACTGGCCCTGCTGGAGCCGATCGCCAAGCACGTCGTCTGGGTCGACCTCGCCCGCAGCCAGGTCACCGATGCCGCCGCCGCCACCCTTGCCAAGATGACCGCGCTGGAGCGTCTGCACCTGGAAAACACCAAGCTCAGCGATGCCGGGGTCGCGCAACTCGCCAGCCTGCAGAAGCTGGAGTACCTCAACCTCTACGGCACCAAGACGACCGACGCTGGCATCGCCAAGCTGGCCGCCGCCAAGAGTCTGAAGAAGCTTTTCGCCTGGCAGACCGGCGTCACCCAAGCGGGTGCCAAGGCGCTTGAAGGTCAGCTGCCCGGCCTGAAGGTCAACCTCGGCCTTAGCGAGGCGGAAATCGCCAAGCTCACCGCCCCGCCGCCGGAGCCGCCGCCGGCACCCGCCAAGAAGGAGGAACCGAAGAAGGAAGCCGCCAAGAAGGCTGAGGCCAAGCCGGCAGCCCCCGCCACTCCGGCCGCGCCGAAGCCAGAAGCCAAGAAGGCCGACACGCCGTCAACTCCGGCCGCGCCGAAGCCAGAAGTCAAAAAGGCCGACACGCCGCCGGCTCCGGCCGCGCCGAAGCCAGAAGTCAAGAAGGACGACACGCCGCCAGCTCCGGCCGTGCCGAAGCCAGAAGTCAAGAAGGACGACACGCCGCCAGCTCCGGCCGCCCAGGCCAAGTGAGACTGGCGCGCAGGCCCTGCCTGCGCCATGTCATGAACGCCGTTCTTTGGCCAACCCAAGCCGGACGGCGTTCGTTCGTTTTTATCGTACCCCCATGATGCCCCTCCTCCTCCGCCGCGGCGCCCCCGCGCTGGCCCTGGCCGCCGCCCTGACCTCCTGCGAGCGCGTCGGCTCGCGCATGGAGATCACCGAGACCCGCGAAATCTCCCAGTACGAAGCCACCCCGAAACTGCATGCCTACCCGCAGGAGCGGTTTGGCGACGAGCGCCTGACCTGGACCACGCCGGAAGGTTGGGCCCGCGCCGAGCGCAGCCAGATGCGTCCGGTCAACCTCACCTTCGGCCCAAACGCCGAGGGTGAATGCTACCTCTCCATCCTGCCCGGCGGCGCCGGCGGCGTGCTCGCCAACGTCAACCGCTGGCGCAAGCAAATGGGCCAGCCGGAGCTCGGTGAGGCCGATCTCGAACCCCTGCCGAAGAAGGTCCTCATGGGCATCCAGGGCGTCTTCGTCGAGGTCGACGGCTCCTACACCAACGTCGGCGCCACCGAAGCCAAGCCTGACCACCGCCTCATCGGCATCGTCGCCACCCTGGGCGACGCCGGCCTGTTCGTGAAAATGGTCGGCCCCAAGTCCCTCGTCGAAGCGAACACCGCCGCCTTCGAGGAATTCGTCGCCTCCCTGAAACTCCGCATGCCGCAGTGACGGCCGCCCCCCATGTCCGCCCAACCCGCCTCCCTGCCCGCGCGCGTCTTCGCCTTCCTGTCCTCCTTCGGACTGGCCATCGTCGTGCTCTCCTTCCTGCTGGTGATCACCTACCTCGGCACCATCGCCCAGAAGGACATCGGCCTGCTCGACAGCCAGCGGAAGTACTTTGATTCCTGGTGGCTGATCCACGATTTCACCCTCGGCCGCATGGTGATACCGCTGCCGCTGCCCGGTGGCGGCCTGCTCATGGTGCTGCTGTTCTTCAACATGCTCTGCGGCGCGGTCATCCGCCTCCGCAAGGGCTGGCGCACCCTCGGCGTGCTGATCTCGCACCTGGCCATCCTGTTCATGCTCGCCGCCGGCTTCGTCAGCTTCCTGTTCAAGACCGAGGGCGCCATGCCCTTGTTTGAAGGCCAGGCCAGCGACCAGTACCAGAGCTACCACGAGCGCATCCTCGAAATCCGCCGCTTCGATGCCGGCGGCAAGGGCGAACCGACGGCGCGGGTCATCCCGATGCGTCACTTCGCCGACCTCGCCCCCGGCAAGGCGCGCGTCTTCCACGCCGCCGACCTGCCCTTCGAAATCCAGGTCACCGGCTACCAGCGCAACGCCAACGTGGTTCAGTCCGACGACAAGGGCTCGATCGAGGGCTACCGCATCCAGCCGGTGACCAACGCCAAGGAAGACGAGGCCAACACCTCCGCCGTCGAGATCAGCGTCAAGCTCAAGGACGGCAGCGAGCAGAAGGCCATCCTCTGGGAGCGCGCCTTTGAACCCTTCACCGTGCGCGCGGGCGACGCCTCCTACACCCTCGCCCTTGCCCGCATGAAGTGGAAACTGCCCTTCGCCATCCGTCTCGAGGACTTCCAGCGCGAGCTGCACCCCGGCACGATGAAGGCGCGCAAGTACACCAGCCATGTCACCAAGATCACCGACGGCCGCGAGGAACCCAAGGTGGTGACCATGAACGTGCCCGTGCGCGACCAGGGTTACGTGGTCTACCAGGCCAGCTTCAGCCAGGGCGCCAGCGGCGAGCAGTCCGTCTTTACCGTCGCCAAGAACCCCTCCGACCAGTGGCCGCTGTGGAGCTGCGTCGCCGTCGCCCTCGGCCTCTGCCTGCACTTCCTCATGCACCTCGTCCGCTTCCTGCGGCGCGCCCTGCAGCCCAAAACCGCCTGACCCCGCGCATGAAAACCCTTTTTGCCCTGCTGCTGTTCTCCGTCGCCAGCCTGCTGCCCGCGCAGCAGACCGACCCCGCCCTGCTGCGCGACCCGGAGATCGTCGCCGCCTTTCAATCGCTGCCCGTCCAGGAGGGTGGCCGCATCAAGCCGCTCGACACCTACGCGCGCTTCCTGCTGCTGCGCCTGCACGGCAAGCAAAGCATCCAGGTCGATCACCCGGAGCTGCCAGGCGTCAAAAAACTCAAGGCCACCGAGTGGCTGCTGCTGTCCTGGTTCCGTCCCGACATCGCCCGCGACCTGCCGCTCTTCGTCGTCGACAACTCCCAGGCAGTCGGCGAAATCGGCGTCGATCCCAAGGACCTGCGCGACCGCTACTCCTGGAACGAAATCGTCAAGGGCAAGGACGAACTCGTCCAGCGCGCCCAGTCGTACAGCGAGATCGAATCCAACCAGCGCACCGGCGTCCAGCGCAACGTCATCGACCTGGCGCGCAACTTCTTCGATTTCGACGCCGTCAGCGACTTCCTCACCGCCGCGCGCACCGACTGGAACAAGGAGATCGCCGCCATCCTGCCCGAGACCGCCGCCAGGGAACTCATCGGCGACGGCAAACTGACTGTCTGGTCGCTGGCCGAAAAGCTCGGCGTCATGATTCGCGAGGACAAACTCGCCGCGCTCGGCCAGGAGACCTCGAACCGCCTGCTCGAACTCTTCATCAACACCACCCTGCGCCCCGGCAAGACACTGGCTTTCCTGCCCCCCGACGACCTCAAGGAGGAGGCCTGGCTCACCGTCGAACAGACCATCACAAGCCTCATGCGCGCCGGCCCCCTCGCTGAGGGCGTGGAACGCACCGAGGCGAACCGCGACGCCCTGTCCGCCGGCGACTACCGCCGGTCGCAAGCGCGCGACGCCCTCTTTGAGGCCAGCCTCAAGGCTGAGACCTTCAAGCCGGCCGTGCTGGCCTTCGTCCAGGAGATCCGCGACCAAGCGAAGAAGCGCAACCAACCCGTCGATCCCGACCAAGTGGCCATGCGCGACGATCTGAAGAATGTCGACCGCGAGGTCGCCTACCACAAGACCGACTACTTCACCAATGCCCTCGTCTGGTACCTGCTCGGTTTCCTGGTGGCCTTTGCCGGCCTGCTGGCGCCGCGGACTGGCTGGGCGAAGTGGGCCGCCCGCATTGCCTGGGGAGCGCTCATCCTCGCTCTCGGCTACAACACCTGGGGCATCGTCGTGCGCTGCCTGATCAACGAGCGCCCGCCGATTGCGACGCTCTACGAAACCATCATCTTCATCGCCGGCTGCTGCGCCCTGGTCGGCCTGTTCATTGAGCGCTTCACCCGCCAGGGCATCGGCCTCGTGGTCACCGGCTTCGCCGGCGCGCTCGGCATGTTCCTGTCGAACCGCTTCATGGCCCTCGATGGCCAGGACACCATGCCGACCCTGGAGGCGGTGCTCATCACCAACTTCTGGCTCGCCACCCACGTTACCTGCATCAACATCGGCTACGCCGGCGCCCTGCTCGGCTCCATCGTGTCGATGGTGTACGTGCTGTTCCGGCTCTTCGCCAAGGGCGACAAGGTCGTCGAGTTCCGCCGCCTGCTGACCCGCGTCGCCTACGGCATCATCTGCTTCGGCCTGCTGTTCTCGCTGGTCGGCACCGTGCTTGGCGGCATCTGGGCGAACGACAGCTGGGGTCGCTTCTGGGGCTGGGATCCGAAGGAGAACGGCGCGCTCATGATTGTGCTCATGGGGCTGATCATCCTGCATGCCCGACTCGGCGGCTACATCCGCGAGACCGGCCTGCACGGCCTGTCGCTCGTGCTCGGTGCCATCACCCTGTTCAGCTGGTTTGGCGTCAACCAGCTCAGCATCGGCCTGCACAGCTATGGCTTCACCGCCGGCATCTCGCTGGCGCTCAACATCGGCTACAGCGTCAAGGCCGCCTTCGCCCTCGCCTGCGTCGGCTTCTGGTGGCAGGAGCGGCGCGCGCGCGCCGCGGCCTGAGGCTCAGAAGCCCATGCCCGGCGGCAGCCCGAGGCCGCCGGTGAGCTTGCCCATCTCTGCGGCCTGAGTGTCCTTGGCCTTCTTCTGCGCCTGCTGAACCGCCGCCAGCACCAGGTCCTGCAGCATCTCCACCTCGGCCGGGTCCACGACCTCGCGGTCGAGCCGGATCGATTGGACATCGCCATGGCCATCGGCCACGGCGACGACCTTGCCGCCGGCAACACTGCCCTCAAAGGTCTTCGATCCCAGGTCCGCCTGGGCCTTTTGCATCTGGCTCTGCATCTGCTGAACCTGCTTCAGCATCTTCTGGATGTTCATGATCGGTAAGGCGGGTCAGTTGCCCGCGAGTTTGAGTTTGAATTTTTCGATCGCGCTGCGAATCAGCGGATCGTTGTGGAAATCCTCGGCCGCCGCAGGCGGTGCCTCCTCGGCAGGCGCGGGTTCCGGCTCGGCGGACGACGCCGGCTCCTCGGCCGGGGTGGGGGCG
>DAIUCN010000161.1:0-6698 GCA_036846165.1 Prosthecobacter sp.
GTGGGGGGGGCGCCGGAGGCAGATGGATTCGAGTTGGTTGAAAGAAGCGCCAGAAGCGGCCGGGCGCGCGGAGGGGCGTTCTTTAACGCCCGACCGGCCAGTTTCAAGCGGGAATGGAGGCCGGGTCAGCGGCGTCACTGGCGTTTTCTTCCAGCCAGGAATTCAGGATCTTGACATGATCCACGAAGGTCAGATGCTCTGGACTGTGACCGAGTTTGTGAAGAATGCTCGTCCACTCCTGACTCAGGCTCCTCAGAAGTTTGTTCAATTTTTTATCCCCGGGAAAATCCCGATTCTTTAGATTGGTGGCAAGCCAGTTGCGCACCGCTGCAACCACCTTTTGCGGTTGATTATCATGGCTGCGGATATCCTGGCCTGCGATGTCCGATAGGAAGGTTTGATACCGGTAACGCTCCCTGTCCAAAATGAGAGTGCGCGCCTTTTGCTGTTGACCGTGCTTGACACCCAGAAAAAGCCCGAGCTCAAAAGGCATGTTGAACCTGGGAAGTCCGCTCACTTGATCTGATTCTGTTCGGCTGATGTCGTGAATGCCAAAATCGCATTCTTCGATGATTTTTGTGATTTTGAGCAGCCGAACTTCGGCACCGTTGTCCTCCTCCAAGGCACAGCGCGGTCGCATGCCACAGGCCAAGAGGGTGAACAGAATCGCCTGAAAAATCGGCTGATATTCGCTGTCGAAAGGACAGTTGATGAACACGTCGACAGGCTGAACCTGAGCCGCCATGAATCACTTCTTGAGCTTGGCAATCCTCTCTTCCTTCACAGCCTTCACGGCTGACCTAACCTGGCTGAGCTTCAGCGATGCCCTTCCCTTGGGAGGTGGTGCCAGACGAATCTGGACTCCGTCGATGACAATCACATTGGCAGAGGTCTTCCGGGGTTTGTTGGAAACCTTCGACATGAAGCCAATGAAGATCAAACCGGCCCATTTGCAACCGATTCCCTTCCCCACGCCAGGCCGCCTCACCAGCCCAGCAGGCGGCCAATCTGGAAGACGGCGAAGGCAAGCAGCCAGGCGGTGCCGCTCAAATAAGCGAGCTGGAAGCCGGCCCATTTCCAGGAACCGGTCTCGCGTTTGACGATGGCGAGGGTGCTGACGCACTGCATGGCGAAGACATAAAACACCAGCAGGCTGACGCAGACCAGCGGCCGATACACCGGCGTGCCGTCGGTCCGGCGCTCCCCCTGAATGCGCTCGCGCAGGGGCGTCATGTCCTCCTCGTCGCCGGCACCGACCGCGTACACCACGGCCATGGTGTTCACGAACAGCTCGCGCGCGGCGAAGCTGCCGATCAGGCCGATGCCGATTTTCCAGTCGTAGCCGAGCGGGGCGATGAGCGGTTCGATCAGGTGGCCGGCGCGACCGGCAAAACTCTGCGCCAGCTGGCGCGATTTCAGGCTGGCCAGTTCGTCCTTGGCGGCTTCAAGCGCAGCGCTGTCGCCGGCGGCTTCCAACGATTCCAGCCGCTGCTCCACCTGCCCAGCCTCGGCCAGCAGGGCGCGGTCCTTCGGGTAGGTCGAGGCCGCCCAGATGAGGATGGACATGCCAAAAATGATGGTGCCGGCACGCACCAGGAAGGCCTTGGCGCGCTGCCAGACCTGGAACAGGATCGATTTCAGCGAGGGCCGCTTGTAGTTCGGCATCTCCAGGATCATCGGCGCGTTGGCACCGCGCAGGATGCGACGGTTGAACAGCCAGGCGAAGCCGAAGGCGGCGAAGGTGCCGAGGGCATACAGACCGACCATGGCGCCAGCGCGCGCCCAGGCGGAAACGCTCTCGGGCATGAGCGCGGCAATGAGCAGCAGGTACACCGGCAGGCGCGCCGAGCAGCTCGCCAGTGGCGCAATGAGGATGGTGATCAGCCGGTCCTTCGGACTGTCGATGGTGCGCGTCGCCATCACCCCCGGCACCGCACAGGCATAGCTGCTCAGAAAGGGCAGGAACGCCTTGCCGTTGAGGCCGACCACACTCATCAGCCGGTCCATGATGAAGGCCAGTCGCGCCATGTAGCCGGTGTCCTCCATGATCCCGATGAAGAAGAACAAAATGAGGATCTGCGGCAGGAACACGACGACGCCGGCGACCCCGTTGACGGCGCCGTCGACCAGCAAATCGCGCAGGTCGCCGGGTGGCATCGCCGCGGTGATGACATTGCCCAAGGCGGCGAAAACTTCCTCAATCCAGCCCATCGGCCCCTCGGCGACCCGGAAGATCAGGTAGAACAGGAAGGCCAGGATGCCAAGCAGGACCGCACCACCGAACACCGGGTGCAGCAGGAAACGGTCGAGCTTGTGGGTGAAGGTCCGCACCTCCTGCTCCGGTCGCACCAGCACGGCGGCGGTGAGTTTTTCAATGGCGGCGTAGCGGTCGGCCACCAACTGGTCCTCCCAGCCGGGGTGGTTGCGCTCCAACGCCTCACGCGCGGCACGGATCTGCGCCAAGTGACCGTCCTCAAAACCGTCGTGCAGCGGGTTGTGGTCGGCCATCAGGTAGATCGGCTCAAGCAGCGTGGCGCGATCATGAATGGCGCCGTCGGCGGCGAGCTGGTCACGCCGACTCTCCAACGCAGCGCGCAGATCGGCCGGCAGCGGCGCCGAATGCCAGCGCGGCTTCGGCAGGTCCTCACGACTGATGGCGACCCGCAGTTCCAAAAAGCCTCGGCCACTCACCGCCTCCATGGGCACCACCGGCACGCCGAGTTCCTCGGACAGGCGCGGCAGGTCGATCCGCCACTGCTTGTGGGCGGCGACGTCCATCATGTTGAGCACCAGCACCGTCGGCAGGCCGAGCTCGAGCACCTGGCTGAGCAGGTAGAGGTTGCGCTCCAGATTCGAGGCGTCGGCAACAAACAGGATGCGATCCGGCCGCGGGGTGTCGCTGCGACGGCCAAGCAGGACATCGCGCAGCACGGCCTCATCGGGGCTGCGCGCGTTCAGGCTGTAGGCACCGGGCAGATCGATGACGCGCAGTTTCCGGCCGTGCTGGGTGCGACATTCACCGATCTTTTTTTCGACCGTGACGCCGGGATAGTTTGCCACCTTCTGACGCAGGCCGGTCAGCAGGTTGAACAGGGTTGTCTTGCCCGAGTTCGGGTTGCCGACCACGGCCAGCAGCGGCGGGGTGGCGTCGCTCATGCCAGGGAGACCGCGATGTCGGCCGCTTCATGGTTGCGCATCGCCAGGTGCGAGCCGCGCACGGTGATCTCGATGGGTTCGCCCAGCGGCGCCCGCCGCACCAGACGCACCAAGGCCCCCGGCGTCAGTCCCAACTCGCGCAGGCGGGTCAGTCCGGCGCGGCCCGTGGGCAGGGATTCAATGACGGCCTGTTGGCCGACGGCAAGTTGGGCGAGAGTGAGGGGCATGTACGCTATTGAGACGCTATCGCAGAGCGAATCCTAGCGCGCGGCCTCACCTTTGCAACCGCAGCTTGACCGTCTTCAGCGCGGCGCCGGGCCCAGCGCCTGCCAGAAGCCGGCGACGTGTTCCCAGCGGCGCACGACGGTGTCGACCAGAAACAACAGCAGCAGCACCAGCAGCAGGTCCGGCCAAAGCTCGCGATGCTCAAGGGCGCGTGCGGCATCCAGCGGCGGCGCTTCGCCGGGTGCCAGCACGCGGCCACCGGTGAGACGCGTGGCCTCGGCGAGCAGGGTTTCGTTGACGTTGCCCAAGCCGGCCTCGGAACCCGGATTGTGGACGAGTCCGGCCGACACCAGTTCGGCCCCGCTCTGCGCCCGCACGAGGTAGACGCCCGGCTGATCAGGACGGAAACGCCCCTCATACAGGCCGGGACCGGTCTGCTCCAGCCGCAGTTTCTGGAGGCTCTGCAGCGGCGCGCCGAGGGCGTCGGCCGCGACGAAAAACACCTCGGCATCGACGCGGGCGTCGTTGGCACGGGTGCCGGCATCGACCAGGCGGTCGGCGCGCAGGCGCGCGACATCGCCATCAAGTTGCATCGCCAGATCGAGCTGCCGGCCCTGCGGCGGGCGGGCGGTTTCACGCAGCACCTGGGCCCAGAAGCGGCTGAAGTCCGGCCAGCGGGCAATCCAGAGCGAGGCCCAGCGGCTCTTGGCATCACTGGTGAAGGCCGTCACCTTGCCAAGACCGTAACGCCAGTGCGCCAGCAGGGGGTCGCCCAAATCCGTGAGCAGCGGTGCCTGGGCGGTGGTCTTGCGCAGGGTCTTGACGTGACCGAGCAGAGGCGGCGCGCCCCAGGACTCGAGCCCGGCCAGCATCGGATGCTTTTCCGTGACACGCGCCTCAAAGGGCTCCTCGCGCAGCATGCGCCCGGCGTGCAGCAGGGTGTCCTGGGTGAAAATGCGGGTGATCGAGGCCGGATCAAGGGTCGAATAAGCCTGACCGCCACCGGCGGCGGCAACCGCCTGCAGCAGGGCGACATGCGAGCCCTCGCCAATGGCGACGGTGGAAATCGTGATGCCCTCGCCGCGGCACTGGGAGGCGAGGTTTTCGTAGCCGCCGCCGGCGGTCTGGCCGTCGGTCAGGATGATCATGTGGCGCACGCGCGCCCGGGCGCGCAGCAGCGCCTCGCGCGCCTGGCGGAAGGCGGGCTCGAGGTTGGTGCCACCGCCGGAGGCAAGCGCTGAAATCTGCCCAGCCACGGCGGCGGTCGAGGCGAGCCGGGTCATCGGCACGACGAGATGAGCCTCGCTGTCGAAGGCGTGCACGCTGAGCAGGTCGTTGCGGCCGAGCACCTCGGCGGTGGCAATGGCGGCGCTCTTGGCCATCTCCAGGCGTTCACCGGCCATGGATCCGGAGCGGTCGATGACCAGGGCGATTGCGGCACTCTGCTTCTCCTCCTCGTCGGGCGCCTTCAACCGCACCGGCAGCAGGTCGCCCACCGGCGTCTGGTGATAACCGCCGAGGCCAAAACTTTCCGGTCCACCGAGCATGACCAGGCCACCGCCAAGCTTGTCGACGTAGTCGCGCAGGGCATTCATGAGCGGCTCACCGAGGCGGTGGGCCGGCACATCGGAAAGCAGCACGCCATCGTAACCGGCCAACTGCTCCAGGCCGGTGGGAAACTGGCCGGGCGCCTGCAGGTCGATCTCGATGCCCTCCTTGGCCATGGCCCTCACCAAGTAGCCGCCCTCGGTGGCATCGCCCTCCAGCGCGAGCAGGCGCAACCGGCCGCGCACATCCACCAGCGCCAGCGCGGCGTTGTTGGCCGGGATGGCGTCGCCCGGCACGTCCTCAAGCACGGCGCGGTAACGATGGATGCTGCCACCGGCAGGCGTGCGCGTGAACGTTTCCGTGCGCGCCGCACCGGGCTGCAGTTCCACCATGCGGCTGTCGACCTCGAGACCATCCTCATACAGGCGCAGACGGGCGCGGGCGGCGAGCGTGCTTTCCAGTCGCGCCACCAACTGCAGGGTCGCCCCCTCCTGCAGGCGCGGCCGCGAGGGCGTCAGATCGAGCACGCGCGCATCCGGCTGCAGCGGTCCGGCGATCGGCAGGGCATGCAAACGCACCCCGGCCAGGGCGGCCTCACGGGCGGCGGCCAGCAGACTGCCGCGCGTCTCATGGCCGTCGCCAATCACCAGCAGGGTGCGACTGGCCCCGGGCGGAAACAGGCTGCGGGCAAACTCGACCGCCGCCGCGTAATGGCTGTCGCCGCCGTGCCGTGCGCGCCATTCGGCAGCCGCCTCAACCGTCTCCAGGCGGTCGGCGCGCAACAGCTCGGGCTGGTCCGCGAAACGCACGACAAAGCTGTCGTCCCCGGCCTGGGCGCGCACCCGCCCGGCCTCGGCCAGGGCGCGGGCGGCGCCCTCGGCCCCAAGACTTTGGCTGGCATCGACAAGAATGCCAAGGGAGGTCCGGCCGCTCTCCGCCACCCGCGCCGGCCCTGCCAGGGCGGCGAGCGCAAGCAGGACCCCGAGGGCGCGCACCACCAGCAGCAGGCGCCGGCGCGCCGCGCCCATGGGATGCGCGGAGCCGCCCTCGATCCACAGCAGCAGGAGCAGGGCGGGCAGGACAAGCAGGAGCAGTTTCGGCGATTCCCAGTCCATCGACGCGCCCATGCTACGACGGAAGCGCCGGCTGCCTAGCGCGAATTGCCCCCGTTTTGCGTCTTGAAGGCCCCGGCATCCCGGCCTAACGCATCGCATGAAGCTCTCCAAGAAGGCCGAATACGCCCTGCGCGCCCTGCTGGCGATGGCGCGTGCTCCGGCCGGCACGAACTTCTCCATCCACGACCTCGCCACCCGCGAGCGCATCCCGCTGAAATTCCTCGAACAGATCCTGCTCGCCCTGCGCAATGGCGGCCTGCTGCGCAGCAAACGCGGTGTCGGCGGCGGCTACCAGCTGCAAAAACCGGCCTCCCAAATCAGCCTGCGCGAGGTCGTCCAACTCATCGACGGCCCTTTCGAACCGGTCGCCTGCTCCGCTGCCGCCGACAAACCCGGCCTAAGCTGCGCCTGCGGCGTCGCCGGTGCCTGCGGCCTCGGTCATGCCTTTGCCCGCCTGCGCGACGAGGTCGACGCCTGGCTCACCGCCACCACCCTCGAAAGCATCCTCGCCCTGGAGAAAAAGCCCGAAACCCTCTCCTTCGACATCTGAGGCCATTCTCGGTTCTCGGTTCTCGGTTCTCGGTTCTCGGTTCTCGGTTCTCGGTTCTCCCATCTCCCATCTCCCATCTCCCATCTCCCACGCCATGCCCACCC
>DAIUCN010000162.1:0-6624 GCA_036846165.1 Prosthecobacter sp.
CGCGTGTTTTTGCCTGAACTCGGTTCCCCGGCACGTTTTTCAACAGGCTGCTAGGTTGAGGCGGGCGGACGGACCCGGCCTTGCATGGCGGTCGCTGCCGCCTATGCTGACTTTTTCCGTCCCAACCCTGCCGACCTCCGACCGTGCCGAAGAAACCCGCCAAGCCCGCCGAAGACGACTCCCCCATCCTGGCCGACAGCGCGCCGATCGAGATCAAGCCGGTCGATGACCTGTATGGCGACTGGTTCCTCGACTACGCCAGTTACGTCATCCTCGAGCGCGCCGTGCCGCACATCCACGACGGCTTCAAGCCGGTGCAGCGGCGCATCCTGCACAGCCTCGATGAGCTGGAGGACGGCCGCTACAACAAGGTGGCCAACGTTGTCGGCAACACGATGAAGTACCATCCGCACGGCGACGCCAGCATTGGCGACGCCTTTGTGCAGCTGGGGCAGAAGGACCTGCTCATCGACACCCAGGGCAACTGGGGCAACATCCTGACGGGCGACAATGCCGCGGCACCGCGTTACATTGAGGCGCGCTTGTCGAAGTTTGCCCTCGACGTTGTCTTCAGTCCGAAGGTCACCGAGTGGGCGGCGAGCTACGACGGCCGCAACAAGGAGCCGGTGACCCTGCCGGTGAAGTTCCCGCTGCTGCTGGCGCAGGGAGTTGAGGGCATCGCGGTCGGCCTGTCCTGCCGCATCCTGCCGCACAACTTCATCGAGCTCTGCGATGCCAGCATCGCCGCCCTGCGCGGCGAGGAGTTCAGTCTCGTACCGGATTTCCTGCAGGGCGGCATCATGGATGCCGGCGATTACAACCAGGGCCTGCGAGGCGGCCGTGTGCGGGTGCGGGCCCGCATTGAGATCGGCTCAAAGAAGAACACCCTGCGTGTCATCGAGATTCCCTACGGCACCACCACGGGCAGCATTCTCGACAGCATCGTGGCCGCCAACGACAAGGGCAAGATCAAGATCGCCCGGGTCGAGGACAACACGGCGGAGAACGTCGAAATCCTCATCCAGCTGCCGCCGGGGGTGGATCCCGACCAGACGATCCAGGCGCTGTACGCCTTCACCGACTGCGAGATCTCGCTGGCGCCCAACACCGTGGTCATTCAGAACGACAAGCCGCGTTTCGTCGGCGTCAACGACCTGCTGCGCGAGAGCGCCCAGCACACCAAGGACATCCTGCGTCACGAGTTGGAGATCCAGCTCGGCGAACTGGAGGAGAAGTGGCACTTCAGCAGCCTGGAGAAGATCTTCATCGAGAACCGCATCTACCGGCGCATCGAGGAATGCGAAACCTGGGAGGCTGTTTTGAAAGCGATCTGGACCGGGCTGAAGCCGCACCTCGGCCTGCTGCGACGCGAGGTGACCGATGACGATGTCGCCCGCCTCACCGAGATCCGGATCAAGCGCATTTCCAAGTACAACAGCTTCGAGGCCGACGAGCAGATCCGTGCCCTGGAGAAGGCCATTGCCGAGGTGCAGAAGAACCTCAAGCAGCTCACCCGCTATGCGATCGCCCATTTTGAGCGCTTGAAGAAGACCTACGGACCGGGGCGCGAGCGCCGCACCGAGGTGTCCAGCTTCGACCGCATCGCCGCCGCCGAGGTCATCCTGGCCAACGAGACCCTGTATCTCGACGCCAAGGAGGGCTTCGCCGGCACCGGTCTGAAGAAGGAGGGCGAGCCGGTCTGCAAGTGCTCGTCGCTCGACGACCTCATCTGGTTCACCCGCGAGGGTGTCATGACCGTGTCCAAGGTGGCGCCCAAGCTCCACGTCGGCAAGAACCCGGTCTACCTCAGCCTGTTCAAGAAGGACGAGGAGGCGGTGTACACGATGATCTACCGCAACGGCAAGCAGGGGCCGGTCATGGCCAAGCGTTTCCGGATCGGCGGCATCACCCGCGACAAGGCCTACGTGCTCACCAAGGGCGCGCCCGGCACGATGGTGCTGTTCTTTGCCCGCCACGAAACGGAGGCCGAGAGCGACGCCCAGAACCTGCTCATCCACCTCAAGCCGGCCCTTTACCTGCGCACGCTCAGCCTGAAGTTCCCGGTCGCCGCGCTCGCCATCAAGGGGCGCGACTCCCTGGGTAACATCGTCACCAAGCACGCCGTGGACCGCATCGTCAACGAACGCAAGGCCGCCGCTGCGGAGGACAAGGACGGCGAGGCCGGCAAGTGACCGCGGGGACTAGCGGGAAATGTGGCAGGGTTTTTGCTTGTGATTGATTCCGACGGGGGCATCGGTGTCTCCGTCGGTCAATCCCTCCACACCCATGAGCTCCACCCTCCATCTCAGCCGCTCCTTCGTCGAGTTCGGTCCCTTCACCGCCGACGAAATGCGCGCCTTCCTCGAGCGCGGCATCCTCAAGTCGACCGACTACATCCGGGTCGGCAGTTCCGAAACCTGGCTGCATGTCGACGAATGGGCCAAGAGTGCCCCCAAACCGGCCGTGAAGCCTGCCGCCGAAGCCAAGCCTGCGGCCGCCAAGAAGGCGCCTGCCAAGAAAGCCGCCCCCAAAGCGGACGCTCCGGCGAAGAAGGCGGCGAAGAAGTGAGGCCTCACTTCTGGCGCGAGGCGTAGCCGGGCAGCGGCTTGCCGTCCTCGCCCAGCTTGTCGCAGCTCCACAGCAGGCCGCGCGCCACCAGGTCCAGGAAGACCGGGTCTTCCATCGTCGAGTTGTTGTGGCCCATGGTGGTGCCGAACACCTTGCCCTTGCCGTAGGTGTTGACCCAGACCAGGAAGTGGTCCTTCTGGGTGTCCTCGCCCCAGGCCTTCGCCAGCGGCACGAAGTTCGGGTACAGCTCCTCGTTCTTGTAAAGCTCGTCGGCCTTGTCGAGCCACTCCATCGGGAAGCCCTTCATGACCGGGTGCTCGGGGGCGACGTTTTTGACCAGGAGATCGCGGTTTTTCTCGTGGCTCATGCTCTTCTGACCGAGGCACTTGCGCCATTCGTCGGTGGCGGCGGCGCGGTAGCTGTGGGCGGAGCAGTGCAGCATGACGGCGGCCACACCGTCGTGGTGGGGCTTGGCGATGCGGTTGACGAAGGCGTCATCGGTGATGGCGCCAAAGCACTCGTTGTGCAGGATCACGTCATAGCCCTTCGCCCAGTCGTCCTTTTCGTAAATGCTGATGCGGTGGGTCTTGTCCTTTTTGCCGTCGGGACCTTCCTCGTGGACGATGGTGAACTCGACGTTGGCGCGCGAACTCAGGCCCTCGGCCAGGATCATCTTCTGGTTCTCGTAATCGTGGCAGCAGCCACCGGTCACCATCAGCACGCGCAGCGGCTTGGGCGCCTCGGGGCTGGCGGCGACGGCAAACAGTCCGGCCAGGGCGAGGCCGGCGAGGAGGAAAAGATGAAATTTCATGCGCGCCGACTCTGGCAGGTGCACGGCTCCGGCTCAAGGCAGAATCTGCACCTTCAGCGCGCCAGCAGGGCCGCCTTCGCCGCCAGATCCGCCGGCCGCGGCGGACTGAAGGTCAGCAGCAGGGTGGCACCGTCGCCCTGCAGCACCCGCAGTTGCACCAAGCGGGCGCCATCGGCACTCAGCTGCAGGTCGAGCTGGCGCAGGTGACGACGGATCACCGGCATTTTGGGGCGCAGGCTGACGGCCGTCACCTCCGCGGTTTGTTGCTCGGCATCGACCAGGAAATGCTTCTGCAAGTCCTCGGGGCTGGCTTCACGGCCGCTGAGAAAGCGCGTCCACATCCGCCAGCGCGGGTCCTCGGCATCGAGCTCCCGCCATTCGGTCGCTCCCGCTTCACGCACGCGGAAGGTCTCCTGGTCATGCACCAGCACGGTGGCGGCCGGTCGGCCCAGCTCCCAGCGGAAGCCGCCGTCGGCAAAGTGCCAGAAGCGGCCAGGTGTGATGATGGGACGCGCCAGGGCCGGGGTTGTGCGCGTCTGCTGGAAGTCGACCTCGACATCGCCGCGGGTCCGCTGCGCCTCGGCCCAGCGCAGCAGCACCGCCGGCAGGGGCTTGGGCGGGGGCGCGGGCGGTGCGACCTGGCCATGGGCGGCGGCAGCCAAAAGACAGAGCAGGAGCAGGCGCATGGCGGTCAGGGCAGGCGGGCTTTCAATGCACGCACCGCCGCGCGCGGGTCGGTCGCCTGCAGGAAGGCGGAGACCACGACGACCCGGCGGGCACCAGCGGCGAGGATCTCGTCCAGGCGGGCGGCGTTGACGCCACCAATGCAGAACACCGGGGTGGTGACCCGCGTGTGCACGGCGGCAATGTCCGCGAGACCGATCGGCACATAGTCCGGCTTGGTGCCGGTGGCATACAAAGGACCAAAGCCGAGGTAGTCGGCGCCCTCGGCCTGGGCCGCCTCGGCCTGGGCGAGGCTGTGGGTGGATTTGCCGACGAAGACCCCGGGGCCGACCGCGGCGCGGGCGCTGGCGACGGCATCGTCGTCCTGGCCGACGTGCACACCGTCGCTGCCGACGCTGGCGGCGACGGCGACATGGTCATTGAGGATGAAGGGCACGCCGAGGTCGCGGGTGATGGGCAAAAGCTCGCGCGCCAGGGCTTCCACCGCCGCCGGGGCCAGGCCCTTGGCGCGCAGCTGCAGCAGGTCGACCCCGCCTTCGCAGAGCGCGCGGGTCATGGCCGGCGCGTCGGCCGGGGCGACGTAGCCCAGGTCGACAATCCCATAGAGTCGGGCCGCGGAGAGCAGGGGATGCATGGCGACCTCATAGGCGCGGAATCGCAGCGGCGTCAAGCGGTGGCGCTGGGTCGGGCAGGGCCGATTTTCAGGTTGCCACCACCGGCCGGGGATGGGAGCATGGATGCAATGCTGCCCTTCGCGGAGTTTCCCCCGACCACCCTCCTCGCCGCCGCCCAGGTGTTTTTTGCCCTGTGCATCGGCCATGCCCTGGCGGATTTCCCCCTGCAGGGCGAGTTTCTGGCCATCGGCAAGAACCGTCGCTTCCTGCTGGCCCTCGGCGACCCCTCACGACCGGCCAACATCTGGTTCGTGTGCATGGCGGCGCATTGCCTCATTCACGCCGGCTTCGTCTGGCTGATCACCGGTTCACCCCTGGTGGCGGCCGTCGAGTTCGCCCTGCACTGGGGCATCGACACCGCCAAGTGCGCCGGCAAGACCACCTTCAATCAGGATCAGCTCCTGCACGTGGTCTGCAAGGCCGGCTACGTCGCGGCCGCCAGCTTCTGCGGTGGCGCGGAATGTTGCATTTGACCGGGGCCGGTTTGAACGGACTTTGACGGCCCATGCCCGTCCCCCTGCTCGACGTCAACGCCCAGAACCACCCGCTCGAATCCGAACTCGTCGAAGCCTTCCGGCGCGTGCTTGGCCACGGTCGCTTCATCATGGGGCCGGAGATGGAAACCTTTGAGCAGGAAGTGGCTGCCATGCTCGGCTGCCGGCATGCGCTCGCCGTCTCCTCGGGCACCGACGCCCTGCTGCTCGCCCTCATGGCCCTCGACATCCGCCCCGGCGACGAGGTGCTCTGCCCGGCCTTCACCTTCTTCGCCACCGCCGGCGCGGTCGCCCGGCTCGGGGCCGTGCCGGTGTTCACCGACATCTGCCCGGTCTGCTTCAATCTCGACCTCAAGGACGTGCGCGCCAAGATCACCCCGCGCACCCGCGCGATCATCCCCGTGCACCTGTTTGGCCAGAGCGCCGACATGGATCCGCTGCTCGAGCTGGCGCGCGAGCACGGCCTGCGGATCGTCGAGGACGGCGCCCAGGCCATCGGCGCCACCTACAAGGGCCGCGCCTGCGGCACCATGGGCGACTTCGGCACCTACAGCTTCTTCCCCAGCAAGAACCTCGGCGGCTTTGGCGACGGCGGCATGCTCGTCACCAACGACGATGACCTCGCCGAGTACGCCCGCGTGCTGCGCGTGCACGGCTCGAAGCCCAAATACTACCACCACCATCTCGGCGGCAATTTCCGTCTCGACACCCTCCAGTGCGCCCTGCTCAGCGTGAAGCTCAAGCGCTACGGCGAGTACACCGCGCAGCGCCAGGCCAATGCCGAGCACTACACCCGCGAACTGGCGCAGATTTCCGGCGTCGCGGTCGCCAACCCAGCCCATTGCAAATGCATCGTCGCCCAGGACGGCTGGCTGGCAGAGCAGGCCACCCGCATCGTGCTGCCGGCTGCCTACGCGCACAACACCCACATCTGGAACCAGTACACCCTGCGCGTGCTCGGCACCGGTCGCCGCGACTCCCTGCGCGACCACCTGCAGCGCGCCGGCATCGGCTGCGAGATTTATTACCCGCTCACCCTCGACCAGCAGCCCTGCTTTGCCAGTCTGCCCGAGAGCTCGCGCCGCGGCTGTGCCATCGCCCACCGCCTGGCGGGCGAGGTGCTCAGCCTGCCCATCTACGGCGAACTCACCGAAGCCCAGCGCAACGAAGTCATCGCCGCCGTGCGCGACTGGCTGGTGGGGTGAGGGGACGACGGGACGACGGGCATTCTTGCCCGCTGCCCTGAGAAGGGAACACCGCAGAGGAGGAAACCGCAGAGGCCAGAGGGGAGGGGGTCGCTGGCGCTGCTGCGCCGTCGCCGTGTGGCATTGGCTGTAGGCGGGGGCAGCGACCCCGCAGGTTCCCGTGGAGGCGCCGTCGCCAGACGGCGGGG
>DAIUCN010000163.1:0-6586 GCA_036846165.1 Prosthecobacter sp.
CCCGCCCCCTGCCTGCCGCGCTCGTCTGGCTGTTGCTGTCGGTCGCCCATGTCGTTGTCATCGGCCACCACGCCGCGGATCTGCCGGCGCGGGTGGCCACGCATTTCAACCTGCAGGGCGCGGCCAACGGCTGGCAGTCCCGCGACGCCTTCCTGCTCTGGGCCAGCCTCGGTCCGGTGGCCATGGGCCTGTTCGTGGTCGCGGTGCTCGGTCTCTGCCTGAAATTCCCCCGCTCCTGGAACATCCCTCACAAGGTCCACTGGACCGCGCCGGAAAATCTGCCCCAGGCCCGCGCCTTCCTGCTCGCCTGGGCGTTCTGGCTCGCCGCCCTGCTGCTGCTCTCCACCGGCCTGCTCCTGCAGGGCGTCTTGCAGGTCAATCTTGGCGACGCCCCGGTCCGCCTGCCGCGCCTGTGGACCGTGCTCGCCATCGTCGTGCCCACCCCGCTCATCGGCCTCATGATCGGCTGGCTCTATGTTTTCTTCGGTCGCCCAGCCGGCCGGGTGCCGGGATCGTAGGCGCGTTCGCCAGAACGCGAAGCGAAGGTAGGGAGCCATCTCCGAGGGCGCCGGGGTGGGGGGATTTCAGATCTCCCATTTCAAATCTCAGATCCTAGAGGGCCGTTCCCTCTCAAGGCAAGGTCCCTCATCGAGCGGCCAGACCGGGCTCGCTATCGTCTTGCCTCACCCAAGCCACCAACTCTCCTTCACCCGAGAGGACTGCGAAAGCGACTGCCGGCAGGCGTGAGAGGTGTTTGCGAGTCAAATCTAGCTATTTATGATTGATTATATCAAAAAATAGATATAGTTTTACATAAAAAGGTATAAGTCGCCATGGACCCCATCAAAAATCCGTTCTCACCCGGAGCGGGTTCTCCACCACCTGAACTGGTGGGTCGAGACCCGATTCTTGAACTTGCCCGCATTCTTCTGGGCCGGATCAAACAAGGCCGGTCTGAGAAAAGCTTGTTGCTGACCGGGCTTCGCGGTGTGGGCAAGACCGTCTTGCTCAATGAGATCGAACGAATGGCCAGGACTGAAGACTACCGGACAGTGGTCATCGAGGCTCATGAGAACAAGCCGTTAGGGCCGCTGATCGCTCCGTATTTACGCAACCTTTTCTACGAGTTGGACCGCATTGCCGGAGCGGGGGACAAGGTGAAGCGTGGATTTCGAGTGCTGCGCAGCTTCCTTGGAAAGCTCAAGGTCACCTACGAAGATGTGACGATAGGGCTCGATGTGGACCCGGAAGAGGGTTCCGCTGACAGTGGTGACCTGGAGATTGATCTACCCAATCTGTTCGTGGCTGTGGGTGAGGCCGCGAAGGAGCGTAAAGCAGCTGTAGCGGTGTTCATTGATGAGGTGCAGTATTTCACCCCAAAAGAGTTGGGCGCATTGATCATGGCCATGCACAAGATGCAACAGCAGCAACTGCCCGTGATCTTGCTGGGAGCCGGTCTCCCCATTCTTCCTGGATTGGCAGGGGAATCCAAATCGTACGCGGAGAGGTTGTTCAACTTTCCGGATGTGGGTGCCTTGTCGAAGGCGGATGCAGTCAAGGCATTGCGAGATCCGACCCAGGCGGCCGGCGTGCAGTTCGAGGATGCGGCGCTGGATGAAGTGTTTCGCCTTACCCAAGGCTACCCCTATTTCATCCAAGAATGGGGCTACCAGTCTTGGAACACAGCTCCGCAGAGCCCGATCACCCTTTCCGACGTTCAGAAGGCCACAGACAAAGTCATTCCGCGACTGGACCAGAACTTCTTCCGCGTGCGTTTCGATCGTCTCACACCCGGCGAAAAGAATTTCCTCCGTGCGATGGCCGAGCTGGGGCCGGGAGCGCATCGCACCGGCGACATCGCCGACAAGCTCAAGGTGAAAATCACCAGTTTGGGGCCGGTTCGCGCGAAGTTGATCAAAAAAGGAATGATCTACAGCCCTGCACATGGTGATTTGGCCTTCACCGTGCCGCTCTTCAACGAGTTCATGGTGCGGGCCATGCCGGAATTTCGTCCCTAACTTTTACGGCAAGGTCACCTCATCGAGCGGCCAGACCGGGCGGCGCAGGCGACGAAAGGGCAGGGAGGCGAGCCGGCTGCTGCACGGGCCGGGGGTGTCGACCCAGAGCATGCGGGTGGCGATCGGATCGTAGGCGCGACGGTGGGCGACCGCGGCCTTCACACCGAGGAAGCAGAAGCTTGTCGGCTCCAGCCCCTGGCTGCGCCACTGACCGAGGTCGAAGGGCGGCGTCTTGACGCTGGTGAGCAGCAGGGTCAGCCCGGCGTGCCGCACGACGGCACAAGGGCCCATGTCAAAGCGGTCGCCACTCATCGAGGCCAGGTGGCTCTGTTTGTCCTCGAGCTCGAAGCGACCGTCGTTGAGCGCGACCAGCTCGACCTCGAGTTCCAGCGGCCCGGCGTCGAGCCGGCTGCCCCGGCCGCCGACCGCGAGACGGACGCGGTCGCCGGGGGCATGGCCCGCCAGGGTGGCGACCGCGGCGGGGTCGGCGAGGCAGACCGCGGCGTTGGGCAGGCCGGCGGCGAGCAGGGCGCGCAGCAGGCCGGTGCCATCGCCGGGGGCGCCGCCACCGATGTTGTCGGAGGGCTCGACCAGCACGGTCAGGCCAGGCGGTGTTGGCTGCAGGCTGGCGAGCACCTCGCAGGCCGAGGGTTCGGTGACATTGCCCTGCTCGCGCAGCTCCCAGGCCAGGCGGGCAAGGCGGTCGAGGTGGCCGGCCAGCGGGGCATCGGTGTCGCCGGCCAAAACGAAGCTGACGCCGGTGCAGGCGGTGTCGGCAAAGGCGAAACCGGCGACGACGCTGGCCGACCAGACCCCGGGTTCCTGCTCAATCTCTCGGGCAAGGGCTTCCAGGGCGCGCATCGGATCGGCGGCGGTGGCGGTGCCGGTCGGCGGCCAGACCAAAGGCGTCAGGCGATGCTGCTGGCGCGGCCGGCTGCCGGTGACCAGGCAGCGCTGGAGCAGGCGGGCGGCGGTGCAGGCCGCCTCGCGGGCGTCGGTGTGCGGGTTTTCGCGGTAGGCCACCAGGCAGTCGGCATGGCGGGCCATCTTGGGAGTAAAATTGGCGTGCAGGTCGAAGACGCCGAACATCGGCACCTGCGCAGCACCGGGCAGGGCACGCAGGCGCTCCAGGAGCAGGCCTTCGACATCCTCCTCACTCTCGGTGACCATGGCGCCGTGCAGGACCAGGTAAATGCCGTCGACCCCGCGCTCCAGCTCCGGCCCGGCCAGGGCGACGAAGTCGCTCCAGAACGCCTCCAGCACCGCATCGGCCACGGTCGCACTGGGCTGGGCGCGGCAGTCGACCACCGGCAGCACGTCCCAGCCGAACTCGGCCGCCAGATCAAGCACCCCGCCGAAGGGCGAGGCATCGCCGCGGGCTGCCAGGATCTCCGCGCCACGACGGACCGTGAAGGCGTCGGCACCGGTGGTGCCGTCGAGGAAGCTGTGAGTTTCGTGGAAGAGGCCGGCGAGCAGGATGCGGGGCATGGCGGGTCAGGGAAGCCGGGCAAGCACGGCCCGATCTTTCGGGAAAAGCCGTGCGGGAGCGGAGAGGGCGGTTTCAGGTTTCAGGTTTCAAGTTGGGGACCCCGCGGCGTCACAGTCCCCATGGGCAGAGCACCGCAGCCGGTCAACCGGGTCAATCCCGTCCAGCTTGTCAGGTGGAGCCAGCCAAACCACCCGCACCCTGACCCGCAGCGCCAGCGGTTCCCAGGCGCAGCCAAGCCTGACCAGCGTGCAGGAGCAGAACCTGGGGCGCGGGCTGTTCAAGCACAGCCACAGCCGCTCAGGCACCGTGATCCAGTCGCGCACACGCGGCACGCTTGCCAACAGCCATCAGATCGAATACCGTGACCCACACTTTGGAGTGGTCGGGGGAGCGAACGAAATGAGCACCTGGATCTACGGCAGCGACCCACGCGGGCAGATCACGTCCGCACGCAAGCGGCTGGATGCTGCGTCTGGCGCGCCGTTTGCCCCGGGCTGGGACGCCAGCTACGCGTATGACGACCTTGGCAACCGGGTCACCTGGGGGCAAGGCAGTGCGCAGCAGACCGACCTCAGCGATCTGGAGCTGACCAGCTACAGCCGCAACGCGTTCCATCAATACACCGCCATCTCCGGGGTGAACGCCGTCCACGTCACCGGTCAGGCACCAGCGGCCCAGGAAGTGAAGATCAATGGCGTCACGGCCGAGCGTGCCGGGCACTTTTATCATCGCCGCGTGCAGGACGGAGCGCGCAGCGACCTGACCCTGCCGCATTGGCTGGAGGTGACGGTCACCGCCACCACGACACTGCCCAACGCGCAGATCGTCACCGCGGAACGAGCCGGTTCAATCTGGCAGCCGCCGATTCCCGAGGAACCCGTGTACGACTTTGATGGCAACCTCATTGAGGACGGCCGCTGGCTCTACACCTGGGATGCTGAACCGAGCCGAGGGACGGAGGCGAGGTGGACAGCCGACGAAGGAGGCGGCCCCGCAGGGGTGAAGGAGCGGGTGGAGCGACTGAATCAAAATCGGCTCATCCAGATGCTGACGCGGCCGGCCGCCGTGGCAGCAGGCGCGCCGAACTGGCGCCTGAGCTTCGCCTACGACCACCAGAGCCGGCGCATTCAGAAGAAAGTGGAGGTGTTTGAGGTCGATGAGAATGACCCAATGGTCATGGTTTGGGAAGTGCGCAGCGACGCGCGCTTCATCTACGACGGCTGGAACGTGGTGGCGGAGGTGGAACTGAATGGGGCCGCCTGGGATGCCCCGGGCGGGACGTCAGCGATGGACCCGCGGCCGGCCTACGTGCGGCGGAGCTGGGTGTGGGGCGAGGACGTCACTGGCACGCTGGACGGCGCTGGCACGCTGGACGGCGCTGGCGGCGTGGGAGGCCTGCTGGTCGTGACGCGGCACGCGCGCGGCGGGCAGGGCCGGGAGAGTTACTGGGCAATGAGCGACCTCAACGGCAACGTCACCGGCCTGGTGAGCGCAACAACTGGGCGCATGGCGGTCTATGAATACGACGCCTTCGGCCGCCTGCTGCGGGAGAACGAACCTGAACCCGGGCTGAACCCGGTGAGGTTCAGCAGCAAGTACCAGGACGCGGAAACGGGGCTGGTGTATTACGGGTATCGGTATTATGCGCCGGAAATGGGGCGGTGGATCAGTCGGGATCCGATTGAGGAGCAGGGTGGCCTCAACCTTTATGGGATGGTGGGGAATGATGCGGTGAATAACATTGATACTGATGGAAGAGTGCCATATCACGAACGAATCAAACCAACGCCGTGGACACCTGAGCTTGTCGAACAGAGATTTCCCAAACTCATCAAAGGATTGAAGGAAGTTTATATAAAAGACATTAATCGATACGTTAGGCATAAAATTTATACTGATTGCCAGAATGGCCCAAAGAATTATCCGGGTCCGTCTCGTCGATTTTTGATTGCCCCCGCAGGGGGGCGCCGAGCGCCTGCGGTCAGAATACCTGACGAACCCTTTGTCGATCCTACTGATGGGTCTACAGATTATCCAATCGATGACTCTCATTTCGGTGATACCACCCAAGATTGGTGGGATCAGCGTTTCGGCCTTGGGCAGTTTGTGGTAGATGTCAAGACCCCTGTGTCAATAATTAAAAAATGTTATGGCAGTTCGTGTGAATATAAGTGGTCCACCACAATGTATCTTGAAGATAACGCTGGGGATGTGAGGGTATTCTTTCTTCCGGAAAAGCGTGTTGTGAGAGCGAAGTGGACTATCTCTAGTGAAGTCCAGTGCTGTGTTTTGGAATAAAAAATATACATGAAAAAAGCTACTTTAGTATTAATGTTGTCCGTTATAGGATTCTGTGCTTGGTTTTACTCGAGAGCACACTATGCGGTCTTGGAAAGGTTGTCTGAAGATGGTATATTATCATCTAAAGCAGAGGCAAAGGTGCTTTTCTCTTCAAGTATTTTCCGAGAGGCTGAATCTGTAATCGAATCGAAGTGGAATTTTGTGCAGATCGGTGAACCGGAAGGTGGAGTAAAATACAAACAGTTTTCCTACCAAGAGGGACTTCAAAGTCAATTTAAGAGAGATTTATTAAACGACTTATCTCCTTATGGGGGTGGTGGAGTATGGAAAACTGCAAAGTTGTATTCCGGGGAAGGAGTAAAGCTTCTTTCAAAATTCTTACTGGTTCGATTTTCAGATGATCGAGTATTGATTTGGTACAAAGTATTTTAATAATAAGAACACAGACATCCCTCAGCCCTTGAAAAAGGGGGCTGAACCACAGTTCTGCGGTATCCAGTGTCCCCAGCCCCGTCTTAACTCGCTATGCGTTTTGGTCGCCATGGGTCATAGCATAGCGCTATGACGGATGGTGAAAACAGATTGGAGGCAGGCACTCTCAAAACGGACCGGCGTGGGCGGGTGCGCAGTACGGTTGATCGGGACTCAGCGGGCTGCAGTTTGCGCGCTCCAAGGTATCCGCTAACCTGCACCTTCTTGAATATCGCGTGAGCATCAGAGCCGTTGTAGTGCTCCCCTGAGATTTGGACAGCCTTTTGTGATATTCAGGCTGCGAGTT
>DAIUCN010000164.1:0-6527 GCA_036846165.1 Prosthecobacter sp.
CGACCGTCCTGCCGGGTTCTTATGACCTGTCCAACTTTTCAGGGGGACGCTCCACCAAACCGTTCGGATTCTCGATGTCTTCGCACAGCAAAAGACCTCCTGATCTGGCAGACGTCGTGTCCTGAGAGGCTGACATAGACGAAGGCTCTGAGACACGGGAAATCCCGTCAAGAAAATGACGCGCCCTCCTGTCGGAATTCGAACCTCACCGATCGGGCTCAAGCTTGGGTCAGCACACTGAGAACGTCCTCACGCCAAGACGCCAAGGATTGGCGAGAGGGTGGCCTTCTTGGCGCCTTTGAGCCTTGGCGTGAGATCCTCTGCCGACCACGCGAGAAGCCACGGCGCCGGCGCAGCGGCGCCCTACCGGTAGGGACGCGCTGCGCCGCGTCCGACTTCTGCTGCCCAGGACGCCGCATTCCTCCAGAACTGCTCATCTGCGTCAATCTACACCTCTGCGGTTCCCCTTCTGTGGACTGCTCACCTGAATCAGCGTCCCATCAGCGGTTCGCCAAGGCCGCGCCGGTCATCGAGCTTTTACACCCGCTTTACAGACGCGGCGGCCGAGGGGGCGCAGGCTGGGGCTGCCATGAAAACACACACCCTACCCCTCCTCCGCTGCCTGAAACTCCTCCCGGCCCTAGTCCTGCTGCCCTGGAGCCTGTCCGCGGAACCCGTCAAGGACCGTCCCGTCAGCGATAACGAGGCCCTGGTCCAGATCGCCCTCCTGCTCGACACCAGCAACAGCATGGACGGCCTCATTGAGCAGGCGAAAAGCCAGCTCTGGAAAATCGTCAACGAGTTCAACGACGCCAAGCAGCACGGCAAGGCTGCCGTCGTCCAGGTGGCGCTCTACGAATACGGCAACAACAACCTCAGCGTCGGCACGAACTACATCCGTCTCGTCCAGCCCTTCACCCGCGACCTCGACGCGGTCTCGGACCACCTCTTCAAGCTCACCACCCACGGCGGCCAGGAGTACTGCGGGGCCGTGGTGCGCGAGGCGGTGGACCGCCTGACCTGGGAAGCCAGCCCGCAGGTTTACAAGGCCATCTTCATCGCCGGCAACGAGCCCTTCACCCAGGGTACGGTGAATCCCAATGAGGCCTGTCGCGCCGCCCTCCAGCGCGGCATCGTGGTCAACACCATCCACTGCGGCAGCCAGGCCGCGGGCGAAAGTGGTGGCTGGCGCACCGGCGCGGCCCTGGCCGAGGGCAAGTTCATGACCATCGATCAGGACAAGGCCATCGTCCGCCTCGAAGCCCCCCAGGACAAGGAAATCGCCCGCCTCAGCATCGAGCTGAACAAGACCTACATCAGCTATGGGCGGGAGGGTCCGAGGGCGGAGGCGAATCAGCTTCGCCAGGATGAAAACGCCGCCGCCAACGCCGCCGCCGGCGCCTCGGTGCAGCGCGCGCTCACCAAGATTTCCCGCAACTACGACAGCAGCGGCTGGGACCTGGTGGACGCGGTGAAGCGCAAGGGGGTCGCTCCCAGCTCCGTCAAGCCCGAGGATCTCCCCAAGGAATACCAACAGCTCGATGAGGCGGCCCTGCAGAAGCTCGTTGAAGAAAAGTCGACCGAACGCGAGCGCATCCAGTCCGAGATCAAGAAACTCAATGAGGCCCGGGAACAGTTCCTCGCCGACAAGACTCGGGAGCAGGGCGAGGCCGACACGCTGGATGCCGTCATCGGCAAGGCGGTGCGCGAGCAGGCCGCGAAGGTGAAGATCGAGTTCAAGTGACCGGTAGCCGGGCTGCCCTCCGGATCGCCGGGTCGATCCAGAGGGTTGCCCCGGCCTGCCTTTTGATGGACACTTCCCCCACCCACCCCGTCATGCCCACCATCCTGGTCATCGAAGACGACAGCGCCATCCGGCGCGGCGTCTGTGACGCCCTGCGCTTTTCCGGCTACGAGGTCCTGGAGGCGGCGGAGGGTCTGTCCGGCATGGAGCAGGCGCAGAAGGCCCGCTTTGAACTGATGCTGCTGGACCTCGTGCTGCCCAACCACAACGGCTTCGAAATCCTCCGCGCCCTGCGCGAGCATCGCCCCGGCACACCGGTCATCATCCTCTCCGCCCGTGGCGAGGAGGCGGACCGGGTCAAGGGCCTGCAACTCGGCGCGGATGACTATGTGGTGAAACCCTTCAGCGTGCGCGAACTGCTCGCACGCGTGGAAGCGGTGCTGCGCCGCTCGCCGGAGCGCCCCAAGGCGGTGCACCTCGTCGACTTCCCCGGCGGGGTCGCCGACCTGGAACGGCGCGAGCTGCGCTTCAGCGAAGGCTCGCGCACCGAACTGTCCGAACGCGAATGCCGTCTGATCGAATACCTCGCGAGCCATCGCGGGCGTGCCGTCTCACGCGAGGAACTGCTGCGCCGGGTCTGGCGCATCGAGCCGCGTCACACGGAGACGCGCACCATCGACATGCATGTCGCCAACCTGCGCTCCAAGCTGCGCGACACCGGATCGTCCCCCCAATTCCTTCTCACCGTTCGTGGACAGGGCTACATGCTGACCCTGCCCTGACCCGAACAACCGACAGCCGACCTACCTCGCCACTCCCATGCTCCGCTGGCTCGCCTTCCTACTCTGCCTGACCGTTTTCGTGACGGTGCTGGGATGGATCAGCGCGCACACCCTGGAATTGGAAGAGGCCCGGCAAACGGCGGCCCTTGAGGCGCAGGCCCAGGAGCGGGTGCGACTCGCCTTGTGGCGCATGGATTCCTTCGCCAGCGCCCTACTCATCCGGGAGAACGCCCGGCCAGCCTGGCATTACCAGGCGTTTTACCAGCCCGACGATGTGTTCACGGCTGACAACCGCGCCCTGCCCAAGGGCGCGGCCGTTCTGCCCTCGCCCCTGCTGGGTGGACTGCCCGAGTGGATCAGGCTGCACTTTCAGCAAATGCCGGATGGCAGCCTGCGCAGTCCCCAGGCTCCGGACGGCGAAGCGCGGGAGCGGGCACTGAGCTGGTATGCCATCCACCCGCAGTTTCAGGAGGCCGCCGTCAAGCTCGGGCAGTTGTCCTCGCTCTTGAAGGAACATCCCCTGGTGGGGCGCGACATGCGACTGGATGACGCGCCCCAGGATGTTTCTTCGACCAAGTCGCCAGTCTTGCAGCAGGACAAAACCACGGTGGCCCAGGCCCTGGCCAACACCCGTGAACAAATGGAGCGAAGTACGATCGTGCAGCGGCAGTTGGCCGCGGAAAAGGCGGAGTCCTACACTCTGCCGCTGATCAAGAAACCCGCCGCCGCAGGCGGTGCACCGGCTGCACCGGTCATGGTGGCCGATGCCGCCGCCGCGTCCGCTGCGCCCACGGTGCAGGCAGCGGCCGAGGCCGCGGAGAAGCCCACGGCGCAAGCCACGGACTCCCTGGCTTCCGTGGCCAGCCGCTACCGCTCGGAATCCAATCGGGAGCCCCCCGTGGAAAAACCCGCCTTTGCCGGCGACCTGCGACCGCTCTGGCTGGGCGATGAACTGCTGCTCGTGCGTGGCGCGACCACCGAGGGCAAGGAAACCCTGCAGGGCGTCTGGCTGGACTGGCCCGGACTGCGCGCCCGACTGCTGGAGACGATTCAAGACCTGCTGCCGGCCGCGCAACTGCTGTCGGTGCCACCAAAAGTCGCGAGCACGGACGCCACCGCGCTGGTGACCCTGCCCGTCCGGCTGGTGGCGGGTCCGGTGCCGACGGACCTGACCGGCCTGACCTCGGTGCTGAAACCCGCGCTCGCCCTCGCCTGGGCCTGCCTGCTCGCCGCAGCCGCCGCCATTGCCTTCGTCCTGCACCGGGCCATGACCCTGAGCGAACGCCGCGCCGCCTTTGTCTCGGCCGTGACCCACGAACTGCGCACGCCGCTGACGACCTTCCAATTGTATTCGGAGATGCTGGCCGATGGCATGGTGACGGATCCAGTCCAGCGCCGGGGCTACCTGCAAACGCTCTGCGACGAATCGACGCGGCTGATGCACCTCGTCGAAAACGTGCTGTCCTTCTCCCGCATCGAGCGCGGGCGCGTGACCGCCCGCCTGCAAAACGTCGCGGTGCAGACCCTGCTCGACCGCCTCCTGCCCCGCCTGCGCCAGCGGGCCGCCCAAGCGGACCTGGCATTCGAGGTCGTGCAGCAGGAATCTCTGAACACGGTCGAGGTGCGGGCGGACGCCATGGCGGTCGAACAAATCCTCTTCAACCTCACCGACAACGCCTGCAAATACGCCGCGCCCAACAGCGACCCCAAACGTTTGGAACTGAGCGTTGGATGGCAGGGACAAAGTCTCGTTTTCACCCTGCGCGATTTCGGTCCCGGCCTGCCAGTCGGACAGAAGAAAAAACTCTTCCGCCCCTTCAGCAAGTCCGCCACCGAAGCCGCCCACAGCGCCCCCGGCGTCGGCCTCGGCCTCGCCCTCAGCCGCCGCCTCGCCCGCGAACTCGGCGGCGACCTCCGCAACGACCCAGTCACCGGCCGCGGCACCGCCTTTTCCCTCTGGCTGCGCGTGGCGGAGAAGCGCGAGGGGTGAGGCGTCTTCCAGCGACCACACACAACCGTCCCATTTCACCGATGCCAACCGCTTCGGCGGGTTGGAACCAGTGTTTATGAAGGCGGTTTTTATTCAATCGTGCGCTTTCGCCTCAGGGTAATAGGCGAGGGCGGCCTGGCGCGTGAATCCTGCTTGCACCAGCCATTCGACCTGCTGTGCACAGAATGCCGGCCACTCATCGTCTGGAACGATTCGCATGCTGCAATCCAGAAGACAAACCTCGCGGAGAGATGGCCCCATGCCGTAGCGGTGATCGCCGCCGAGCGTCGGATGACGATCAAAAATCACGCACAATCCTCCAAAGCCGGATGCACGAAGGCCTTGCACATAAACCCGGCTGCATTGCTCTTCAGCCACATCCACATTCTCTGCAATCGCACGCTCCAGCAGACTGCCATCGTCGCCTGGCGCACAGAGTACTGCCACCGATTCCAGGTATCCCTCCCTGACCAACAGCAGCATGGCGTCCCCGAACCCTCGTGGATGAGAAGGGAAGATACCTTCATGATCCCCGGCATAGGTGCGCAAGGCCATCCCGCAGGTCTTGATGCAATGTCTGTGCACCATCGTGAAAGTCCAAACCATCACGGTGCCAAACAAGACGACCGCGACCACGATGGCTCCCACAAAATATCTGATCAGGCGGCGGTGCATGGGGATTCAGCTTCTCCGGAAACATCGTTCAGCCTCTCGTCACCAGATCAAGCTCTTCATCCGAAGCCTCTCTGGACCGGGCAAGACCGTCAAGAAAAAGACCGAATCAGCCTCTTGTCTGCAGAACCTCACGACCCATTCAAAAACGACCACACTCAACGATCTTCCTCTGGCACAATGCACAACCGCCTTAGTTGCTGGGCAATCTTTCCCATCTGACGCTCCTGGAGCACCACGGGCTGAGCCTCCAGCATGGCGACAAGGGCGTCCGTCACGGCCTTGCCTGAAACGACGCGCGGCTCATAGCAGTTGCCCGGATGCACCGTCCAACCCGGTATGACGATCATCTGGAAGACCTTGACCGACAAGCCGCACTCGTTCTTCACCCAATCAGCCAGCCACTCCGCCTGTTGGCGCACTTGCCAGACCGAGGTTTTGTCCTGGTACCCTGGCCAGAGCAGCGTCTTCCCGTCAAAGCGCACCTCGGCTTTCACAGCACCCCCTGCCACCGGCTTGCTACGCGTCTTGGTTTCAAAGACGGCAAGTCCCCGCGGCCCCACGGCGATGTGGTCGACGTTCTGCTCATGCCCGTTGATCACCACAGGCAGGCCATGAAAAACCCACCAGCCCTGGCGCTTCAATGACTCAAGCTGTTCGGCAACGAATTCCTCACCGCGCAATCCCAAGCGCAGTCGATCCCGCTCCTGCAAGTAGTCGATCAGTCGTCGCAAATACAAACGCAGAACGGCCCACGTCAGTGCCAGAATCAGCGCACCCGCCATCAACAGCGGCACGGCACTCTCCATTTCACGAGCCAAGCCTTGCGCAAGCAAGACCACAACCCCTGCCAACAGCGTGAGAACAATAATCATCAGCATTCCGCCGAACAGAAGGGGTTCGACCTTGCTCTCTAAGTCAGCCAGTTGTCGACTCAAGCCATGACCCGGCTGCCGCAAAAGCGAAAAATCTTCCGGCGTTTTGGTGCCGCGTCTCCCCCTTTCCCTGCGATACTGGGCCCGGGCCATCAAGATGAGCAGCAACATGCCAGCGGACACCATCAGGCAAGTCCACAGAAAAGAATTCAGGTTCATCGTAGTAAATTCTGAGTGTCAATCGTGCTTCCTTGCGAAGGCCACGGGGAACAGTCCATTACGGACGGCAACACATCTTGCGATTCGCTTCAGAAGCACCCAGAGTCTGTGACGCTAATCGTCATTGGCAATCCAAAGTTCTCGCATTTCTCTTAAGAAATAAATCGAATTCGTTTCCCTTCTGGCTCAGCTTCCTATTAGCGGTTCATCAGCGGTTCATCAGCGGTTCATCAGCGGTTCATCAG
>DAIUCN010000165.1:0-6434 GCA_036846165.1 Prosthecobacter sp.
CCGCCGCAGCTTCCTCGCCGGCACCGCCTCCCTCGCCCTCGCCGCGCTCGGCCGCGAGCAGGCCCGCGGTGCCACCACCCGGCTGCCGAAATTTTCCGGCTATCCCTTCACCCTCGGGGTCGCCTCCGGCGATCCCGCGCCCGACGGCTTTGTGCTCTGGACCCGCCTCGCCCCGCGCCCGCTCGAAGGCGACGGCGGCATGGCACCGGAACCGGTCGAGGTGGCCTGGCAGGTCGCCGAAGACGCAGCAATGACCAAGGTGGTCGCCAAGGGCACCAGCGTGGCCACGCCGGAGTGGGGTCACTCCGTGCATGTCGAGGTTCAGGGCCTGCGCCCCGAGCGCTGGTACTGGTATCAATTCAAGGCCGGCAGCGAAACCAGCCCGGTCGGCCGCAGCCGCACCTTCCCCGCCGCCGACGCCCTGCCGGAACGCCTGCGCTTCGCCTTCGCCTCCTGCCAGCACTACGAAACCGGCCTGTTCACGGCCTACGAGCACATGCTCGCCGAGGCCCCCGACCTCGTCATCCACCTCGGCGATTACATCTATGAGTACGCCGGCATCGAGAAGCGCGTGCGCATGCACCACGGGCCGGAGATCACCACCCTGCACGACTACCGCGTCCGCCTCGCCCAGTACAAGTCCGACCCCGCCCTGCAGGCCATGCACGCCGCCGCGCCCTGGCTGGTGACCTGGGATGACCATGAGTTCGACAACAACTGCGCCGACGACATCTCGGAGGAACCGGGCGTCCGTCGCGAGGATTTCCTCAAGCGTCGCGCCGCCTCCTACCAGGCCTATTACGAAAACATGCCGCTGCGCGTGGCGGCCCTGCCCAAGGGGCCCGACATGCTGCTGTATCGCCGCGTCACCTGCGGCCGGCTCGCCGACTTCCATGTGCTCGACACCCGCCAGTATCGCAGCGACCAGCCCTGCGGCGACGGCAACAAGCCGCCCTGCCCCGAGGCGCTGAATCCCAGCGCCACGCTGCTCGGCCAGCTCCAGCGCGACTGGTTGTTCGAGAACCTGGCCAACTCCAAGGCCGGCTGGAACGTGCTCGCCCAGCAGGTCATGATGGCGCGCGTCGACCGCAAGGCCGGCGATGAAGTCACCCACAGCATGGACCAGTGGCCGGGCTACGAGATGGAGCGCCGGCGCGTGCTCAACCACTTCCACGAGCAGCGCGTCCGCAATCCGGTCGTGCTCACCGGCGACATCCACAGCAACTGGGCCAACAACCTGGTTGCCGACTTCGAGCCGGGCCAGCGCCGGGTGGTCGGCACGGAATTCGTCGGCACCTCGATCTCCTCGGGGGGCGACGGCGTGCTCAAGCCGAAGACCCTCGACGACACCTACGCCGAGAATCCCTTCGTCAAATTCCACAGCACCGAGCGCGGCTATGTCAGCTGTGAAATCACGCCCGGCCTCTGGCGCACGAAGTATCAGGGCATCGAATACGTGACCCGCCCCGGTGCACCGCTGCACACACGCGCGGAGTTCGTCGTCGAGTCCGGCCAACCCGGACTGCAGAAGGCCTGACCTTGCCCCTGGCGGCAACGACGTGTGCGACGGCTTGAATAAAGCCGTGGCAGCCCCGTCGAAACGAACGAACCCCACGTTCACCGCCATGAAAAAGCTCATCGCCCTCCTGCTCGCCGCCGCCAGCCTCGGCGCCCTTGTCCCGACCCAGGCCGAAGCTTGGGACGGCCGCCACTCGCACCGCCGCATCACCGGTCATCACTCCTGCGGCCAGCCCATCTACTCGGTCTATCAGGTCTACGGCCGCGACCCCTGGGGCCGGCCGCTCGGCCGCTGGGTCAGCAACCACCGCGCCTGCGGCTGCCATGTCTGCCGCCCGCGCTTTGTTGCCCCGGTCTGCCCGCCACCGGTCTATTACGGCCCGCCGGTGCACTACCACCGCCCGGCCCATCACAGCACGAGTTGGTTCTTCTCCTTCGGCCGCTGAAACAGCCCCAACACCCATCGCCGCGGATCCCCCCGGGTCCGCGGCGTTGTTTTTGGCACCCGATCCCTTCCACCCCCAGACCGCGGTTGCCATCGCCCCGGGTTGCGACTACAGGAGCGGCCAAATGTTCGTCGATCAGATCAAAGTTTACGCCCGCGCCGGCAAGGGCGGTGATGGCAATGCCCACTTCCACCGCGGCAAGTTCCGCCCCAAGGGCGGTCCCGATGGTGGCGATGGCGGCCGCGGCGGCGACGTCGTGCTCGAGGCCGACCCGAGCACCGACAGCCTGCGCCACTACTTCTTCAACGCCAAGCTCTTCGCCAAGGACGGTGACAAGGGCGGCGCCAACCTCTGCACCGGCCGCAGCGCCGAGGAGGTCATCTACAAGGTGCCCTGCGGCACCCTCGTCTCGAAAATCCTCGAGGTCGAGGATCCGGAGACCGGCGAAATCGTCGAAACCTTCGAACCCTTTGCCGACCTGACCACGCCGGGCCAGCGCTTCGTGCTCTGCAAGGGCGGCAAGGGCGGCAAGGGCAACGTCCACTTCAAGACCAGCACCCACCAGGCACCGCGCGAGTTCACCCACGGCGAACCCGGCGAGGAGGGCCGCTTCCACTTCGAACTGCGCAGCATCGCCGATGCCGGCTTCGTCGGCTTCCCCAATGCCGGCAAGTCGACCCTGCTGTCGAAGCTGAGCGCCGCCAAGCCGAAGATCGCCAACTACCCCTTCACCACCCTGCAGCCCAACATCGGCGTCATCCCCTTCGGCCCGAACCGCCGCGGCACGCTCGCCGACATCCCCGGCCTCATCGAGGGCGCCCACGAAAACGTCGGCCTCGGCCACGATTTCCTGCGCCACATCATGCGCTGCCGCATCCTGCTCTTCGTGGTCGACACCGCCGGCACCGAGGGCCGCGACCCGGTGCAGGACCTCGAAACCGTGCGCACCGAGGTCTCGCTCTACTCCAAGGAACTCGCCAAACGCCCCTGGCACATCATCGCCAACAAGATGGATGTCGAGGGCGCCGAGGAAAACCTCGCCCGCCTGAAGGAACGCTTCAAGCGCGTGAAGATCCTGCCCGTGTCGGCCGAGACCGGCCAGGGCATGGACAAGCTGGTCGAATTCCTCGACCAAAAAATCGGCCAGGACCACGGCATCGACTTCGCCTGAGCCGCCGCCGGGCTTGCACCGGCGCGCGCGCCATGGCATGAACAGGCACCCGTGCGTCTCGACGTCATCACCCTGTTTCCCGAACTCGTGTCGGTGCCGATGAGCACCAGCATCATGAAGCGCGCCCGCGACAAGGGCCTGCTCGAGTTCGCGGTGCACGACCTGCGCGAGCACGGCCTCGGCCGCCATCGGCAGGTCGACGACACCCCCTGCGGCGGTGGCCCCGGCATGGTGCTGCGCCCGGAACCGCTGTTCGCCGCCCTGCGCGCCATCCACACCCCGCAAAGCCGGGTCATCCTCATGACGCCGGCCGGCCGCCGCTTCGACCAGGCCGCCGCCCGCCGGCTCGCCGGCGAGCAACATCTCATCTTCATTTCCGGCCATTACGAGGGCGTCGACGAGCGCGTCACCGAGCGCTGGGTCGATGAGGAACTCAGCATCGGCGATTACGTGCTCACCAATGGCACCATCGCCGCCGCCGTCGTCATGGACGCCATCGTGCGCCTGCTGCCCGGCGCGCTTGGCGACGACCAAAGCTCGGTCGAGGAATCGTTCGGCGCCAGCGGCCTGCTGGAGGCGCCGCAGTACACCAAGCCGGCGGAATTTGAAGGCATGGCCGTGCCCGAGGTGCTGCTGGGCGGCAACCATGCGAAAATCGCCCAGTGGCGCGCCGAGCAGGCGCTGGCCCGCACCCGCCGCAACCGCCCCGACCTGCTCGCGGATGCGGGCTTGTAAATGGCCGGGACCGGTGTAAATCCGGCTTCCCATGAAAGTCACCCAACTCTCCGCCCTCGCCGCGCTGGCCCTGCTCGCCGCCTGCAAGCCTGCCGCCCCCGAAGCTCCGCCCGCCGAAATGCCCCAAGGCCAGGCCGCCTCCTCCGAGGTCCAGGACGGCTGGATCCCGATGTTCAACGGCAAGGACCTCACCGGCTGGAAGGACAATGGCGAAACCCCCGGCTCCTTCACCGTCGAGGACGGCGTGCTCAAGGTCGGCAACGGCCGCGCCCACCTCTTCTATGCCGGCATCGACGGCAACGCCAGCTTCAAGAACTTCGAGTTCAAGGCCAAGGTCAAGCACATGCCCGGCTCGAACTCCGGCATCTACATCCACACCAAGTTCCAGGAAAAAGGCTGGCCCGACGCCGGCTACGAGTGCCAGGTCAACAGCACCGGCCACAAGGACCCGAAAAAGACCGGCGGCCTGTACGCGGTCAAGGACGTGCTCGACACCGCCCCGGTCGCCGACGGCGAATGGTTCGACTACGGCATCAAGGTCGAGGGCAAGCACATCACCATCACCATCAACGGCCAGGTGACGACCGACTGGACCGAGCCCGAGGGCTGGGATCCGGCCACCGCGCTGAAGAACATGCCCGGCCGCAAGCTCAGCGAAGGCACCATCGCCATCCAGGCCCACGACCCGCAGAGCGTGGTCTATTACAAGGACCTCATGATCCGCCCCCTGTGAGCGATCCCAACCTGGCCGTCGTCGAAGTCCGCAGCGAGTTCGTGCGCGGGCGCAACTGCCTGCTCGTGCGCGGGCAGTTCAGCCCGCTGTACATGGACTACTACCTGCACCTGATGCAGCATGGCCTCAAATATGCCGACGGCCCGGATCAGATGCTCAAGGACAGCCTGGCCGCCCTCGCCCTGCACCTGGCCTCGCGCCCGCAGGACGAGGGCTGCGCCTGGACCATCCACCTGCACGAACCGCTGATGAACCTCTTCGTCACCGGCGGCAGCCGCCCCGGCCGCGTCACCGGCCGCATCTTCACCGAAGACATCAAGGACAGCGGCAAGTCCCTGTTCATCGCCCAGACCACCCGGCCGCACATGCAGCCGCGCCAGAGCATGATCGAGTTCCAGGGCACCGACCCACTCGCCGCCGTCGAACAGTTCTACACCCAGAGCGAGCAGCGGCCCACCCGCTTCTTCCGCCTGCCCGACGAGCACTTCGTGCAGATCTCGGCCGAACCCGACGCCGACCTCGCCTGGCTCAACGGCCTGACCGATGCCGACATCCCCAAGCTGGCGGAGACCGAAACCCTGTCGCTGCTGGAAACCCGCGGCTACGTCTTCGAGTGCGGCTGCACCGTCGACCGCCTCTACCCCCTGCTCACCCGGCTCTCGGCGGAAGACCTCGACTACATCTTCGAGGACGGCTTTGCCACCATCACCTGCCCGCGCTGCGCGGCCGTGTTCAAGACCCCGAAGAGCGCCTTCGACGCCTGGCAGACGCGTCAGACCGCCTGACGCCGTTCGTATCCTCGTACCGCATGAACGCGCCCACTTACAAGATCGGCAACGAGAAGCTCATCAAGGTGCTGCCCAACGCCGCCCAGCGCCTGACCAGCCTGCTCACCCGCCAGGGCCGCGCCGAAACCGGTGCCCTGCGCATCGCCGTCGTCGGCGGCGGCTGCTCGGGCCTGCAATACAAGATGGACCTCGTCGACGGCCCCGCCAACCGCGACATCCAGGTCACCTCCAACGAGGTGCGCGTGGTCATCGACCCCAAGAGCGCGCTCTTCGTCACCGGCTCGGAACTCGACTACAGCGACGACCTCCAGCAGGGCGGCTTCAAGGTGACCAACCCGAATGCCGTCGTCACCTGCTCCTGCGGCGAAAGCTTCTCCGCCTGACCCGGTCATGACCGACGCCTTCGCGCTCCTCGGCCTGCCGCCGCGCGCCGCCCTCGACGAGTCGGTGCTGCAGGACGCCTGGCGCGAGGCCGCCCGCGCCGCCCACCCGGACCAACCCGGCGGTGATGCCAGCCGCGCCGCCGAACTCAACGCCGCGCTCGACACCCTCAAGTCGCCCGTCAGCCGGCTCAAGCACCTGCTCGATCACCAGGCCGTGGCCTGGCGCGCCGTGCCGCTCGAGGCCGGCCTCATGAACCTCTTTGAACGCCTCGGCCCCCTGCTCCAGCGCGGCCAGGCCCTGCTGACCAAAAAACAGGCCGCCGCCACCGCCCTCGCCAAGGCCCTGCTCGCCCGCGAGGAGATGGCCCTGCGTGAGGCCCTCGAAACCCTCGGCGTGGAAATCGCCGAAGCCTGGTCCGCCTTGGAAGCCGGCCTGCCCGACCTCGACACCCGACTCGCCGCCGGCGACAGCACCGCCTGGACCGACCTGCAGGCCTGCCAGGCCCGGCTGGCCTACCTCGACAAATGGCGTCGCCAGTTGCGCGAGCTGCTGCTCGCCCTGCACCTCGCCTGAGCGGCTTGTCGCAAGCCCAGCGCACCCGCGCGCGTTGTCCTCGGCAATGAAATTCGCTGCCGTCCTGCTCTGCCTCGTCCCCGCCC
>DAIUCN010000166.1:0-6421 GCA_036846165.1 Prosthecobacter sp.
GGCAGGGGGCGGGTCATGAGGGTGGGGCAAGGTCGGCTAGGTCGTTTCTTTCCGCCATCGCCGCCACGAGTGAAGGAGCGCAAAGAGCAGCATCAGGGACACCGTGATCACAAAAGCGGTACCCCAGGCGGAAAAGTCGGGTGGTTGATGAAAAAAGGACGGGGTGGAGGCCCCGTCCCGCTGCAGCCAAAACGTGTCCCAGAGTTGGACGAGAACCAGCATCAATGCCGTGGGTCCGAGCGGCTTCTCCGAAAAATAGATCAGGTAAAAGCAGGCGGCCAGCGCCACGAGGTACAGTGCCCCAAACCCGTACAGGAAGTTTTGAACCACTTGGAAAAAGAGCGAGACCGGAACCCAGGCGACATCCTTGATGCTCAAATCGATCTCAAAGGGGTCGCCCACCCGCGTGTTGGCCCCCACCATGCCAATGGCATGTCCCAGCATCGCCGCGCCAAAAAACAAAAGGCCCCTGCCCCAGGCCGTGGCAAAGCCCGCGGCCATCGCTTCGACGGGCTCAAAGAGAGGGCGACTCATGCAAGCGTGGTGGGCAGGTTGCTTGCAGGCTAAGTCGCGGATGGCCGTGATGCAAACAGGAACCGGGCGGGCGGCCGGGTGAACCCTTCCAGTCCCCGGATCACCTAGTTGGGGGTGGCTTCGCCATGTGGATAGCGGTAGTCGGCCTTGGCGTCGGTGGAGACCTGGGTCGTCGAACCCTCGGCCAGCGAGTAAAGGAAGAGCTTCCCGCCGGCATGATAGACGATCGACGACTCCCCCTGGGTGAAGCGTGGGTAGGCAAACCACACCTTTTTGCCTTCCGCATTGGCGAACGGCTTGAGGTTGGTGATGCTGCGTTTCTTCACATCGAAGTCGGCGACGTAGAGTGTGCGACCGGGGAAGGTGTACTTGAAACCGGTTTGATACTCGAAGCAGATCTTGGTTTCGCTCGGCGAAAGGCTCACCCGATCCAGGATGCCCTTGTCCGCGAGTTCACAGGTCACCCGCTCAAATTTCGGTTCGCCGGAAGGACGGGGCGTCATCAAAAAGTAGCCTCTGGCCTGATTCGGCGTCGTGGACGACACAAACAGGCGGCCATCCCTGACGGCTGAATGCACCCAGGAGTGATAACCCTTGCCTGTGAGTTGCACTTCTTCACCGGGCTTGCCGCCGATCTTGCCGGCCATGATGTAGTAGCTGACCTTGCCCGGCACCTTGCGGTTCCACACCGGCGTGTTCGTGCCGTCGCGGGTCCAGGTGGGATTGAAGTCCGTGAACGTGCCGTCGGTGAGTGCGTGAAAGCCTGTGCCGTCCGTGTGGATGATGCACAGGCGGGTGATCCAGTTGTTCACGTCGGGGTCGTCCTTGAGTCGTCGAAAGAAGACCAGATGATCCCCTGTGACGGACCACGAGGGCTTGAAATCCCAATGCCCGCTTGTGATGGGCGGTCCCTCGGGCTTGCCCAGGACGCTGATGTGAATCTCGCCATCCTTGTAATACGAGGCACGCGGAGCCTGCTGCCCCTGAAGGGCAGCTTGCAGCAAAAGAGAAAGGACGAGCACCCAACGCATGATGACCTTCAACGGCGCAAGGAAGGCAGGCTTTTCCGCCCATCGTCCAGTGCGCGATCCTGCGTATGCAGACCCACACACAAGACCTCCCGCCGCCCATCGGAGATGGCGCCCTGCCTTCGCGTCGCGTTCAGGCAAACGCGCCTGCGAATCCGGCTCTCTGAAATCTGAAATTTGAGATCTGAAATCCCCAGATCAGGCCGCCGGGGTGGGCGGCAGGTTGGGGACGAGGTGTTCGGCGGCCTTGGCAGCTTCGGCGCGCAGCTCGGGGTTGGCGTTCACCTGTTCGAACTCGCGGCACCAGCCCTTGATTTCGAGCTCGTTGAAGATCTTGCCGATGACCCGGCGCAGCAGGCCCTTGAGGTTCGGCAGTTCGACCTCCTGCAGGCTGCGGATGGCGGCCTCCTTGTAGGTCTCGAGCATGAGGGTGGCCTTGTCGTAGACGCCGGTCTCGGTGGCCCACTGACGGATGACGGCCTTTTCCGGCAGGGCGGTCGCCTGGCCGTTCCACAGCGCCTCCATGACCTCCTTGACCTCGCCCTTGCCGCGCTCGCGCAGCAGGGCCAGCAGGATGCTCGGCCGGATCGCCACCTGGGTGGCGGCGGCGGAGTCGTCGCCGAGGTCATCGAGGTCATCGCGGATCTGGTAGGCGATGCCGAGGTTCTCGCTGTACTGATGCAGGGCGTCCTCGGTCTCGTCGAGGCGACCCGCCAGCGCGGCGCCGATCTTGAGCGCCACCTCGAAGGCGGGCGCGGTCTTGCTGCGGAAAATCTCCAGCACCTGGGTGTTGCTGAGCGCCACCGGATGGTTGTTCCAGAGCAGTTCAGCGCCCTGGCCGCGGCAGAGTTCGCGCTGGCCGTCGGCGGCGACCTTCAAACAGGCGCTGCGCAGGTGGGCGGGCACGTCCATCTCGGCGAGCAGGCGGTAGCCCTCGCCAATGAGCAGGTCGCCGGCGTTGAGCGCCACCGCCACGCCGTGCTCGGAGTGCAGGGTGGGTTCGCCGTAGCGTTCGGCGTCATTGTCCTCGATGTCATCGTGGATCAGCGAGGCCTTGTGGAAGGCTTCGACGGAGATGGCGGCGAGCTTGACGGCATCGGACACGGGGCCCTCGGGATCCTCGCGCAGGGCCTGGTAGGCGGCGACGGTGAGGAAGGGCCGCCAGCGCTTGCCGGCGCGGGCCAGCCAGTCGCGGGCGATCTCCTCGGTCTGGCAGGTCGGCTGGCCGAGCAGGCCGTCGAGCGCCTCGCGGGTGAACCAGGTTTTCACCTCGTCGTGCAGGGCGTTGAGGTTGAGCCGGCGCGTCTTGTCCTCGCTGGTCAAGTGGATGTAGTCCCAGACCCAGTCGACATCGACCGTGGTGTCGATGCAGTCGTCCTGGAGCAGCGGCACGGCGACCGCCGGGATGGCAGCGGCCTCGACGTAGGGGAAGGTGCGCTCGAGCACGGGCAGGCAGGAGATGCCGACGATGGCCTCGATCTTGCCGGTCTGGATGAGCGACATGACGATGGCGCTGCCCTCGGCGACGAGCACCGCGTAGCCGAGCTTTTCCGCCTCGTTCTGGAAGTCCTGGATCGAGCAGAGGCCGCACTGCTTGCAGAGCAGGCCGAACTCATCGAAGGGCGCCGGGCACTTGCTCTCGACGCGCAGGCACTTGGGCATGAGCAGCAGGCGCTTCTCAAACGGCACGGTGGCCAGCGACTCGCGCCAGGTCTCGTTGGCGAGCAAAACGCCGGTGTAATCGCGGAAGACCTGGTCGATGCCGTGGATGGCGAGGATCTTGTCGGTGTGCTGCTGCAGCTCGTCGATCGGCACCGGCGGCACCAGCTTGGTCTCCTCGGCGTAGGCGCGCACGGCCTGCAGGACGAAGTCGCGGTCCTGCTTGGTCTGCGGGATGTTCTTTTTTGGCTGCCGGAAACGGCGCACCAGGCCGGGAATGGCGGGCGGCAGGGCGGCGGAACGGACGGCGACAGTGGACATGGGGGAAAGCGTGGGGCGACGAAACCCGGGCAGGGCTTGTTGAGATTCCGTCTTGGGTTTCTCCTGTAACCGTGGCGCGGGATGGCGGTCTTGCAAGGATTGCGCCCGGCTGCGCGAAAATTGCGGGGCCAGTCCGGACATGACAAGGCCGGCCGTCCTTGCGGTCGGCCGGCCCCATGACCTTCAACTCACTTGCCGAGGGCCGCCTTGATGGCGTCGACGACTTCCGGCGCGTCCGGCTTCGTGCGCGGCTCAAAGCGGGCGAGGATCTTGCCATCCTTGCCGACGAGGAACTTGCCGAAGTTCCATTTCACGTCGCCCGGGAAGGGCGAATCCTTGCCGCTGAGCGCCTCATACAGCGGGTGCTTGTCGGCTCCCTTGACGACGACCTTGTCGAACATCGGGAAGCTGACCTTGTACTTGCTGGAGCAGAACTCCTTGATCTCAGCGTTGCTGCCCGACTCCTGGGCGCCGAAGTCGTTGCAGGGGAACCCGAGCACCGTCAGACCGTGCTTGGCGAATTCCTCATGCAGGGCCTGGAGCTGGGTGTACTGGGGGGTGTTACCGCAGCGGGAGGCGACATTGACGATGAGAAGGACCTTGCCTTCGTAGGCTTTCAGGCTGGTGTCCTTGCCGTCGATGTCCTTGAGCGGGATGTCATAGAGACCGGCGGCGTTGGCGGTGACCGCCAGGGCGGCGGTGAGGGCGAGGGTGAGAAGTGCTTTCATGCGGACATCCAGTACGCCTGGCGCGGCCGGCGGGTTTCACCTCACTTCGCCAGCCACTGCACGGCGTCGATGATGACATGGCCGTCGGTGCCGGCGTTGCTGACCGTCACCTCGGCGGCGCCGGCGGCAAATTCGAACTCGCCGAGCGACACCGCGATGCCGTCGATCTTGCCCGGCTCGCGCTGGTCGACCACGACCTTCGCCTCGCCGCCGGCATGGCGGACCGTGACCGGCACATTGCTGGCGCGGTTCTTGTTCGGCGCGTAGACCAGGCGCACCTCGTAGCGGCCGGCCTTGGCCAACTCGGCGCGGAAGAGGGCCTGCGACTCGCCCTTGCCGGCATTGCCGTCATGCTGGTAGCTGACGTTGTAAAACTTGCCGGCCGCGCCCTCCTGCCAATGGCCGGTGAGGGTGGCCTTGAGGTCGTCGACGACGATGCCGTCGAGCGACACCGACTTGCTGGAGATCGGGCCGTCGTACTCGAGGATCTGGCCGTCCTGGAGCAGGCGCGCGCGCAGCTTGGCGTAGGGCACCTTCTGGACCGGCAGGCCGTCCTCGATCGCCATCACCGCGGCGGTGGCGGCCGACTGGCCGAGGATCATGAACACCGGCTCCATGCGGATGCTGCCGTAGGCGATGTGGCTGGCCGACATGGCGACCGGCACGAGCAGGTTGCGGCCCTGGCCCGCCTTGGGCACCAGCGAGCCGTAGGCGATGGCGTAGGGGCCGTTCGTGCTGACGCCGATGTCGCCCTCGTTCTGCACGTAACCCTCGGGGGTGATGTAGCGCTGGACGTTGTGGCTGTCGATCGTGTAGCTGCCCATGCCCACCGAGTCGGGGGTCGGCTTCTTCTTGCGCAGCTCGTTCTCGGTCATGACGAAGTGACCGACCATGCGTCGCGCCTCGCGGATGTAGAGCTGGTGCGACCAGTGGCCATTGTCCACGAACTCATCCTTGGGCAGGCCCCACTTCTGCAGGGCCTCGCGGACATCGGCCGGCACGCGCGGGTCGTTGGCGACAAACCACATCAGGCCCTGCTGGTAGCGCTGGTGCTCGGCGATGATCTCACGGCGGCGCTCGTAGCTGGCCTCGGGGTAGTCGTAGTTATAGCCGATGTTGTCGAAGCTGAACGGGCCGTGGTTGTTGGTGTCGGTCTTGTGGTTCGGGATCGGGTCGAACTTGTCGAAGAACTCACGCCAGCCGGCCTCGAAGACGCGCAGGATCAGTTCATACTGGCTGGCATCGTAACCCTCGGGCTTCGGGAAGGGCACGCGGTTCGAAGGATCGTTGGTGTAGCAGGAGCGGAAGCAGTAGGCCTGCACGCGATGGTCGCCCTCGCCCTTGACGCCCGGGTTCTCGGTGCTGATGCGCGCCAGCACGCCACTGTTCGGATCGCCCGGGATCTTGTAGGGGCTGATCGGCTGCTTGAGCACGCCGAAGTGGTGACGGTGGTGCAACACGCCGACCTGCACGCCGTTGTGCTCCTCGCCATAGACGCGGTTCGCCTCGCGGCCGACATGGTAATCCACGCCCGCCGCCGCCAGCAGATCGCCCTCGTAGGTGGCGTCGAGGAACATCTTGCCTTCATAGGTCTTGCCGTCGAGCGTGGTGATCGAGACGAGGCGGTCGCCGTCCTTCTTGACGCCCTTGGCGCGGTCGAGCAGAGCCTCGCGCACCACCGGGATGCCGAGCTCCTTGACCCACTCGTCGAAGATGCGCTCGGCGACGTGCGGCTCAAAGATCCACATCGTCCGCTCCTTGCCGTCCATGGCCGGTGTGCCCTGGCCCTGGTTGCCGTACTCGTCCTGCTTCTGCTGGCGCCAGGCCTCGGGCTTCTGGTAGTGCTGGTAGACGCGATGGTAAAACTGGCGCGACAGGCCACCGATGACCGCCTTGTTGCCGCTGTCGGTCCAGCCCAGGCCGCCACTGGTCAGGCCACCCAGATGCTTGTCGGGGCTGACGATGATGACCGACTTGCCCATCTCTTTCACCTGCACCGCCGCGGTGATCGCGGCACTGGTGCCGCCGTAGATGACGACATCGTGCTCAGCAAGGACGGCGGTGGCCAGGGACAGGAACAGGGCAAGGCGGGTTTTCATCCCTTCACCCCTGCCCCGTTGCGCCGGCTTGTCAACGCGGGGCGTGGTGGGG
>DAIUCN010000167.1:0-6328 GCA_036846165.1 Prosthecobacter sp.
GAGGAGGGGGGGGCGGCTCGGCGGCACTGGCGGTCAGGGCCAGAACGAGCAAGGCGCCGGGCAGGGCGAAGAGGCGGATCATGGCAGGCAAGGTGGCGGACGACGGCGGTTGTGCAAGCGCCGGGCAAAGACTCCAACCCCCGGGCGCGCCCGGAGTTGCGCTGGCCCGGTCAGGCCCCGACCTTGGCGAGCACGGCCCCGACCAGGCGTCGTGTGCATTCGGTCACGTCCCACTGGTCGGTGTCGAGCAGCAGGGCTGGTGTGGCGTCCGGCTCCTCGAAGGCGGAATCCTTGCCGGTGAAGTTGGCCAGGGTGTTGGCCTTGGCCTTGGCGTAAAGACCTTTGACGTCACGGGCGGCGCAGGTGCTGTAGGAGCAGCGCACGTAAACGTCGAGCAGGTCGTTGGCGGGGATGATCTCACGCACCATGCGACGCATCGTGTTGAGCGGGGTGATGAAACTGCACAGCACGACGCTGCCCGTCTCCAGGGCCAGGCGTGCGACTTCGGCGGCTCGACGCAGGTTTTCCATGCGGTCCTGTTCGGTGAAGCCGAGGCCCCGGTTGAGACCGTTGCGCAGGACGTCACCGTCCAGATTCAGCGCCAGTCTGCCGGCCCGGTGCAGGGCGGCCGCCAGTTCGTTGGCGAGGGTTGACTTGCCCGCGCCGGAGAGGCCGTACAACCAGACTACCAGCCCGCGCTGTCCCAGCAGGCGCTCCTTGTCGGCGCGCGTGACCGTGAAGACGGGATTGACCAGGTTTTCCATCGGCCTGCTATCTGGCATGGCCCTGCTTTTGCAAGGTGGATTTGCGGGGGTGCACTGTCGAAACACAAAAAAGCGCCGCCCCGAGGGGCGGCGCAAAGGTGTGGCGCTGCTACAGGCAGGAAGCGATCAGCTGCTCGAGCTTGACGATGTCCTTGCCGAAGTTGCGGATGCCCTCGGCGGTTTTTTCCGTGGCCATGGCGTCCTCGTTGAAGAGCCAGCGGAAGGACTTTTCGTCGCAGGCAATGCGCTTGATGCTGGCGGCCTTGGCGGCGCCGGCGTCGAGCTTGCGGGCAAGCGGTTCCTCGCTGGCCTGCAGTTCACCGAGCAGGCCGGGGCTGATCGTCAGCAGGTCACAGCCGGCGAGTTCGGTGATCTCACCCTTGTTGCGGAAGCTGGCGCCCATGACCTCGGTCGTGTAGCCGAAGTGCTTGTAGTAGTTGAAGATCTGCGTGACCGACTGCACGCCCGGGTCTTCAGCGGCGCTGTAGTCCTTGCCGGTGCTCTTCTTGTGCCAGTCGAGGATGCGGCCGACGAAGGGCGAGATGAGCTTGATGCCACCCTCGGCGCAGGCGACGGCCTGAACGAGGCTGAACAGCAGCGTGAGGTTGCAGTTGATGCCCTCCTTCTGGAGGATTTCGGCGGCTTTGATGCCTTCCCAGGTCGAGGCAATCTTGATCAGCACGCGCTCGCGCGGGATGCCGGCGGCCTCATACATGCCAATGAGATGGCGCGCCTTGTCAACGTTGCCCTGGATGTCAAAGGACAGGCGGGCATCGACCTCGGTGGAGACGCGGCCGGGGACGATTTTGAGGATTTCCAGACCGAACAGGATGAGGATGCGGTCCATGATCGCCTCGATCTTGGCGGCACCGGCAAGCGGGCTGTTTTTGTGTTCGGCGACGGCTTGGTCGACGAGCGACTTGTACTCGGGCTTCTGTGAGGCCTGGAGGATGAGCGAGGGATTGGTCGTGGCGTCCTGCGGCTTGTAGGCCTTCATGGCCTCGAAATCACCGGTGTCCGCCACCACGGTCGTGTGCTGCTTGAGCTGTTCGAGCTGATTCATGTCGTTTTGGGGCATTTAGCATAGGGGCAAACATGGGGGCGCGCAAGGGGCGGTCTGGCGGCCTTTCCGATTGCGCGGCGCCATCGCCGGTTTTAAGGCAGGGGCAGCGCCGCCCATGCGAGTCCACACTCTCGACCTGCACTTTCAAGACACCCCCGGCCTGATCGCCGCCTACCTGATCGAGTCGGACGGCGCGCTGGCGCTGGTGGAGACCGGTCCGGGGTCGACCCTGGAAGCCCTGCGGGCGGCCATCCGGGCCCGCGGTTTTGACGAGACGTGCATCCGTGATGTTTTTGTCACCCACATTCACCTTGATCACGCCGGTGCCGCCGGCTGGTGGGCGGCGCGCGGTGCGCGCGTGTACTGCCACCCGAACGCGCGCCGCCACCTGGTCGATCCCTCCCGTCTGCTGGCGAGTGCACGTCTGGTTTACGGCGCCGAGACCGAGCGCCTGTGGGGCGACATGGTGCCGGCGCCGGAAGACCGGGTGATCGCCCTGGAGGATGGTGAGAGGGTGCGGGTGGGCGGACTGGAGATCACCGCCCTTGATACACCGGGGCATGCCCGGCATCACCATGCCTATGCTTGTGCCGGCTGTTGCTTCTCCGGCGATGCGGCTGGCGTGCGCCTGGAGGGCAAGCCCTATCTGTCGGTCACCTCGGCGCCGCCGCAGTTCGATCCGCCGGCATATGTGCAGACGGTTGATCGCCTGCTTGCCGGTGGTTTCCACACCCTTTATCTGACCCACTTTGGGGGTGTTTACGACGTCGAGTCACATTTGCTGGCCTATCGCGCGCGGGTGGCCGAGGTGCACGAGCGCGTGCGCGCCTGGGTGGCGGAGGGATTGGATGCGCGCACCCTGCAGGAGCGCCATCGCGAGGCCGAAAGAGTCCTGGCAACTGGTCTCGGGGTGGGGGAAGCGCTTTGGCGTCGTTATGAACTGGCCAACGGCACCGGCATGGGGGCCGACGGCATCCGTCTTTTCGTCGAGAAGAATGCCTGATGGGTGAAAACCAAAAGGCTGCCCGTTTGCACGGGCAGCCTTGATGGGTTGGGAATCCCCACAACGAGCCGGGGAAATCAGATGGCGGCGACGGGAGCGTCGGCGGCCGGCTTCGGCATGCTGAAGCGGAAGCGGATCTTGCCGCGCTTGGCGGCGGCGCGGGCTTTGCGCTTGGTGCGCTCCTTGCCGGTTTCGTGCGAGCGCAGGCGGCGCATCTCTTCGAGGATGCCCTCCATTTCGAGCTTGGTTTTCAGGCGCTTCAGGGCGCGATCGACGGGCTCACCTTTGCGGATTTGGACTTCGGGCATACAGGGATCGGAAGGGAAAGGAGTTGGAAAAAGGGCGTGGAAAATACGGGCGGGCGGGACGGAGTCAACTTGAAAACACGGGGAAATGTCGGGTCACTCCACGCGCAGTGGCGGCAGGGGCGGCAACGGCCGGGTATCGGCGCCGGTTTGCGACCGGATCATGAACCAGAACAGGAAGGCGAGCAAAATGGCGGTCAGCTTCTCGCGCCAGTTGCGGATGAAGAGTTGCTTAAAGCGGTCCCAGTTCACGGGTCGGCTCCTCCGGTTCGCGTTCGTCATCGGTCGCACCGGTCTCGGTGCTCAGCCACTGGTTCAGGCGTGCCAGCAGTTCCGCGGGCTCCAGATCGTGTTCCAGCCGGCCGCGGCGGCAGACGGAGAGCGCGCCGGTCTCCTCGCTGACGACAAGGGCGATGGCGTCGGTTTCCTCGGTGATGCCCATGGCGGCGCGGTGGCGCAGGCCGATGGCGCGGTCGCGCACCTCCTTCTGGCTGACCGGAAAGACGCAGCCGGCGGCCTTGAGGCGACCCTGCTCAATGATTGCACCGCCATCGTGCAAGGCGGTTTTGGGATGGAAGATGGTGGTGATCAGTTCGGTGGACAGACGGGCATCAACCTCGACCCCGCTTTCGGCAAACGGCCGCAGATCAATGTCCCGGCGCAGCGCGAAGAGTGCACCGCAGCGGCGGGCGGAAAGCTGTTTCATGGCGTCGAGCAGCACGTCGAGTGACTCCGGATCGGGCCGGTTGTAGGAGAACAGCCGGCGGCTGCCGAGTTCGGCGAGCACACGCCGGAGCTCCGGTTGGAACAGCACAACCAGGGCGATGGCGAGGAAAACCGAAATGCGCTGAAGCAGCCAGTTGATGACTCCGAGTTCCAGCAACTGGGCGACCAGAGCCAGGCCGAGCAGGAGAATGAGCAAGCCGGTGAGGATGCGTGCGCCGCGGGTGGCCCGGAAGAACAGGTAGCCATGGTAGCAAAGCACGGCCAGGATGGCGATTTCCACGCCGTCGCGCCAGTGCTGGACCAAAAAATTCCACATGCGAAGGCATGCCTACGCCCGATGCACCCCGCCGTGCAAGAATTTCGTCGCCAGGTCAGCGATTTTCACGGGCTTGCGTCCCGGGTGGCTGCGCTTTGTGGAGTGCCCGCAGGTGGTCAAAGGCTTCGCTGAGAGTGAGTTCCACCATCGCCGCTGGGAAGTTTTCAGGCAGCAGACCGGCGTCCGCGAGGCCACCCGGTTCAAGCAGGCGTTCGGTTGCCGCGACGGTTCGCCAAACGCCACCCGGCTGGGCGAAGGCGAGTTTGGCGGGTTCACCGGCACGCGGCAGTGGCGGCAGGCTCAGTGCGGTTTGTTCGATGCTCTCGGTAGGCGCGCAACTGCCGCGGGCGAGCAGGTCGTCCGCGAGCACGAGGGCGCGGCCGGCATAGGCGCGGCGAACGGCGTCGAGCAGTCGCATGCGCAGGGGTTCTTCGGCGAGTTGGCCGGCGAGGATGACTTTGTCGGTCAACAGGGTGAGCGTCAGGAAGCTGGGTTGGGCTGCCATCGGCAGGTCGGGAATGCCACGGGCATCCCCGCGCAGCCAGTCGGTTGCCATGCGGACGTCGTCGGCCAGGCGTTCCGGCGGCAGGTCGGCGGGCAGGGGTTTGCGCCAGGCGGCGTCGAGACTGGCGTCGTCGGCGCGCGTCGGCAGGGTGTGCCAGCCGGCACCGGGAACGCCGAGCAGCAGGTGGCGGGTTTCTGGGTCGTCTGGTGAAGGCAGTTGTTCGATGGGCACCGGTTCGAAGGGCGTCACCGCACGTCGCTCGGGGTTGATGCGCAGGTCGTCGAGCACACGCTGCCCGGGCAGGGCCTCGATCAGGGCATTGAGCAGGCTGCGTTTGAGGCCGAGGCTGGCAACCTCGCCACGCACCAGCAGGCGGTCGCCACGCGCGGCCAGCAGCAGGTGCGGCGGTGGCAGGCCTGCCTGCCGCCGGGCTTCGGCAAGGCGGGCGCGTTCCAACTTCTGGAGGCGACGGACGCGTTCAAGCAGGCTGCGCACGCGCCCCCAGTCGGCCGCCTCCAAGCCGTGCATGGTGGCCTGTTCGCGCAGGAGTTCCTCGCTGGCATCGGGGGGCAGGCGGGTCCAGTCGCCGCCGGCCTGCGCCAGGTGAATCTGGGCACTGTCGGGGCCGTCGACCGAGGGTGGGGCGGGAAAACTCGACAGTGTGGTTTCGAACTCGGGCGCCTCGTCGAAGCGCCCCGGGTCGGCGGTCACCCGTGCCTGCAGCCGGCCGCCGGCGGTCTGCCAGCGTTCCGTCAACAGGTGGGCCACGTCGCGCGCTTCGATGTCACTGCCGAGGCAGCCGGCCAGTTCGGCATGGCGTCCGCTGACGGCGAGGGCGAGCCAGCCGGCTGGGTAGGGCACGACGGTCAGCTCGTCGCGCACGCCGAGGACCGGTCGAACGTTGGGCAACCAGCCGCCGGGAAGCCGCAGTTGTTCGAGCATGAGGCTCTGGAGTTGAGCCCGCTGGTTGGCCTGGCGGACCTGGCCTGACAAAACGGCGCGCAGACCTTCGAAGCGCAGTTCTACCTGGCCGTGGCCGGTGTCGAGGCTGGCGAGCAGCGGCTGCGCCTGGGCGATGAGCTGGTTTTGCAACCAAGGCAGGCCAACGCCGACGGCGAGCAGGCCGCAGAGCAGCAGGCAGATGCCGGCGGTCAACCAAGGGGCGCGCTTCATGCGGTGGAATGGTTAGCAGGCGCGATCGCGGGCGGCAAGGCGTGTCTTGGGGCGACCCAGCGCTTTGATTGCCCGCGTCTGCCGCGGCGGAAAGGGCGGCGGGCAGGCATGAAAAAGCCCGCAGACCTGAGGGCCTGCGGGCTTTGGAGGGGATCTTCCATCTCAGCGATCTTCGGGGCCCGGGGCGTCCTTGCGCTCGTCCTGGCCGACCGGCTTGGCGCCGCTGATCTGCAGCGGGCGGCCCATGAAGTCCTTGCCACTGAGTTCCTGGACAGCACGGCGGGCTTCATCGACCGAGGCCATGGTCACGAAGGCAAATCCCTTCGAGCGCTGGGTGCGGTTGTTGACGACAACTTCCGAGTTGCGGACACTGCCGACGCCGCTGAACAGCTCAAAGAGATCGCTCTCGGAGGCATCATAAGAGAGGTTGCCCACGTACAGGCGTTCGGTGGTCACCTCGGCCGGATTGGCGG
>DAIUCN010000168.1:0-6063 GCA_036846165.1 Prosthecobacter sp.
GCCACCGGTCGCGACGGCAGTGTGCGCGTGCTCGACGGGCAATGGCGCAGCCGCTGCCGCTTCGAACATCCGCCCGCCGTCGGCGCCGTCGTCGTCTCCGAGGACGGCCGCCTCGCCGTCAGCTCCGGCCGCGACCAGCAGATCCTGTTCTGGAACGCCGCCACCGGCGAACCGCTTGGCATCTCGATCCGCCTGAAAACCTTCGTGCCGGGCCTCGCCCTCAGCCCCGACGGCCGGCGTCTGGTCACCCTCACCGACGACGGCGAGATCCGCGTCTGGGACACCACCACCGGCGACTGCCTGACCCCGGCCATCCGCCAGGGCCGCGACATCCGCCGCATCGCCGTCTCGGAAGACGGCAGCCGCCTGCACTTCCTCGCCGGCACGGAAGGCTGGTTCTCCCTGCCCATGCCGCCGGAACCCACCGCCCTGCCCGAGTGGTTCCTGCGCCTCGCCGAAGCCCTGGCCAGCCGTCGCCTCAATGACGAGGGCAAGTCGCAAAGCCTCGATCCCGCCGAGGTCCAGGCCGCCCTGCAGGCCGTGCCAGCCACGACCGGCAAAACCGATGTCCTGGCACAACGCTGGGCCGCCTGGCTGCTCGCCCGCCCCACCGAACGCCCGCTGTCGCCGCAGGACGACGAACCGCTGGCCGACTACGCCCGCCGGCTGACGGAAAGCACCGAACCCTCCGCACTCGCCGAGGCCTCGCGCTTCAGCCACTGATCCGGCGTCGCCTTGCATCCTCCAGCTGGCAGGGCTAGAGGAAGGCGTTCATGACCGACTTCGTCAGCATCCTCACGGTCGTCCTACCCGTCTACCTGACCATGGGCGCCGGCGCCGCCGCTCGGCGCTCGGGCATCCTGCCCAAGGAGGCCGACACCGGCCTGATGAAGCTCGCCGTCACCCTGCTGACCCCCTGCCTCATCCTCGGCCGCGTCGTCGGCAACACCTCGGTCATGCAGCCGGCCCCCGTCCTGCTCGCCGCCGGCCTCGGCTACGCCCTGGTCGCCCTCGGCATCGCCGTCTCCTACTTCGCCGCACCGCTCATCGGCCTGAAAAAACACGAGGGCCGCCGCACCTTCGCCGTCTCCTGCGGCCTGCAGAACTACGGCTTCGTCGCCATCCCCATTGTCACCGCCCTCTTCCCCGATTCCGGCACGCTCGGCGTTTTGTTCACCTTCACCCTCGGCGTCGAACTCGCCTGCTGGACCGCCGGCGTCGGCCTGATGACCGGCCTGGGCAAGGCGCCCTGGCGACTCGCGGTCAACCCGCCGGTGCTCGCCATCCTGCTCTCGCTCGCCCTCAACTTCAGCGGCCTGCACGCCTGGATGCCCGGTGTACTGCGCAACACGCTCGACATGATGGGCGCCTGCGCCGTGCCGCTCGCCGTGCTGCTCATCGGCGCCTCCATCTACGACGTCTGGGGCCAGGAGGCCATGCGCTGGTCGGTCGCCCTGTTCGCCCCCGTGCTGCGCCTCGCCCTGCTGCCGCTCGCCTTCCTCGCCGCCGCCGCCTGGCTGCCGGTGACGACGGAACTCCAGCGCGTGCTCATCATCCAGGCCGCCATGCCCAGCGCGGTCTTCAACATTGTCATCGCCCGCCACTACGGCGGTCACGCGCCCACCGCCGTCCAGGTGGTGATCGCCACCACCGTGGTCAGCCTGGCGACCACGCCACTCGTGCTCGCCTGGGCGCTCAAGCACCTCTGAAGCCCGGCCTCAGCGTGCCAGCACCTCGCGCAGCAACTCAAGGCAGCGACGGTTCTGCGCCATGGTGCCGATGGAAATGCGCACCCACTCCGGCAGCTTGTAGGCCGCCATCGCACGCACGATCACCCCGCGCTCCATGAGCGCCTTGAACACCGCATTGCCGTCGCCCACCTTCACCAGCACGAAGTTCGCGTAGCTCGGAATGAACTCCAGCCCCATCGCGGCAAACTGCTCCTGCAGGTAGGCGCGACCCTCATCCGTCAGGGCCTTGGTCTTCGCCTGGTGCTCCTCGTCGAGCAGGCCCGCCAGCGCACCCGCCTGGGCGACCAAATTGACGTTGAACGGCTGGCGCGTGCGCTGCAGCACGTCGATCAACTCCTTGTTGCCGATGCCGTAACCGACGCGCACGCCGGCCAGTCCCTGGATCTTCGAGAAGGTGCGCAGGACGATGACGTTGCGACCCTCGCGCACGTACTTCAGCGTGTCCGGCGGGTTGTCGAGGAACTCATAGTAGGCCTCGTCGAACACCACGGTGACATGCTCCGGCACCTTGGCCATGAAGCGGTCGATCGCCTCCTGGCTGACCAGCGTGCCGGTCGGGTTGTTCGGATTGGCGATGAAGATCTCCTTGGTCCGCGGTGTGATCGCCGCGGCCATGGCGTCGAGGTCGTGCACGTAGCCGGGATCCTCGACCTCGATCGTCTCGGCGCCAAACACCTTGGCCATCAGCTTGTACACCAGGAAGGCGTGCTTGGCGGTGATGATGTTGTCGCCCGGCTGCAGGAAGGCGTGGCCGATGAACTCGATGATCTCGTTGCTGCCGCAGCCGACGATGATGTTGCCCATCTCCAGGTCAAACTTCGCCGCCAGGGCGTTGCGCAGCTTCCAGGAGGCGCCGTCCGGATACAGGTGCACCTCCTCGACCGCCCGCTTCATCGCCTCGACCGCCTTCGGCGAAGGCCCGATCGGGTTCTCGTTCGAGGCCAGCTTGATGATGTCCTCGGGCTTCAGCCCGAGTTCACGGGCGACATCCTCAATGGGCTTGCCGGGTTCGTAGGCGACGAGGTCTCTGAGCTGCGGGTTGGCGTGGTTCCAGATGGACATGGCGGGGGCCATTTCTTTCCACCGGGAAACGCCGCCTGGCAAGCGTTTGGATGCCGCGCCGGCTCAGGGTTCCTGGGCGTACTCGGCGTAGGCCTCGGCGATCTTCGCCGCCTTCTCATCACCGGTGTGGAAGATGAAGCGGTGGCGCAGGCTCACCTTCTCGCCCTTCTTCAGGGTGAAGGCACCGCTCTCCCAGTTCTTGTCGAGCGACTGCAGGCCGAAGGGATTGGCGGTGAACAGACCGTAGGTGCGCACGTGCCAGGGGGTCGGGTGACGGAAGCTCTTCGGATGGTTGAGCATGGCGACGCCGACATGCGCGCCCTTCACCGTGCCATGGTAATCGACCCAGGTCGCGCGCTTGGCCCAGGCATCGGCATCCTTGTGGCCCTCGCTGTTGATGATGTGGCCGGTGCCCTTGCCTTCCTTGCCCTTGTCCACCGCCATCTCCGACGGCACGCGGATGCTCAGACCGGCGTCCTTCTTGTCATCCACCAGGGTGTCGCCCTCGGTGGCCACCAGCTCAATGTCGAGGTCAATGATGCGGCTGGTGCCCTTGTCGATGAAGGTGTGGCGGCGGATCTCCTCGAGGATCTTTTTGCCGTCGGCATCGACATGATCGGCCACCACGGTGAGCACGGCCTTCTCGCCGTCCTTCATCTCGGTGATGGCACGGTGGCGGATGGCACCGAGGTGCTTGACGCGTTCCGCCGTCTTCTCGCTCGGCTTCTCGCCAAAGGTCAGGCGCTCAGCCCAGGTGTCGTAGCCGCCGATGTTCTCATGGCCAAAGCACAGGCCGCGATGGTGCGGATGGTCGTGCTGCTCGCCGTCCACCGTCTTCATCGGGTAGGAGCGCGTCATGTCGGTGCCGTCCGGACCGATGATCGGCCACAGGTAGGTCTTGTTGGCCTGATCGACGACGTATTCGGTGAAGAACTTGCCGTCGAGCTTGACCACGACCCCGCCGGTCGGAGTCTTTTCCAGGGTGAAACTGCCGGCCTGGGCGGTGGCGACGGCGAGAAAAGCGGCGAGGGCGAGATGGATCTTCATGGGTTCGGGAAAAAGCACGGACAAGAACGCCCCTGCAAGCCCGTTTCTTCCCCCCTTCCCGTTCGTCCATGAAACTTCTTCCGCTTCTCGCCCTGCTCCTTGTCGCCGCCCCCGCGGCCCGCGCCCAACTGCGCTCCGATGGTGCCACCGCCTCCTTCCGCGGCAGCCTGCCGCCGCAGCCGGTCGCCGCCCTCTCCGCCGAGCAGGAGGCCACCCTGGAAAAAGAACTCGCCGAGCTGACCTCGGCTTTTGCCGCCGTGCAGAAGCACCCACGCGCCGCCGACGCCCACATCCTGCTCAAGGCGGTGCGCTACGCCCTCGACTTCGACGAGTGGTACGACAAGAAGGCCGAGGACGGGATGAAAAAGGCGCAGAAGCTGCTCACCGAGGCGCGTGAACGCATCGACGGCCTGAAGAAGAACCGCACCCCCTGGCTCGACGGCCACGGCTGGAAGGTGCTCGGCTACTACTCGCGCCTCGATGACAGCCCGCAGCCCTACGGCGTCGAGATCCCCGAAGGCCTGCGCCTCGGTCAAAAGCCCGTGCCCATGTGGATCTGGCTGCATGGCCGTGGCGACACCGCCACCGACCTCCACTTCATCGCCGGCAAGCTCGGCAGCACCAAGCCCGGCCAGTTCCAGCCCAAGGGCACGATCGTCATTCATCCCTTCGGCCGCTACTGCAACGGCTGGAAAAGCGGCGGCGAAGTCGATGTCTTCGAGGCCCGCGACGACGCCATCGCCCGCTTCAACGTCGATCGCGACCGCATCGCCCTCGCCGGCTTCAGCATGGGCGGCGCCGGCGCCTGGCACCTCGGCGCCCACTACCCCGACCAATGGGCCTGCGTGCACGCCGGCGCCGGCTTTGTCGATGTGAAGCGCTACCAGAAGCTCACCCCCGAGAAGATGCCCATCTGGTATGAGCAAAAGCTCTGGGGCTTTTACGACGTGCCCGATGCCGCACGCAACCTGCTCAACGTCCCCCTCGTCGCCTACAGCGGCGAAAACGACACCCAGCGCGACTCCGCCGCCTACATGGAGGAAGTGCTCGCCACTCACGGCCTCAAGCTCAGCCATCACATCGGCCCGGGCATGGGCCACAAGTACCACCCCGAAGTCATCCAGACCGTCCAGGCCGAGATCGAAGCCGCCGTCGCCAAGGGTCGCAACCGCTTCCCCGACACCATCCACATCCAGGCCAAGACGCCCCTCTACGGCCGCGTCCACTGGCTGAACCTGCACGGCATGGAGGAAAGCTGGAAGGAAGCACGCATCGACGCCCGCGTCACCAGCGGCCGCAGCATCGAACTCACCACCCAGAACGTCAGCCGCATCGTCCTCTACCCGCCCCCCCAAGCCCGCGCCGGCGGTCGCCAGCTCGACCTCATCGTCGATGGCACCAAGCTCACCGTCGCCCTCGGCCCCGTCCTGCCCGAGTTCGCCAACTTCCACCAGACCGGCCCGCGCCTGCCGAACTCCGGCGGCGCCTTCATCCGCCTGGTGAAAAAGGACGGTCGCTGGAGCGAACACGGTCCCATCCCCTTCGCCCACACCGGACCCGAGGGTGGCAAACCCTCCTCGCACCCCGGCCCGATGGATGCCGCCTTCCTCAAGCGCTTCCTCGTCGTCCTGCCCGATGGCAAGGCCTCGCACCCGCAGGTCGAAGCCTGGGTGCAGGCCGAGTCCGCCCACTTCCTCCAGCGCTGGCGCAGCCTCATGCGCGGCGACGCCCGCGTCGTCAAGGCCTCCGAGCTTGGCGACCCCATCGCCGCCGGTCAGACCCAGGGCCTCATCCTCTGGGGCACCCCCGAGTCGAACTCCGTGATCAGGCAACTGCTGCCGCGACTGCCCCTCCAGTGGGACGCCCAAACGGTGGCGATCGCCGGCCAGAGCCACCCCGCCGCCAGCCACGTCCCCCTGCTCATCTATCCCGCCCTCGAATCGCCCAACTTCGAAGTCGTCCTCAACACCGGCCTCACCTTCCGCGAAGCCCACGACCGCACCAACTCCCTGCAGAACCCCAAGCTGCCCGACTGGGCCCTGCTCGACCTCAGCCAGCCCCCCAGCGCCGAAGCCGCCGGCAAAGTCATCGCCGCCGACTTCTTCGACGACCTCTGGCAGGTCAAGCCCCCCGCACGCTGAGCCGACATGACCTGCCTCCCTGAAACTAGAACGGCTTGAATGAGAGAAAAGGGATGAGGTAG
>DAIUCN010000169.1:0-6035 GCA_036846165.1 Prosthecobacter sp.
GCGCCCCGCCGCCCTCGCCGACGTCATCCAGATCCGCGGCGCCCGGCAGAACAACCTGCAGGGGATCGACCTCGACCTGCCGCTCGGCAAGCTCTGCGTGGTCACCGGCCCGAGCGGCTCGGGCAAGTCGTCGCTCGCCTTCGACACCATCTACGCCGAGGGCCAGCGCCGCTACGTCGAGACCTTCTCGCCCTACACGCGCCAGTTCTTCGAGCGCATGGACAAACCCAAGGTCGATGCCATCCACGGCATCCCGCCGGCCATCGCCATCGAGCAGGTCAATTCGATGCGCTCGACCCGCAGCACGGTGGGCACGATCACGGAGATCAACGATTACCTGAAGCTGCTCTTCCCGCGCCTCGCCGAAGCCGCCTGCCCGGGCTGCGGTCGGCCGGTGCGACCCGAAACCGCGGAGAGCATCGTGCACTCCCTGCTCACCGACCACGCCGGCCAGCGCGCGCTCATCGGTTTCCATGTGCCGGTGCCGGCGGGCACCACGCCCGGCGACTTCTTTCCCTTCCTGCAAAGCCAGGGCTACCTGCGCGTGCGTCTCTACGGCGAGCTGCTGCGCACCGATGAACCCGCCGACCTCGGCGGCAAAAAACTGCCGGCCCAGGTCTTGGTCGTTCAAGACCGCGTCAGCCTCGAGGCCGGCCAGCGCGCGCGTGTCACCGAGGCCGTGGAGGCCGCGCTCCGCCTCGGCAAGGGCGAGCTCACCGCCGTGCTCGATCCCGGCGATCAGGTGCGCCAGTTCTCCACCGACTGGCGCTGCGCCGACTGCGACCTGAAGCTGCCGGCACCGACGCCCGGCCTGTTCAGCTTCAACAGCCCGGTCGGCGCCTGCCCGGCCTGCAAGGGGTTTGGTCGCACGCTCGGTCTCGACATCCGCAAGGCCATGCCCGACGAGGGCCTGAGCATCCGCGAGGGGCTGGTGCGCGCCTTCGCCGGCAGCACCTACAGCGAAAGCCAGGACGATCTCGAGCGCGCGGCCCGCAAGCGCGGCGTCGATCTCGACACGCCCTTCCTCGACCTGCCGGCCGACCAGCAGCGCTGGATCCTCGAGGGCGAGGATCCCGATCCCGAGAAGGCCTGGAAACGCGGCCAGTGGTACGGCGTGCGCGGCTTCTTCAAATGGCTGGAGGCGCGCGCCTACAAGATGCACGTGCGCATCTTCCTCAGCCGCTTCCGCGCCTACACGACCTGCAGCGAATGCAACGGCGGTCGCCTGAAGCCGGAGGCCGGACACTTCCGCGTCGCCGGTCGCAGCCTCGCCGACCTCTGGCACCTGCCGGTCACCGACCTGCTGCCCTTCGTGCAGAACCTGACGCCCCCGGCCGCCGACCACGCCGCGACCCTGCTGCGCGACGAGATCGCCGCCCGCCTCAGCTACCTCGAGCGCGCCGGCCTCGGTTACCTGCATCTCGATCGCCAAACCCGCACGCTCAGCGGTGGCGAACTGCAGCGCGTCAACCTCACCACCTGCCTCGGTGCCTCGCTGGTGAACACGCTCTTCGTGCTCGATGAACCGAGCATCGGCCTGCACCCGCGCGACATCGGCCGCCTCATCGGCGTCATGGAAGGCCTGCGCGACAAGGGCAACACGCTGCTCGTCGTCGAACACGAGGAGGCGGTCATGCGCGCCGCCGATCACGTCGTCGAAATCGGCCCCGGCCGCGGCGGCGACGGCGGTCGCCTCGTCTACAGCGGCCCGCTCGCCGGCCTCGCCAAGGCGAAGACCTCGCTCACCGCCGACTACCTCACCGGCCGCAAGACCATCCCGCTGCCGGCGCAGCGACGTCCCATTGTCGTCGGTGAAACAAGCGCGACCGCGCCCAAGGCCGCGCGCGGCAAGAAAACGGCGAAGGCTTCCTCGGCCAGCAGCACGCCCCTGCTGCGCGTGCGCGGCGCCCGCCAGAACAACCTGCAGAACCTCGACCTCGACCTGCCGCTCGGCGTCTTCTGCTGCGTCACCGGCGTCTCCGGCTCCGGCAAGAGCACGCTCATCCACGAGGTGCTGTATCGCAACCTGCAGCGCCTGCGCGGCGAGACCTGCGAGGATGAACCCGGGCGCGTGCGCTCAATCAGCGGTCACGAGCAGCTGCGCGAGGTCGTGCTGGTCGATCAGTCGCCGCTGGCGCGCACGCCGCGCAGCACGCCCGCCGTCTACGTCGGCGCCTTCGACGGCCTGCGCGCGCTGTTTGCCGACAGCGACGACGGCCGCGCGCTCGGCATCACGCCGGGCTTCTTCTCCTTCAACTCCGGCGAGGGCCGCTGCGAACGCTGCGGCGGCACCGGCTACGAGAAGATCGAGATGCAGTTCCTCAGTGATCTCTTCGTCACCTGCCCCGAGTGCGAGGGCCGTCGCTACCAGCCGCACGCGCTGAAGATCCGTCTCGCCGGCAAGACCATCCACGACGTGCTGGAAATGACCCTCGACGAGGCCGTGGCCTGGTGCCGTGCCTCATCGAGCGATGCCAGCAAGGCGCAGGCGAAACGCTTCCACAGCGTCGCCGACGCCCTCGCCGTGCTCAGCGAGGCCGGGCTCGGCTACCTGCGGGTCGGCCAGCCCCTCAACACCCTCTCCGGTGGCGAGGCCCAGCGCTTGAAACTCGTCGGTCACCTGCTCAGCGCCCCCGCCAGCGGCGGTGCCGGCACCGACCTGCTGCTGCTCGACGAACCCACCACCGGCCTGCACTTCGACGACATCGCCCTGCTGCTGAAACTGCTCCAGCGCCTCGTCGACGGCGGTGCCAGCCTGGTCGTCATCGAACACAACCTCGACGTCATCCAGTGTGCCGACTGGGTGCTCGACCTCGGCCCCGAAGCCGGTGCCGGTGGTGGTCGCCTCGTCTTCGCCGGCACGCCCGAGGAACTGGCGCGCTGCTCCGAATCGTGGACGGGTCGCCACCTCGCCGAGAAGTTCGCCGCACCCGCCACCCTGCGCGAGCTGCCGGCCCGCTACGCCGCCACTCAGCCCGCCTCGGCCAACGTCATCGCCATCCGCGGCGCCCGCGAGCACAACCTGAAGAACCTGTCGCTCGACATCCCGCGCGACGAGTTCGTCGTGGTCACCGGCCTCAGCGGCTCGGGCAAGTCCTCGCTCGTCTTTGACCTCGTCTTCGCCGAGGGCCAGCGCCGCTTCCTCGACAGCATGTCGGTGTACGCGCGCACCTTCGTCGAGCAGATGGAGAAACCCGACGTCGATCTCATCACCGGCGTACCCCCGACCGTGGCCATCGAGCAGCGCATCTCGCGCGGCGGCGGCAAGAGCACGGTGGCGACCGTCACCGAGACCTGGCACTTCCTGCGCCTGCTCTTCGCCAAGCTCGGCACCCAGTACTGCCCGCGCTGCGACGTGCCGGTGCAGAAGCAGAGCGTCAGCGCCATCACCACCGCCATCGCGGCGCGCCTGAAAAAAGGCCCGGTCAAGCTGCTGGCCCCGCTCGTCAAGGCGCGCAAGGGCTTCCACACCGAGGTCGCCGAGGCCGCGCGCAAGCAGGGCATCGCGACCCTGCTCGTCGATGGCGAATTCCGCGCCACGGAGAACTTCAAAAAGCTCGCCCGCTTCAAGGAACACAGCATCGATGCCGTGGTCGCCGAGCTCGCCAAAAACACCGCCGAACTCGAGCTGCGCCCGCTCCTGGAAAAGGCGCTCAAGCTTGGCAAGGGCACGGTCAAACTGCTCGCCGCCGGCGAAGCCGCGCGCGTGCTGAGCACGGAGATGAGCTGTCCGCAGTGCGAGCTGTCGTTCGAGGAACTCGACCCGCGCCTGTTCTCCTTCAACAGCCCGCACGGCTGGTGCCCGTCCTGCCGCGGCTTCGGCTTCGAGGTCGCCGAACACGGCGCCACCCCGCACCGCGGCGACATGTCGCGACTGGAAGCCGAACTCGAGGAGGAGCGACGCCTCGCACGCAGCGACGACGAGGAGGAGGACGGCGAACGTCGCGTCTGCCGCACCTGCGCCGGCACCCGCCTGAATGCCACCGCCCGCGCCGTGCGCCTGCAGGGCCAGCGCATCCAGGAGATCAACGGCCTCGCCGCCGGCGACGCCGCCGCCCGCCTTGCCCGCCTGAAGTTCGACGGCACCGAGGCGGTCATCGCCCGCGACATCCTGCAGGAGATCGACCAGCGACTGCACTTCATGGGCGAGGTCGGCCTCGGCTACCTGCAGCTCGACCGCAGCGCCGACACCCTCAGCGGCGGCGAAGCCCAGCGCATCCGCCTGGCCGCCCAGCTCGGCTCGAACCTGCGCGGCGTGCTGTACGTGCTCGATGAACCCACCATCGGCCTGCACCCGCGCGACAACGTCCGCCTGCTCGACACCCTCGCCGCCCTGCGCGACAAGGGCAATTCCCTGCTCGTCGTCGAGCATGACGACGACACCATGCGCCGGGCCGACACCATCATCGACCTCGGCCCCGGGGCCGGCCGTTTCGGCGGCGAGGTCATCGCCCGCGGCGACCTCCAGCAACTGCTCAAGAACGAGCGCAGCGTCACCGGTCGCAGCCTGCGCGAACCGATGCAACACCCCCTGCGCGGCCAACGCCGACCGCTGCCACCGGTGAAGAAAAGCGAGGCCTGGCTGATCATCGAAGGCGCCTGCGCCAACAACCTCAAGAACATCGACGTGCGCGTGCCGACCGGCCGCCTGACCGTCATCACCGGCGTCAGCGGCAGCGGCAAGAGCACCCTGCTGCACCAGGTCCTGCATCCCGCGGTCAAGGCCGCGCTCGGTCGCAAGGGCGCGGTGAAAGGCGCCGAGCAGCCCTGGAAAAGCGTCCGCGGCGCCGGCCAGTTCGCCTCGGTGTACGAGGTCGATCAGTCGCCCATCGGCAAGACCTCACGCTCCTGCCCGGCCACCTACGTCGGCCTGATGGACGAGATCCGCAAACTCTTCGCCCAGCTGCCCGCCGCCCGCGCGCGCGGTTACGAGGCCGGCCGCTTCTCCTTCAACACCGAGGGTGGCCGCTGCGAAGCCTGCGGCGGCAACGGCGTCATCAAGGTCGAGATGAACTTCCTGCCCTCGACCCGCGTCCACTGCGAGACCTGCCAGGGCCTGCGCTACAACCGCGCCACCCTCGAGATCGAGTTCAACGGCAAGCACATCGGCGATGTCCTGCGCCTGAGCATCGCCGAAGCCGCCGAGTTCTTTGCCGACCAGCCCCGGCTCGCCCGCCCCCTGCAACTGCTCGCCGACACCGGCCTCGGTTACCTGCAGCTCGGCCAGCCCAGCCCCACCCTCAGCGGCGGCGAGGCGCAGCGACTCAAGCTCGTCAGCGAACTCAGCGGCGGTGTCAGCCGCAGCGCCACCGAAAAGCTGCGCGGCCTGAGCAACCCGAAGAAGAACCTCTACCTCATCGAGGAACCCACCATCGGCCTGCACATCGCCGACGTCGCCCGTCTGCTCGACATCCTGCACCGCCTCGTCGACGACGGCCACACCGTCGTCGTCATCGAGCACCACCCCGACCTCTTCGCCGAGGCCGACTACCTCATCGACATCGGCCCCGAAGCCGGCGCCGAAGGCGGCCGGCTCGTCGCTGCCGGCACCCCGGAACAGGTCGCCCAACACAAAACCAGCCGCACCGCCCCGTTTCTGCGGGCGCTGCTGAAGTGAGGAGGTCTCACGCCAAGGCGCAAAGGGAGGAGAAGATAGCGGCCTTCTTCGCGCCTTGGCGTGAGCCCCTTGCCATCTGTCAGGCAGGAACGCCACGGTGCTGGCACAGCGGTGCCGCACCCTGTCCCCTTCGTGACCTTCGTGCCATTCGTGGTTCCAAGCCTACCCCTCAGAAGAAGCGGCCAAGAGTGGCCGCGCTCCCCTCGGACCTCTTGTGTTCATCGGCGCTCATCGGCGACATCTGCGGTCTCCCCTTCTGTAAAATCTGCGAAATCTGTGAAATCTGCGGACCTTCTGGGCTTGGATGGCTGACCGGACGAGGTGGCAGAGCGGAGGAGGACCTCCGCACTCCACGGCGCTGCGCGCGGTCGGGGGCCTGCCCCATGCGGGGTCGATGCCCCCGCCTACAGTGCTGGCC
>DAIUCN010000170.1:0-5952 GCA_036846165.1 Prosthecobacter sp.
CGTGAACACGCCCCCGCAAGCCCCCCTGGACCTGACCCTGCCCGGCCAGGGCCAATCGCACAACCTCAGCCGCATCCACGAGACATCGGCCAAGCTGCAGCGCTACCAGATTCTCTTTCGCCGCCGCTGGTGGTTCCTGCTGCTCACCGCCAGCATCGGCATCTGCGTGCAGGCCGTGCTCATCACCGGCAAGCCGGACGAGTACAAGTCGCTCGCCAAACTCGTCGCCGGTGGCCGCATGGTCGCCCAGGGCGAGGTCGCCGGCTGGCAGGAAATCATGGTCGATTTCTACGGCACGATCATTGAGACGCTGCAGAGCGCCGAGATGAAGAAACGCGCGCTCGCGCGCATCCGTGCCCTCTATCCCGACCTCAAGGATTCCGAGGTGGAGATCCGCGTCGCCCAGAACCGCGGCTCGGCGATCTTCAACGTTTTCGCCACCGGGTCGGATCCGGCCTACACGAAGATTTTCCTGCAGGCGCTGATCGACGAGTTCATTGCCTTCCGTCAGCAGATTCGCGAGCAGGGCCTGGAGAAGGCGCTCAATACCTTCACTGAGAATGTCGTCAAGAAGGGGCGGGAACTGACGGACAGCGGCGAGAAGTTGGAAGCCTTCCGCAAGGCCAACAACATTGTCATCCTCACCAACGGCAACAACGAGGCCGCCGCCTTCCTGATCAACCTGAAGGGCAAGAAGGAAGCTCTGCTCACGGATCTGAACGACATCCGCCTCGCCCTGCAGGATGTCGACGCCGCCATGGTCAACCGTGAGCGCGCCGCCCTCGCTGGCGCGGCCAGCGTTGCCGCCGGTGCCGCCACTGCGCCCGCCGGCGCCAACGCGGCGCCCGCCGCCGACACCACGGCAACACCCCAGGTGGCGAGTTCTCGCACCAGCCTTGGCATTTCCACCGCCGAACGCAACTACCTGGAGATCCGCAACGAGGTGTTCCGCCTGCAGAACGAGCGCACCAAGCTGCTCAAGTCATTCAAGGAGCAGCATCCGTCGGTGGTTGAGGTCGACGAGCGCATCGAGTCGGCCCGGCGTCTGCTGACCAACTTCCAGGAGGAGATTTTGAAGGAACTGCGCGGCCAGATGGCCGATCTTGAACGGCGCATCCGCGGTCTTGACCAGCAGATTGTCGAGAAGGAGAAGGAAGCGCTCGAACTCGGCGCCAAGCTTGCCGAGCACGAGCGACTCGAGGAGGAATACAAGACCGCCAAGCTGGCCCACGACCAGATGTTTGAAATGGTCGTCAAGTTCCAGCAGATGCAGAACATCCAGACCGACTACGTCGCGGTCCAGGAACCCGCCTCGGATGCCCTCAAGGAGGAGTTGGAGCCGGTCAAACCCCTGCTCGGTGGCATGCTCGCCGGCCTGATGGGCGGCATGATCATCCTGCTCATCTTCGACCGCCTCGACGACCGCATGAACTCGTTCAGCGAGTTCCAGGCGCTGTTCCCGGCCGAGTCCGTGCTCGGTCAGATTCCCGAGCAGAAGCAGCGTGGCGATGTCGCACTGCTTCAGTCCAACGACACCCGCCACCTCTACGCCGAGGCTTTCCGCAATGTGCGTTCGTCGATCCTTTTCAAGAACTGGCAGGGCAACCCGCCGAAGACCATTCTGGTCACCAGCGCCGTGCCGAACGAGGGCAAGACAACTGTCACTTCGAACCTCGCCGTCACCATGGCGCTCGGCGGCGCGCGCGTGCTGCTGGCCGACTGCGACTTGCGTCGCGGCGGTGTCAGCGAACTTTTCAAGCTGCCCAACACACCCGGCCTCAGCGAGGTGCTGCGCGGCCTGATCCCCTGGCGCGATGCGGTTCAGGACACCGGTATCCCCAACCTCAAGCTGATGGCGCGCGGCGAGGTGATCGACCAGACCTCCGAGGTGCTGCTGTCGAAGACCGCCGACGAGGTGCTCAAGGAAATGGCCGCCGATTACGACTACGTCATCTTCGACAGCGCCCCGGTGCTGGTCGCCGACGACACCGGCAGCTTTGCGCCCAAGCTCGACACCGTGCTCTTTGTGGTGCGCATGTCCTCGACGCTGGCCCGCCTCAGCGGCAAGGCCCTCGACACGCTGTATGAACGACAGGTCAACGTCGGCGGGGTCATTCTCAACCGTTCGTCGACCAACCTCAAGGAGTACACGTACTACAACTACGCCAGCTACTACTACACGCCCGCCGCCCGAGCGGCGGAGAAGGAGAAAAAGTCCGGCGCGGCTTGAGGGGACGTCGGGATCGTCGGATTCGTCAGCCAGGTCAGCCAGGTCAGCCAGGTCAGCCAGGTCAGCTAGGTCAGTCCAACCCGCTGACGCGCTCACTCGCTTTGCGCAGCTTGGGTTGCGGGCGCTTGGCCCAGGCTTCGACCTCGGCATTCAGGACTTCAATGGCCTTGCTGAGCTGGCGATCGATGCCCTTGGCGGCGTCACCGGGCTTGGGCCAGACGACGTGGTGGGGCTGGGCGCCGTTGAGTTCCATGTCGAGCCCGGACTCCAGGCCATACCAACCGCGGAAGGGCAGGCGCAGGCTGCCGACATCGAGGATGCGGGTGCTGCCAGTGCTGATGACGCCGCCGGCAGTGGGCGTGCCGACCACTTGACCGCGTTTCAGCAGGCGGATGGCGTGGCTGAAGATCTCGGCGTTGCTGTAGCTGTTCTGGTTGCAGAGCACGGCGACCGGCTTGTCCCAGGTGGCGTAGATCATGCGATCCTGCGGGTAGCCGGTGCGGTCGCCGCCGCGCGGCACGGTGAGGGCGTGACGCGGCTGGGTGAGGGCGGTGAGCAGGTGATCGGTCGTCGAGCCACCGCCGTTTTCGCGGACATCGATGATCAGGCCATCCCGGCCGGCGCCGGCCGCATAGAGTTCCTCCTGAAACTTGTGGAAGCTGGCGCTGTCCATGGCGCTGATGTGCAGGTAGCCTAGCTTGCCGCCGGAGTCTTGTTCCACCCGGGCGCGGTTGGCCTTGATCCAGTGGTCGTAAAGCAGGCCGCGCGCGGCCGTGTAACTGATCGGTCGCAGGCTGACCTCGCGCTCCTTGCCGTCGACGGCGCGCACGCGCAGGAGGATGTCGCGCTCGAGCGGACCATTGAGCAGTTCGCTGACATCCTGGCCGGGCTGGGTCTCGTGGCCATCGATGCGCACAATGAGTTCGCCGGGCAGGATGCGCCGCAGACGATGGCTGGCCGGTCCCTTGGGCAGGACATCGCGCACCTTCCAGCCCGGGCCTGCGTGAGCGGGATCGAAGCGCAGGCCGAGGTGAGCGGTCTCCTCGCGCCAAGCCGGCGCTGGCGGCGCACCGGTGGCGGAGGCATCAAGCGTGAAGCCAAGGTGGGAGCCGTTCAGTTCGCCGAGCATGAGGTGCACGACTTCCTGCACCGCGCGCAGATCGGTGGCCGTGGTGGCGAGGTCGGCATACTTGGTGCGCACGGCGTTCCAGTCGCGGTTGCCGAGCCGCTCGTCGTAGTAGTGATCGCGCATGACCCGCCAGCACAGGTCGAAGACCGCGCGCTGGCGCCCCGCCTGCTCGGTGGCCTGCAGGGCACGGAAACGCCAGGTGCTCAGGCTGCCGGTGGCGGAGAGACTCGCCGGCAGACCCTCGCTCAGACCGACCAGCTGGTTGCCCTGCTGGAGCCAGCGTGTGTCGGTCAAGGTTGTCGTTGCCAGCAGCTTGGGCTTCAGGTCATCCGGGAACTCGAGCGTGTAGGTGCCGCGCTTGCCGTCGATCGTGGCGTTGAAAGCGAGCTTTTTGGAGTCGGGCGACCACGTCAGCCCGGCCTCGGCCGTGTTCGGCAGGCGGATGCGCCGGATGCGCTCGTGAATGTCTTCCAGATCCATCGGCAGGGGCTTGGTCACGACCTTGGGCGCTGGCTTGGGCTCGGCTTTCGGCTCCGTCTGGGGGGCTGCTTTTTCCGGTAGCTTTGGATCCGCCGCAGCCTGGACCTTGGGTTCCGCTTGGGGTTCTGCCTTCGCTGGAGCCGCGGCATTGGCCAAAGCCTTGGGATCTTCGGCCTTGGAGCTTCCTTGGGCCTTGGGATCTTGAGTTTTGGGATTTCCCTTGGGCGCTGCTTTTGCCAGCTTCTCCCTGGCCTTGATCAGCGTACGTTCGCGCCGCGACTGCTCATCGTCCTGGCCACGCAGCCAGACATAATGGATGTCGACTTCCTCGTTGTCGCGGCGCCCCGTCCAGGCGATGAGGCGACCGTCGGGTGACCAGGCCGGAGCTTCGTCATTGTCGGGGTGGCGCGACAGGTTGAAGGGCGGCTTCGAACCATCGACCGGCAGCAGCCAGATGTCGCTGTTGAACCATTCGTCGCTCTGCGCGTAGGCCAGCCATTGGCCATCGGGCGAGAAGCTGAAGCTGGGCTTGTTCCAGGAGGCAAACAGGCGCTTGGCGTTTTTGCCGTCGGCATCGGCCAGCCAGAAATCGCCGCGCTCCTTGAGCCAGGCGAGGCGTTTGCCGTCGGGACTGAACTGCAGGCCGCTCTCGACCGCTGGATCATCGGTGATTTTTTCCAGCCTGAAGGCGGTGTTTTCCCACCAGGCCTTGGCCGGCACGGCCGGCATCGCCTTCCAGAGATCGGCCTGGCCGCCTTGGTCGCTGACGAACCAGAGCGATTTGCCATCAGGGGCGAAGACGAGATCGCGCTCCTCCTCCGGGGTGCGCGTCACCTGACGCGGTTCGCGCAGTTCGGTGTCCATGACCCAGACGTCGGCATCGGCGAGAAAGGCCATCTGCAGGCCGTCGGCGGTGTAGGCGATGCGGGTGGCGCGTTCGAGCACGCGACGCTGGATGGGGCTGTCGACGGGATCGCCTGGGTATTCGATGCGGATCGGTTCCGGAGCCCGGTCCTGGCCCGGCTGCCAGCGGTAGAGATCGGCAAGGTGCCGGAAGACCAGGGTGGAGCCATCCTTTGACAGGGTGGGGAAGACGACGGAGTCGGTCTTGAAGGTGGTGATTTGGCGGGTTTGGCCGCTGGCGAAGTCGTGCTCGCAGAGATTGAAGGCGCCATCGCGGTTGCGGGTGTAGTAAAAGCCCGAGCCGTCGGGTTTCCAGAGCGGAAACCGGTTCTCGGTGTCGCCGCCGAGTACTTGCCGGCAGGAACCGTCCGCCTGATCCAGCAGCCAGATCTGGCCGGCTCGGGCGCCGCGGTAGCCCTGCCGCCACCAGGATTCGCCCTCGCGGACAAAGAGAATCCTTTGGCCGTCGGGCGACAGCGAGGCCTCGGCCGCAGCATCGTCGAGCAGGATCTGCTCAGCCCGGCGTTGCTGCACCTCGACCAGGGCCAGGCGCGCCGAGCGCGAGCCGCGCATCCAACTGTGGTCGCGAACCAGACTGACCAGCAGGCGGCTGCCGTCCGGGGTCCATCCGGCGAGGTCGTAGCCCTCGCTGTGCCAGGTGAGCTGGCGCGGCGCTCCGCCGTTGGCCGGCATCAGGTGGATCTGGCGACCGTCCTGCCGCTCGCTGAGAAAGGCGATCTGGCGACCGTCGGGCGAAAACACGGGTGTGGAATCCAGAGCCGGATGCTCGGTCAGTCGGCGCACGTTGCCGCCCTTGCTGGACACACTCCAAAGGTCACCGCGCCAGCCAAAGACCAGCGTCTTGCCATCGGGCGACAGGGCCGGCGTCTGAGCCAGCCTCACCGGTTCAGCGACAGCGGCGGTGAGCAGGGCAAACAACGCAGGAGCAAGAAGGCGAGCGCAGGACATGGCGGCAAAGCTACCGAAACGCCGGTGCGATCACCATCCTTTTCGCGTTAAGGAGAGCATCTTCAGATGACGCAGACATTTTCATCAGCAGGAGCACCCGCCAGTAAGGACTTTGAATCTAGGCTAAAACTATCTTTATAAAGTGTCTGTCCCTTTATTGGAAAAGGGCTTGACGTGGCGGCGGGCTGGGGTTGCTTGTGGCCATGCGTCAGAAGCGGCTCAAGGCTCCGGATGGGGCGGT
>DAIUCN010000171.1:0-5924 GCA_036846165.1 Prosthecobacter sp.
GCCCCAAGCCCCCCGTCTCCGCACGCGATGTCTCCTTCCATCAAGCCCAGGCCGGCGCCGCCGCCCAGCAGGCCGCCGCCGCCACCGGTGGCGACCCCGCCGCCCTGGGCGAGCTGATCGCCTCCGCCGCTGTCCGCCCCGAGCACGCCGTCATCCAGGGCGAGACCCTGCATGGCTACACCCTGCAGGTCATCCTCTGCACCCAGATCGCCACCAGTGCGCTCGGCTGCAATCCCCTCGATGCCCTGCCGGAGTTCATCACCCGCAGCATGGCCGATCCCAAGGCCACACCGAACGCCGCCGAGCTGCTTGCCCTGGCCCGCATCGGCTTCATTTTCACCCGCCCCGCCGAGGCTTACGAACTCCTCACCGATGCCGCCGAGGCGGCCGACGAAACCCTCAAGCGCGGGCGCGTGCGGGACTTTGACGCCGCCGCCCTCGATGTCGCCGGCGGCTGGACGCCGGGAGACATCGGCATTCTCATCCGCCACCTCATCACCGTGGGAAAGTCCGGCGCTCGGGACACCGAGCCGCAAACCTGAAAACCTCCGACTCCGCCGGTGCACCTGCCACCGGTCCCGGCTGGGTCATCCTATACATCGACCTCATGACCACCGAGTACGGATTCCCGCTGCCCTACGTGCTCGGCACGGATCCCCGGCACCACCTCAGCCTGGAGGCCGGGCTCGCCCTGCTCGAGGCCCGCCGCGAGCGGCTCTCTCCCGGCTCTGTCATCGGTCATGTCGCCGCCGCCGTGGCGCACGCGCGCGATGCCGTCCGCCAATGGTATGAAGAGCGGTACACCATCGTTCCGCATGCTCAAATGATCGCCCAGGAGGACACCGCCCATGGCTGACCTGCAGTACACCCTTGGCCTCGATGGCCGCCAATTCTCCGGCGGCATTCAGGGCGCCATTGCCACCGTCGGCAACCTCGGCCTGGCCATGGAGGCCATCAGCAAAATCGGCCGGGGTCTCTCCCTCGGCATCAATCTCGCCGCTGACTTCGAGACCACCTCCGCCGCCATCAACACCGTCCTCAAGGACGTCAAGCTCACCCAGGCCATCCTCTCAGACCTGGCCAGCTTCGCCGCCACCACGCCCTTTGAGCTGCCGGGCATCGCCAACACCGCGCGGCAGCTCCTCGGCGCCGGCACCCAGGTCGGCAACCTCAAGGAAGAGCTGCAGGTCCTCGGCGACCTCGCCTCTGGAGCAGGCACGGACATGGAGGGCCTCGCCGTCGTCCTCAACCAGGTGCGCGGCGCCGGCAAACTGATGACCCAGGACTTTTACCAGCTCACCAACCGCGGCGTCGTCGGCCTGCGCGAGGAGCTGGCCAAAATCAAAGGCATCAGCATCGAGGAAGTGGCCGACGCGATGAGCGCCGGCGAGATCAGCGCCGACGACCTCTGGAAGGTCCTCAAGGGCATGACCTCCGAGGGGGGCAAGTTCTACGGCGCCATGATCGCCCAGAGCACCACCTGGAATGGCCTCATGTCCACCCTGGCGGACAATGGCAGCGCCCTCATACGCACGCTCGGGCAGCCCGTCATGGAGGCGCTCAAGCCCAGCCTGCAGGAAGCCATTGCCGGCCTCGACAAAGCCGTCCGTTTCGCCGCTGCCTTTTCTGAGACCCTCCAGCTCGCCGCCGCCGATGGCAAGGTCGGCGAGTTCCTCGGCGTCGCCGTTTCCTACGGGCTCAAGAAAGCCGGCGTCTCGTTTGTCGAGTTCATGGTCTCCGCCTGGCAGGGCATCGGCGAGGCCGCGTACGACGCTATCTCCAACGGCCTCGGCGCCGCCTGGAATGCCACCCTTGGCAAGATCACCGGCCAGACCTTCGATGTTGGCGACAGCTTCGCCAAGGGCTTCATGGACCAGATGTTCAAGAGCCTCGAGGAGACCGAAGCCCGCTTCGAGGAGTTCATGCGCGCCGGCCGCCTCAAGATCGAGGCCGACAAGGTCCAGGCCATGACTGCCCTCCAAGAGGCTGGCGCCCGCGGCGGCCAGGCCTTCGCGCGCGAGGCCGCCAAGGGCGTCAAAGATGCGGATGGCTCCAAGGGCAAAGACAAGGAAGAGCGCAAGAAAATCATGGGTTACTCCCGCGAGCGCCAGGGCGATGCCGCCGCCGCCCGTGGCCGCGCGGCTGAGCGCGTTAGTGATTCCCGGGGCCGCGTCGGCAGCGGCCTCGAAAACGCCCCCGAGTTTGCCGGCCGCGAGCGCCCCGTCCGCCCCGGTGCCGGCAACCGCCGCGGCGTGTATGGCGACCAAGGCACCGATGGCAACATCAAGCGACCGGAAAGCCTGCGCGAATCCTTCGACAAATCCGGTGCCTTCGCCGGCCTGGACAAGGCCTTTGGCGGTCCCGGCAAAGATGCCGCCGGCCGCGTCGCCGCCGCCACCAATCCCGCCGCCGCCGCTGCCAAGGCTGCCGCCAAGACCGAAGACACCAGCGGCAAGCTCGATGAGGTCGTCTCCGAGCTGCGCCGCATCCGCACGGAGTAACACCCATGTCCCGCATCCGCATCATCGCCAAGCTCCCCGGGCCCTGGTCCACGCCGCCCGAAATCATGACGCTGGAAAAACCCCGCGTCGACACCCTCGTCGAGGGATGGGACACCATGCGCGAGACCCTTTGGGTGCCCTATACACCGTACTTTGCCAAGGGCGAGCGGCGCGACCACGTCCTCCTCCCCGAGATTCTCGGCGCCAAGCTCGTCGTCCAGGATGAGCGGCAGATCGGCACGCGCGGCGGCTACCCTGTCATCGAGCTCACCAGTCTCGGCCTCGCCCGCAATAAGCCCTGGAAGATCGTCACTGATGCCGACAGCCAGGGCCAGGTGGCCGCCTCCAGCCTCACCCGCAACGTCCCCACCGTCACCGTCTACTGGTTCTCCGACACCCTCGTCGACACCAAGAGCGTCATCCCCTACAACGCCGTCCCTCCGGAGACCTTCAACTGGCAGGCCAAAGGCGGCACGACCGGCGAGTCCAACAACGAAGGCTGGTACCTCATCGGCCGCACCATCGAGCCCCTCCCGGTCGATACCGGCCGCGTCTCCGGCGCGCCCTGGCTCGACACGAATTTCCCCACCGGCGGCACCGTTTCCACGGCCGTCAATCTCGCGCCGCGCCCGAGCTTCTGCTTTGTCACCGATCGCTACGCCTACGATCCCGTCAACGTCCTGCCGCCAAACAACTAATGGACCGGCCGCTCATCCGCCGCATCACCCTGCGCGAGCGTCTGCGCGCTCAGGTCCTCGCCGCCTATCCGGACAAGCTCGCCAGCTCCGGCGAGATCGACCTCGCCCGCCAACGCCTGCTCGATGCCGTCAATGGCATCCCCGCCTTTGGCCTCGCCAAGGTCCGCGATGTCCGCGGCTTCCTCCGCGCGGTCGAGCGCACCCGGCCCATCACCCAGGACAGCGGCCTCAGTGTCGCCAGCCTGCTGCGGGAATGGCCCATGACTCTGCCGGATGACACCCTCCTCAAGCGTGCCCCAGAGCTTGAGCCGGCGCCGGCGGGCCGCCCAAACTGGAACCTCTGGATCTTCATCCAGATCACCCGGTACGACACACAGACAGGCACCGTCACCCGCGATGTCGCCATCGGCTCGCGCCGCCTGGTTTCCGACGGCATCCTCCAGAGCACCGCCGAATGGGAGTTTAGCCAGATGCTCAACCAGCCGGATGCCACACCGCCGCGCACCCGCACCATCGACGTCACCTATTGGGTGCGCGAGCGCAACCCCAGTTTTGGCGGCTCCGATCCCTCCGGCCTCGCTGCCGCCAACCTCGTTTACAACGGCCCGGTCACCCTCCGCATGAAGCGGTACAACCGGACCAGCGACACCACCTTCGAAGAGTTCGATGTCGCCATCAACGATGAGGCAGGCGTCACCGGCAGCTATTCCGTCGTCGCCGCCCAGAGTGGCGCCGAGCTCCGGCCCATTGCATTGACCCTCGGCTGATTGCCCCCACTGTTTGAGGATTCCCTCAACGGCCGGATGCTCGCGCGATGCTTTCCTCCGCGCCGCTGTTTGCCCTCTCTGAGACCGACCAACCGACCCTCGTCTGGTGGATGATCCTCGCCGCCATCGCCCTCGGTCCCGCCCTGCATTCCTGGATCAAGGTCATCGAGTTCTTCAAGGGCAAAAAGTTCGAGCCGGCCAACTACGTCACCCAGGCCCAGCTCGCGGCCATGAAGACCGAACGCGACGCGCAAATCGCGTCCACCTTTGGCGAGATCAAATCCGACATCGACCGGATTGAGAAGATCCTCACCGTCATGAACGCGGACATGAAGAGCATCGACCGCGTCATCGGCAAGCTCGAGGGCATCGCCGAGGCCAACCGCCTCCGTGGCACCGGTCCCCGATGATGCACCGCATCCTTTCCTTTCTCCTTCTCCCCATGAGCTCCGAAGACCTCCGCTATGAAGTGCGCCGCTTCCTCGCCGGCCGCCCCACCGTCGCCGCTGATCTCAGCACCATTCGGCACGGCCTCGCCCGCTGGGGCGTGACCGCCACCGATGCCGAGATTCAGGCCGCCTGCATGTTCCTCGCCGGCCTCGAGCCTGCCCAGGCCGTGCAGCACTACGCCAGCCTCGGCAGCTCCCTCAGCTACCAGATCACCGCCGCCGGCATCCTCGCCTTCGAGCGCAACGAGTGACCCCTTTCCCGTCAGAAACCCAACCCAGCCCCCCATGAAACACGCCCTGCGCTCCATCCTGCTGCTCACCCTCGCGGTCGGCAGCTTCGCCGTTCCGTCCTGCTCGTCCTCGCCCGACGGCAAGGCGGCTCTCACTCAGGCCGCTGACATTGCCCTCACCGCGGGCGTCGTCTCTGGCAAGATCACGCCGCAACAGGCCGCCCTGGTCCGCGAGTACGGCGCCCTGCTGTTCAACGCTGAGGACGGCCCCGCCAAGGTCGCCGCCATCTCCGCCGCCGCCGTCGCTGCTGCCGAGGCCACCGGCAACCTGACGCCCGAGCAAGCCGCCGCCCTGCGCGCTGCCGGCGCCGTGCCCGTCCCCGCGCCCGACGCCACGGCCAGCAAGTAACCCCCGCGCGCGCCGGCGGTATCCCCGCCGGCGCGCGCATCTTCCCCGTCCCATGAAGCTCAAGCCCGGCATCTCCAAGGCCACCTTTTGGGTGACGCTCCTCGTCGGCCTCGCCGGCGTCGCCGTCACCGCCCTCAACATGATCGACGGCTCCGCCGCTGGCGATGCCGCCGGCATCCTCACCAACATCGCGACCTTCCTCAAGGCGCTCTTCCTCCCCGCACCATGAACACCGAGCAAATCAAGGCGATGCAACGCCGCATCCGCATGAGCTATGCGCCGGCGAATCGCAAGGACTGCGATGATGGCAATTGGGGGCCCTTGAGCATCGCCGCCTGTCAGGCTCACTTGCGCGCCCTGATGCCGTCCCCCAATCCCTGGCCTGCCACGGATGAGCGCAGCCTCACCGCCTTCTACGGCGCGCCGGGTGACACCTCCCGCATGCGCCTCGTCAAGGTGCCGTGCGACATCAAGATCAAGTACATCGGCAAGGAGATCGGCAAGCCGGGCTGTGAGGACGACACCATCTATTGCCACGAGAAGGTGGCGGCCAGCCTCATTCGCATCCTGCGCGCCATCGCCAAGGTCAATCCCGACATCCTTCTGCAGTACTACGGCGTCTACCAAAACCGCAACATGCGCGGCGGCAGCCTGCCAAGCCTACATGCCCGCGGCGCCGCGATTGATCTCGATGCCGCCCGCAACGGCAACACCACGCACTGGCCCAGCCGCGCGACCATGCCGCTGGAGGTGATGGAGTGCTTTGCCCGCGAGGGCTGGATGCCGGCCGGCGCCTTTTGGCATCGCGACGCCATGCACTTCCAGGCCACCCGCTGACCCTTTCCCATGTCCGACCTCCCGCCGCCACCC
>DAIUCN010000172.1:0-5750 GCA_036846165.1 Prosthecobacter sp.
AAACTCGCAGCCTGAATATCACAAAAGGCTGTCCAAATCTCAGGGGAGCACTACAGGCGGGTGTTGATGGTTCGCTATTCCAAGGCTGAGTGAGGAGGAGGGGACTTCAGGGTTCACAAGTTCTGGGGGCATTCGGTCTTCTTCGCTCCTTCGCGCCTTCGCGTGAAACCCGTGTCCCCCGACCCCGGAGGAAGCCCAATCCCTGCAACAGCCGGGGCGCGCGGGGCGTAAAGGTTAGGCGTAAACCCCATGCTGTTCCGAATTCTGCCCTTCCTTCTGTCTGCCCTTGCCCTGTCCGCCTCGGATCCGGCGGGCAAGGCGGTTTATGACCAGCATTGTGCCAACTGCCATGGCCCGGCCGGCGAGGGGGTGGCGGAGAAGTACGACGAACCGCTGTATGGCGACCGCAACGTCGACTGGCTGGCGCGCTACATTGAGCGCAGCATGCCGGAGGAGGAACCGGAACTGGTGCGCGGCGAGGACGCGAAGCAGGTGGCGCAGTTCATCTACGACGCCTTTTATTCGCCGGCCGCCCGCGAGAAGGTGCGGCCTTCGGCGATCGCCTTCTCGCGCCTGACGGTGCGCCAGCATCAGCACAGCGTCAGCGACCTGATCGGCAGCTTCCGCGGCCGCGAAACGATCACGGAAACCGGCGGGCTGCGCGCCCGTTATGAGTCGCCCGACCCCCAGGCGCCCGAGGAGAAGGACGAAAATGGCAATCCCAAGCGCAAGCCGACGAAAAAGATCGAGCGCCAGGATGCGCGGGTGCAGTTCGAGTTCGGTGAAGCCGACCCGCTGGGCGGGGAACTGGAGGCGAAGGAATTCCGCATCGAGTGGAACGGCTCGCTGTTTGCCGAGGAGACCGGCGTCTATGAGATCTTTGTGAAGACCGAGAACGGCGTCCGTGTCTGGCTCAACAACGAGCAGGACGTCAAGCTGATCGACGGCTGGGTCAGCAGCGGCTCGATGACCGAGCACAAGGCCAGCCTGTTCCTGCTCGGCGGTCGGTTCTATCCGCTGCGGGTGTCCTTCTTCAAGTTCAAGGACAAGAGTGCCAGCATCGCCCTCGAATGGAAACCGCCGCACCGGCCGCGCGAGGTGATCCCGGCTGATTGCTTGTCGCCCAAGGGTTCCCGCGAGCTCTTTGTCAGCACCGCCTCCTTCCCGCCGGACGACGCCAGCGCCGGTTACGAGCGCGGGGTGTCGGTCTCGAAAGGCTGGGACGAGGCGGTGACGCAGACCGCCATCGAAGCGGCCGATTACGTGTTGGCGCGGCTTGATCGCTACGCGCAGACGAAGCCCGAGGACGAGGATCGCGAGGCCAAGGTGAAGGCCTTCCTCCGCGTCTTTGCCGAACGGGCCTTTCGCCGCCCGCTGGACGATGCGGAGGCCGAGGCGTTGCTCGCCGCCCGTTTTGCCGGCACCAAGGATCTGCCCACGGCCGTGCGGCGCACGGTGCTGTATGTGCTGAAATCGCCGCGGTTCCTCTACCCGGAGCTTGCGCCCGGCGACGACTGGAAGGTGGCGTCGCGCCTCTCCCTCGCCCTTTGGGACTCGCTGCCCAGCGAGGACCTGCAGCGTCCCGCCGGCCGCGGCGAGCTGCACACGGGAGAGCAGGTGCGGGACCGTGCGCGGCGAGTGCTTGCCGATCCGCGCACGCGTGCCAAGCTCGACACCTTCTTCCATCACTGGCTGCACCTCGACAAGGCCGACGACCTGGCCAAGGATCCGAAGGCTTATCCCGGCTTCGATGAAGCGGTGGCGGCCGACTTGCGCGCCTCGCTCGGCCTCTTCCTCGACGAGGTGGTCTGGGGTGAGGGCTCCGATTACCGCCGTCTGCTGACCGAGGAGACGCTCCTGCTCAACGAGAGGCTGGCCAAGTTTTACGGGGTCGACCTGCCCGAGGGCGAGGGCGACTTCCGCAAGGTGTCGCTGGATTCAGCGCACCGCGCCGGCGTGCTCACCCACCCGCTGCTGCTCAGCGCCTTCGCCTACTACAAATCATCGTCGCCCATCCACCGCGGGGTTTTCCTGACCCGCAACGTGCTGGGTCGTTCCCTGAAGCCGCCGGTGACGGCGATCGAGTTCATGGACGACAAGTTTGATCCGAGCCTGACCATGCGCGAGAAGGTGACCGAGCTGACCAAGAGCGAGAACTGCATGGCCTGCCATGCCGTGATCAACCCGCTCGGCTTCGCCCTTGAGCAGTTCGATGCCACGGGTCGTTTCCGCACCGAGGACAACGGCAAGCCGGTGAACAGCGCGGCCGACTACACCAGCGCCGACGGCAGCAGCGTCAAGCTGACTGGTGCGCGCGATGTCGCCCGGCATGCCCTCGAATCCCCGGCTGCCCAGCGCGCCTTTGTCGAGCAGCTCTTCCATGCCCTGATCAAGCAGCCGGTGGCCGCCTACGGCCCCGGCGCGCTCGACCGTCTGCATGAGCGCTTTGCCGCGCGCCAGTTCAACATCCAGGATCTCATCGTCGAGATCGTCACCCTCGCCGCCCTGCACGGCCTGAACGAATCGCCCACCACCTGACCCCATGAAACGCCGCACCTTCCTCAAAACCCTGTCGCCGCTGCTGCTGCCGTTCACCGGCGGCCTGCCGTCCCTGCGCGCCAGCTCGAGCACCGCGCCCGTGCCGCAGCGTCTGGTCTTCATGTTCAGCCCGAACGGCATCGTGCCGCCGAACTTCTGGCCGGACACACCGGCGGAGGGCGACGCCTTCCAGCTCAAGCCGATCCTGCAGCCGCTGGCCGCCTTCAAGGATCGCCTGCTCATGGTGCAGGGCGTCAGCAACAAGATCCGCGGCGATGGCGACGGCCACCAGCGCGGCATGAGCTGCCTGCTTACCGGCATCGAGCTGTTCGCCGGCAACATCATGGGCGGCGGCGGTCAGCCGGCCGGCTGGGCGCGCGGACCGTCGATCGATCAGGTCATCAAGACCCGGGTGCAGGCAAATCCGAAGACGAAGACCCGCTTCGGCAGCCTCGAGCTCGGCGTCAACGTGCCCGACCGCGCCGATCCCTGGACGCGCTGGGTCTATGCCGACGCCAACAAGCCCGTGGCGCCGGTGTCCGACCCCTACCAGCTGCTCACCCGCCTCTACGGCCAGATGAAGGATCGCGAGCACCTCAAGAGCGTGCTCGACGACGTCGGCAGCGATTTGAAGCAGCTCTCCGCCCACCTGCCGGCTGCCGACCGCGCCCTGCTTGAGGAGCATGCCACCCTTGTCCGTGCCATGGAGAAGGAACTCCAGGAAGACGTCGCCGCCCGCCAGTTCCGCCATGCACCGCCGAAGCTCGAGGACAACGTCGCCCTCGACAACGACCAGATGCCCAAGCTCAGCCGCATGCAGATCGACCTGCTGGTGAACGCGCTCGCCAACGACATGACGCGCGTCGCCACCCTGCAGTACACCGCCTCGGTCGGCGGCGCCAAGATGCGCTGGCTCGGCATTCAGGAGGGGCACCACGATCTCTCACACGATCCCGATTTGAACGAGGGTTCGCAGGAAAAGCTCACCAAGATCAACACCTGGTTCTGCCAGCAGCTCGCCTACCTCGCCGAGCGCCTCGATGCCATCCCCGAGCCCGGTCATGAGGGTTCCATGCTCGATCACACACTCATTGTCTGGACCAACGAACTCGGCAAGGGCAACTCCCACAGCTTGGACAACATCCCCTTCGTCTGCCTCGGCAAGGCCCCCGGCCTGCGCTCGAACCGGCTTATCCAGTTCGACAAGGCCGCCCACAACCGCCTGCTGCTCACCTTCGCCCGCACCATGGGCGTCGACCTGCCCACCCACGGCAACCCGGCCATGTGCGAGGGCGGCGCGCTGGACTTGGGGTGATCGGAGAGGTGGATGGTGGATCGTTGATGGAGCCGCTCTTTCACCTCGCTCAGCCGCCGTCCTCAGAACAGAGGGTCCGCAGATTTCACAGATGGCGCAGGTGACAGAAGGAACAGAAGGGGAACCGCAGATCGGGCAACCGCAGAGGCATGGATTGGAGATCCGAGAGGATCCTCCGGCCCTCTGACTTTGGTTTTGCTTTTCCGTCCACCCACACGACCGTTCCGCCAGGCAGGATGAGCGTGCCATCGATCACGAAGGCGAACACGATGCCGCGCCGACAACCCTTCCTTATCCCTGTCATGAAATCGGTGATGCCAGTCCTCAGCGCCTTGGTTGCTTTTGCGGTCGCTCTGCCAGCCGAGGAGGTGACGCTTTTCAGCTGTACGTCGGCAGGCCTCGGAAAGCTTCAGGGCCATGAGGCCGAGAAGGTTTCCCTGGGCGCCGAGCTTTCCAAGTTGGACACCGGGGCCAAGACTTTCAAGGAGGTGATTGAACAGTATCGGGAGAAGTCATGGAAGGCCGAGCCGTTTTACGGCCCGGTGAAGAAGTTCATCGTCATGGACACGGCCAGGAAGATGTACATCGTCCATTTCGAGTATCTGAAGGGTCACAAACGGATCGACCCGGGGAGCCGATTCGCCGTTGCCGAGTTGCAGAAAGTGGATGGGAAGCCTGGCGAATTCATCGGTGATCCTTACTGGGGAAGCAGTGTCACGGAGAAGTCGATCGTGGATCAGCTCCAACGTGTCGCCGCGGCCCTGAAAGATCCGGAGAAGAAGCCATGATCGGCTCAGGTGCCTGCCGTGGCGCCTGCGGAAGACACGGAACGCACGGAGGAAAGCGAGACCGGTGGGGCGCCCTGGCGTGAGTCTTATGGGCTTGGGATTTGCCGAATTCCTGTGGAGGAAGTTGTTAGGCTTTCCGGCTGGCCGACCTCGGTTGTGAGGCCGTTTTGCCGCAGAGGGGCGGAGAGGCAGAGGGGCGCTGTGTCTTTTCCTTGACGGGAATGTTAGGGGTGGAGAGCCTTCACTGGAACCGCTGGGTATCCGAAGGGTCCGACAAGTTGAATGATCCGACGGATTTGCCCAAGCCACTGGCTCAGGCCCCTTCTCCCACCAATGCCCGGAACTCCGCCTCACTGAGCACCTTGACGCCGAGCTTGGTGGCTTTGTCGAGTTTGCTGCCGGCTTCGTCGCCGGCGAGCAGGTAGGTGGTTTTGCCGCTGACGCTGCTGCTGACCTTGCCGCCGTGGGCGCGGATGAGATCGGCGATCTCCTCACGGGGCTGGCTGAGGGTGCCGGTGAGGACCCAGGTGGTGCCCTTGAGGCTGTCGCCGACGGCGGCGACCTCGCGTTGGGTGAAGGTCAGGCCGGCGTGGCGCAGGCGGTTGAGCAGGGCGACGTTGACCGGATCGCGGAACCAGGCGTGGATGCTGGGGGCGACGACGGGACCGATGTCGGGGCACTGGGTGAGTTCCTCGACGCTGGCGGCGGCGAGGGCGTCGATGCCGCCGAAGTGCTCCATCAGGGTGCGCGCGGCGGTGGCGCCGACGTGCAGGATGCCGAGGCCGAAGACGAGTCGCCAGGGCGGCTGGTTTTTGCTCTCGGCGAGGGCCTTGAGCAGGTTGTCGATGCTCTTGGTGCCCTGGCGTTCGAGGCTGGCGAGGCGCAGGGCGTCGAGGTCGTAGAGATCGGCGGCGTCGCGGACGAGGCCGGCGTCGACGAGCTGGGCGACGACGGATTCGCCGAGGCCGCGGATGTCCATGGCGCCGCGGGCGGCAAAGTGTTCGAGTCGGCGTTTGACGACCTCGGGGCAGTGCGGGTTGGGGCAGCGGATGGCGACCTGTTCCTCGTCCTGATGGGCGGCACTGCCGCAGACGGGGCAGTGGGTGGGC
>DAIUCN010000173.1:0-5714 GCA_036846165.1 Prosthecobacter sp.
CCCCAACTTTAAACCTCCAACCTTCAACGTTAAACTTTTTCCGTCATGATCGCCGACCCCACCGCCTCCTTCGAGCCGCATTCCAGCGAGCAACTCCCCAACAGCCGCCGCATCTACGTCGAGGGCCAGCTCCATGCCGACGTCCGCGTGCCGATGCGCGAGATCAGCCTCTCGCCCACCAAGGCCTTCAACGGTCGCGTGGAGGAGAACGAACCCGTGCGCGTGTACGACACCTCCGGCCCCTGGGGCGATCCCGCCTACACCGGCACCGTCGAGGAAGGCCTGCCGGCCCTGCGCAAAAAGTGGATCCTCGACCGCGGCGACGTCGAGGAGTACGAGGGCCGCACCGTCGAGCCCCGCGACAATGGTTACCTGACCGCCAACCACGCCGAGTACGCCGCCGCCAAGCGCGAGGGCCTGCTCAGCCCGCTCAAGGCCCCGATCAACGCCCAGCGCCATCCCCTGCGCGCCAAGCCCGGCAAGGTCGTCACCCAGCTCCAGTACGCCCGCGCCGGCATCATCACCCCGGAGATGGAGTTCATCGCCATCCGCGAGAACCTGCGCCGCGCCCAGATCGCCGACTTCAAGAACGACATCATCCGCAACGACCTCGACAAGCAGCACGTCGGCTCGGCCCAATCTCCCATCTCCGATCTCCCATCTTCCTACACGCCGAGCGTGTTTCGTCGTTTCCCGCAGCGCATCCCGGCCGAGATCACGCCCGAGTTCGTGCGCAGCGAGGTCGCCGCGGGCCGCGCCATCATCCCGGCGAACATCAATCACCCGGAACTCGAGCCGATGATCATCGGCCGCAACTTCCTGGTGAAGATCAACGCCAACATCGGCAACTCGGCGCTGGCCTCGTCCATCGAGGACGAAGTCGAGAAGATGACCTGGGCCATCCGCTGGGGCGCCGACACGGTGATGGACCTGTCCACCGGCAAGAACATCCACGAGACGCGCGAGTGGATCCTGCGCAACTCGCCGGTGCCGATCGGCACGGTGCCGATCTACCAGGCGCTCGAGAAGGTGAACGGCAAGGCCGAGGACCTCACCTGGGAACTGTTCCGCGACACCCTCATCGAGCAGGCGGAGCAGGGGGTCGATTACTTCACCATCCACGCCGGCGTCCTGCTGCGCTTCGTGCCGATGACCGCCTCGCGCATGACCGGCATCGTCAGCCGCGGCGGCAGCATCATGGCCAAGTGGTGCCTCGCCCATCACAAGGAAAACTTCCTGTACACCCACTGGGACGAGATCTGCGACATCATGGCGGCTTATGACGTCAGCTTCAGCATTGGCGACGGCCTCCGCCCCGGCAGCATTGCCGACGCGAACGACAAGGCCCAGTTCGGCGAGCTGGAGGTGCAGGGCGAGCTCACGAAACGTGCCTGGGCCAAGGGTGTCCAGGTCATGAACGAGGGCCCCGGCCACGTGCCCATGCACATGATCGAGGAGAACATGGCCAAGCAGCTCGAGTGGTGCCACGAGGCCCCCTTTTACACCCTCGGGCCGCTCACCACCGACATCGCCCCCGGCTACGACCACATCACCAGCGGCATCGGCGCCGCCATGATCGGCTGGTATGGCTGCGCCATGCTCTGCTACGTCACCCCCAAGGAACACCTCGGCCTCCCCAACAAGGAGGACGTCAAGGCCGGCGTCATCACCTACAAACTCGCCGCCCACGCCGCCGACCTCGCCAAAGGCCACCCCGGTGCCCAATACCGCGACAACGCCCTCAGCAAGGCCCGCTTCGAGTTCCGCTGGGAAGACCAGTTCAACCTCAGCCTCGATCCCGTCACCGCCCGCGAGTTCCACGACGAAACCCTGCCCCAGGAAGGCGCCAAGTCCGCCCACTTCTGCTCCATGTGCGGCCCGCACTTCTGCTCCATGAAAATCACCGAGGACGTGCGCAAGTACGCGGCGGAGCAGGCGATCTCCGAGGAGGAAGCGCTCGCGAAAGGCATGGAGGAAAAATCCCGCGAGTTCGTCGAAAAAGGCGCGGAGGTCTACACCACCGCGGACTGAAATAGGTCCCATAGGCCTTATAAGACCTATTCTCTTCGACCTCAGCCTCCCACATCATGCGCTCGCCGCCCCCAGAGGAAGACCCACCCGGGTTCCTTCCTCAGGGCGGCAACTACCGTGACTTGCTCTCTTACCGGAAGGCCGAGACCCTCTTTGATTTCACCTTCCGCTTCTGCGAGCGCTTCCTGAAGCGCGGGGACCGCACCCACGATCAGATGGTGCAGTCCGCCCGTTCAGGGAAACAGAACATCGCCGAGGGCTGCAAGGCCTCGATTACCTCCGCCGAAACCGAGATCAAGCTCATCAATGTCGCGCGGGCCAGCCTGGAGGAACTCCTGCTTGACTACCAGGACTACCTCCGCGTCCGCGACCACGCCCTTTGGAACAAGGACAGCAAGGAAGCCCTTTTTGTTCGCAAACTCGGTCGCACGCCCGGTGAGTCCTACGAGACCTACCGGACCTTCATGGAGACTCGCCCGCCCGAGGTTCTGGCAAACCTTGCCATCTGCCTGATCCATCAAGCCAACTACCTGCTCGACCAGCAGCGCCGCCGCCTGGAAAAGGACTTCGTCAAGAAGGGCGGCATCCGCGAGCGCATGACCCAGGCCCGCCTGGAGCACAGGAAAAGGCAAACAAAGGGCTGACAAATCGGCGGAATTCGTGCAGTCTAGCGCGAATTCTACGAGAAAGCCTGATGCGCCTACTTCTGCGACATGCCACGAACCGAGGGATCGGAGGCGAGAGAAACCGACGCCCCGCGCTGGCCCGAAGGGCGGCAGGGCCGTGGGGAGGACCTGCCGTCAAGATCACCGAAGACGTGCGCATGAACGCCACGGAGCAGGCGATCTCAGAGGAGACGCTGAAGCTAGGGATGGAGGTGAAGTCGAAGGAGTTTGTTGAGAGCGGCACCGAAGTCTATCAGCTTACATCAATAACAAAAAGCTGGTTGCCATGAATAAACCGGCATTATAGGCCAATGCAGATCTGAACGCCATCTTTCGAGTTAAAGCCATAACAGTTATGCCCGACTCCAATCCCAAAACTGCCCACCAAGTCGCTGAAGTTATGGCGAATGATTTTGCGTTCAGGGATTTAAACGAGGCGGATACTCGACATCAAATCCTTGACCGATTATTTCATGAGGTTCTAGGGTGGCCGCATTCTGCGGTGCGATGCGAACAGCATGTGCACGCAGGATTCATGGACTATATTCTCAAAGACGGAACGGGACGAGTCCTCCTGGTGATTGAAGCAAAACGGGAGGGGGCCTATTTCGAGCTTCCCGTGAAAGTAGCGAGCGCACCTAGCGAGTCGCACCGGGTGCGCTTAAAGACCTTGGCAACAGCTACTGCAATTAAGGCCGCTGTGGTTCAAGTTTCACAGTATTGCCCCGAGGTCGGCAGTGAATTTGCATGTGTTACAAATGGTCAGGCATTTATCTTTTTCCGGACATTTGTCAGGGGTAAAAGCTACTTCGAAGCCGATGCTTTTGTCATACCGTCATTGTCCTACTATTCGGAATCGTTCACTGAAGCTCAAAAGTTGTTATCGTATAACTCGATTACGAAAGAACGTAGTTTAGCCAATGTGCTTGACGAACAAGGTTCGACTTCGAGAGAGCTTTACCATCCAAAGGACGACATCGGCCACTACGATGCACCATTCTCACCAAATAACTATGCGCACTATCTGTTTCCACTAGCGCGCCGCTACTTTGAAGACATTACTCAGGACGATTTCCAGATGATGTATCAATGCTACGTTAACGCTACTGGCGTAGCAGAAGTTGTTGATGGGCTCACTGCACGGTTGGTTGATAAAATGACGCCATTTTTTGAAACAGATGGCGGTCAAGAGGTTGCATCTAGAAGAGACGGTGGTCCATTGACGCAACGGATAGCAAAGTCCCTAGTGAAAGAGAAAGGAGATGTTGTTATCCTTTATGGGGGAAAGGGGGCTGGCAAGTCCACTTTCTTGAGGAAGCTACTATATGTGGCCCCACCGACCGATCTGAAACTTCATGCGTTTCCGGTGGTTGTTGATTTTCTTCAAGCACCACAAGAGACAAGTGAAATATCTCATTTCGCGTGGCAGAGATTATTGGAGGGTCTTGATCAAAGCAAAACGCTATCTGGCGGGATTGATGATCTTGCAGCCCTTTTTGCAGATAAACTCGATATCGCACAAAGGCAGGAACTGTCTGGATTGAACGCAGGAGAGCCAGAGTATATTCGCATCAGAAACGCGCTGATCCTAAAATGGAAAACTGACATTCCTTACGTAAGTCGGTGCCTCCAAAAACGTTGGAAAAAGGAGGGCAAGCACTTAATTGTGGCGTTTGACAATACTGACCAGTTGCCACCAAAGCTGCAAGACACGTGTTTTTTACTGGCTCAGAGCATTGCTAGTGACTTGGGGTGCGTGACGATCATTTCTATGCGAGAGGAGCGCTATTGTCGAGCTCGCACGATGGGTGTTTTAGATGCTTATCATAATGCGGGTTTCCATCTTGCTTCTCCAGATATGAAGTTAGTCTTCAAGAAGAGGCTTCGATATCTTATCAATGATCTAAAAGGCAGGAGCGAAAGTATCTCTAAGATTCTTCCGGTTAATGCGCCATTCGATGATCTCATCAGCTTCTTCTCGACCTGCAGTCGCCAATTTCACCATGGGGTAAATTCTCTGAGTGGCTTCCTATCGGCATGCTCGAGGGACAACATGCGCCTAGCGCTTGAGTTCTTCAGACAGTTCATAAGTTCTGGATATACCAATGTTGGTGAAATGGTGGCGCAGCCTCATTGGACGGTGATAGACCATCAAGTTGTTAAGCCGATGATGATTCCGGATCGCTATAACTATGATGAGGTTAAGAGTCTCATACCTAATGCTTATCAGTGCCGTAGCCTTAAGAACGGATCTCATTTCACCGGTCTTAGAATTCTCAATTTATTAAAGCAAGTCTCTCCTTCTGCTGGAGATAGGGCAAGCTATTTCCGAGTTGATCTTATGTGTGACGATTTTGACAGCAAATTCGGCATGCGTACTGATTGCGAAATATGGCTTGACATTTTTTTGCGTCACGGACTCATCGAATCAAATAACCGACTCGATTGCTACAGTGTTGAATCTACTGGAAGCAAAGGTGAGATGATATACGCTGATGAGGTTCGCATCACTGCATTTGGCGCATACATGTTCCAAAAGTTGTGTTCGACATTCTCCTATTTGGAATTAGTGTCGCTCGATACTGGACTGTCAAAACAAAGCCTATGTACAGAGTTTTGCGCCTCAGCCATTGATGAAAGGAAGGCAGCGAGAGAGGGTAATAAAGTGAAGCGTCTTTCTTCAAGGGTCCGACGAGCAACCAAGTTCGTTGAATACCTCCGAGAGGAAGAGCAACGAGAGGCAAACATTTTCCTTTTGAATGAAGAGGATCGACTTATGCCTCGGCTAATCGAAGTGTTTCAAAAAGATTTAAAAAGGGTGTCACAAAGTGCTAAACGCAATGTCACCGCAGAGAATGGCTATAAGGCATAGAAAAAGTTGCCGGGCAATTCGTATCGGTCCTTGCTGATGCGACCCCCCGAAAAAAATGCCAGGCATTCAGGGAAAGGGGGTCAGTGGCAACTTGTAGTGCTCCCCTGAGATTTGGACAGCCTTTTGTGATATTCAGGCTGCGAGTT
>DAIUCN010000174.1:0-5704 GCA_036846165.1 Prosthecobacter sp.
TCGGCGCTGCCGGTGCGGGTGCAGGCGTCGCGGCCTGCGGAGCGGCAGGAGCCGGGGTGGGGATGAGGGTCGGCGTGCCGACGTTGATCTGCGGAGCCCCGGGGGCCGGAGCGGCGGGCTTGGGCTTCGGCGGACCATCGACCTCCTTGACCGGCAGCTTGGCGCTGATCCAGTTCAGGCGGGCCTCGCCCTGGTCGAGCAGTTCGCTGCTGGCCTTGGCATGGCGGGAGGGCAGCGACTCATACATCGCCTTGGCCTCATCCTCCTTGCCTTCGGCCCAAAGCAGGTCGCCGAGGCGGAGTTGGGCGAGCGCGGCTTCATCGGTGCCGGCATGGCTGGAGATCACCTGTTCAAACGCCGTCTTGGCCTCGGCACGCTTGCCGAGGCTGTCGAGCTTCGAACCGAGGCCGAGGCGGGCCTGGGCGACGAAAGCGTGATCGCTGTGGTCGCGCAGGAACTGCTGCAGGGCTTCCACCGACGAATCCTTCTTGTTCTCTTCCCAGAGCAGGTCGGCCTTGGCGAGCAGGGCGTTGCCGGCGGCGGGGGTGCCGCCGTGACGGCTGACGACGAGATCGTAGTCTTCCGCCGTCTTCGCCGAGGCGAAGGCGGCGGCGGCTTCGGCGTTGCGCGAGGTGGTCAGGTGGTTGGAAACACCATAGACCACCACAAGGGCGGCGGCGGCGATGAAACCGAGCAGGAGTTTCTTGAAGTTCTTTTCGAGAAACGCCTCCAGCGGAGTCGCAGTCTCAAGGGAATCGGTCGGGGCGGGATGATCGGACATGAACCAGGAACAACAGGGGTGGGAGGGAATCTCAGGCGCCGACCTTGGCGCGCGCCTCGTCGGCGAGCGCGGTGGACAGGTAGCGTTCACCGGTTGAGCAGCCGATGGTGACGATCAGCTTGCCGGCGTTTTCCGGGCGGGCGGCGACGCGCAGGGCGGCGACGACGTTGGCGCCGGTGCTGATGCCGGCGAGGATGCCCTCTTCGGCGGCCAGGCGGCGGGCCATGATGAAGGCCTCATCGTTGGAGACCTTGATGCACTCGACGATCTGCGGGTTGCCGGCGCTGTCCTTGAGATGAAGGTTCTTCGGCACGAAACCGGCGCCGGTGCCCTGGATCTTGTGCGGACCGGGCTGCACGGGTTCACCGGCGAGCGTCTGATTGATGACCGGCGAGGCGTCGGGCTCAACGGCAACGGCCTCAAAGGAGGGCTTGCGCGGTTTGATGGCTTCCACACAGCCGGTGATGGTGCCGCCGGTGCCGACGGCAGAGACGAGGATGTCGACCGCGCCGTTGCTGTCTTCCCAGATCTCCTCGGCGGTGGTCTTCATGTGCACGGCCGGGTTGGCCGGATTCTCGAACTGCTGGGGCATCCAGGCATTCGGGGTCTCCTTGAGAATTTCCTCGGCCTTGGCGATGGCGCCCTTCATGCCCTGCGGGCCGGGCGTCAAAACGAGGTCGGCGCCGAGCAGGGCGAGCAGGGTGCGGCGCTCCACGCTCATCGTCTCGGGCATGGTCAGGATCAGCTTGTAACCCTTGGCCGCCGCCACAAAGGCGAGGGCGATGCCGGTGTTGCCACTGGTCGGCTCGACAATGACAGTGTCCTGGGTGATCAGGCCGCGCTGTTCCGCGTCCTCAATCATCGCCATGCCGATGCGGTCCTTAACGCTGCCCAGCGGGTTGAAGAACTCGCACTTGAGGGCGACGGTGGCGCCAACGCCCTCGGTGACCTTGTTCAACTTGACCAGCGGGGTGCGACCCACGGTTTCGACGATGTTGTTGTAGATGCGGCCCATGGTTTTTGTGTCGTTGAGGGTTCCAGTGGCAGGTGGCACGACGCGTCAGCCTCAGTGCTGCGCGCAGAATTCTTCGAAGCGGTCCATGCCGGCGTTGATGACGTCGAGACCGGTGGCGTAGCTGAAGCGGATCGTGTTCTCGGTGCCGAAGGCGACGCCGGGAACGGCGGCCACCTTGGCCTTGCTGAGCAGCTTCTCGCAGAAGTTGATCGACTTGATGCCCATGGGCTCGACATTGACCAGGAAGTAGAAGGCGCCCTGCGGCTCGACGACGCGGACGTTCTTGATCGCCTGCAGGCGGGTCAGCATGTATTGACGGCGGACGTCGAACTCGTCGCGCATGTCGGCGACGATCTGCTGGTCGCCCTGCAGCGCGGCGATGGCGCCATACTGGGCGAAGGTCGTCGGGTTGCTGGTCGTGTGGCTCTGGATCGTGTCGATGGCATCGGCGATCTTCTTCGGCGCGGCAGTGTAGCCGAGGCGCCAGCCGGTCATGGCATAGGCCTTGGAGAAGCCGTTGATGGTGATCGTCAGGTCGAAGATCTCCTTGCTCAGGCTGGCGATGCTGATGTGCTTCTGCTCGCCATAGACCAGCTTCTCGTAAATTTCGTCGGACAGGATGAGGATGTCCTCGCCGGCGGCGATCTCACCGATGGCTTCCAGCTCCTCGCGGGTATAAACCGAGCCGGTCGGGTTGCCCGGGCTGTTGAGGATGATCATCTTGGTGAGCGGGGACATGGCGTCCTGGAACTCATCGGCGGTGATCTTCCAGCCGTTCTCGGCCTTGGTCTCCACAACGACCGGCACGCCACCGACCAGCTTCACCATTTCCGGGTAGCTGGTCCAGTAGGGGGCGGGAATGATGACTTCGTCGCCCGGATTGATGGTGGCGGCGATGGCGTTGAAGCAGGAATGCTTGGCACCGCAGTTGACGCTGATCTGCGAGGGATCGTACTGCAGGTTGTTGTCGATCAGCAGCTTGGCGGCGATGGCCTCGCGCAGTTCGAGCAGGCCGGCGCTCTCGGTGTAACGGGTCTGACCGCCGTTAAGGGCGTCGATCGCCGCCTGGGTGATGTGGGCCGGGGTGTTGAAGTCGGGTTCACCCGCACCGAAGCTCAGCACGTCCACGCCCTGCTTCTTGAGCGCCTTGGCCTGGCTGGTGATCGACAGGGTCATGGAAGGCGACAGCTCGGCGACGGTTTTGGCGATGAAGTCCATAGGGAGAGGGGCGGTCTGAGGGTTGGGCAAAAGTTCGTGAAGGGGAAGTAAAAAGGAGCGCAGCGGGGGTTTGTCAACGAAAGCCCCATGCGGACCCCCGGTTTATTCCAGCAGGTCGGCCAGCCCCTGGCGCAGGGCCGGGCCAATGTCCTGTCGCGCCAGGCCAAAGCGGGCGTTGGCCAGGATGAAATCGAGCTTGTTGCCGATGTCGTGGCGCCGCCCCCGGTAGCGCAAGCCGTGCAGGGCCTCCACCTGCATCAGCGCCGCCATGGCATCGGTCAGCTGCACTTCCCCGCCCCGGCCGCGCGGGGTCTGCTCAAGCTGCCGGAAGATGCCGGGCGACAGCACATAGCGGGCGCTCACCGCCAGCCGCGAGGGCGCTTCCGCGGGCGAGGGCTTTTCGACAAAGACCTCGGCGCGGAACAGGTCCGGGGCGACCTCGGGCCCGCCGAGGATGCCATAACGGCTCACCTTTTCCGCCGCCACCTCCTGCAGGGCCACGGCACTGCCGCCGTGCGCCTCAACGACATCCGCGAGCTGCCGGGTCAGCGGCGCGCCCTCGGTGCTGACGACGGTGTCGCCGAGCAGAACGGCAAAGGGTTCATCGCCGACATGCTCCCGTGCCTGCAGCACGGCATCGCCCAGGCCACCCATGCGCGGCTGCCAGACATAATGAATGCGCGCCATCTGGTGCAGCCGGCGCAAGTCCTCCAGCTCGACCGTGCGACCCTTGGCCTCCAGTTCGGCCTCGAGTTCGGGCGACGGATGGAAGTGCTCCTCAATGGCGCGCTTGCCGCGGCTGATGACGATGAGGATGTCGGTGATCCCGGAGGCGACCGCCTCCTCGACCACATATTGAATGACCGGCTTGTCGACCAGCGGCAGCATTTCCTTGGGCACCGCCTTGGCGACAGGCAGGAAGCGGGTGCCGAAACCGGCGGCGGGAATGACGGCTTTGCGAACGGGAGGCATGGTCGCGCAGGCTAGCCCGCCCGGCGCGGCCTTGTCCACTGCGGCTTGCGCCCCGCCGCGAAAAGACGCCGGCCTCAGTGCGACGGAATTTCGTTGAGGGTATAATAGGCCTGGGCGTGCAGCAGCGGCTCACCCTGGGCGTTGCGCACGCCGTCGAGGTGCAGTTCGTGCACGTGACCCCGAGTCAATTTCGACACCGTCAGCCGCACCGACCGCCCATCCGCCGCGACTTGGGCCGCGGTGATCGCCGGCAGCACCTCATCGACCTCCGGACCGCCGTAGTCCTCGCGGTAGGCATAAGTGAAGGCGCGCAGGCGGTAGCTGGCCGGGTTGCCGGCCGCTTTGGCCTCGACCGGCTCAGTGAAAGTCAACTCAAACCCGTCGGGCTTGGCGCGCATTTCATGGACCTCAAACGGCGTCTTGCCGGTCCACTCCAGCTTCTCAAAGCACCAGGGCTTGCCGCCGCGCGCGCCCCAGCCACGGTCGCTGCCGCCTACGAAGAGCTGCCCCGCCGCATTCATGCGACCGCCTACCAAGCCGCTGGCAAAACCGCCCCGGAACGGGAAGACCACGCCCTGGCGGATGCCGTTGACCGTCTCCAAATAGACACGGCTAACATTGCTGTGGCTTTGGTCGGCAATGAAGAGCTGCTTGCTGAAGGGACCAAATTTGCCGTCGCTCTCGTCGCAGACAATGAAGGTCGGCGAATTGCCGATCTTGCCGTGCACCAGATACACCGCCGGCGGCAGCAGTTCCTTGATGCGGGCGCGTTCGGCCACCAGTCGCACTGGGTCGCCGCCGGGCCGGGGTTGGCCGCGCTTGCGCCCCTCCAGAAAGGCCTCGGGCGAGGGATCGACCGGACGCGGCCCCATGTTCGGCGCCTGCGCATACCAGTCGTTGCCGCCGGGATGGCCCTGGAAACTGCCGGGCACGAGGTGATGCAGACTCGACGACCCGCGCCACGGGCCCTGGTTGTCGGTCATGTACACTTGGCCCTCGGCATCAAAGCCGAGTCCACCCGGGCTGCGAATGCCGCCGCAGGTGGGCAGCAGGCTGCCATCGGGGCGCACCCGCAGCACCCAGCCGCGCCAGGGCGCGGCACTCGAAAACGATCCCGTCAGGCACAGCCCCACCCAGAGGTCGCCCTGCGCATCAAAACGCGAGCCAAAAGCATACTCATGGTAATCGCCCGACACCCCCCAGGGCCGGCTGTAGGGTTCGACGACATCGGCGCGGCCATCGCCATCCTCATCGCGCAGGCGGGTCACCTCGTAGCGCGTCGTCGCATAGAGGTCGCCGTCCTTGACGGCCAGCCCGAGCACCTCATGCAGGCCGGAGGCAAACAACTGGTACTGCAGCTTCGCCGGATCCGCCTGTTCAGCACCGCGCACCAGCCAGACCTCACCGCGACGCGTGCCCACCGCCAGCCGACCGTCCGCCAGCAGCTCGATCGATCCCACTTCCAAGGCCGTCTCCGGCGGGGTGGCAAAGGTCGTGATGCGGTAAAAGTCCGACTCCTCGGCGCCGGACGCGGTCGCGGCCGTCAGGGCGAGAACGGGGAGCAGGCGAAAAAGGGCGGGCACAGGCATGGTCCATATCAACGAAGAAGCCGCGCCGATTCAACCGGAGATGCAGCGGGCATCGGCAATTGACACCCGCCACGCGCCGGGGATACTCGCGCCGCCCGCGTCGGCCCCCTGCCTTCGCCCCCACACCTC
>DAIUCN010000175.1:0-5573 GCA_036846165.1 Prosthecobacter sp.
CCGCAAATCCATCCTCACCCTCGCCGTGCAAGGCAAACTGGTCCCCCAAGACCCCAATGACGAACCAGCGGAGGAATTGTTCGCTCGAATTGAAAGCACCAAAGAATCGCTCATCAAACAACGAACGATTAAGCGCGTCGCCGTAGAAGCAAATCCAAGCGCCGAGGAATGTGAGTCGCTTGCACCAGGCTGGTTGTGGACACGACTAGGGAACAGCTTTGATGTCCGCGACGGGACTCACGACACGCCGAAATACACGACGGAAGGATTTCCACTCATCACGAGCAAGAACATCTTTTCGGGAAGTCTTTTGTTCGATGGGGCCAACCTCATATCGGAAAAGGATCACCTCCAAATCTCCGAGCGGTCGCGCGTTGATCGAGGGGACATTCTCTTCGCGATGATCGGCAGCATTGGGAATCCCGTCATCGTGGACACCGACAGGGAGTTCAGTATCAAGAACGTCGCACTATTCAAATATTACACCGCTGCCGATTCGGAACCGCGCTTTCTACTTCTGTACCTCAAGCTCGTTGCCGAGGAGATGAAGGCAAAAGCTGCTGGTGGAGTTCAGTCGTTCGTTTCGCTCGGGTTCTTGAGGAACTACCTGTTCCCGCTTCCACCCCTCGCTGAACAACGCCGGATCGTTGCCAAAGTGGAGCAACTGATGGCCTTGGTGGACGCCTTGGAAACGCAGCTCGCCGCCTCCCGCACCACCGCCTCCAATCTGCTCTCCGCTCTCGTTGCCGAACTCACTTCCCATTGACTCACATGGAATTACAGGCCCGCATAGACCTAGAAATCGTCCGGACGAGCGCGGGAGATTTTCCCGATGGGTGGCAACGACTTAGCTGCAATCTACTTCAGTCCCCTCGTTCACGCAGTTGGAAGCCGTTGAGACATGTGCGCAAAAAGGGTGGTGTTTACGCGTTCCTGTTTCCAGAGGTGCATTTCGCAGAGGACCGGCAGATCCAACTTGATGGTCCAGCCCGGCGACTGATCCCCTTCCATTTCAGTACGCGCAATCACCCGCCAGTGGGGGGCTATTTCGTTGCTTATGTCGGCAAGGCATCCAACCTCCTTCAGCGTTTGCAGTGGCATTTCAATTTGGCACAGTCCACTACCGTAGCCCAAGTGCAGTTCGGTCTGATTAAATCAGGTATCAGCCGGGACAGGCATGAAGCGGTCGAATTCATGTTGCAACACGGGCAAATCGTCTATCGCGAATTTTCGGGGGATACGCATGTGGCAAACCGTGACCTTATAGAAATGTCGATTTTCGCGAAGTTCGCGCCGCCGTTCAACATCAAGTCCGAGCGATGAATCAGATTTCGCCCAATACTGAACAACGCCGAATCGTGGCTAAAGTAGAGCCACAGATGATCTAGGTGGGCGCGATGGAAATTCAACTCGACGCCTCCCGGTCTACCGCTGCTAACCTCGACGCCGAACTCACTGCCGCCTGATCTTGTATGCCTTACCCGATTGAACGGAAGCTTGTGGTCGCCATTTCCAGTAGTGCAGTCTTCGATATGCATGCTGCTGACCAGATCTTTCGTGAGAAAGGAGAGGAGTCCTATCGTGAGCACCAGCGCAAACATTTGAACGATCCATTTGCTAAGGGGGTGGCATTCCCATTCATCCGCAGATTACTCCACCTCAATTCTGTATTCCCAAAAGAGGAGCCAGTTGAAGTTGTGGTTCTTTCGCGCAATGATCCCGACTCCGGTCGAAGATTCTTTGAGTCATGTACTCACTATGGTTTGAAGATTAGCCGTGGTGCATTCTTATGTGGGAAAGATCCCTATCCGTATGTTCACTCGTTCAACGCGGTGCTGTTTTTGAGCGCCAACGAAAATGATGTGCGTGGCGCGCTCAAAGCGGGAATGCCCGCTGGCTTGGTGTTGCCAACAAAAGCATCTGATGAACCAGATTCCGATGAGCTGAGAGTTGCGTTCGATTTTGATGGAGTCTTGGCGGGCGATGAGGCCGAGCAGGTTTATCAAGATAAGGGGTTGGATCTATTCCACCACGCCGAACAAGTAAAAGCTAATCAGCCGCTTCAGGCGGGTCCACTGAATGGACTCGCGCGAAAACTTTCCTATTGGCAAAAATTTGAGGCAAGGCGGCAGAAAGAAGACCCTGCTTATAACCCACTCCTGCGCATTGCGATCGTGACTGCACGAAACGCTCCGGCTCACACGAGGTTTGTGCGAACCTTGGAGGAGTGGGGTCTCACGGCAACCGAGACTTTTTTCATGGGTGGCATCGATAAGAGTCGTGTATTGCGTGTGTTTAAGCCGCATCTTTTCCTAGATGACCAGCTTTCACATCTTGAATCTATCGCTGATGAGATTCCTTGTGTGCATATTCCATTTGGTAAGGTCAATCGAACCGTGAAATGAAGGCTCAAACTCAAGGGCACTGGATGGTAGCCAAGGTAAAGCTGCTGACAAACTTAGTAAACGCCTTGGAAACGCAGGTCGCTGCCTCCCGCATCACCGCCGCGAATCTTCTTTATGCGCTCGTCGCCGAGCTTACCAGCAAAACCTCCGTGCCCACTTCCCCTGCCACCGGTCGCCGGGGACGACCGCGCAAAGCCTAACCAGCCTCCTGCCATGCCACTTTACGAGATGACCGCCGACGCCTTTCGGCCGATTAGCCAGGCTTCCTTTGCCGACCTCAAGGTGCGCGAGCGTGACGACCTTCAGCGATTGCTGCGCACGCAGATCGACGTGCTGGGTGATGATCTCTACGTGCTGACCGAGGAGTTCGGCGACTGGGACGACAGTCGTCGACGCATCGACCTGCTCGCCATTGATCCGCAGGCCAACCTGGTCGTGATCGAGTTGAAACGCACCAACGACGGCGGGCACATGGAACTTCAGGCCATTCGCTATGCCAGCATGGTTTCTGCCATGACGTTTGAGCGGGCCGAGCAGATCCACGGCGAGTTCCTGAACCGAATCGGTGAGCCGGCGGAAGATGCCAGGTCCCGCATGCTCACATTTCTTGGCTGGGAGGATCCCAACGAGGAGTCTTTCGCGCCTGATGTCCGCATCGTGCTGGTTTCTGAAGATTTCGGCAAGGAACTCACTACGGCCGTGCTGTGGCTGCGCGAGCGCGACATCGATATCCGCTGTGTTCGCCTGCGGCCCTACGAGGACGGTGGCAAGCGTCTGATCGATGTGCAACAGATCATCCCGCTGCCGGAGGCGAACGAGTATCAGGTCCAGCTGCGGGAAAAGGAGCAGGTGGGCCGCAAGAAGCGGGCGGAGCGTTACGACATCCGGCTGAAATTCTGGGAGGGACTGGTCGCCATTGCCCGCAAAAGGCACACGCGTCACGCCAACATCAAACCGGGTTCTTATCACTGGCTGGGTGCCAGCTCCGGCATTCGCGGCCTCGGTTTCAACTACGCGATTGTCCAAGAATACGGCATCGTGGAACTCTACATTGATCGCGGTGAAGCCGCCGAAAACAAACGCATCTTCGATCAGCTGCACGCTCGGAAAGAGGAGATCGAAGAAGCATTTGGTGGGACGCTATCCTGGGAACGGCTCGACGCGAAGCGTGCCTGCCGCATCAAACATGTGATTGAACGGGGTGGCTACAGGAGTCCGGAATCGCAGTGGCCCGAAATCCAAGAAGAAATGGTCCAGACGATGACCCAACTCGAACGCGCCCTGAAAACCGGACTTGAATCACTTGGACTTTGAATGGAAGCGGCTTGGTCTGGTCGGCCCGGTGACGAAGCGTAGGGGTTCCGAAGGTCACTCGCCATTTTGGGCGTGGCCATGCTCGGGGAGCCTGAGCGAGCCGGCCTTGCCATACTCGCGCCCCCTGCAGCTGAAGCCGCAGCCACTTTGTTTTACCCCTCGATCCCCAATTCCCCCCGGACCCTTTCCGCCGTCCAGCCCTCTTCGCGGAGGTGGCGGAGGGAGTGGGCGTTGTCGCGTTTGGCGAGGCGGCGGCCCTGGGCGTCGGTGATGAGGCGGTGGTGACGCCAGCGGGGGACGGGGAGGTCCAGTAAGGCGATGAGCAGGCGGTGCAGGTGGGTGGCGGGCAGGAGGTCGAGACCGCGGGTGACGAGGTCGATGCCCTGCAGGGCGTCGTCGACGACGACGGCGAGGTGGTAGCTGGCGGGGGTGTCCTTGCGGGCGAGCACGACGTCGCCAAAGATCTCGGGGGTGGCTTGGTGTTGGCCGTGATCGAGGTCTTCCCAGAGCAGGGGGCCGGGGGCGGCGGCGCGGGCGCGCTCGAGGTGGAGTCGCAAGGCGAAGGGGCGACCCTCGGCCAAACGGTGGTCGCGTTCGGCGGGGTCGAGTCGCCGGCAGGTGCCGGGATACAACGCGCCATCGGGTCCGTGCGGGGCGCTGGCGGCACGGGCGATCTCGTCCTGGATCTCGCGACGGGTGCAGAAGCAGGGGTAGAGCAGGTCGCGGGCGGCGAGTTGGTCGAGGGCGGCCTGGTAATCGGCGAAGTGCTCGGACTGGCGGCGCACGGGGGTTTCCCAACTCAGGCCGAGCCAGGCGAGGTCCTCGAACAGGGCGGTCTCATACTCGGGGCGGGCGCGGGTGGCGTCGATGTCTTCCAAACGGATGAGAAAGCGGCCATCGCTGCGTTGGGCTTCGCGCCAGGCGAAGAGGGCGGCGTAGGCATGGCCGAGGTGCAGCCAACCGGTGGGACTCGGGGCGAAGCGGGTGGCCATGGCGGTGGCTGGCGACGGGCGGCGGCCCGCAGGGGATCAGGGCAGGCGCGGGAACTTGGAGAAGTCCGGCTTGCGCTTCTCGACGAAGGCGTTTTTGCCCTCCTGGGCTTCCTCGCTCATGTAATAGAGCAGGGTGGCATTGCCGGCGAGGTCGAGCAGGCCCATCTGGCCGTCGCAATCGGCGTTGAGCGAGGCCTTGAGGCAGCGCAGGGCGAGCGGGCTGTGCTGGAGCATCTCGCGGCACCACTTGAGGGTCTCCTCCTCGAGCTGGTCGAGCGGCACGACGGTGTTGACCAGGCCCATGTCGAGCGCCTGCTGGGCGTCGTACTGGCGGCAGAGGTACCAGATCTCGCGGGCTTTTTTCTGACCGACGATGCGGGCGAGGTAGCTGGAGCCGAGACCGCCGTCGAAGGAACCGACCTTGGGGCCGGTCTGACCGAAGCGGGCGTTGTCGGCGGCGATGGTGAGGTCGCAGACGACGTGCAGGACGTGGCCGCCACCGATGGCGTAGCCGGCGACCATGGCGACGACGGGCTTGGGCAGGGTGCGGATCTTGCGCTGGACGTCGAGGATGTTCAGGCGCGGCACGCCGTCGTCGCCGACGTAACCGGCATCGCCGCGCACCTTCTGGTCGCCACCCGAGCAGAAGGCGAGCGGGCCTTCGCCGCAGAGGATGATGACACCGACGTCGCGGTCCTCATGGAGGATGTCGAGGGCTTGCAGCATCTCGCGCACGGTCTGCGGCCGGAAGGCGTTGCGGACTTCCGGGCGGTTGATGGTGAGCTTGCCGATGCCGTCGGCAGTCTTCTCAAGCTTGATGTCGGTGAAGGTCTGGATCGTTGTCCACATCGCGGTCGGAGGG
>DAIUCN010000176.1:0-5467 GCA_036846165.1 Prosthecobacter sp.
CGGGGATGGGGCAGGCGGCGCGGGCCTGCTGGCATTCAGCCTCCGCAGCCGGGTGCCGGGGGCTTGCCTCAGAAGTTCACCTTCTTCTCGTCGACGATGATGACGTCGTTGTTCCGGATATAGATGTCGTAGTCCAGATTGCCACGGCGCATGATCACATCGAGATCGATGACGATCGTCTTGTTGCCCTGCGGGGTCTTGCGGACCAGTTTGACCTTCTGAGGATTGGCGAACTGGGCGAAACCGCCGGCGCGCAGGATGGCCTGGCTGATGGTGATGTCCTCGTCCTGCGGCAGCTCATATTTGCCCTGGCGCAGCACCTGGCCGTAGACGGTGAAGAAGTCGATCTCGGCGCTGCCGTAGCGCAGGCGGGCGTTCGGATCGTCCTGGCGCTTGAGGTCGATCGCCACCACGACGGTGGCCTGGTTGTAGTAGCTCTGCTCCAGGCGACGCTTCACCTCATAGGCAAGCTGCTTGCAGGTGCGGCCGGCCGCCTTGACCAGGCCGATGTGCGGCGCGTAGATCTCGCCGGTGGCACCGACGCGCAGCTGGCGCGGTTCGGTCCGATCCTCGACAATGCGCATGCTGATCGTGTCGCCCGGCTCGATCGGCTGGGTGTCATCGAGCACGTCCATCGAATTGATGACGGCGGCCGAACGGGCGATGTCGCCGGTGGCGACCGGTGCCGTGGCCGCGGCCGGCCGGCGCTCCTCATACTCGCGCACGCCCGCGTCCTGCGCGTGCAGCAGGGCCGGGATCAGGGAGAGCAGGCAAAAAAGACGAATCGGGCGCATGGACGACGTCGGCGGAAATTAGAAGTTGTAGTTGAAGCCGAGGATGACGCGGTTCTGCGTGAAATCCTGGTCGTTGAAGTTGCCCGGGCCCGACAGCATGTTGGTCAGGTAGTAGCGGTAGCCGAACACTAGGCTGGCCTTGTGGGTGAGGGCGTAGGTGAGGTCGAAGTTCCAGGCGTGCTGATCAAACAGACCGGTATTGGCTTCGCTGCCGAGAGCTCCGGTACCCGGTGTCGTGCTCGATCCGAGACGTTCGGCATCCGTGCGGCCGTAGTGGTAGCCGATGCCACCGGTGAGTTTCGAGGTGATGCGGTGGGACAGGTGCAGGTCAAGGCCATACTGCAGCGTTTCCTGGGCGTACACGCCGCCCGACATTTCAGCCTGCTCCACGTAGGAACTGAGCGAGATGCGACTGCCCTTCCAGGCGATGAAGGCGATGCCGTAGTTGACGTAGTCGGCGATGACGTAGTTTGAGGTGACGTTGAGCGCGGCCTCGCGACCAAAGCTCAGGCTGTGGCTGACCCGCGAGTTGAGCTGGTTGCTCAGCACGACGCTGTAGTAGAAGTCGCTCAGGTCCGACAGGTCGCCGGTGGTCAGGCTGCGCGGCGGGGGCGTGCCGTACGTCTTGTAGCCAACATCGTCGAACTCAAAGTTCTGCCAGCCACCGGCAATCCGCATGTAGGTGTTCTTGGCGAGCGGCAGGGCCAGGAAGAGACCGGCATTGGTGAGCAGGCCATCGGGGTTGAATTCCTGCTTGTATTTCAGGTCGGTGACGCCGCCTTCGAGACCCGCTGCCCAGGTGCCGGTCGGACTGAACGACAGGGAGGCGTGCAGGGAGTCGGTCGTGCGGCTGAAGCTGTCTTCATTGTCAATCCCCTTGAGGCCGCTCTGATTGTTGTCATTCAGCGCAAACGCATCCGAGTGCATCAGGTTGACCGCCAGGGTCCAGGCGGAGTTGATGCGCCAGTTGGCGGCGATACCGACGTCGTTCTGGAAGACGCCGAACACCTGGTTGCGGGTCAGGGCGAAGTCGTTGCGCACGGCCGGGCGCACCGAGACGCGGTCGTAGATGGTGATGTAAACCGGGCCGGCCTTGATGTCGAAGGCCAGGGTGCTGCCCGGCAGGACGTTGAGCACGAAGTTGCCGTCGCCGTAGGGTGACAGTTCCGGGTGGTTCCAGTAGTTGTCGAAACCGATGGCCGTGGTCAGCGACAGCCGGTTGTTCTGGGTCACCTGATAGTTCATGTCGATGTTCAGCAGCGTCGTGGTGATGACATCATCGACCGGATTCTTGCCGGAGCGGTTGATGTTGTCGTTGTACTCGACGCCCTGATAGAGGCCGAAACCGATGTTCACCGGCCCGACGCGGACGTTGCGGCGGCCGTTGAGGAAGGGATCGGAGATGTAGGTCGGTGCGAAGAAGCCGGTCGGCGAAGTGTACTGGCCGGCGTAGTTCGTGTAGTCCCCCACCGTGCGCGCCGCCAGTGCGGCGCTGCCACTGCGCACGGTCGGACGGCTGATCTCGCGCGCCGCTTCATAGTCCGTGCTGCGCTGGCCCATGGATTCGCCACTGGAGCGGTACATGCCGCTCTCGTAGTCGTAGACAACGTCGCCGTCGCGCGCGCCCGATTTGCTGGCGGCGGCATCGGCGCGCTGACGGGCGCGAAGGTCGTCGAAGAACATGCCGGTCTGGCTGGGCGAGACCCCATACTGGGCCTGGGCCTCGGGCGCGCAGACCGCCGAGAACAGGGTGAGCAGAACGACGACGGCCGAGGAGGACCCTAAGCGACGGAAAAGCGGCGGCAACATCATGGGGGAAACAGCGAAATGTGGGGGAAACAACGCGATTGATCCGAAAAGACAAAAAAGGATTTAAACCAACGGCAAACGGCTTGTCCATTCAAAACAAAACCCTGCGCAGAGCGCCCTCCCGACAGGGAGACGCTCAATCAAGCCTAAATTCACTCGAAATCAATCACTTGCATCAAAATAAACCAGCCTTTCCCGAAGGCGGCAATGGCCAAGTTTTTCACCACGGGCGGGCATTGGCAAAAAAATGTACTTTTTTTCCAACATTCTCCCGGGGGCGGAATCTAACCCTTCAACAGTGATGGCGGGAGAAGATCCCCCTGATCTGGTCTTGAGAGTGATTGGTTGTTGTCATCACCCCTGTGGAAACACAGGAAGTGTTGAGGTTGATGCAAACAAAGAGGCCGGGCGGAATCGGGAGCCGCCCGGCCTCAACTTTTTTACCGCACTCTCCGCCCGACTGAAGCCTCCCATGGAGCACGGCAGGCAGCCGCTGAAACGAAGGCTCAGCCCCAACTGCGGGTGACCTGAATCCAGGCGGTCTCGCCGAGCCAGGCGCGCGCCGCCGCCGCCAGTTCCCGCCCCGCCGCTTCGTCGCGGGTGACGGCAAACATCGTCGAGCCGGAGCCCGACATGAGCGCGGCGAGCACGCCCGGCTGTTCCAGCAGCCAGGTCTTCAGCGCCGGCAGCAGGCGGTATTTTTCGAACACCGGCCGTTCCAAACTGTTTTCCAGCTCCCCCCAGGGGCCGGCTTGCGCGCTGTAACGCACTCCCGGTAACTCCTGCGAGCCCGCCCACTGGCGATAGGCCCAGGGCGTCGGCACGGGAAACGGCGGCTTGATCAGGACCAGCGACAAGGGTTGCGCCAGTGTCGCCGGCACCACCTTCTCCCCCCGACCCGTGCCGTCGGCAGCCACGGTCTCGAGCAGGAAAAATGGCACATCGGCGCCGATGCCCGCCGCCAATTCCAGCAGATCTGCCAAAGCCAGCGGTTGGCCGGAGAGGTCGTTGGCCGCACGCAGGACGGTGGCGGCATTGCCGCTGCCGCCGCCGAGACCGGCGCCAGCAGGGATGCGCTTCTCCAAATGCAAACGCCAGGCGTGGCGGACGCCGGCGCGCTGCTCAAACGCCTCCAGCGCGCGCAGGGCCAGGTTGGAGCTGTCGAGCGGCAGGCCCGGTTCCGAGCAGGTGAAGGCCACGCCCTCGCCACGGCCACGGCATTCGAGCACGACCGTGTCGGCCACGGCGACCTTGCACAGGCGGGTTTGCACCTCGTGAAAGCCGTCGTCGCGACGGCCGAGGATGCGCAGCCAGAGGTTGATCTTGGCGGGGGAGTCGAGTTCGAGTTTCACAGCGGCTTGCCGAGCAGCGCGAGCATGCGGCCGGTCCGGCCCTTCTCCATGCGATAGGAATAGTAGCGCCGCAAGTCGCCCGAAGTGCAAACGCCGGCGTCGGCGAGATGCTCCTGCCGCACGCCAGCGTCCAGACACTGGCGACGGATCGCCGCGGCGAAGTCCACCTCGTAGGCCGGCGGCCGGATGCAAGGGCTGATCTGCACACGAATGTCTCCGGCACGGCTGCCGAAGTGCTCAGCCAAGGCCGTCAGCGTGGCCGGCACGATGCCCAGTTCGGTGCCTTTTTTGCCCGAGTGCACCAGGCCAAAGGCGCCGCTGACAGGGTCCACCAGATGCACGGCGGCGCAATCGGCAACGTAGATGCCAAGCAGAACGCCGGGGGCTTGGGCGATGAGGGAGTCGACCCCCTCGGCCAGGCCACCGCCGGGCTCAATCAGGGCCACGCCGGCGCCATGCACCTGTTCGGCGAGTTGCAGCGCGGCAGGCTCAAACCCCAGCTCACGGACCTGCGCCTCGTGCCAGGGCCGCAGGCGTTGCAAGACCTCGGCACGTTCGCCATCGACGGCGATTTCCGGGTGGCGGAGCACAAACCGCTGATTCAGACCGAAGCCGGCCAGAGCGGGAAAACTTTCCCAATGCAGTGGGGCGGACGGCAGAGGAGCCACGACAGGCAGACCTTACTTGGCCATGGCCATCGGCTCCAGCGTCTCATAGGACGACATGAAGCTCACGGCATCCGGAGCAGCCGCCTCGTTCATGGCGGCGGCAATCTGGGTCTTCAGCACATCGCGCAGACGGCTGACCAGATTCAGCCCCTTGGAGGTGACGCGAACCATGACCTTGCGGCGGTCGTCCACGGCATGGGTGCGCTCCATGTAACCAAGCTTCTCCAGTCGGTCGACCAGGCCGGTCGCGGCCGCGGTCGAATGCGACATCTTGCGGGCGATCTCGGTCATCGTCAGCTCCTTGGCGCTGGCCAGGTGGGAGAGCAGGAAGAACTGGGCGAACGAGATGTTGTCGCGGTTCAGTTCCCGGGAAAGGTTCAGCAGAAACTCACGCTGACTGAACAAGATGAAGTCCGCCAGCTTGGCGTGATCCTGGAGCGCTGCTTGAGATTCCGTGGCCATAAATTTTTAAAAAACCTGTCCGGATAAGGGAATTATCCCGAATTCCTGGCACTTTATAAACCAAGGAAGTTCAAGGCAAGTTGAATTTATCAAAATTTTGATTTTAAGGCCAGTGCATCATGTAAAGCTGGCATCTTCCCTTTGTGTCCGGGGCAATTCGTGCCAAGCTGCTGCATGCGTTTCGCCGAGATCGATCCCGTTCAGATCGTCATCATCGTCATTGCGATGCTGGGCGGCTTTTTCCAATGGGTCTGGGGCTTGATGCAACAGGCGCGCGAGGAACGCGAACGCCGCCGTGCCGCGCCGGCAGATCCCGAGGAGCGCCGTTTACGCGAGGAAGCCTGGCGCCGGCAAGTCGAGCCGGCCCGCCCCTCCCCCCAAG
>DAIUCN010000177.1:0-5392 GCA_036846165.1 Prosthecobacter sp.
CCCCAGCCCTCAGCGCCTGACCACCATGAAACCCCTGCACATCCTCGCCGCCGTGCGCACGCCCTTCGCCCGTGCCGGCACCGATCTCGCCGGCCTCGACGCCGTCGAACTCGGCCGCGCCGCCACCACCGCCCTGCTCGCCCGCAGCGGCATCGATCCGCAGGTGATCGACGAGGTCATCTTCGGCTGCGTCGGCCAGCCCGCGCACGCGCAAAACGTGGCGCGCGTCATCGCCCTGCGCAGCGGCATTCCCGAATCACGCCCGGCCATGACCGTGCACCGCAACTGCGCCTCCGGCCTCGAGGCACTCGCCACCGCCCATGCCAAACTCTGCGCCGGCCAGGGCGAGGTCTTCCTCGTCGGCGGCACCGAAAGCATGTCGAACCTGCCGCTGCAGTTCCCACGCCGGGCCATGGCGAAATTTGCCGCCCTCGCCGGCGCGCGCCGCCCGGACCGGCGCCTCGCCGCCCTGGCCGCCTTCCGCCCGGCCGATTTTGCACCGGTCGCCGCCCTGCGCCTTGGCCTCACCGATCCGGTCGTCGAAATGAACATGGGGGAAACGGCGGAACTGCTGGCGCGTGAATTCCAGATTTCCCGCGAGGCCCAGGATGCCTTCGCCCTGCGCAGCCACCAGCACGCCCTCGCCGCCGCCGAACTCCGCCGCGGCGAAATCGCCCCGCTCTACCTCGCCGACCACGGCTTCCAACCCGTGCTCGATGACAATGGCATCCGCGCCGACACCCGTCCGGACAAGCTGGCGCGACTGCGCCCGCTGTTCGACCGCGACCACGGCAGCGTCACCGCCGGCAACTCCAGCCAGGTCAGCGATGGTGCCGTCGCCCTGCTGGTCGCCGGCGACGCCGCCGTGGCGCGCCACGGCTGGCAGCCGCTCGGCCGCTTCAGCGCCTACGCCTGCACCGGCTGCGACCCGCGGCGCATGGGCCTCGGCCCGGTGCGCGCGCTCGACGCCCTGCTGCACCGCACCGGCCTGCGTCTCGACCAGGCCGATGTCATCGAACTCAACGAGGCCTTCGCCGCCCAGGTGCTCGCCGTCCTGCAATGCCTGAAGGAACCGGCGAGCGCCCGCCGCGCCGGCCTCGACGGCCCGCTCGGCGAGATCGCCGAGGAACAACTCAACCCACGCGGCGGCGCCATCGCCCTCGGCCACCCGGTCGGCGCCAGCGGCGCCCGCCTCGCACTGAGCGCCCTCGACCAACTGCGCCACCGTGGCGGCCACCGGGCCCTCGTCAGCCTCTGCGTCGGCGGCGGCCAGGGCGCCGCCGCCCTGTTCGAGCGCGACTGATCCCTCACCCCAACCCAGCCCCCCATGAAAACCGACCTGCTGCACACCACCAAAGGCGGCCCCGGGGACGCCTTCATCCCCAGCCCGCCCACGCCGCTGGCCCGGACCCGCGCCCTGCGCCACTTCCACCTGGAGACCGATGCCGACGGCACCGCCTGGATCACCTTCGACATGGAAGGCTCCGCCGCCAACGTCTGGAACGACGCAACCCTGCACGAGTTCGATCTCTGCCTCGAAGCGGTGAGCCGCGACCCCGCGCTGAAGAGCCTTGTCATCCGCAGTGCCAAGCCGGGCATCTTCATCGCCGGTGCCGATCTGCGCACCCTGCGCCACGCTCCCGCCCACCAGCTCGAGCAGCTGGTCGGCCTCGGCCAGCGTGTTTTCAACCGTCTCGCCGCCCTGCCCCTGCACAAAATCGCCCTCATCCAAGGCGCCTGCCTCGGCGGCGGCCTCGAACTTGCGCTCGCCTGCGACACCCGCCTCGCCAGCGACGAGGCCCGCCTCGGCCTGCCCGAAACCCAACTCGGCCTGGTCCCCGCCTGGGGCGGTTCCACCCGGCTGCCGCGCCTGCTCGGCCTGCCGGCCGCACTCGACCTCATCGTCAGCGGCCGCCAGCTCAAGGCCGCGGCCGCCCGGCGTGCCGGTCTGATCGATGAGGTGGTGCCGCGCGAACACCTCGAACGAGCCGCCTACCACCGCATCGCCTACGGCCCACCCCGCCGGCCTGCGCATCGCCCATTCAGTCTGCTGCCCGGCCTGCGCCAGTTCATCGCCCGGCGTGCCCGACTCAACGTGCTGACCCGCACCCGCGGCCAGCTTGCCGCCCCGCTGCGCGCGATCACCGTCGCCGCGCGCGCCGCCGTCGCCCCCTTGGAGGAAGCCATGCAGGTGGAGCGCCACGCCATCCTTGACCTCGCCCTGACACCCGCCGCCGGGCACCTGATCGACCTGTTTTTCCGGCGCGAGGAGGCCAACAAAAAACCCTGGCCGCGCGGCGTCGCCCTGCCCGTGCACGAGGCCGCCATCATCGGCGCCGGCGTCATGGGCGCCGGCATCGCCCACTGGCTGACCCTGCGCGGCGTGCGCGTGCTGCTGCAGGATGTCGGCCCCGAGGCCCTGGCACTCGGCCTCGCCCGCGTGCACGGCCTGCTCGACGAGGGCCGGCGCCGCGGCAGTCTCGACGCACGCGCGCGGCGCGAAGCCGGCGACCGTTTGGTGGCCGAGCATCTGCCGGTGCCGCTAACCCGCCCGCAGCTCATCCTCGAGGCCGCCACCGAGGACATGACCGTGAAAAAGCGGATCTTCGAGGGCCTGGCCGCCCGCTGCGGCCCGGACACCGTGCTCGCCACCAACACCTCGGCACTGTCGGTCACTGAACTGGCGGACAGCCTGCCACACCCGGAACGCGTCATCGGCCTGCACTTCTTCAACCCGGTGCACCGCATGCCACTGGTTGAGATCGTCACCACCCGCCACACCAGCGACGACGTCATCGCCACCGCAGTCAGTTTCGTCCAGAAACTGGGCAAAACGCCTCTGGTCGTGCGCGACAGCCCCGGCTTCGTCGTCAACCGCGTGCTCATGCCCTACCTCATGGAGGCGGTGCGCCTGCACGAGGAGGGTGTGCCGGCCGAAACCATCGATGAAGCCATGCGCCGGCACGGCATGCCCATGGGGCCGCTGCGCCTGCTCGACGAGATCGGCCTCGACGTTGCCGCCCACGTCGGTCGCACCCTGGCCGCCGCCTGGCCGGAGCGGCTGGCGACCAGCCCCCTCCTGGATCGTCTGGTCGCCACCGGCAAGCTCGGCCGCAAAACCGGCGAGGGTTTTTACCGTTATCGTGGCCGGCGCCCGCAGTCGCGCCGGCATCACGATCCGGTCCAGCTGGCCGAGGTGCTGCGGCGCCTGCCGTCCAAACTGACCGAGGAGGCGGAGCGCTGCGCCCGCGAGGGGGTCGCCGCCTCGCCGGAGGCCGTCGATCTCGCCCTCGTGCTCGGCGCCGGTTACCCCGCCTGGCATGGCGGTCCACTCGCCCGCCAGGCCGACGGCACCAGCCCTTAACCGCCGATGGCGATCATCTTGCGGTTCGGCTGGTAGTTGTGGCGGAAGTCGTGCTCCTTGGGTTTGCGGGCAACGACACCGAGGATGAAATCGGCCAACTCGGCGTCCGTGCAGCCGCGCCGCAGCACCTCGCGCAGGTCAAACTCCAGCCAGCTGCCCAGGCAGGGTCGCAGCTTGCCATCGCTGGTCAGGCGCAGCTTGTTGCAGCTCTCGCAGAAGTGCAGGTTGGTCATCGCCCCGATGAAACCGACCTTCTGGCCGGTGGCCGCCACCTCGTAATAACTGGCCGGACCATGGGTGCGAAAATCGGGCCGGGGGATGAGCGGTCCGCAGGCCTGCTCCACGAGCTGGCGCGCCGTGCCGGCGGCGAGAAAGTTCGCCTCGCTCAACACCTCATTCGTGCTCACTGGCATGAGCTCAATGAAGCGCAGCAGGGCGCCCTTCGAACGGGCGTAGTCGAGCAACGGCACCAGTTCGCGCTCGCTCTGCCCCTTCATCAACACGCAGTTGAGGCGGATTGAGGCAAAACCGGCGTCCAGCGCTGCATCAACCCCCTCCAGCACCCGTGGCAACAGATCGCGACTCGTCGAGCGCCGGTAAGCCTCGCGATCCAGCGAATCGAGCGAGATGTTGGCACTGCGCACCCCGGCGCGCACCAGCTGCTCGGCGAGCGTGCTTCCCCCCTCGGTCTTCGCGAGCAGCGTGCCATTGGTCGAGATGCCGATGTCCTCAATGCCGGGAATGGCGGCGATGGCGGCGCAGAAACCGGCCACACCCGGCCGCGTCAACGGCTCGCCACCGGTGACGCGCACCTTGCGAATGCCAAGACCGGCGCCGACGCGCAGCACGCGCAGCATTTCATCGTAGGCGAGCACCTCCTCACGCGGAAACCAGGCCTGCTCCTCCTCGGGCATGCAATAGCGGCAACGCTCGTTGCATCGGTCAGTGACCGAGACGCGCAGGTAGGAGATGCGATGGCCGAAGGCGTCTTCCACGGCGGTTCAGGCGAGCACCGGACCTTTGACCGACCAGCGGTTGAGCACAAAGCCGGTGGCGGACTTCTGCTTCCACAGCGCGAAGTGCGGGGTCTGGTAGTGCGCCTCCATCGCCGCCTGATCCACATAGGACTCGCTCAGGGCGAAGAGATTCTCCTTGTCGAACTGACGGCTGACCTCGAAGCGCAGGCAGCCAGGCTCCTTGACCGACTCAGCAGCGTTGTGGGTGATGACCCCGAGAAATTCATCGACCCGCGCCGGATCGATCTCGAGAATGACGATGACATTGACCATGAACCCGGATTGAGCCGATTTTGCGCAAACATGCAACCGCGTGCTTGCGTAATAACGCAGTCCCAACCCCATCGACCATGAAGCTGAAAGTCCTCCTTCCCCTTCTGGCCCTGCCTCTCGCCACCACCGCGCAGGAAGCCAAGCCGAGCTCCGCACCGGCGGCCGCTGCCAAGACCGAACCGGCGAAACCCGCTGAACCGGCGAAACCCGCCGCCCCCCAGCCAACCGAACCCAAGGCGGAAGCCCCCAAGCCCGCGCCGGCGCCCCAGCCGGCCGCCAGCGCCCCGGCGGTCCCCGTGACCAAGGCCGCGGCGCCGGCCGCCAAGCCGGCGGCTGCGAAACCCGCGGCCGCCAAGAAGCCGGCGGCGAAGAAGTCCGCCGCGGCCAAGGCCGCGGCTCCGAAGCCGGCGGCCAAGCCCGCCGCCGCGAAGGCTGCGGCGCCGAAGGCTGCGGCGAAGCCCGCCGCGAAGCCCGCCGCGCCCAAGACGGCTGCGAAGCCCGCCGCCAAGGCTCCGGCCAAGACGCCCGCCGCCAAGGCCGCCGCGCCGAAGGCCGCTCCGAAGGCCGCCGCCGCCAAGGCTCCGGCCAAGGCGGCCGCCGCTCCGAAGGCTGCCGCCTCCAAGGCCGCCGCGGTGAAGCCGGCCGCCAAGGCCGCGGCTCCGAAGGCCGTCGCCAAGCCCGCCGCTAAGCCGGCTGCGGCCAAGAAGCCCGCGGCCCCGAAGGCGACGGCCCCCAAGGC
>DAIUCN010000178.1:0-5188 GCA_036846165.1 Prosthecobacter sp.
CCCCCACCCTGCCCGACCGCCGCCACTTCCTCGCCACCCTGCTCGGCGCCGGTGCCGCCAGCCTCGCCACGACCCGGGCGGCACCCCTCAGTTACAAGGGTGAAAACCTGCGGTATGGCCTGGTGACCTACCAGTGGGGTGCGGACTGGACGCTGCCCGAACTGCTCGCCAACTGCGAGCAGGCGGGCGTGCATGGCGTTGAACTGCGCGTCGAACACGCTCATGGCGTCAGTCCGGCCCTGAGCGCCGCCCAGCGCGAGGAAGTGCGCGCCCGCTTCGAGGATTCCCCCGTTGAAGCACTCGGCATGGGCACCAATTGCGCCTTCCACAGCCCTGATGCCAACGAACTCAAGGCCCAGCTCGCCCTGGCACGCGACTTCATCAAGCTCAGCCACGACATCGGCGGCAGCGGCGTCAAGGTAAAGCCGGACAAGCTGCCCAAGGAAGCACCTGTTGAGCAAACCCTCGAGCAAATCGGCCGTTCGCTCGCCGAACTCGGCGATCACGCCCTCGGTTTTGGCCAGGAAATCCGCCTGGAAGTGCATGGCGACGTCACCGACCTCGGCCGCATCCGCACCGTCATGGAGATCGCCGACCGTCCCAACGTGCGCGTCTGCTGGAACTGCAACAAGCCGGACCTCGACGGGGAGGGACTAGAGGCCAACTTTGCCAAGGTGGCCGACTTCCTCGGCCAGACCGTGCACGTGCACGAGGTCGGCGAAGGCAGCTATCCCTACGACAAGCTGGCGGAACTGCTGGTCGGCATTGATTACGCCGGCTGGGTGCTGCTGGAGGCCAGCAGCAAGCCGGCCGACCGGGTCGCCGCACTCGCTGAACAGAAAACGCGCTTCCTGGAACTGGTCAACCGAGCCCGAGCCAAGGCCTGAGCCCGAGCCTCAGGCCGGCATGCAGGTTCACCACACGCGCTCAATGAAGCGCTCGATGAAGCCTTTGGCCGCCGCCGGCTTGGTGTACTTGCGGCCATCGCCAGTGTCCTGCTGCGGGGGCATCAGCGGCCCCTTGTGGTCGATGACACGGAGCGACTGAATTTCAATGCGGGCGATCGGGCAGTCATTGTCGTCCACCGGCATCTTGGCGATGCGCTCCAGCGTCTCGAGGCCGGAGACCACCTGCCCGAAGACGGTGTAGTTGCCGTCAAGCGAGCCGCCCTTGCCCAGGTTGAAATAGAACTGGAAACCGTTGGAACGGCGCTCCGGATTGACCGCATCCGCACGGCGCCCCATGGCAACGGCCCCCTTGCGGTGACGACGCTTGATCTCGGCAGGCACGGTCTTCGACTCACCGCCAGTGCCCCAGCGCTCACGCGCCCCCTCATCGGCGGTCAGCGGGTCGCCTGTCTGGACTATGAAACCCTCGATGGCACGGTGGAAGGCCAGGCCGTTGTAGGCGCCAGCCTCGGTGTTGTCGCGGAAATTGGCGACCGTCTTGGGCGCGTCCTGTCCGTAGAGGATAAACATGACGGTTTCGACCGTGCCGCCGAAAGCGACCTCCATGACGGCAAGCTGACGAGTTTCGTCAGCCTGCCACTTGGCCGGATCCTCGAGATCGGCGGTGCTGATCACCGTCTTGCGTCCGCGGGTGGTGACCACCGGCCCGCCAGGAACCGCCGGCGCAGTCTGACCAGCCGCCTCAAAGAGCTGACGCTGGGCCTCGTCGGCCAGGCGTTCGATCGGCGGCAGCGGTGTCAGCGGCTGGAGCGGCGCCGGCACGGTGGCTGGCACCGAGGCCGGTGCGGGTGCCGGCAAAGGCTCCTGGGTGGGCAGTTGCTGGGCAGCCACGAAGGGCGCAGCGGCGAGGGCGAGCAGCAGGGGGAGTTTCACGGCGTCGACAACAGGGAGGGACCGCGTTTCACTGGGGCGCACCGGGAGGCAGGCCACTGATGGTCTCACGCGGTGGCGCGGCCGGCGGCGGAGCCTCGGCGGGCATCGAGTAATTCGGCGCCGGGGAATAGCTTGGAGCCGGCGCCGTGTACTGATAAGTCCGGCGCGGTGCTCCACGCGACTTGCGCTGCGGCAAGCCCCACTGAACGTCAAGCCGATCCATTTCCGCGACTGTCGGATTGGTGACGTCAGCCCGGCCGCCGGAACTGCAGGACACAAGGGCGAGAAGTGGCAGCGCGAGCAAGGTGGAACGGAGGAGGGTCATCGGCAGGGCAGGTGTTGAATCCTTAGGCTGGCTGAGATACTAGTCATGGCGTCGCCGACAAGCAACTGCGAATGCGGCTCGGCCAGTCCCTGGCGCAGGTAGGCGAGCCCGTGCACTCGATGTTCAAGCGGATGACGGGCGCAACTGGTGATCAGGCCGGCGCGACTGCCGTCCGGCAGCCAGAGTGTGTCGCCGGGCATCGGCTCACCGGATTCCGTCACCCAGACGACGAGTTCACGCGGCATGCGACCGGTGCTCTTGATGCGCGACAACACTTCCTGCCCCACATAGCAGCCCTTGCTGAAACTCATCACCTCGGCCTCAAGCCCCGCCTCCTGCGGAAACACCTCGCCATGAAGCTCCTGCGGACTGGCTGGCACACCCCGCAGGATGCGCAGAGTCTCGGCCTCATCCTCGGTAAGTGGATTGACGGCCGGCGCCGGCGCACCGGCTGGCAGCCAGATATCGCGACCCGCGCAGGCGAGTCGGTTCGCCTCAGGACCTTGCATGCCCGAACCCGGCCCGAAACGGTGCCAAAGCTGCCAGTCCTCGCTGACATCCTCCAGTTCCGCGTCATCGGCAATGAGATAGCGGCCCAGGCGGAGGCCGAGCGACTCACGCAGGCCGGCAGGCGCGTCGATCAGCAGGCTGTCGCCCTCGGGCGACGCATGAAAGAACACATCGCCCTCAATCCGCCCCTTGGCATTGGTGACGCAGGCGCGCAGGGCGCGGCCGGCATCGGCCTGACGCACGTCCTGAGTGACCTGACCATTCAGGTAGCGCACGCGGTCGGGCCCCGACAAGCGCCACTTGGCGCGACCGCTCAGATTGAGCCAGCCGCCCTCGGTCTGCAGCCGTTGCCAAAGATCCGCGTTCATGCCTGCAAGCGACCGATCACCGAAAAATCCAGATCACCAAACCCCGCTTCTGCCGCAGAGCGCAGGGCCGCGGCCGTGCAGTCGAGCGCCGGTGTGGAGAGACCGGCCCCGGCGGCAAGTTCACAGGCAAAATCGGCGTCCTTGAGCATGTTGACGAGGGCGAAGTGCGGCTCAAAATCATCCTGCATCAGGGCAGGCAGCTTCATGGCAAGCAGCGGCGAGTGATTGGCATTGGCCTCAAGCGCCGTTTGCAGCGCCGTCAGCGGCACGCCCTCGACGCGGGTGATTGCCGCCGCTTCGGCCAGGGCCTTGACCGTGACCGCGGTGATCAGGTTGGTGACGATCTTCAACACCATGGCGTCGCCAACCTCCCCGAGGTGCAGGATCTTCACCGAGCTCAGTTCCAGCACCGGCCGCGCGCGCTCCAGCAGGGCGGCGTCGCCACCCACATAATACACCAGCCTGGCATTCTGCGCGGCCATCTTGCTGCCGGTAAAGGGCGCATCGAGAAAGCCGGCGCCCGACTCAGCACACAGGCGCGCCGCCTCCAGCACGGCAGCCTTGCTGACCGTGGCGTGGTTGAGCACCAGGTGCTCCGGCGTCAGCACCGGTGCGAGGTCGCGCAGCGTCTCGATCAGCGCGGCGGAATCACGCACAAAAACCTGCAGCACTTGTGCCGCCTCGGCGACCGCACGCGGGCTGGTCAGCGCGCCGGCCTTGCCGGTGCGGCTCCAGACATGCACACGATGACCGGCGGCACCCAGATGCCCGGCGACCCGGCCGCCGATGATGCCCAGGCCGAGCACGCCGATGTCCAGGGGGACGTTCTTCATGGCGGTGCGCGCAGCCTCAGCCCTCGAACTTCTTCACCAGCAGGGCCGAGTTGTGACCACCGAAGCCGAAGCTGTTGCTGAGCGCGGCGCTGAGCTTGGCCGGACGCGCCTCGTTGGCGACGATGTCGACATCGACCTCGGGATCCGGGTTCTCGACGTTGATCGTCGGCGGCACCACCTGGTCGCGCAGGGCGAGCACGCTGGCGGCCAGCTCAACTCCGCCGGCGGCGCCAAGCAGGTGGCCGGTCATCGACTTCGTGCCGGAGACCAGCAGGCCCCTGCGGGCAAAGTCGCCAAAGGTGCGCTTGATGGCGCGCAGCTCGCACAGGTCGCCGACCGGCGTCGAGGTGGCATGGGCGTTGACGTACTGCACTTCCCCGGCGTTCAGGCGGGCGTGGCGCAGGGCCATTTCCATGCACTTCGAGGCGCCAAGACCTTCCGGATGCGGCGCGGTCAGGTGGTAGGCGTCAGCGGTGACGCCGTAGCCGGCGAGCTCGCAGTAAATGGTCGCGCCACGCTTCTTGGCGTGCTCGAGCTCCTCAATGACCACCACGCCGGAGCCCTCGCCCATGACGAAGCCGTCGCGATCCTTGTCCCAGGGACGCGATGCGCGCTCGGGTTCATCGTTGCGCAGGGACAGCGCTTTCATGTTGGCAAAGCCGGACAGGCCGCAGGGACGGATGCTGGCCTCGGAACCCCCGCAGACAATGGCATCGGCATCGCCAAACTTGATGATGCGCCAGGCCTCGCCAATGTTGTTGTTGGAGGTCGCACAGGCGGTGGTGATGCACATGTTCGGGCCCATGAAGCCGAACTCGGTGGCAATCATGCCCGTGGCGATGTTGGTGATCATCATCGGGATGAGGAAGGGCGAGACGCGGCCCGGCCCCTTGGTGAGCAGGATCTCATACTGGGCTTCGATTGTGCTCAGGCCGCCGATGCCACTGCCAACCATCACGCCGATGCGGTGCGGGTCCAGGCTGTCCGGATTCAAACCGCTGTCCTTAACCGCCATTTTCGAGGCGGCCATGGCCAACTGGAAGAAGCGATCGGCGCGGCGCGCCTCCTTGTGGTTGTTGAAAAAGGGCGTCGGGTCAAAATCCACCACCTCACCGGCGATTTTGCAATCGTAGTTCGTCGTGTCCATACTCTGGATGCGACGAATGCCGCTCTTGCCGGCGACGAGGTTTTTCCAGAAATCGTCCTTGTTGTTTCCCAGGGGGGAAACGACTCCGATTCCGGTGATGACGACGCGACGCTCGCTCATGAGGGCAGTGGGTGGGGGATGGGTTGAACTGGACGATGAGAGAA
>DAIUCN010000179.1:0-5107 GCA_036846165.1 Prosthecobacter sp.
AGCGGGTCCAGGGGCATGGCAGGGGTACGCCGGGGCGGTGCCCGATGTTGCGCTTCAGGCGCGCCGCAGTCGATCGTGGGCTGCTTTGACATCCCAGCCGCTGGCCTGCAGCACGGCGCGCGCGGCGTCGCGGCTGCAACCGGTGAGTTCGATGAGGATGCGCACGGCGCGGTCGCGCAGTTTCACGTTCGAGGGATTGAGATCGACCATGAGGTTGCTGATCACCTTGCCGGCGCGGGTCATGGCCAGGGTGGTGATCATGTTGAGCACCAGCTTGGTCGCCGTGCCCGCCTTCAGCCGGGTTGAACCGGTCAGCACCTCGGGGCCGACATCGGGGGCAATGACGAGGCGGGGGCGCCAGGTCGAGCGGCCGAGTTTGACCGCGGCGGGTTTGATGGACGGATTGAAGCAGAGCAGAACCGTGAAGGCACCACGACGGTTGGCCTCGTGCAGGGCGCCCCAGACGAAGGGGGTGCGACCGCTGGCGGCGATGCCGATCAGCACGTCGTCCGGGCCGAGGCCGCGGTGGGCGATGGCGGTGGCACCGGCCTGGACGTCGTCTTCGGCCCCCTCGACGGCGCTCCACAGGGCCTGGCGACCGCCGGCGATCAGGCCCTGCACCTGCTCGCGCGGCGCGCGAAAGGTCGGCGGGATCTCGCTGGCATCGAGCACGCCGAGTCGGCCGCTGGTGCCGGCACCGGCATAAAAAAGATGCCCGCCCGTGCGGAAAGCGCGTGCCACCTCGGTCACGGCGCGGGCGATGGCGCGTTTTTCCCGGCGCAGGGCGCCGGGGATGCCGGCGTCTTCGGCGAGCATGAGTTCGATGCCCAGGCCGGGCGACAGGCGATCCAGCTTCAACGAGCGTGGGTTGCGGTGTTCGGTGGGCGAAAGGGTGAGCAGGCTGAGATCGGCGATGGCGGACGGCAGAGTCAGGGCGCCGACGGGAGGGGAGGGCGCGGGCCGCGCCTCGTCATTCCAAGTTGCGCGCGCCAGGGCGACGGCACCGGTGACCGAAGGTTTTTTCAACGGAGCCAGGCGCGCCCCGGGCCGGTGCAGGCGGATGCGCCGGCCGACGTCGCGAAGGAAGCCGGGGTTCTTCAGCAGCACGCCGCCGTTGAAGATGAAACGCACGGGTTCATCCGGACCGGCAAGTTGGTCGGCACAGGCGCAGGCATCCTCGGCGAGCATGGCGGCAGCCTCGTCGAGCAGGCCGGCAGCGAGGGCATCGCCTTTGCGGGCAAGGGCGAAGACGGTCACGGCCAGGCCGGCGATCTCGGTCTTCGGGGCCTGCACGGACCACGGGATGAGGTCGTCGGGTTCGTTGAACTGCAGGGCGTGCAGCAGGGCGGCGCCGAGCCGGCCGAGCCGGCCGTGGCGGTCGAGGTCGGCCATCACCGCGCGCAGAGCGCGCAGGCCGATGTCGCAGGCACTGCCACGGTCGCCGATGACATGGCCGCGACCGCCGACCTTGGCGGTGCGACCGTCGGCCGTGCGACCGAAGCAGCAGGAACCGGTGCCGCTGAGCACCAGGATTTCAACCGGTGCTCGGCCATTCTCAGGGGCGGCGGCGAGGGCGGTATCGAGGTCACTGGTGGCCATGCAGGGAAGGCCGGGCCAGACACGGCCGGCGGCGCGGCGCAGGCGCTCGCGATCGGTCGCGGTGCGCACGCCGGCGAGGCCGAGGCAGACGGCGTCGGGCTGGCGCGGCAGGGCGGCGGCCAGGTCGCGCAGGTGCCAGAGCAGTTCGCGGTCCGAGAGTAGGGGCAGCACGGCTGGACCGCGCTGGAAGTCCGCCAGGGTGTGCCCGTGGGCGTCGACGAGCAGGACCGAGGTGCGCGTGCCGCCGCCTTCGACGCCGAGATGGCAGGGCGGACGGGAGTGGCGGGTGGCCTGGGGCATGGCAACCTCAACCTATGCGCAGTCGCGCCTTCTGGCAATGTCCGGACGCGCTTTCAGCCGAGCAGAGGCAAGGTGCGCTTTTGCCGAGCGCTTTCGAAGGCGGTGTCGACGATCTGTTGGCCGATGCGGCTGATCTCCAGGGTCAGTGGCCCGATGAGCGGGGCGCCGGTTTCGAGATGGTGCAGGACGTGCTCAATCGGGTTGCGGTTGGGGGCTGCAAGGGTGTCGACAGGCACCTCAAAGCCCTCCGGTCGCGCGCGGGTCTGCACGCGCAAATGGCGGGCATAGTCGTAGCAGGAGATCGTGCCCCCGGTGCCGCGCAGGACGAAGCCGCACATCGGCTGCGGCTGATGCGTCCAGGGATCGGTGAAGGTGCCCCAGCGGGTTTCGGTCTTGCTCAGGCCGTTGGCGTAGCGGATCACCGCGATGCTGTGTTCATCGACCTCCAGGCCGTCCGGGCGGTGCCAGGTGCAGGTGACCTCCAGCGGCGATTGGCCGCCCAGATGCCAGGTGCCGAGGGTGGCTCCGTAGCCCATGTAGTCGAGCAGCGAGCCGCCCCCCTGCGCGGCACTGTAGAACCAGCTCGCCGCCTTGTCCGCGGCCGACGGCTCCTTCTCCAGCTTGTCGGCACCGTGGCAAAGCGGTCCGCGGTTGCCACCGTGGTGATGAAATTCGAAGACCTCGCCAATGACGCCCTCCTGGATCAGCCGATGGGCGGTCTGCTGACCGGCATCCCAGACCAGCGGCCAGTTGACCGCCAGCCGCTTGCCGGTGCCTGCCATCGCCGCCGCCATGGCATCGGCCTCAGCCAGCGAGGCGGCATAGGGTTTCTCCATGAGCACATGCACGCCGTAGGGAGCGACCTTGGCCACCCACTCGCCATGGCGGGAGGCAGCCGGACAGAGCAGCACGAGGTCGGGTCGCGTCTGCTCCAGGCAGGCCCGGTGATCGGTGAAGACCTGATCCGGCCCCAGACCGAAGTGGCGAGCGGCCTCCACCATGCGTTCCGGCTGTTCATCGGCGATGCCCACCAGCTCCACGGCCGGGTGTTCAAAGGCCTGCCGGAGCAGGTCGCCCATGTGGAAGTGATCAAAATTGATGCCTGCAATGCGCCAACGTTTCATGCGCATGCATTGAAGGGCAGGTTCCGCTCAAAGAAAAGTCTTTCTCTGCGCGTTGCGCAGGGGATTCACCAGCAACTCACAGAGTTTTAGCAGGTCATCCGCACTCATTCACAGGTTATTCACATTCTCCAGGGACTGTGGGAAGAGCGTGGCGGGCGGTTGTGGCGGCGACCCCGCGGTAGCCCAAGCTGGTTCCCGCTGGCGCCGGGAAAAGGCCATGGAACATCGGAGTTAGCGCAGTGGAACACGGCGGTTCCGTCACCCGAACGCCGCAGGAATCGACGCCACTTTGCGTCGACCTTGTCACGGGCGGTCGGCGATCTGGATTTGAATCAAAAGTCTGTTATTCATTGAAAATAAGTGGATAGTGTAGATTTATTGGGATTGATGAAGGTGGGTCACATGACGACCGTTGGTCGACACCTCCCCAGCCAAAGCTCGGTTGGGTGACTGTTCTGCTGCACGCTGTTCAGGGCGGCGTGGAGTGATGGCAGGAATCGGCAGGAGGAAGAAAACTCACCCTCGCACGGGGTGGGATCATTGGCTCGGCGCCCCTGGTTGCGCCATGCCACGGCTAGGGACGATGGCTGACAGGCGTGGCTTTTTTCACAGCCTTTTCGCAGCGATCGGGACTTGAAAATCAGAGGAATCCGCAACTGAAGCGGGTTGCCGGCGCTGGCCCGATGCAAAAAGCGGCTCCGCCGGGGAAGGCGGAGCCGCGGGGGAGACTGCAGCGGGTTTAAGCGAAGACGCTGGTGAGCGGCTGCCCCTTGTCGGCGATGGTGAAGGGCCGTTTGCTCGGGCTGTACACCACCTGATCAAGCGGCAGGCCGAGGGCGTAGGCGATGGTGGCGTTGAAATCCTGGATCTTGACCTTGTCGGCGACGACCTCGCGGCCCTCGGCATCGGTCTGACCGTGGACGTGGCCACCGCGGATGCCGCCGCCGAACATGGCGGCGGAGAAGGCCTTCGGGTAGTGGTCGCGGCCGACGTTCTGGTTGATCTCGGGAGTGCGGCCGAATTCGGTGGCGACAACGACGAGGGTTTCCTCAAGCAGGCCGCGCTGGTGGAGATCGTCGAGCAGGGTGGCGAGGCCGCGGTCGAGGGTTTCGCAGAGTTCGGGCACACGCACGAAGTTGGCGTTGTGGGTGTCCCAGCCACCGAGGGAGACTTCGACGAAGCGGACCCCGCGCTCGACGAGGCGGCGGGCGAGCAGGCAGCCTTGGCCAAAGGGGGTTCGGCCGTAGGCGGCACGCAGGTCGGCGCTCTCCTCGGTGAGTTCGAAGGCCTTCAGGTCCTCGGAGCGCATCATGGCGATGGCATCGTCGTACATGTCGGCGTAGGCCTTGACGTTGCGGTGCGGGAAGGCGCTGCGGAAGTCGGCGTCGAGATCGGAGGCGAGGCGCAGGCGGGCATCGAACTTCTCCTGGGTGAGGCCGGGCTGGAGCTTGACGTTCTTGAGGCCGGCCTCCGGGTTGTTGACGAAGAGCGGGCTCTGGGCGGCCGGGAAAAAGCCGGCACCGGGGTGACGGCTGTCGTTGCCGACGTACACGTATTTGGGCAGGGTACTGTTGCCGCCGCCCTGGAAGACATTCAGCCAGGCGCCCATGCCTGGGTGACGGATGGTGCCGCGCAGCTCGTAGCTGGTGTGCATCATGTAGTTGCCCTGCTCATGCGCGCCCTGAGTGGAGCTGAGCGAACGGAAGACGGTGCCATGGTGCATCTGGCGGGCGGTGAGCGGCAGATTCTCGGCGAGTTGGACGCCGTCGGCGCTGGTCTTGATGGCCTTGGTGGGGCCGCCGGTTTCGGTGCCGGGCTTCGGATCCCAGGTGTCGAGGTGGGTCTGACCGCCGCTCATGTACAGATAGATGACATTCTTGGCGGTGGCCGCCTGGCGCAGCTTCGAGGACTGCTCGAAGGCGGCGAAGGCGCGGCTGGACAGCGACTGGCCGAGCAGGCCGACGCCGAGCAGGGAGGAAGCCGTCTTGGCGGCGAAGTCGCGGCGGGTGATTTCACCGGACCGGAGCAGTTGGGTGGCGAGTTCGTGTTTCATGGCGGAGAGTGGGGAGTGGGGAGTGGGGAGT
>DAIUCN010000180.1:0-5026 GCA_036846165.1 Prosthecobacter sp.
TGCTCTTTTGGCCCGTGGCAGGGCCGGGGCAAGGTATGGAGAGTGAAGAGTGAAGGGCGCAAGGCGATGAAGCTGATCCGGCTCTCTCCCCTCTGTGCTCCCGGCTCTCTGCTCCTGGCTCCCCGCCCCTCACCGGCTGAGGTCGCCCTGGCAGAGGACCTTGAAGCCGGCGCGGTGCAGGACATCGACGCCGATGTCGGTGTCGTCGCAGTGCAGGGCGAAGAGCGGGTGCAGGCCGGGGCGGACCATCAGCGGGTAGCAGAACTCGAGGTTGAGTTCGGCAGCGAGCAGGGTCGACAGGCACTCGGTGAGGCGCTGGTCGGACTCGCGCAGCTCGACGACGAGGATGGCGCAGTCGGTGTGCGGGATGCCCTTTTCGATGAAGAGCATGGCGGCGCCCTCGGGATCGCTGAGGATGAGGCGCACCAGGGTCATCTCGGTGGTGTCCTGCATGGACAAGCCGAGCACCTCGATGGCGTGTTCGTGGAGCAGGCGGACGAGGGCGAGCAGCGAGCCGACGCGGTTGGGCAGAAACACCGAGAGCTGGCGGATGGGCGTGCCTTTCGGGGTGCTCGTTTCCTGCAGGTGCGGGTGGTCCATGGCGGTGGGCGTGGCGGGTTTCAGCCGGCGGGGCCGGTGGCGGAGCGCGAGTCGTCGAAGAGGGTCACGCGCAGCGGGATGCTGGCGAGGGTGCGGCCGCGGTGCTCGAGGTTCCAGCGGTACAGGCCGTGGCGTTCGATGCGCAGGCGCTGCAGGTTGAGCACGATGTTGCGCGTGACGAAGGGCAGGAAGGTGGAGGGGAAAACCACGTCGACCGCGGCTTCCAGCGGCGGCAGGGTGTCGTTGCCGGCGGCATCGAGGCAGCGGACGACAAAGACATGACGGCCGGCGTCGGCGGGTTCGAAAATCATCCGAACAACAAAGGCGCAGTGCGGGTGCACGACCGGGTATTCACGCGCGCACAACGTGTCGAAGGCGCCGAGCAGGCAGAGCTTGCCGGCGTAGTCCGACGCCGAGTCGCACAGGGTGGCCAGTTGCACGGTCATGGCGGGTCAGTTGCGGCGGAACAGGCGTTTGAAGAAGCCGCCAATCGTGCGTTGCTCGGCTTGCGGCGGCGGCTCGGACGCGGCGGGACGGGTTGTTTCCGGCACGGCCTCGGCGGCGACGATGCCCTCGTCGACGGCGAGGGCCTGCGGCACGTCCTTCATGGCGGCGACGAGCGGGTCGTCGGTGGGAGCGCCGGCGTAGAAGTTGCTGAACACCTCCTTGACGATGGGGGCAGCGACGGCGCCGCCGCCGATCTTCTGGCCGGGGCTGCCCTCGTAGACGACGGCGAAGGCGAGCACCGGCTGGCTGGCCGGCACGAAGCCGGTGAACCACGCGAGGCGCTGGTCCTTGGCGACGCGCCACTGGGCGGTGCCGGTTTTGCCGGCAACCTGGGCCTGTTCGATGGCGGCGGCGCGGCCGGTGCCGCCCGGGCCGGAGACGACGGCGACCATGCCCTTGATCACCGCCTCGCGATGCTCGGGGGTGATCTCGAGTTCGCGGCGCACGCGGCGTTCATCGGTGGCATCGACCACCTGCTCGCCGATCGACTGCACCTGCTTGACCAGGCGCGGCTGGAACATGCGGGTGCCGTCGCCGAGCGCGCACATGGCCTGGCAGACCTGCAGCGGGGTGGCGGTGACGGCGCCCTGGCCGATGGCGATGTTGGCGAGTTCGCCCCCGAGGATGCGGTGATCGGCGCTGCTGGGGACGTTGCCGCGCGCCTCGGCCTTGAGGGGGATGCCGGTGCGTTCGCCGAAGCCGAGGCGGAAGGCCATGTTCGTCACCGGATCGGGACCGGCCTGCAGGGCGGCGGCGTAGAACCAGGTGTTGCAGGAGCGCTTGAGGGCGGTGATGACGTTCATCGGCCCCTCGTCGTTCTTGGTGTTCCAGTTGTGGAAGGGCCGGTCGCCGATCATCATGGAGATCGTGCAGTTGAAGCTGGTGGCGGCGGTGACCCGGCCGCTTTCGAGGGCGCCGAGGGCGGTGACGATCTTGAAGGTCGAGGCCGGCGGGTACTCACCGCGGAAGGAGCGGGCGAACATCGGCATGCGCGGGTCGTTGACGAGTTCCTCCAGGCGCGCGGAGCGGATGCCGGGCACGAACTCGTTGAGGTCGAAGCCGGGGTTGGAAGCCATGGCGAGGATGTCGCCGTTGCGCACGTCCATGATGACCATGGAGCCGCCGTTGCGGGCGGTCTTCTTGAGGGCGTTCTCAGCGTACTTCTGCAGGTTGAAATCAAGCGTGGTGACGACCGTGTGACCGGGCATGGGCCGGCGCAGGACTTCGTCGGCCAGCAGCTTGCCGTCGGGATCGAAGAGCAGGTTGATCTCGCCCGGCGTGCCCTTGAGGCGGTGATCGAAGGTCACTTCCAAGCCCTCGCGCCCCTCCATTTCCTCGAACAGCGGGTCGCCATCGACGATCGGGCCCTGCGGCAGCGGCCGGGTGCGGCCGGTGTGGCCAATGACATGGCAGGCGCTGTCGATGTGCGGGTAGTGGCGCAGATAGGCGGGCTGCAGCAGCAGCGAGCCGTCCTCAAGCAGGGGGGCCAGTTTGGCCTGCTGCGCCTCGGTGATCTCGACGTTGAGTCCCTCCTCGATGGAAAACACCAGGGGCAGCCAGCGGCGGTGCTCGTAGTGGCTGAGCAGGCGGTCATCGGGCAGCGACCAGGTCTTGCCGAGCAGGCGGTTGGCCGACTCGATCTTCGCCTTGGCGTAGGCGAGGATGGCCTGTGGCGTCGCCTTGTCCATGAACGGGAAGTTGAGCGCCAGGTAATTGACCGTGCGGTTTTGGGCGAGGGCGATGCCGTTGCGGTCGACGATGAGGCCGCGCGGTGCCGGGATGCTCAGGCGCAGGGTGCGTGCTTCCTTCTGGGTCAGCAGCGAGGCGGCAAGGTCGCGGCTCTTCGCTGGCTCGCTGGCGGCGGCGGTCTGCAGGGGCTCGGCGCGAGGGGCTTCCTGCGCGGGTGCGGCTTGGGCCAGGAGGGCGAGCCAGGCGCCGAGGCGGAACCATTGCCGGGTGCGGGGGGACACGTGCTGCATCATGCGGTGGGCCGGCGGCCGCCGGGCATACAAGATGCGGCCACGGGGCAGGGGCGTCAAGGTGTTCCCCTCTCAGCGGCCGGTCGCGGCCGGACCGGGTGCGCCGTCGGCCAGCCAGACCTTCAGCCAGCCGTGGAAGCCGGCGCCGATCTGGGCGTAGCCGGCGGGGTTGGGGTGGACACCGTTGTCGACAGGATAACCGTCGACCGGATCGAGCACAAGCTCGGTGGCGACCAGATGCAGGCCCTCTTTTTCGCGGCCGGCGTAGTGGGCGATCATGCGTTCGACCAGCCGGTGCTGGATGCGTTTCCAGCCCCAGCGCTTGTAGCGGCCTTTGTAGTTGGCTTCGAAGCCCGATTCGCGGGCGTTCGGCGGCGTGGTCAGACCGACCGCGAGGGCGGCCTTGGGCGCGGCGGCGCGGAAGGCGGCGAGCAGTTGGTCGGCATGGCCGAGCACCTCGGTGATGCGGGCATCGATGGCTTCCGGCTGGTCGGGGTCGGCACTGAAACAATCGTTGATGCCGAGCAGGAAGAGCGCCGCGTCCGGTTCGCCTCCCTGGTCGCGGAAATAACGCGCGACATCGAGTGCCGGCTGGCCGTCGGTTCCAGCGTAAAGGAACGGGCTGCGCGCGCGGCGCACGGGTCCGGCGGTGGCTGTTGCCGGTTCGGCATCCCACTTCTGCAGGAAGTTTTTCCAGGTCCAGCCGCCATAACCCTCGTGGGCAACCCCGGCCGCGGCGCTCGCGGGTCGGTGCGTGCCAAGCAGGGTCGTGCGCGGGTTGCCGGGCTGGGCGAGCAGGCGGGCGACTTCGTTCGGGTAACGGCTGGCGTTCGTCAGGCTGTCGCCAACGATGAGCAGTCGCAGGGCGCGATCCGCGCCGGCCGTGGCAGCCGCGATCCGTAGCACGGCGCGGGCGGATTCCCGCCGGCCGTCGCGCGGGTCGCTCACCTCGACCTGGAAGGCATGCTCGCCAGCCTGGCTGGCTTCCGGCAGCACACGCCAGCGGCGTGCGTCGACGCTGCCGAGCGGGCAGCTGACGCGAAAGTTCAAGACCTCGCTGTTCTCCGCGAGCACGAGGTTGTCGAAGTAGACCTCGAAGGGCAGGCCGGCGACCGCGTGCAGGACCGGGGGCAGGGCCAGGCGCAGGGGTTCGGCGGCCGGCAGGGCCGGGGCGAGCAGGAGGCAGGCAAGCAGGAAGCGCAGGATCATGGCGGTGGCTCAGAGGCTCCAGCCAGCGCGCACGGGTTTGGCGAGCAGGGCGTTGGCGGCCTCGTCGGCAAAGCGTTCGGCGACGGGATCGAAGGTCAGCGGCTTGCCGAGACTGGCGGCGATGGCACCGAGCTGACAGGTGGTGGCGGCGCGCTGGGCGGCTTCGGCCGGAGCGGCGGTCGGTCCGCGGCTGAGCACGGCGTCGATGAAGTTGCGGTGGTGGTGCTTGGATTCGTACAGGCGGGTGTCGCCGGGCTTGAGCTTGGCACGCAGGATGGCGTCGTCGCTGGCCTTGAGGATCTCGCTCTCGGTGTAGATCCAGCCCTCGCTGCCGACGAAGCGGGTACCCCACTTCGTTTTGTCGTCGGTGCTGGTCATGACGATGCGCACGCCGTTGGCATAGCGGTACTCGATGTGGAACTGCTCGGGGGCGTCGTACAGGCTGCCGGCGCGGCGCTGGACGTCGCGTGCCTCGACTTCGACCGGCGTGGTGTCGTCCATGCCGGCGCCCCACTGGGCGACGTCGAGGAAGTGGGCGCCCCAGTCGGTGATGTAACCGGGCGCGTACTCGTCGATCCAGCGGAAGTTGAAGTGGCAGCGCGCTGGGGTGTAGGGACGGGCGGGGGACGGGCCGAGCCAGCGCTCGTAGTCGAAGTGGGCCGGCACCGGTTCCGGAGCCTCCTGGCCGGTGAAGCCGCCGCGGATGGCAAAGGCGCCGGGCACGCCGATCT
>DAIUCN010000181.1:0-4982 GCA_036846165.1 Prosthecobacter sp.
GCCTGGGCGAGGAGGATGAGGAGGGGGGCGGCGGTCATGGGTCGGTGGGTTCGGGTCGGGACGAGTAACGGGCGTGGACCTCGGCACGGAACTCGGCGAAGCCACCCTGTTCGATGGCCTGGCGCGCCCGGGACGCGAGGGACAGGTAGAAATGCAGATTGTGCAGGGAAATCAACCGCAAACCCAGCACCTCCTGGGTGTTGATCAAATGCCGCAGGTAGGCCCGGGAGAAGCCCTGGCAGAGCGGATGGGTGTCCTCGGCCAGCGGCCGGAAATCCCGCGCGAACTTCTGGTTGCGCAGGTTGATCGTGCCCTCATGGGTGAAGGCGGTGCCGTTGCGCGCCAGCCGGGTCGGCAGGACGCAGTCGAACATGTCGACACCGCGGGCAATCAGTTCGACGATCTGCGGCGGCGTGCCCAGGCCCATGGCGTAGCGCGCCTTGTTCTCCGGCAGCAGCGGGCAGGTCCAGTCGGCGATGCGCATCATGTCCGCCTCCGGCTCGCCGACGCTGAGCCCGCCAATGGCGTAGCCGCTGAAATCCATCGCCACCAGCTCGCGCGCCGCACGCTCGCGCAGGTCCTGGTAGGTGCTGCCCTGGACGATGCCGAAATGCAGCTGGTCGCCGCCGCCGGTCTGCGGCCGGTTCTGGTCGATCCAGTCGCGGCAGCGCCGGGCCCAGCGCAGGGTCAGCTCAAGGCTGGTTCGGGCGTCGTCATGACTGCAGGGCCAGGGCGTGCACTCGTCGAACAGCATGGCGATGTCGCTACCCAGTGTCGCCTGGATCTCCATGGCGATCTCCGGGCTGAGGAACATCGGCGTGCCGTCGACGTGATTGTTGAAGTGGCAGCCCTCCTCCTTGATTTTGCGCAGCTTGGCGAGGGAAAACACCTGGTAACCGCCGCTGTCGGTGAGGATCGGCCGGTCCCAGTTCATGAAGGCGTGCAGCCCGCCCGCCTCGCGGATGATGTCGGTGCCGGGCCGCACCCACAGGTGATAGGTGTTGCCCAAAATGACCTGGGCCTCGAGCGCGCGCAGTTCGTCGGGATGCACCGCTTTCACCGTCGCCTGGGTGCCCACCGGCATGAAGATGGGGGTCTCGACCACCCCGTGCGGCGTGCGCAGCCGGCCCCGCCGGGCGGCGGAGCTGGGATCGGTGGCAAGAAGCTCGAACATGGGCAAAGGGCGGCGAGTGTGGCGGCGAAACCGCCCGCTGTCAAAGAAAGGCGTCCCCCCGTGGGCGCGTTCGCCAGAACGCGGGCTTGGATGCAACGGCGTCCTGCGTTCTCCGATTCGGCACCTAGGCGCGGCGACGGGCGAGCAGGCCGTGCTGCGGGGCGAAGACCAGCGCCAAGGCAAACAGGGCGGCCTGGGCGAGCACGATGCAGGCGCCGGTGGAACCGTTGAGGAAGAAGCTGACGTAAACCCCGGCGGCGGTGGCGAGGACCGAGGAACCGGCGGCCAGCGCCAGCATGGTGTCGAAGCGATCGGTCAGCAGGCGGGCCGTGCAGCCGGGGGTCACCAGCATGGCGACCACGAGCAGGATGCCGACCGCCTGCAGGGAGGCGACGATGGTGGCGGAGAGCAAGGCGAGCAGCAGGTAGTGCAGGCGGGTGGTGCTCAGGCCGATGGCGCGGGCGTGGGCTGGATCGAAGCAGAACAGCAGCAGGTCGCGGCGCAGGGCGAGGATGACGACTAGGGTCGGCAAGGCGACCGCCAGCGTCTGCAGGCGGTCGGCGCGTTCGATGCCGAGGATGTTGCCGAACAGCAGGTGGCTGAGGTGGGCGTCGGTCTCAACCTTGGTGAACAGCACCAGGCCGAAGGCGAACAGGCCGGTGAAGACGATGCCGAGCACGGTGTCCTCGCGCAGGCGGCTGTGGGCCTTGATCCAGCCGGTGGCGCCGGCGCAGAACAGGCCGGCGGCGAAGGCGCCGGCGGCGATCGGCAGTCCGGCGAGATGGGCGAGCACGACGCCGGGCAGGACAGCGTGCGAGACGGCATCGCCCATGAGCGACCAGCCCTTGAGAATGAGGTAGCAGGACAGCACCGCGCAGACGGCGCCGACGAGGCAACCGACCAGCAGCGCCTCGGTCATGAAGGCATGGCGGAAGGGTTCTAGCAGGCTCATGGGGCGCGGGTGGCGGCACGGCGGCGGGCGCGGGCGGCGAGCAGGCCGTGTTTGGGGGCGAGGGCGAGCACGACCAGGAAAACGAGCGTTTGCAGGACGACGATGCAGCCGCCGGTGGAACCGTTGAGGAAGTAGCTGGCGTAGGCGCCGATCAGGCCGCATCCGGTGCCGGTGGCAGTGGCGATGCCGAGCATGCGGCTGAAGCGATCCGTCAGCAGGTAGGCGGTGGCACCCGGGGTGACCAGCATGGCGACGACCAGGCAGGCACCGACCGTCTGCAGGGCGGCGACGGCGGTGGCGGAGAGCAGGGCGAGCAGCAGGAAGTGCAGGAAGCGGGTGTTCAGGCCGAGGCTGCGGGCGTGCGCCTCGTCGAAGCAGTACAGCAGCAGGTCGCGCCATTTGAGCAGCAGCACCGTCAGGGAAACCCCGGCAATGACCATCACCTGCAGGATGTCGGGATCGGAGATGGCGAGGATGTTGCCGAAGATGAGGGTGCGCAGGTTGAGGTGGCTCGGGTACAGCGAGAGCAGCAGCAGGCCGAGGGCGAAAAAGGCGGTGAAGACGACGCCGATGACCGCGTCCTCGCGCAGGCGGCTGTGGTTTTTCACCCAGCCCATGCCGAGCGCGGCGAGCACGCCGGCGGCGAAGGCGCCCAGGGAGAAGGGCAGGCCGAGCAGCCAGGCCAGCGACACCCCGGGCACGACGGCGTGCGACAGGGCATCACCCATGAGCGACCAGCCTTTCAGCGTGATGAAGCAGGACAGGAAGGCGCAGACGCCGCCGATCAGGCCGCTGACCAGGATGGCCTTGAGCATGTACTCGTACTCAAAGGGGGTGAACATGGCGTGCTGTCGGTGGAGTCAGTCCTACGAATGCCGCCGGCCGGGCCGGCTGTCCACTGCGGATCGCGGGTCACGCGCAAGGAACGGTCCCGGCGCACCGTCTCCTTTGCCCCAATCCACCCACCACCATGTCCTACCAGAAAAACGCCGAAGCCCAGGGTATCACCTTCAGCAAGCAGACCCCCGGTTACCTCAATCTCTGCATCCGTTCCGGCAACCAGCTCCTCACCTCCGGCCACGTCAGCGACCTCAAGGGCAAGCTCGGCGCCGGCCTGAGCGTCGACGACGGCTACCAGGCGGCGCGCAACTGCGCGGAAAAGATCCTCAACTCGGTCTGGAACGTGCACGGCACGCTCGACGGCCTGCGCGTCGTCAAGGTCCTTGGCTGCGTCAACTCGACGCTCGACTTCACCGACCAGCACCTGGTCATCAACGGCTGCTCGGACCTGCTGCACGTCATCTTCGGCAAGGACGGCGACGGCTACCACGCGCGCAGCGCCCTGGGCTTCGCCCAGCTGCCGACCGGGGCCGCGGTCGAGGTCGAGGCGATCTTTGAAGTCGTCGGCTGAGCCGGCAAACGCGCCCGCCGCCGCCTGGCGGCGGGCGCGTGAAACTCACTGGTAGGAGGACTCGACGCGGCGGGCGACGTCGCGGTAGCCGTAGTCGGCGTTGTAGATCTCCTTGAGCGCTTCCAGATACTGCTCCTGGCGTCCCATCTTCTCGTTCACCAGGGCCAGTTCGTAGAGGATCTCCTTCTTGGTGTTGTCCATGATCGCCAGCTCCTTGGAGGCCTCGGAGAGGGCGCTCTGGGCGAGGTCGTTCATGTTCTTGCGCTCAAAGCAGCGGCCGAGCAGGAGCATCGCCTTGATGCGGATGTTCGGGTTGCTCTTTGCCTGCTGCAGCTCGGGGATGGCCTCGGTGAACATGCCGGCGTTGAAGTAGGCCTGGCCGAGGTCGAAACGCACCTGCTTGTCGGTCGGGTTGCGCTCGACGCGGGCGCGCGCCTCGTTGATGGCAACCATGGAGCGCTCGGCACGGATCTGGGCGAGTTGGGCGCGCTTGGCCTCGACATCGGGGGCGTCCGGATTGGCCTCAATGTCGGCCTCCATCTGGCTGATCTGCAGGTCGCGCACCTTGTCGCGAATCAGTTCCGTGCGGCGCTGCAGGGCGACGTCGCCGGGGTTCAGCGTTAGGGCGTACTCATAGAACATGAGCGCGTTGTCGCTCTGTTCCAGCTCGTCGTAGAGCTGGGCCATGCCCTTGACGTTGTTGATGTTGGTCTGGTCCTTGTTGTACTCCTCGATGAAGCGGGCGAGCAGCTGTTCGGTCTGCTCGCGGGTGCGGCCCTGCTTGTTGAGCAGTTCGAGCACACCGGCTTCCTCGGCGTTCTTCATCGCCTTGCGGAAATCGCCCTCCTGGTTCCAGCCCTGGCGGATGATCGAGGTGCGCGCCGCGGAATCCTTCTCGCCCTTGACGGCGTTCATGTCGCGCGGGTCCACCTTGAGGATGGCGCGGTACACCTCACTGGCCTTCTCGGGCTGGTCGTGCGCCATGTAGTGATCGGCCAGGGTGTGCATCACCTTGGTGTTGTCCTGCTGGCCCATGCGGATCGTCTCCAGCGCGAAGGCGGCCAGATCCGGGAACTGCAGCTTCATCGCCAGTTCGTAGAGCTGCTGGTTGGCGGCGACATTGAAGGGATCCTTCTGGAAGACATTGTCCTCCAAATCGGCGATCGCTTCCCAGGGATCCTTCTTCGAGCCGCCCTTGAACAGGCCGCCGCCAAAGCTGAACTTGCGGCCGCCACCGGCCATTTCGCCCTCGGCGCGACGCAGGGCCATGCGGCCGTCGAGGAAACCGGGCAGCTCCTTGACCACGGGCAGGATGAGGCTGACGGCGTAGTCCCAGTTTTTCTGTTCGATGGCCAGCAAGCCCTTTTTCCAGAGGTTCTGCTGCTTGGGGTTCAGTTCGGTCTCCTTGACGATCATGGTGTTAGTTGCGGGGCAATGAGTTGGGG
>DAIUCN010000182.1:0-4916 GCA_036846165.1 Prosthecobacter sp.
CCCTCACCCTGCGGCCTGTCTCCATGTCCACCGCCCCCATCACTTCCGTCGGCATCGATTTCGGCGGCACCTCGGTCAAACTCGGCGTCTGCCGCGATGGCGAGCTGCTCTGCACCGACACCCCCATCCCGACCGCGAATTTCCACGGCCCGGCCGCCCTGATCGGTGAGATGGCGGCCCGCGTCGCCAAGCTGTGCGAGACCTACCCCGACATCGCCGCCATCGGCGTCGGCGTGCCCGGCCTGGTCGACTTCGAACACGGCTTCGTCCACATCCTCACCAACGTGCCGGGCTGGAAGCACGTGCCCCTGAAGGCCCTGCTCGGTGAAAAAACCGGCCTGCCGGTGGTCGTCGAGAACGACGCCAATGCCATGGCCTACGCCGAATTCCGCTACGGCGCCGCCCGCGGGCTCAACAACGTCGTCGCCCTGACCATGGGCACCGGCATCGGCGGCGCCCTCATCCTCAACGGCCAGATGTACCGCGGCAGCAACTGCGCCGCCGGCGAGATCGGCCAGATGAGCATCCACTTCGACGGCCGCGCCGGCCACTACGGCAACCTCGGCGCGCTCGAGAAGTACACCGGCAACCAGCAGATCGCCGAACACGCCATCCAGCGCTACACCGAGGCCGGCATCGCCAAAACGCCCGACGACTGCACCCCGAAGAAGATCGCCGAGGCCGCCCAGGCCGGCGACGACATCGCCCGCCAGATCTGGGACGAGGTGGCCGACTGGCTCGGCACCGCCCTCTCCAGCATCGCCTGGCTGCTCAACCCCGACGCCTTCGTCATCGGTGGCGGCGTCGCCCAGGCCGGCGACCTCATCTTCGACCCGCTCAAGCGCAAGGTGCAGTCCATGCTCAGCACCGTCGTCTGGGAACGCCTGCAGATCGTGCCCGCCCGCTTCAGCAACGAATCCGGCATCATCGGCAACGCCGCCCTCGCCGCCGACAGCCTGCACGGCTAGAAACGCACCACCTTATCCCTTATCCCTTTTCCCTTCTTCCATGTCCCTCCCCTCCGACCGCGCTGAACTGGCCGCCCTGCTGCGCGCCAAATCCGTCAAAACCGGCACCTTCACCCTCGCCTCCGGCAAGGAGAGCGACCTCTACGTCGACTGCCGTGTCACCACCCTCGACGCCCGGGGCGCGGTCCTGGTCGGCCGGGTCCTGCACGACCTGCTGCGCCGCGAGGAAGCCGCGCGCGGCCTGAGCATCGGCTCGCTCGGCGGTTTGACCCTCGGTGCCGACCCCATCTCGCTCGCCGTGGCGATGAGTTCCAGCCTGGCCGGCGACGCCGATCCCGTGCAGCCCTTCACCGTGCGCAAGGAGCCCAAGGGCCACGGCCGCGGCCGGCGCATCGAGGGCAGCTTCAACCCGGCCCGCCCGGTCGTGGTCGTCGACGATGTCATCACCACCGGCGAATCCACCCTCAAGGCCATCCGGGCCATCGAGGAGGAGGGCGGCAAGGTCGCCTTCGCCCTCGTCCTGGTCGACCGCCAGGAGGGCGGCAAGGAGAACATCGAGAGCCAGAGCTGCCCGGTGGTCGCCGCCTTCACCCGCGAGGAACTGGTCGGTCCCGCCGCCTGACCCGCGCCATGCCCGCGCTCACCTCCTACACGAAGCCGCTGACGCCCGCCCAAGCCACCAGCCTGCGGATCCTTCTGGAAGAGGAGGGCTGGGCCTTCGAGAGCAAGCCCTGGTGCCTGTTCGCCGCCAGCCGCGGCAAGGTCAACGTGCTCGTGTACGAGAAGGGCCCCAAGGTCGTCGTCCAGGGCAAGGACACCGAGGCCTTCGTGCTGAACACCCTGGAGCCGCGTGTGCTCGGCGTCGCCGAACTCGGCTACGAGGAGGTCCACCATCCCGAACACTTCGAGCCGCACCTCGGCGTCGATGAAAGCGGCAAGGGCGACTTTTTTGGCCCGCTCGTCATCGCCGGCGTGTATGCCGATGCCAATGTGGCACGGATGCTGCGGGAGTGCGGCGCGGTGGACAGCAAACAGATCAGCAGCGACGCCAAGATCGAGAAACTCGCCGAGGCGGTGCGGGCCATTCCCGGCCTGCGCTGGGAGGTCGTGCAGATCAATCCCGAGCGCTACAACGCGCTCTACAGCAAGTTCGGCAACCTCAACCGCCTGCTCGCCTGGGGCCACGCCAAGGTGATCGAGGTCCTGCTCGAGCGCGTGCCCGACTGCCCGCGCGCCGTCTCCGACCAGTTTGCCAACCCCACCGTGCTGCAGCGCGCCCTGCAGGAAAAGGGCCGTGGCATCGAGCTGGTCCAGCGCACCAAGGCGGAGAGCGACCCCGCCGTTGCCGCCGCCTCGATCCTGGCACGTGAACGTTTTGTGAAGTGGCTGCGCGAAACCGGCGACAGCCTCGGCATCCCCCTGCCCAAGGGCGTCTCCGCCGCCGTCAAGGACAGCGCCCGCCGCATCGCCGCCGCCCAGGGCGCCGAAGGCCTGGGCCGGGTCGCCAAACTGCACTTCCGCACCACCGCGGAGGTGCTGGGCGGCTGAAAATCCCCTCCAGTCACCGCTTCCGCCAACGTATCACTTGCAAGCCTCCTGCGACGCACTAGCGATTTCCCCATCCCTCTCTCGACATGGCCAACATCACCAAACGCGATCTCGTCATCGAGCTGAGCAACAAGCTCGGCTTCCGCCAGCAGGATGTCCTCGCCCTCGTGGACGGCTTCATCGAGCAGGTCAGCGCCAGCCTCGAGCGCGGCGACGAAGTCACCCTGCGCACCTTTGGCACCTTCGAGCTGCGCAAGGCCAAGTCGAAGATCGGTCGCAACCCGAAAAAGCCCGGCGACTCCGTCGTCATCCCCGAACGCTTCGTCGTCCGCTTCAAACCCGGCCTCGAACTCAAGCAGCGCGTCGCCGCCCTGCCCGTGCAGCCGAAGGAGTAGCGCGCTACCTGCGCCACGTCCTGCCGCAGGGCCTGCGCTCCATCCGCCACTATGGCTTTTGTCATCCCGCGGCCAGGAAGACCCGCCTCAAGGTGATGCTGCTCAGTGGTCGTCCCACGCAACTCGGCGCAACGACCGAAATCCAGCCACTCCCGCAGAGCGCATGGCCCTGCCCCTGCTGCGGCCAACCCAGACAACGGCTCCATCGCATCCAACCCCTTTGGTGCCGCAGCGCCCGCGCCCCGCCCCAGGAGTCCGCCACCCCCATCCTCGCCGCATGACTCCGCCATGCCCTCCCCCGCCGCCACGGCCCATGCCACCATGGGCCGCCGACCGTCCACGCACCGGCGCGGGAAAAACACGCACCTGGACGCCTTGCAAAACCCACATGCGCCACGCAAGAGCCGATTCAAGGTCGCCCGCCGTGTCTTGCCTCACACAAGCGACAGCCGCTGAAGCCAGAAAAGCTCGGCAACGGACACCCCCAGTCCCCAACCACTCAACACAACCCGCATAAGCCGGGCTTATCCCGCTGCGCGGGCTCCGCAGCTTGGCTGCGCCCATCAGAATGCCGCAGGCGCGGCGGGGCGTTGTTCAACCATGGGTGCATTTGCTGGCTCCGCTTCGCTCCGCAGCAATGCACCCTTTATTGTTCTGCCTTGGTGGTATCGCCATCCACATATGCAAAGAAACTATCTTGATTAACCGGTGTGCTGGCGCAGGAGCCAACGGCATCCGGCTGCAACCATCGCAGCGGCAATAATCCCAGTGGGGAAAATCCATTCCGTGATGCCACCTACATTCAGGAACAAATGTGCGAGCACCAAAACGCCGCACAGGATAGTAAACCAAGAAAACCAACAGGGAGGTGTGTGTTTCATAGTCACTGGTTCATTCCGGTGTGCTTTGCTCCTTGGCCGAACGTAGAGTGGTGGCACCGGCGGGGCAAGGGCTGATTTCGGCTACAGGCACTGTCGCCGGTTGTCACTCACGGCTTGTTCGCTGGTTGTTTTGCGATGGCCATGACCTCGGACAAATCCTTGCGCAACTCTGCATCCAGCTTGGAAATATCGTGATCCGGAAAGTGAAACACCTCGACCCGATTCTCATCCAATTCGGTCGTGAACTCACCAGCATCTCCAGTAGCCTTCCGTTTCACGGTGAAGTGGCGAAACGCAGCCGAAATAATCTTCCCATCCTTAAAGTGACATTGCCACTGTCTTCCTTCCGCGAAGTGTTCGACGAATGCATCAATGGTGAGAATCTTCCCGGCAACTGACGTCACGGCGATGTTGCTTCCACCGCATGCCTTATCCCAATCCTTGTTTTCTGTCTTTGGAACTTCTGCAAATGCTGCCGAAGCGATCAAGGAAATTGCGAGGCAAGTAAGTATCAGCTCTTTCATTTTGCTTGAGCGAACGTCAAAGATGAGACATGGAAGTAGATGGCGCGGCTCAGGCGTAAGCCAGAACCGCGCCATCTACCGGAATTGACTCCATCGCCTTGTTAGGCTCATTTTTCATTTTTTTTCGTTGGAGTGAGGTCGGGTCCTACATCCCATCCGTCGTATTCGCTTATGCACATCGCTCCAATACGGCGCAGCCTAACGTCCTTCGTCGAAACCGAATTCAAATCATGAACTTGGATTCGCTCAACGTGGAGCCAGTAAAAGTCTTTATCGTCATCCTTCGATATGTCGACCACTCTATGATCTCCGATACTCAACAGGAATCCTAGAATCTTGAGTGGTGTCTCGCGAGTGCATGTAAAGAAGAAGCCGTAAAGCATGGGCTTCCGCATGTCCCAGTGGCTCTTTTCTTTGATGGAATCAAATACGCGGCGATTCACCTCTGCCCGCTTATCTCTTTCGTCTGGTGTAACCACATAAAGCCACGCAGAAAATATGAGCACGAATGCGCCAATACCGATGAAGATGCGTTTTTTCATTTCTTCTGCCTAACGTGAAGGAGTGTATCCGTGCTGGAGGCGGGGGAAAGGTGTTTGG
>DAIUCN010000183.1:0-4895 GCA_036846165.1 Prosthecobacter sp.
TCACCGCCTCACCGCCTCACCGCCTCACCGCCTCACCGCCTCACCGCCTCACCGCCTCACCGCAATGCCCCTCACCCGCCGCTCCCTGATCTCCAAGCTCGCCCTCGCCGCCGCGCCGGGTCTGACGGCCGCGGACGCGCCGGTCGAGGAAGGCCACACCCTCGTCCACGTCTTCCTGCGCGGCGGGGCCGACACCCTCAACCTGCTCGTGCCCCATGCCGACGATCGCTACCGTCGCCTGCGCCCCGGGCTGGCGATTCCGCAGCGCGACGTGATCCGCCTCGATGACCGCTACGGCCTGCACCCGGCCCTCCGCCCCTTGGAAGCGGCCTGGAAGGACGGGCGGTTCGGTGCGGTGCAGTCGGTCGGGGTCGACAACACCAGCGGCTCGCACTTCGACTGCCAGGACCAGATGGAGCATGGCGACTCCATGCACGGCCCGCCCGCCGGAGGCGGCTGGCTCGGGCGCTTCCTGCGCCTGCAGGCCGGCGGCAGTGCGTCGGCCCTTGCCGCGGTGGCGGTCGGTCGCGTCTTGCCCGAGTGCCTGCGCGGTGCGCCGGCGGTCAGCGTGCTGGAAAAGCTCGACGACCTCGTCCTGCGACCCGGTCGCCAGGGCGACCCCGAGCGCGCGCGCCAGGCCCTGGCCACGCTCTACGGTGCCGAGGTCACCCTGCTCGGGCGACGCGGGGTTGAGACGATCGATCTCTTCGAGCGCGTGCGCGCCCTGCAGGGCCGCGGCGCGGCGCCCGAGAACGGTGCGGTCTATCCCACGGATGCCTTTGGCGACGGCCTGCGCGAGGTCGCCCGGCTCATCAAGGCTCAGGTCGGCCTGCGCGTTGCCTGCGTCGATCTCGGCGGCTGGGACACCCACTTCTTCCAGGGCGCCAGTACCGGCCCGCAGGCCGAGCGGATTCGCGTGCTTGCCGAAGGCCTCGCCGCCTTTGATCTCGACCTGCGCACGCGGCGGGGGCGCTACACCGTCATGATCACCACCGAGTTCGGGCGTCGCCTCTACGAAAACGCCAGCCTTGGCACCGACCACGGCCGCGGCTTTGCTTTTCTGGCGCTGGGCGACCGCGTCCGCGGCGGCCGCGTGCTCGGCTCCTGGCCGATCCAGGCCGAGGAAGACCTCAACCTCAACACCCCCGGCCCAGGCGGCCTGCATGCCGAGACCGACTTCCGCCGCGTCTTCGCCGAAGTCCTGCGCGCCAGCTTTGATCTGAGCGCGGGCGACCTCGCGAAGGTCTTCCCCGGCGCGGAACTGAGCCCGGTGGGGTTGATGGGGACGTAAACAAGTCCCCCCGGAGGGAGCGGGGGAGTTGTGACCTTGCTGACCTCACTGGCGTTGCCGTCAACGCCGTCAATAAGGTCAGTCCGGTCCTTCGCGGCGGTGGTATCAATATTTCATTGATTTTCTTAATTATTTTGACCAATCTGGCGTCGCATGCCAGAGATGTTCGACAAACGCGGGGGCTTCCGGAAGCTGCACACCTTCACGCTGGCCACCCTCGTGCAACTTGAGACACTGAACTTCTGCCGCCGCTTTCTCACCTTTGACCCCCGCCAGACAGGTGCCAAATGCTGCGATCGCAAGGGCCGCCAATACGACCCGATGACCCAGGCGGTGCGCCGTGGCCGCCAGAACATCATCGAAGGCTCGGAGCGGTCGGCCACTTCCAAGGATACGGAGATGAAGCTCACGGACGTCGCCCGCGCCAGCCTGAGCGAACTGCGCGGGGATTAAGGACCGTGTTGATGGGGCGGAACCCAGGAACCTTCGTCATTCGGACTTTCTGGTTGGATCTTTCTAGGGTTTGAACGATGCCGCTGGGGAAGCGTGCTGATGGCGGATCGTTGATGTGGCTGTAGGCGGGGCATCGACCGCGCGAAGCGCCCCTGAGTGCGGCGGTCCTCCGCCGCTCTGCCAGCACGTCTTCTGTCTACCGCGCAGGGGTGATGCTTCGTCAGACTTTTGTGAACCGCTGATTTGACGCTGATGGGACGCTGATCCTGAGGGAATGGGCAGAGAGTGGAGACGACCTGGATGATTGCCAGCTCACCGATGCAGTGGCCGCCTTGGCTGACAGAGTGGACGGACATCACAAAAAGGTAGGATTCATTGCCGTTATTCAATATTATGCCTATATTCTTTAATAGCTGCTGTGCTTGTTCAAGCTTCGCACCATGATTCGGACCGTTACTGGCACCTACCACACGACCACCACCGCTGGCGAGACCGTGCGTGCCTTTGTGCCGCACGATCTGCCGCCGGAGCCTGCCTTGGACGTGTCTGGGCTGCGCCAGCGCCTGCTGGAGCGTGCCACCCTTGCTGTCGGTCGGCTGGACAGCGTCAGCACCCTGCTGCCGGACCCCCAGCTCTTTCTGTATGCCTATGTCCGCCGCGAGGCTGTGCTGTCCTCGCAGATTGAAGGCACCCAGTCCTCCCTTTCCGACCTGCTTCTCTTCGAGCTGGAGGAGGTGCCCGGAGCGCTGTTTGATGACGTGGTTGAGGTGTCGAACTACATTGCCGCCCTGGACCATGGCATGTCCCGCCTGCGGGAGGGTTTTCCCCTTTGCAATCGTCTCCTGCGGGAGATGCACGCCAAACTCATGTCCCGGGGACGCGGCAGTGACAAGGAGCCCGGCGAGTTCCGTCGCAGCCAGAACTGGATCGGCGGCACCCGCCCCGGCAATGCCCGCTTCGTTCCCTCGCCACCGCATGAGGTGGAGGCCAGGATGGCCGCGCTGGAGCACTTCCTGCATGATGAGGCCGGCGGGATGCCCCTGCTGCTGAAGGCCGCGCTGGCCCACGTCCAGTTTGAGGCCATCCATCCCTTTCTGGATGGCAATGGCCGTCTCGGCCGCCTGCTCATCGCCCTGCTGCTGCATCAGGGCGGCCTGCTCACTCAGCCGCTGCTCTACCTCAGTCTATATTTGAAGCAGCACCGCCCGGTGTATTATGAGCTGCTGGACCGCGTCCGTTCCCAAGGGGACTGGGAGGCCTGGGTGGACTTCTTTCTGGAAGGCGTGGAGCAGACTGCCCTCGGTGCTGTGCAGACTGCCCGCCGCCTTGTCGAGCTCTTCGACATCGACACCCGCCGCATGCAGGACATCGGGCGCGGAGCCGCCAATGCGCTCCGTGTGCTCGCCGCCCTGCGCCAGCGCCCCATGCTCAGCCTGAAGCAGCTCTGTCTCACCCATGCGATGACCTTCCCCACCGCCTCGAAGGCCATGCAGCAGCTCGTCGCGGCAGGCATTGCCCGCGAACTCACCGGCCAGCGTCGCAACCGCGTCTTCGTTTACGACGCCTACCTCACCCTCCTCAACGAAGGAGGTGAACCGCTGTGAACACGATCCCACTGCCGTGCTCACCCATGAAGTGGCAGCGCTGGCCTCCATCCTGAACCGCTTGCCAGCGGTGCCAAAGGCAGGCCTCCAGCTCCGTTTGAAAAAACGGCGCCGTCACCGGCCCACAGCACCCCGAACCCTTTGAGCGGCCTACGGAAGACACGGAAAGCGCGGAAGGTGAGGGGGATGGGGAGTACCCGGCCGCGCGCAGCGCTAACAAGTGCGGCGGTCCTCCGCCGCTCTGCCACCACGTCTTCGGTCCAACGCGCAGGGTTGATGCTTCGTCAGACTGTCATGAACCGCTGATTTGACGCTCATGGGACGCGGATCCAGCAAGAACAGCCCCATGGTTTGGACTGCGCCAGCGCACGGCTTGACTGAATCTGAAATCTGAAATCCCTTCCACGAAGGCTGATCTTCGATTTTCTTGACGGGAATTCCCCCATGAAGGATCCTTTTATGCTAGAATTCCAAGGCTAAAGTCTGCTCTTCCGGGCGGACTTCGACCTTACAAAGCTATTGTGTGTGTTCGAATAGTTTGGACACACAGGGCTGAATTATACTAATATCCCAAGAAATTGATTGCATGCGACCGTCATTGTCTTGGCCGAAGTCATTTTTGGTTGATCGGATGACATGGAAACGAACCTTCAGCTCAATATGACAGAATCGAACGATAAATGGCATTTCTTCCCGTGCTCGATTGGCGACGATCAGGCTTTCATTTACCTGAATACGGGCATCTCGGGCATGATCGCTGCAGCACCAGCATCGCTTGCAAAGATCCGTCTGGCTTACAAGTCTCCGAGAGACGACGGTCTTCCGACGAACGAGGAGTTTGAGGTGGTCAGTGCTATTGAGGATCGAATCGAAATCTTCTCGAAGGAAGCCAAAGATTGGTATGTTGGCCGAGTAACTGTCGGCGGCCACAGGATTTTTTACGTCTACACTTCAAAAGGTGAATCAGATTGGGTGGACTTTATACAGATGCTGGGCGCTGAATCAGGTTATGATATTCGCCTCGCCTATCGTAATGACCCTGACCACAAGGGGTATCACGATGACCTTTACCCGACTGAAGATGATTGGCAGGTGATCAAGGACCTTCAAGTAATCGAGAGCCTCAAAAGCCACGGCGATGATGGATCAGAATCCCGGCAGGTGGACCATTGGATCTACTTCGACGATAAACCATCCTCGGTGGACTTTGTCATTTGGGCAGAGAACGACCGTTTTACAGAAGAGACTGAACATTCTCACGAGACCGATGATGGCAAATACTGCGTCCGACTGTTTCACCAAGGGACGTTGAAGATTGGCGACATCAGTAGCCACACGATTGCCCTCCGGCATAAGGCGGCTGAATACGGTGGAGATTACGATGGCTGGGAGACCCCGATCCTAAAGTCGAAGGATAGCTTTCAACATTGAAGTGCGACAACTCGACGTGAATCATAGACCTCGTTGCGTCGCTTGAAGTCGATGGAGCGGATGGAGCGTCCCCCTGAAAAGTTGGACAGGTCATAAGAACCCGGCAGGACGGTCGT
>DAIUCN010000184.1:0-4854 GCA_036846165.1 Prosthecobacter sp.
GGGGGGGGCGGCGAGGGCGTGCTGCTGGTGACGCATGCCAAGAATGAGGCCAACTACGCCACCTCGCGTGCGAACACCGACGGTACCTTCAGCCTGTTTGTGCGTGATAACGCGGCGACCGGTGCCGCCAACGAGCAGGATCCGATCTCCTTCGTGTACCTGCCGATCTCGGCGCTCAATCGCAACGGCTTGGTGGCTCTTGGCCGTGTCAACGGCAATGCGACGACCGATGTTCTGGCTGGGCCGGCTCTGGTGAGCAAGGGCACGACCGGACGCTGGTACATCCGCGTGCCTGGGCACAGCCCTGAGACCGGCACCCTGCTGATCAGCGCCGAGGGCGGCGCCACCGCCAACTTCGACAACGTGGTCAGCTATGAATGGGATCCGGCCAATCAGCGGTATATCGTCGAAAGCCGCGACATCATTGATGGCACCACGGCCCCCGCACTGCAGAACGGCGGCGCCGACGAGGACATGTTCAGCTTTGCCTTTTTCCGCGCGCTCAAGGCACCGACCGTGGCAATCGCGCAGCCGCTCAACGGCGCCACCTACAGGGCTCCGGCCAGTTTCTCCGTGCGGGCCACAGCAACGGATCAGGATGGCGTGCTCAGCCGGGTTGAGTTTCTGCGCAACGACATGGTGGTGGCCGTCGATACGGAGGCACCCTATGAACTGCCGCAGAGTGCGCTGCAGCCCGGCAATTACCGTTACGTGGCGCGCGCCGTCGACGATGATGGTTATGTCATTGCCAGCGAAACCGTCCAGGTCACGGTGACACTGGATCCGGCCGCACCGGTCGCCAACACGGCGCTCTGGCTCGATGGTGTCGACGATCACGTTCGGATGGATCTTGACCCGGTGCTCGGCGTCGGCGGCCCTCCCGCCAACGGATTGACCTTGGAATGCTGGTTCCGCAAGGAGGGCACGGGCGTGCTATCGGCTGGCATCGGCAGCATGCTGCCTCTCATCACCAAGGGGCGTGGTCAGGCCGACAACAGCAATGTCGACATCAACTATGCCTTTGGCCTCACGCCGACGGGACTGCTGCGCGCTTCCTTCGAGGCTTTTCCCGGGAATGGTGTTGCCGGCGGTGCGGACTTCCAGGCCGTGGCTGCTCATCCAGCCGTGGAGGACGGTGTGTGGACGCATGCGGCAGTGACGTATGACGCGGGCAGTGGGCAATGGAACTTCTACCTGAACGGCCAGCCGGCCGGCACTGTGGCGGGCACGGCGGGTGCCGTGCCGCGCTATGACAGCATCCAACCGGTCGGCATTGGCACAGCCTTTGATTCGAATGGCGTGCCGCAGGGGGCTTTCCCCGGCTTGATCGACGAGGTGCGCATCTGGAATCATGTGCGCACGCCGGAGCAGGTGCTGAATACCTGGGAGGGCGCAGTGCAAGCCACGGCGGGACTGGTGGGACGCTTCGGTTTCGATGAGGGGCAGGGCGAACGCACCGCCTCCAGCACGGGCGAACGTCGCGGTGGCAGCCTGGTCGGTGGTCCGGTGTGGGTGCCCGGCGCGCCGCTGGTGGAGGAAGCGCCGCAGGTGGTGCTGACCCAACCGCTGGACGGCCAGCGGTTGCCGACCGATCAACCGGTCCTGGTGACGGCCTCGGCCTTTGATGCTCAGGGGCCGGTGGCGAAGGTGGAGTTTTATGCCGGGGACACCCTTTTGGGCGAAGCGGTGGAGGCGCCGTTTGCGCTGCTCTGGTCCGAGGCGGCGGAAGGCGAGCACGTGCTCAAGGCGGTGGCGACCGATGCCGGCGGCCGGGTGAGCGTTTCGGAAAGCGTGACGATCCGCATCACGCCGCTGCCAGATTTGTTGATCACCGAGGTGCAGTCGAGTCAGTCCGCAGAGGCGCCGGCCGGAGCGGCGGATTACTGGGAATTGACCAATGTCGGTGCGACAGTGCAGAATCTGCAGGGTTACACCTGGGACAATGCAAGGGCGAGTCATGCGCTGGCTCAGGCTTGGGCGCTGAGCGACGAGACGCTGCTGGCACCCGGGCAGTCGCTGATTTTTACCACGGCCGATCCGACTGCCTTCCGCGCGTGGTGGGGGCTGAACCCGGAGGTGGCTGTGGTGCGCACGGCTGGTGCACCCGATCTGACCGCCGACGATCGAATTGTGCTCTTTGACGCCGGAGGCGTTGAAGTCGCCAGTCTGTCGTTTGCGGCTGGCGGATTCCTGCGCACAAACGGTCTGCAGGCGCTCGGCGGTCAGGCCGGCGCGTCCGGTGGTGGTGCCGACAGCAGCGCACTGGTCTGGGATCCTGTTTCGGGCGTGTTGCAGCCGCGCTACACGGCGGCACAGGCCGGTGTGCTCAATGCGGCAGCGGCTGGGGTCGGGAGTGATGTCGGTTCGCCTGGCAAAAGCGGTGGCAGCGCGGCGCAGATCGCAACGACCCTGGCTCTGGTCATCGAACCCTATGTCTTCAGCGAGAGCGCGGTGAATCCCGCGGCAACCGGCGTGCTGCTGCGCACGGGCGATCTGACGGAGGCTCTGGAAGTGCAGTTGTTCTCCAGCGATCCGACCGCTGCGACCGTGCCGGCGATGGTCACAGTGCCGGCCAATGAAAGCCGTGTGTCGTTTGAGGTGGCGGCGGTCAATGACTTCCTCGTTGATGGTCCGCAGACGACCCAGATTGTTGCCACGGCTGCCGGGGCGACTTTGACGCGGCAGAGCCTGACCGTGTTGGATGACGGCGACCTGCCGCCGCCCGATCTGCGGGTAACAGAGGTGCAGTCCGCGCAGTCGCCCGGTGCTCCGGCGGGTGCCAACGACTACTTTGAGCTGACCAACTTTGGTGCCATGTCGGCGGACCTGTCCGGATTTACCTGGACCGACGGCTCAACCGATCCGCAGACCGCCCAAGCCTGGGCCTTGCCGGCGGGCACCGTGCTTGCGCCAGGGGAGTCCGCGATTTTGACGACTGCCTCGGCCGCCGCCTTCCGCGCGTGGTGGGGGGTGGACAGCAGCGTTCAGGTGCTGCAAACGCCGGGGGCACCCGGGCTTGGCGAAGACGACGGCATCGTGGTCTACACTGATCGCCTGGTCGAAGTGACACGCTTCAGCTATGCCGCCGCCGGTTTTAACCGCCCCTACGGCTTGACCGCAGTCGGTGGCCATGCCGGACCTTCCGCCGGTGCGCCCGAAGATTTCATCGCGCTGGTCTACGATCCCGCCTCACCCGGGGGTGGTCCAGGCCGCTACCTGCCGGCCAATGCCTATCGCTTCGGCGGCCAGATGGCTGCAATCGGCAGCGACATCGGTTCGCCCGGCGTGCTGGATGGTGCGCCTCAGATGCCGCCTGCGCCGGCGTTGACGACCCGTGCCCCGCTGCGGTTCACCCATGTGGCCACGATGCCGCTGGCGGGCGCGGAAATCTCTGCTTATGATCCGGCCAGCAAGCGAATGTTCGTGACATCGAATGTCGGTCTGCAGGTGCTGGCACTCGATGATCCGGCCTTCCCGGTTTTGGTCGAGGTGATTGATTTCACCCAGGCGCCGTTCCTGCTCAGTTCGACCGATGTCACCAGCGTCGCCGTTCATGGCGGTGTCGTGGCCGTGGCCGTTCCGGCTGCGGTCAAGGACCAGCCTGGGAAGGCGGTTTTTCTCACTGCCGCCACCGGGGAACATCTTGGTTCCGTGACGGTCGGCGTCTTGCCCGACATGATCACCTTCACGCCGGATGGTCGCAAGGTGCTGACGGCGGACGAGGGTGAAATGCAGGCCGGCGGTGTCGACACCGCTCCTGGGTCGGTCTCCATCATCAACGTCGCTTCCGGCTTCGTGGCACCCCCGGTCACCACGGTCGGCTTTGCCTCCTTTGATCCCCGGGCGCAGGAACTGAAGGAGGCCGGTGTGCGGATTTTTGAAGTCTCGCCGGGTGTGCTGCGTGCACCCTCGCTCGATTTCGAGCCGGAATACATCGCTGTTTCCCCGGACAGCAGTCGGGCCATGGTGACGTTGCAGGAGGCGAATGCAGTGGCTCTGCTGGATCTGGACACGGCCGCCTTCACGGAAGTGGTGCCGCTTGGTGAAAAGGATTTCAGCAGCCTGCTGGCCGACTTCAGCGATCGTGATGCGCCGGGCGGTGCGACCGGACAGATCCAACTCAGGGCTGGTCAGCCGGTTTATGGTCTCTACCTGCCGGACGCCATCGCCGCCTTTCAGGCGGACGGCCAGACCTACTATGTCACGGCGAATGAGGGCGATGACCGCGACGATTTCCAGACGGAAACCGTGCGGGTGGGTTCCGGCAGCTATGTGCTGGATCCGGAAGCCTTTCCGAATGCCGCTGAGTTGAAGTCCAATGACCGCCTCGGCCGTCTGACCGTCTCCAACGCCCCCGGCCTGCGTGGGGATGTCGATGGTGATGGCGACATTGATCGGATCCTCGCCTATGGCGGTCGCTCGATCTCGATTCTGGATGCCGCTGGCAATCTCGTTTACGACAGTGGCGACCTCATTGAGCGACTGATCGCCGAACTCGGCGAACCTTGGTGGGATGACAGCCGCAGCGACAACAAGGGGGCTGAACCCGAGGGCGTGGTCATCGGCGCGATCGAGGGACGACTCTATGCCTTTGTTGGCCTGGAGCGCGCCCGTGGTGTCGTGGTCTTTGACGTCACGAAGCCAGCGCAGGTCACCCGCGCCGGCTTTGTCAGTCTGCCGACCGACCTCAATCCCGAGGGGTTGACCTTTGTGTCGAAGGAAGAGTCGCCCACCGGCGAGGCCTTGCTGGCGGTCACCAACGAGACCAGCAACACGTTGAGCCTGTTCAATGTGGGTCGCTACACCCTGCAGTTGCTGCATTACGGCGATGCGGAGGCCGGGGAGCTGGCGCTC
>DAIUCN010000185.1:0-4760 GCA_036846165.1 Prosthecobacter sp.
CCCCAAGGTCGCCCCAAGAAATGCCTTGCGCTTTTGTCGTTATATGCGTATGTAGTCATACAGTAAAGCAAACCCATGAAACTCGAAAACGCCATCCGCGCCCTCGCCGGGACGATGATCCTGGCCAGCTTGGCGCTCGCCCACTACGTCAGCCCCCACTGGCTCTGGCTCACCGCCTTTGTCGGCGCCAACCTGCTGCAGTCCGCCTTCACCGGCTTCTGTCCGGCGGAAACCGTGCTCAAAAAACTCGGCGTTGGCAAGGGTGGCTCCTGCTGCGGCTAAATCCGCACACAAGACCCCCTTGCCATCCCAAGCCCTTCCCCTGCAGACTGTCGCCATGAAACCGCTGCTGCTCCCGCTCCTGCTGCTCGCCGCCTGCGGCCGGCACGAAACCCCGCCCGCCGCCGCACCGGTCCTGCCGACCGCGACGGTGCAAACCCAGCCCGCCGTTGTGGAAGCCCACGCCGCCACCGAGGAGGTCGTCGGCACCGTGCGCTCCAAGCAGCGCGCGGTGGTCGAGGCCAAGGTCAGCGGCCGCGTGCTCGAGTACACCGCCACGCCCGGCACGCGCGTGCAGCGTGGCGACCTGCTCGCCCGCCTCGACGTCCAGGAAATCCAGGCCCGGGTCGACCAGGCCCGCGCCCTGTACGACCAGGCGCGGCGCGACTTCGACCGGCAGAAACAGCTCATCACCAGCAACGCCACCACCCGCCAGGAGTACGAGGCGGCCGAGGCGCGGGTGAAGGTCGCCACCGCCGGCCTGAGCGAGGCGGAGACGATGCTCGGCTATGCCAGCGTCACCGCCCCCTTCGACGGCGTGGTCACGCGCAAGCTCGCCGACGTCGGCGACCTCGCCATGCCGGGCAAACCCCTGCTTGAAATCGAGTCGCCCACCGCCCTGCGCTTTGAGGCCGACCTGCCCGAGGCCATCCTCGACCGCGTGCAACTCGGCGCCAAGCTGCCGGTGCGCCTGAGCAAGGTCGTCGAGGGCACCGTCAGCGAGATCTCGCCGGTGGCTGACCCGGTCAGCCGCACCTTCCTGGTCAAGCTCGACCTGCCGCCGATCGACGGCCTGCGCACCGGCCAGTTCGGCCGCGTGTCGGTGCCGGTGGCGGAAACGCAACTGCTGCTGGTGCCGCGTGCCGCCGTCCTCAAACGCGGCCAGATGGAACTCGTCTTTGTCGCCCGCGACGACCGCGCCGTCCTGCGCCTGGTGAAGACCGGCAAAAGCCTCGACGGCCGCGTCGAGATCCTCTCCGGCCTTGAGGCGGGAGAGGCGGTGATCGTCAGCGACACCGCCCGCCTGATCGACGACCAACCCGTGACCCCGCAGCCATGAGCGAGCCTCCCAACGCCGCCCCCCTCGGCATCGCCGGCCGCATCGCCGCGGCCTTCATCGACTCGAAGCTGACGCCGCTGCTCGTCATCGCCTCGGTTCTGCTCGGCGCGGCCGCCGTCGTGCTGCTGCCGCGCGAGGAGGAGCCGCAGATCAAGGTGCCGATGATCGACGTCATGGTCGCCATGCCGGGTTCCACGGCCAAGGAGATCGAGGAGCGCGCCACCCGGCCCATGGAAAAGCTGCTCTGGGAGGTGCCGGGAGTGGAGTACCTGTACAGCACCTCGCGCGACAGCGAGAGCCTGGTCATCGTGCGTTTCAAGGTCGGCGAGGATCCGGAGCGCAGCCTGGTCAAGGTCAGCGAAAAACTGCGCGCCAACTTCGACCGCATCCCGATGGGCGTCAGCCCGCCGATGATCAAGCCGAAGAGCATCGATGACGTGCCCATCCTCGCCCTCACCTTCCACAGCCGCCGCTACGATCCCCTGACCCTGCGCCGCCTGGCCGCGCAGGTCGAGGAGGCCGTCAAGCAGGTGCCGCTGGTGGCGGAAACCACCCTCATTGGCGGCTCCCGCCGCGCCGTGCGCGTACTGCTCGATCCCGTCAGGCTGGCCAGCCGCAACCTCAGCCCGGCCGGACTCGTGCCGATGCTGCAGCAGGCGAACCGCCAGTTCCGCGCCGGCGGCCTGACCACCGGCAACGCGGAGGTGCTGGTCGAAACCGGCGCCTTTCTCACTTCGGCCGAGGAGGTCGGCAACGTCGTCGTCGGCACCTTCAGCGGCCGCCCGGTCTACCTGCGCGAGGTCGCCGAGATCGTCGACGGCGGCGAGGAACCCTCGCAGTACGTCTTCTTCGGCAAGGGCGTAGGCGCAAACGCCAGTTTGCGGCCTGCCGAAACCACCGCCACCGGCGAGGAACCCGCCGTCACCCTCAGCCTCGCCAAGCGCCCCGGCGCCAACGCCATCGCCGTGGCCGATGCCGTGCTGCGCAAGGTCGACACCCTCAAGGGCAACCTCATCCCCGCCGACGTCGAGGTCAGCATCACCCGTCACTACGGCGAAACGGCGGCAGAGAAATCCGACGAGCTGCTGCTGCACATGGGCATCGCCGTGTTCAGCGTCGCCCTCCTGATCTGGCTGACCCTCGGCTGGCGCGAAAGCGGCATCGTCGCCGTGGCCATCCCGGCGACCCTGGCCCTGACCCTGCTGGTCTTTTACCTGTACGGCTTCACCCTCAACCGCATCACCCTCTTCGCCCTCATCTTCAGCATCGGCATCCTGGTCGATGACGCGATCGTGGTCGTCGAAAACATCGTCCGCCACTTCCACCTGCCGCACAACAAGGGCCGCAACTGGAGCCGCATCGCCGTCGAGGCGGTGGGCGAGGTCGGCAATCCAACCATCCTCGCCACCTTCGCGGTCATCGCCGCCGTCCTGCCCATGGCCTTCGTCGGCGGCCTCATGGGCCCCTACATGCGCCCCATCCCGATCGGCGCCAGCGCCGCGATGTTCTGGTCGCTGCTCATCGCCTTTGTGGTGACGCCGTGGGCGTCCATTCGCATGCTGGGGTGGTTTCGTCGGACGGATCGGACACGTCAGACGAGTCGGACGGATGAGGCCGAGCCATCGGATTCGACACCACAGCCCCACCACGCCAGCGAGCATCCCGAGGACTTTTTCACCCGGCTCTACCGCCGGGTCATGGGCCCGCTGCTCCATCACACCGGCTGGCGCTGGACCTTCCTGCTCGGCATCACTGCGCTCCTGCTCGGCAGCATGGCCACGGTCGGCCTCGGCTGGGTGAAGGTGAAGATGCTGCCCTTCGACAACAAATCGGAGTTCCAGGTCATCCTCAACATGCCCGAGGGTTCGTCGCTGGAAAAGACGGCCGCGGTCGCCCGCGAGATGGCCGCGGTCATCCGCACGGAACCGGAGGTCACCGACTACCAGATCTACGCCGGGGTCGCCTCGCCCCACAACTTCAATGGCCTGGTCCGCCACTACTTCATGCGCCGCGGCGCCCACGTCGCCGACCTGCAGATCAACCTGGTGCCCAAGCACGCGCGCACGGCCCAGAGCCACGACATCGCCAAGCGCGTGCGCCCGGCCGTGGCCGCCATCGCCGCACGCCACAACGCCCGCGTCGCCATCGCCGAGGTGCCGCCTGGCCCGCCGGTCCTGCAGACCCTGGTCGCCGAGATCTATGGCCCCGATGACGCCTCGCGCCTCAAGCTCGCCGAGGCGGTGCGCGACCTCTTCAAGGCGACCCCGGGCGTGGTCGATGTCGACTGGTACGTCGAAGCCGACCAGAAGAAGGCGCGCTTTGTCATCGACAAGGAAAAGGCCGCCCTGCACGGCATCAGCGCCGCGACGATCTCGCAGACCCTGAAGATCGCGGTCGATGGCGAAAGCGTCGATCTGCTGCACCAGCCCGAGGAAAAGGAGGACGTGCCGATCCGCCTGGAACTGCCGCGCGCCGCCAAGACCGCGCCCGAGGAACTGCTGGCCCTGCGCGTGCGCTCCGGCGACGCCAACTTCCTGCCCGAACCCGGTGCCGCCGGCGCGCCGCTCGTGCCCCTGCGCGAACTGGTGAAGGTGGAGCACGTCACCGTCGAAAAAAGCCGCTACCACAAGAACCTCATGCCGGTGACCTACGTCATTGGCGACGTCGCCGGCGTCGTCGAAAGCCCCGTCTATGCCATCCTGCAGATGAACGAGGCGCTGAAGAAGCTCGACACCCGCGCCTTTGGCGGCAGCGGCGCCGAATTGAAGATCCTCAATGCCTCCATGCCCTTCAGCGATGCCGAACCGGCGATGAAGTGGGACGGCGAATGGCACATCACGATCGAGGTCTTCCGCGACCTCGGTGCCGCCTTTGGCGCCTGCCTCATCCTCATCTACGTGCTCATGGTCGGCTGGTTCCGCAGCTTTCTGACGCCAGTCATCGTCATGGTCGCCATCCCCTTCTCGCTGGTCGGCATCCTGCCCGCGCACGGCCTGATGGACGCCTTCTTCAGCGCCACCAGCATGATCGGCTTCATGGCCGGCGGCGGCATCGTCGTGCGCAACTCGATCATCCTCGTCGACTTCATCGAGCTGCGCCTGCGCGAGGGCATGCCGCTCGACGAGGCGGTGATCGACGCCGGCGCCGTGCGCTTCCGGCCCATGCTGCTCACCGCCATGGCCGTCGTTGTCGGCGCCGCGGTCATCCTCGCCGATCCCATCTTCCAGGGCCTCGCCATCGCCCTCATGGCCGGCGAGATCGCCAGCCTGCTGATCAGCCGCATGGCCGTGCCCGTGCTCTACTTCATGGCCCATCGCCGCGCCCAGCCATGAGCCGTCCCCTGCTCTTCATGGCCCACAAAAAAGCGGCATCCCGTCGCCGGGATGCCGCCAAAAGTCAGGCTGTTGGCAGGTCTTAGTAG
>DAIUCN010000186.1:0-4453 GCA_036846165.1 Prosthecobacter sp.
GCCCGGGAAACCGGCAGATTCGTGCGGGGGACAAGCTTGTCCTGCCCGCGAATCTAGCAGACATGCCGGCACTACAAGCTTGGTATGCCCATGAATCTGGCAGACATGCCGGCACTACAAGCTTGGTGTGCCCGTGAATCTGGCAGACATGCCGGCACTACAAGCTTGGTATGCCCGTGAATCTGGCAGACATGCCGGCACTACAAGCTTGGTATGCCCGTAAATCTGGCAAACATGCCGGGGTGTCAAGCTTGGTGTGCCCATGAATCTGGCAGACATGCCGGCACTACAAGCTTGGTATGCCCGCGAATCTGGCAGACATGCCGGCACTACAAGCTTGGTATGCTCATGAATCTGGCAGATTCAGGCGGGTACCAAGCTTGGTGTGCCCACGAATCAGACAGATTCGTCCGCGAATCAGATGGATTTGCTCGCGAATCCGACGGATTTGTCCGTGAATCAGATGAATATGCCCACGAATCAGACAGATTTGTCCGCAAATCAGACGGATGTGCCCATGATTCAGATCGATTCGTCCGCAAATCAGATGAATCTACCCGGGAATCAGATGGATGCGTCCGCGAATCAGACGGATTTGCCCGCGAATCAGACGGATGTGCCCACAAATCAGACCAATTCGCCCGCGAATCAGATGAATGCGCCCACGAATCAGATCGATTTGCGGGCACAGTGACCTCGGATTTGAGAATGGAAGGCTCTTGTTGAGACGGGAAGGGGTCGTTTCTGAGAAAAATCCGCCTGTTCTCGAGAAAAAGGGCGGTTGAGGCCGATCGGGCAGCGCCGAAATCAGTCATCCTCGACTTCAGAGACAGGGTAGGGCGCCGCTCCGCTGGCGCCGTGGTTTCTGCTGTAGGCGGGGACAGTGACCCCGTGTTCCCGACCTGACCGCTTGGCCAACCTGAGGTGAACCGCTGATGAGACGCTGATGGGACGCTGATCCTGAGGGGAAGGAGCGCCAAGCCAAGGGCAGGGGGCGGAGAGAAGTCCGACAAGCCCACCGGACTTGCGGCCTGCAGCCCAGGGGTGCCGAGCGCCGCGAGTCTTGGAGCGCGAGTGTGCCGAAGGTCACTCGCTCAGGGGCGGTGGCCACACGCTGGACCCAGAGCGAGCAGGCTGCACCATGCTCGCGCTCCGGTCTGAGGAACGCCTCGTCCTGACGGGACTCCGCCGGGGGCCTCCGCGGCCAATGGCCCGGGGTGGGCGCGGGACCCAGGCGAGGCCGCGGCGCGCCCACGCTCAGGCTGAATGATGGAACCGCGTCGCGGTTCGAGGTCGGTGGATGGTGCAATCGGAAGTGCGTTCCACCCCGGGCTTCGGATCCTCGCCGCCGCCTGAAAACTGCTGGCCTTCCCCTCTTTTTCTTGACGGGAATTCCCGCGCGGAAGAGTCTTTAGCATGCAAGAAGTTCAGGGACAAAGTCTGCCCATCCAGGCTGCCTTTGACCTGTTCAAGCTGCGCGCAGCTATAACAAGTTAAGGCAGCGCGTTGTGTAATTATACTGTTCGGCAAGAATCATGGAGACATCCCCGATACTCAAAGTCGCAGTCCTTGCTGACGGACGTACGGCGGTTTTCCCGGAGTCCAAGCGGGCAGATTACCAGTATGTCTATCGTGAGGCCGCTGGGGTTTATTGGGATCAGGCGATGGGTTGCTTTGTTTCCACGCCACCTCAAGAATGGAGTCCCCAGAAGTGGTATCAGCAGATTGTTTCCGTGGTGAAGTCGGGCGTTGGACTCCAGATGGTCCTTACGGCTGACACAGAATATGAATCCAAGGACGCCGGATTTGAGGCTTCCATCAAGCTAGCGGATCAAGACCTGTGGCGATGAACAAAACCCAGAATACTTTCAACATTGAAGTGCGACAACTCGGCGTGAGTAATAGACCTCGTTGGGTGTCTTGAATCCGAGACGTTTGCGGGGCCGGTTATTGAGGATAGCGGCGAGGCGATTGCACTGCCACTGGGTGAGTTCTGCCAAGTCGGTGCCTTTGGGCAGATACTGTCTGAGCAGGCCATTGGTGTTCTCATTGCTCCCGCGCTCCCAGGCGTGGTGCGGCGTGGCAAAGTAGAAGTCGATCTTCAGTCCAGCTTCAATCTTCGCGTAGTCGTGGAACTCGCCGCCGTTGTCTGCAGTGATGGTCCTGACAGGGTGGGCTTCCTGACTGAGCAGGGAGATGGTCCGGCGCGTGGTCAGCTCCTTGGTCGCGCGCCGAAGTGCTCCGAGGCGCAGCAGGCCCGTGCGTCGCTCCACCACGGTGAGCACGCACGCGGTGCCCTTGCCGTGCACGGTGTCGATCTCCCAGTGGCCGATGCGCTTGCGCGTCTCGACCGACGCTGGGCGGGTGCCGATCATTTTCTTGCCTGCCAGACGACCTCGGCTGTCGTGCCGCCCGTAGCGTTTGCGCCGCTGTTTGCGGGCTCCGCGCAGGTAGAGCCAAAGCCAGCCGCCCGCTGCCTTGTCCTTCCAGATCCAGCGGTAGATGGTTTCATGGCTCATGACCTCCTTGCCTTCCAGCCTCATTCTGCCGACGATCTGTTCCGGGCTGAGATTGAGGCGGATCAACCTTTCGATCGCGACGAAGTCATCTGCCCCAAAGCGGCCGTTGCGCCTGGAACGGCTCTTCCTGCCGCTGGCCTTTTGCACCGAGTGCGAGGCACGGTAATTCCCGTCGTGCGCCGAGGCGTTGCGCTTGAGTTCGCGGTAGAGTGTGCTACGATGCCTGCCGAGGCGCCGGGCAATCTCCGGCACGCTCAAGTAGAGGCTCCTCATCGCCGCAATTTGATGTCTTTCCTCGGTGACCAATTGTTGATATGCCATTCGGCAACCCTGTCGCACTTCAGGATTGAATCCAAGCAGCCGAACACGTCGTGGGTGGCAACGGCGGACAAGCTCCCTCGTTCGCTTCGCTCTGTGAGTCCTGCGCCGCCGTGCCACCACATTTAACGTTCGGCAGAAATATGATGACATGATGACCGCGATCAAAAGCCCGCTCTTCAATCCTTGTTGTCCCGTGTGTGGTCAGGGCGGACTTCAACCCATCCACATCAAGGTAATCTCTCCACTTCCCTATTGGATCTGCTCCGAGTGTGATGCGCTCTGGGAAGGGGCGGATTTCCCAACAGCCTCCTGCAAGTTTCGCTTTTACGAATACATGGAGCAGCGAGGATTTTCTGACGATTGGCACCTTGTATCTGATCGTGATCTGAATGACTCAAGACCGCATCCACCATCAAACCAAGAAGCCGAACAAGCCGTGCATGGCAACACCCACTAGCCCCTCTGTTTTCGATGTTTCCAACTGATTTCAACCCTAACCCCGCGATCAATGTTGGCTCCCGCTAGTGGGTGCACCATCACTTTGACGTTAGGCAGTAAAAAATTCCAAAACTATCTATGAAAGACCGCGCTACTCCTCCAACGTCCAGAGCTAGTAGGTCAGTGATGCTTCCGACTCTTCTGATCGCTTGCTCCCTTTGGATCACCGTAATTGTCTTCATTGGGATCTTTATATTTGCGCTCAAGAGGATCGACTTTTTTGTTATCGTGCCGGCGGTGATTCCACTCAGTTTCGTCGTTCAGTTTGCGTGGCAGTTCACGCGCCGCTACCAGCAAGGAGTTCCAATGATTGAACCAGTAATCGGATTGCCTCGAAAAAGAAAATCAGGCTATCCCGTGAACTTTACGAAGTAACCTCTCAAGCCGACAAGGCGGTGGTGGACAACCGGCTACCCGCCCCGAATTGAAATGAACCTCTTTACTTCAACCCTTAAACCTGTTGCGGAGTAGCGCTCCAGGTAACCGGAGCCACACCTCGACGTTAAAATGGACATCGCAACCCAAATAGAAGAAGCGGATATCGGCCTTTGTGCAGATGGCTTCGACAATTTTGTCATGTATGGCGATTTGGAGGAGCTTCGTCAGCATTCTGCCAATCTCAAGTCCGTTGGCGCAAAGAAGTGCTCGAAGGTGATTGATGAGTTGCTTGCTTGGCTTGATTCAGAGCAAGACCTAGAGCCACTCGCTGTCCTGGAGGCCGACCCAGCACGAACAAACGCTTTGTGGACTCAATACAATGAATCGTCTTGTGAGGAGAGTCCTGTGGATTTGGCCAAGAGAAAATCACCTCCAAAGAAGCGGAAGATGCCCATTACAGATCGAGAGCATTACGAATTCTATGGAAAGGAAGATTCTAGCCGCCCTTGCAAGGTCGAAGGGTGTAACCGCGGATCGGTGAAGTTTAGTGTGCATTGCAGAACTCATCACTTCGAGAACGTCATGCGAAAGCCTTGCCCGTGGAATGACTAATTCGGAGACAAGCCGGCGCATCCAACGGCGGGCAACGTCCTTCTTTGAATTCGAGCTTCCTTTCCCGCCGTCGCCTGATCCGAGACGTTCCTGACAGCCCGGTGGCTTCGCCCGCCCTCCCGTCA
>DAIUCN010000187.1:0-4291 GCA_036846165.1 Prosthecobacter sp.
CTGCCCGCCCTTGCCGCGGACTTCCCCAAGGGCAGCCCGAAGTTCCTCACCAGCTACGACGCCGCCGTCGCCGCCGCCAAGGCGGAAAACAAGCCGGTCGTCATGGTCTTCTCCGCCGTCTGGTGCCCGCCCTGCCAGGTCATGAAAAAGTCGGTCTACCCCAGCAAGGAGGTCACCCCCCTGCACGACCAGTTCGTCTGGGCCTATCTGGACACCGATGTCGAGGCCAATGCCGCCGCCGCCCAGAAACACGGCGTCAGCGGCATCCCGCACATCGAGTTCCTCAGCCCCAAGGGCAAGAGCCTCGGCAACCAGGTCGGCAGCAGCAGCCCGGCCGAGTTCGCCGGCACCCTGCAGAAGATGCTCGCCAAGGCCAAGTGACCGCGCTGCGCAAGATCCGCACAAAGCCGGCGGTTTTCCGCCGGCTTTTTTCGTACTGAGGGCTGCATTTTGCCGCCGAATGCCCTAAAATGCCGGCATGAAGGCCGGTGCTGCGACTTCGTTCTACGCACAGCCGGCCGTACGCCAGCGCCTGATCGAGTTCTGCGGCGCCGATCACTTGGAACAGGCCACCGCCGTCTACCTCACCCATACCGACGGCTGCGCCTACGACCGACGCGAACTGCGACCGCCGGTCGAACTCGACTGGTTTCTCGAGCGCCATCTCGACATCGCCCGTTCCCTGGCCGACACGGAATCGCTGCTGCTGCATCTCGACCTGGAGTACGTCAACTTCGACACCCCCGCGGCGGCCTTCGCCAATCCGCAGCGCGCCTTCGATCTCCAGGAACCCGTGGTGCGCGAGATCGAGGCCCTGCTGCTCGGCTGGGGCATCCGCCCCCTCCACCTCATCACCGGTCAGGGCCACCACTTCGTCTGGCGCATCCGCCGCAGTTCCGAGGTCGCGCGTCGCATCACTGCCCTCAGTCCCGCGCCGGAACTGGTGCCGCGCTGTCTGGAGCACCTGCCGCCGCTGCTCACCGGCCACCTCGACAGCGCCGCCCAGGAGGCCTTCGCCGCCCTCGCCCTGCTCGCCGAATACGTCGCCCAGGAAATCAAGCGCCGCGCCGCGCCCCACTGCCCGCTGCCGGTCGAGATCACCGCCGTGCACGTCGGCCCCTGCGCCACGAGCCAACGCGAGATGATCTCGATCGACATCTCCGAGTATGGCGACCCCCTGCACACGCGCATGATTCGCATGCCGTTCACCGCCTACCTGAAACCCTCCGCTCGCAAGCTCGCGCGCTCCGCCGGCACCGTGCAACCCGCCCTGCGTGCCATTCCCCTGCATGAGATGGACTGTCGCCAGGCGCTGCAGGTGCGCCGTTCCGACGTCAAGACGGCCGAACTGGCCCGGCGCGCCTGCGTGCGCATTCCCCTTCAGGAGGAGGGCACCACGCACCTGCTGGAGCAGTACCTCGCCTCGCGCTTGCGCCGGTTCCACGAGTACTACTACTCGGCCCGCCACGACCCGCGCCACCTCTGGCCGCAAACCTACGACCGCACCCCCCTGGAAACGCTGCCCGGCTGCGTGCGCCGTCTGCTCGAGCAGCCCAACGACCTCCTGCTCAAGCCCGCCGGCATGCAACTCGTCACCCGCTGCCTGCTTGCCGACGGCTGGCACCCGCGCCACATCGCCGGCCTGATCCGCTCAAAGTTCGAGAACCCGGCATACGGCTGGGGCATCAACTGGAGCGACTACGAGGCTGGCACCCGCGCGGATTTTTACACCCGCCTCTTCGCCGGCCTGCAGGCCACCGGCGTCGACCGCCTGATCGATTTCAACTGCACCTCGACGCTCGAAAAGGGCTTCTGCTTTGCCGTCGAGGGGCGTGCCTGCGAACTGGAAACCCGGCGCTCGCGCCTGCTCACCCTGCTGCCGCCATGAACCCCTGGCCCATCGGACTCTCCACCGGCTGCTTTTACCGTCGCAGCATCTTCGACGTGCTCGAACCGATCCGCGAGGCCGGCTTCCGCGAGGTCGAGGTCTGCTCCTTCCCGATGCACCTCGACTACCACAACGAGGCGGACGTGCGCCGCGCCGGCGAGCGCATGCGCGGCCTGGGGCTGCATCCCTTCTCCTTCCACGCCCCCTTCGCCGACCGCATCGACATCACCGCGCCCGACGATGCCGGCCGCGACCTCGCCCTGCATGAACTCGTGCGCGCCTGCGAGGCCGCCGCCCTCATGGGCTGCGACAACATCGTGCTCCACCCCGGACCCGAGCGCGAAGGGCGGCCAGCGGAGGAGGAGTTTTTGCAGCGCATGCACCGCGCGGCCGACTCGCTCAACCGCGTCGCCGCGCGCTGCTGCGAACTCGGCATCCAGCTGCTGCTCGAAAACATGCTGCCGCACCTGATGTTCGGCCACGTGCGCGACATGATGTACCTGCTCGGCGAAATCCGCGCCTGCACGGTCGGCACCTGCCTCGACACCGGCCACGCCCACCTCGCCGGCGAGATGGCCACCGTCATCCACAAGCTCTCCGGCCACCTCAAGCTCGTGCATGCCAACGACAACCGCGGCGATCGCGACGCCCACCTGCCGCCCGGCGAGGGCCAGATCGACTGGGCCTGGGTCGCCGGCGAACTGCGCCGGGCCGACTTCCACGGCGTGCTTGTGCTCGAACTGTCGAGCGGTGAACACGAGTCGGTGGAAGACATGCTGGCGCGCGCCGTCCGCGCCCGTGAGCACCTCGATCGGGTCTGTGCTCCCCTTGCCGGTTGACCCTGCCCGACGCGGCCTGTTTACTGACCGCGGCATGATCTACCTCGACGCCAACGCCACCACCCCGCCCGATCCGTCGGTGGTGGAAGCCATGCTGCCCTTCCTCGGCGCGCGCTTTGGCAATCCCTCCGCGGCACACGCCCCTGGTCGCCAGGCCCGGCGCGCGCTCGAACAGGCGCGCGCCAGCGTCGCCGCCCTGCTCGGTGCCGAGCCCGACGAAATCGTCTTCACCTCCGGCGGCACCGAGGGCATCAATGCCGTCCATCTCGGCGCCCGCGCCGAATGGTCGGACCGGCCGGTGCTGGTCACTGGCGCCGCCGAACACGCCGCCGGCCTGGAATGCGCGCGCCGCTGGCAGCGCAGCGGCGGCGAGGTGCGCACCGTCGCCGTCGACCGTCACGGCGTCCTGCAGACCGACTCCCTGCGCGCGGCCCTGGTCCCAGGCCGCACCGCCTTGGTCTCCCTGCTCTGGGCCAACAACGAAACCGGCACGATCGCGCCCATGCGCGAACTCGTCGACATCGCCCACGCCGCGGGCGCCGCCGTCCATGCCGACGCCGTGCAGGCCGTGGGCAAGCTGCCGATCAACCTGCGCGAGGTGCCGGTGGATTACCTCAGCCTCAGCGGCCACAAGATGCATGCCCCCCAGGGCATCGGCGCGCTCTTCATCCGCCGTCGGGCCGCCTTCCAGCCCCTGCTGCTCGGCGGCGGCCAGGAAAACGGCCGGCGCAGCGGCACGGAAAACCTGCCGGGGGCGGTCGCCCTCGGCCGCGCCGCCGAACTCGCCCTCGCCGCCCTGCCGACCGCCGCCACCGAGATGACGCGTCTGCGCGACCGCCTGGAAGCGGGCCTGCTCGCCGGCGTACCGGAGGCGGTCGTGCACGGCCTCGGCGCCCCGCGCCTGCCCAACACCAGTTCCATCGCCTTCCCCGGCACCGACTCCGCCGGCCTGCTCATCCTGCTCGACCAGCAGGGCCTGTGCTGCTCGGGCGGTTCCGCCTGCCACAGCGCCGCCCTGCATCCCTCGCACGTGCTCGAAGCCATGGGCTTCGATGCCACCCACGCCGCCAGCACCCTGCGCTTTTCGCTCTCGCGCTTCACCACCGAAGCCGAGATCGACGCCGCCCTGCCCCTCATCCTCGGCGCCGTGCACAAGCTGCGCGACTTGCAGTCCGGCCCGGCCGTGCTCATCGCCTGAGGGGACAGCCTCGGTCGTGCTGCGCCCCTCTGACCGGAGCGCGTGCATGGCAAAACCTGCTGGAGCGTGAGGACTACCTTAGGTCCCAGCCCTGCCCACCCCGCCTAAACCGCCTTGATTCTCAAGAACAGGCCGGCCCTTCTCAGAAAAGACCCCTTTCTGTCTCAACAACTGCCTTCCATTCTCAAATCCGAGGTCGCTGTGCCCGCAAATCGGTCTGATTCGTGGACACATCCGTCTGATTGGCGGGCAAATCGGTCTGATTCATGGTCACCTTCACATCACTGTGCCCGCGAATCCTCCCGATTCATGGGCACCTTCACATGACTGTGCCCGCGAATCCTCCCGAATCATGGGCACATGCAC
>DAIUCN010000188.1:0-4169 GCA_036846165.1 Prosthecobacter sp.
CGCGAACGGCGATGGCTGCTGCGCTGCCCTGAGGCACGATTGCAAATGCCGGCGGTCTGAGCCACACTCGGAGGTTCCTTCCGAGCGATGCTTTTTTTCCGCCGCACCCCCTCCTATGATCCGGGGCTCGCCATGGACGCGCGGTTGCGTTTCCTGCTTTGGACGAGTGGCTGGCGGGGCGCCCTGGTTCTTGGCATCGCCCTCCTGCTGGGGCTGGCGCTCTGGCGGGGGCCGGAAGCCTACCGCGCCCTCAAGGAAAGGCATGCCGCCGGTTTGCTGGCCGAGGCCGAGACGGCCCGTGCCCACAGTGATTTCCTGACGGAATCGCGCAAGCTGCAACAGGCCGCCGCCCTGCTGCCACGCCACCCGCTGGTGCTGCGCGCGCAGGCCGGACATCAACTCGCCCACCGCAACCTCGCTGCCCTCGAAACCTACGCCCGCCTGCTCGCCACCGGTCTGGCAACCCCCGCGGATCAACTGGCCAGCGCCCGTGCCGCCTTTCGTCTGGGGCGCCCCGAGCGGGCGGCGGCCGCCATCGAGAGCCTTCGTGCTGCCGGCTCGGAGTGGGCGGCGGCAGCACGCAGTCTGGAGGCGGAAATGCTGGCCTGGCAGGGACGGCGCCCCGAAGCCCTGGCGGCGGCTCGGGAGGCGGTGGCGGCGGACCCGCACACACCTGCCAGCCGCTGGTTGCTTGCGCGTCTGCTGATTCAGGAAAGCAGTGGCAACCCGGCGGCCGGAGCCGAGGGCGTGGACCTGCTTGATGGCTTGGTCCGGGGGGCGGATGAGATCGCCCTTGAAGCCCTGCAATGGCTGATTGAACTGGCTCTGCAGCCGCGCACGGCAGGTTTGCTCAAGGGAAGGCCTGCTACCGATTGGGTGGCCGCCGCCCGGCAGCAGCCGGGCGCGGATCCAGCACTGCAAGTGCAGGCCTGGAGCCTGCTGCTTGCCGCCGAGCCGGAACGACGAGCGGCGATCGTCGCGGAATTCATCGACTGTTATCAGGATGAAAGGGAGCCAGAGCGACGGCTCGAGGCCGCCCGCTGGTTGCGTCAGCAGGGCGCGCGTGATGCCGTCCAGCAGATGGCCCGGACTTCCCGCATGGAATCCGAGGAGTGGTTCATGCTGCATCTCGACAGCCTCGCTTCGGCCGGCGACTGGCAGGAGGTGCGGCGTCAGTTGTCCGAGGCAACCGCGACACCGCTCTCCACGGCGCCACGCCTGCTGTTTTTGCTGCGCGCCCGCCTTGAAACCGGCCTGCAGGTGGATGTCACGGAGGCGTGGGCGGAAATCCATCGCGCCGCCCGCCTGGAGTCGTCACGCACCCAACTCTACCTCGCCGGTTATGCCGAGCAGATCGGCTTTGCCAAGGAGGCTTTGCTGATCTACCGCCGCTTGGTGGAAGTGGACGCGCGTGAGGTGAGCACGGATGTGAAGTTTGGTCGCCTGCAACGCCAGGCCTGCTATCTTGGCGCCCTGCGCACCGGTGCCGCCAACCTGCCACTTGCGGAGTTGGCGGACTTCATGAAGCGCTTTGCCGACGAGTTCCCCGAGCTGGATGAGGTCGCCAACGACAGCGCCTATCTGCAGCTGCTGCTCGGACGCGCCACCCCGGAAGTGGAGGCCACGGCCCGTCGGCTGGCAACGAAGCGCCCGGAACTGCTGGCGTATCGAACCACCCTGGCTTTGTGTCACCTGGTACAGGGCCAACCCGCGGCTGCGGGGGCGGTGTATGACGGCTGGACGATTGACTGGAGCACGGCACCGGATCGCTACAAGGTGGTTCGGCTGGCGGTGCTGCGGGCCTTGGGCAAAACTCGGGAGACCACGGAACTTGCCACCCGCCTGAATCCGCAGCAACTGCGTGCCGAGGAACTCCGACTCGCGGGATTGGACACTGCCGGGCGCAACTGATCCGCAGGCAGCGGCGGAGCCAAAGGTGGGGACTGAGTCCACGCGAACGGGTTGCCGGACCGGGATGCTGCAGGCTGACCGGTCTCAGAACGACCTTTTGCGGCCAGCCAAGCAGCGTCGGGCCGGCTGAATTACCATAGCCAATAGAGCCTGGCGTATTTAATGCGATTAATTTGAAATAGTCTAATTACTGGATATACAATGTAAACACAATTCATCTTGAATACGCATTATGTTGGGCCAGTTTCTCTTTCGAAACCGCCCTTTTAGATGAATAAAGATTGTTTGAAAAAAACCGCCTAGCGCATGTCGGGACGGCTTCTGTGAAGTTCCGTCGGCAGGCTGGCTGGCCCCCGCACTGTTTGCAGGATCGACATGGGAGACGTCCTTCATCGCCTTGGCGTGGTCTCGCTCTTGAGCCATGTCTGCCCCTCGCTTTCCCACCCTTCACCGCTCGCCGCTTGGTTCGGCTCGTGCGGGTTGGTGCTTGGCCCGCTGTGGGTTGGGGATGGTGCTCTTTGGCTGGCTGGCGGTGACGGAGATGCAGGCGGGTCCTGTGCGCACCTGGACGGGCGGCAGTGGCTCCAGCAGCAACTGGTCGGACAGCGCCAACTGGACGGGCAACCTTCCCGGCGGCGCAGGTTCACCCATTATCTTCAACAATGCCGTGCGGTTGGAGTCGACCAACGACATCGTTGCCGGCACCTTCGGCACCATCACCTTTCAGTCTGGCGCGGGAGCCTTCATTTTCAGCGGCAATGCGGCGACCCTCATCGGCGGCGTGGTCAACGAGACGACCCTGCTGCAGACGATCCTGTTCGACATCACCATGAGCGGGGGCAACACCTTCAGTGCCGTCGCGGGAGGATCGTTGCGCTTGGGTGGCGTGCTGAGTGGCACGACCCTGACCAAGGACGGAGCCGGCAGTTTGATTTTGGAGGGTGCCAACACCTACACGGGCGTGACCACGATCAGTGCCGGCGTGGTGAACCTGCGCAACGGCAGTGCCCTGGGCGCCACGACGGCCGGCACGACGGTGGCTTCGGGAGCGGCCCTGGAACTGCAGGGTGACATCGCGGTGGGGGCGGAGGCGCTGACCATCAACGGCAGCGGCGTGGGTGGCACGGGGGTGCTGCGCAACGTCAGCGGCAACAACAGCTATGCCGGGCAGATCACCCTGGGTTCGGCGGCAACGATCGGTTCGACGGCAGGCACGCTGACCCTCAGCGGAGGCATTGGCGGCAACTTTGCCAAGACGTTCACCGGGGCGGGCAACATCGCGGTGAGCGGGGTGGTGAGCGGCAGCGGCGGACTTGTCAAACAGGGCAGTGGCACCTTGACGCTCACGGGTGACAACAGCTACACGGGGGTGACGACGGTGAGCGAGGGCGTGCTCAACATCCGCCACAGCGGTGCCCTGGGGGCGACTTCATCCGGCACGACCGTGGCATCGGGCGCGGCACTGCAACTGCAGAACGGCATCGCGGTGGGCGCAGAGGCACTGACGCTCAACGGCAGCGGTGTGGGCGGCACGGGCGCCCTGCGCAACATCAGTGGCAACAACAGCTATGCGGGCCAGATCACCCTCGGATCGGCCGCGACCGTTGGCTCCAGTGCGGGCAGACTGAACTTGACTGGAGATATCGGCGGCAACTTTGCCAAGACGTTCACCGGGGCGGGTGATATTTCAGTGAGTGGGGTGGTGAGCGGCAGCGGCGGACTCGTCAAGCAGGGCGATGGCACCTTGACGCTCACTGGCGCCAACAGCTACACGGGGGTGACGACGGTGAGCGATGGCGTGCTCAACATCCGTCACAGCAGTGCCCTGGGGGCGACTTCATCCGGCACGACCGTGGCATCGGGCGCGGCACTGCAACTGCAGAACGGCATCGCGGTGGGCGCAGAGGCACTGACGCTCAACGGCAGCGGTGTGGGCGGCACGGGCGCCCTGCGCAACATCAGTGGCAACAACAGCTACGCGGGTCTGATCACCCTTGGCTCGGCCGCGACCATCGGCTCCAGTGCGGGCACACTGACCCTGACCGGTGGCATTGGCGGCAACTTTGCCAAGACATTCACCGGCGCGGGTAACATCACGGTGAGCGGGGTGGTGAGCGGCAGCGGCGGACTCGTCAAACAGGGCAATGGCACGTTGACCCTGACCGGGACGAACTCCTACACGGGCAGCACCACCATTCAGGGTGGCGTGCTGCAGGTGGGAACCGGCGGCTCGCTGGGAGGCACCTCGCAGGTGGTGG
>DAIUCN010000189.1:0-4139 GCA_036846165.1 Prosthecobacter sp.
GCGATACCCCGGTCAGCGATACCCCGGTCAGCGCCACCCAGGTCAGCGACGCCCCGGTCAGCGACGCCCCGGTCAGCGACGCCCCGGTCAGCGACGCCCCACCCGCTGTGAAAAAGGGCGGCAAGCGTCGTCCCCCCACGGAAACAGAGACCGAACTCGGCCTGATCCTTGAGCCGCCACCCGCCCAAACCGAACCTCAACCAGAACAGCCCGCGGCAACCCCGCCAACTGCCACCGCCCCGGTTCAACCGCTGACCACTTGGAATGCCGGTCGCGGTCTCACTCCTGACCAGGGCTTGTACCGCAGCCAGTACTTTCAAGAGGCCGAGTGCTTCGAATGCGGCCAGCGTGCCCAGGTCAGCCGGGCTCAGCGCTCGATCACCTGCAGCCGCTGCGGCGCCGCCATCCCGATGGATGACGTCGAGATCAGCCATCCCGCCCAACGCGCCATCCGCACGCGTGGCGACGTCATGATCCGTCGCAATGGCGTCGTGACCGCCGACCGGGTCGAATGCAAGGACCTGCGCTGCTATGGCCTGCTGGAAACCAATGTCCAAGCCACGGGCGATGTGATCCTGCGCACCCGTGGCACGTTGCTCGGGGCCATTCAGTGCCGGCGCCTGCTCATCGAAAAAGGCTCCGACGTCACCTTCCTCAACGAGGTGCACGCCCAGCAGATCGAGGTGCATGCGCGCATCACCGGTTCCCTCGTCGCCAGCAGCTCCCTGCTCATCGGCGCCACCGGCGCGGTGAACGGCGATGTCACCGCCAGCTCCGTCTCCATCCAGCCCGGCGGGGAACTCAACGGCGCGATGAACATCCTCCGCGCCAAACCGGTCCTGTAACAGGAGCCTGGAGCTTGCAGTGGCGCCGTCCGTCGTCCGTCGTCCGTCGTCCGTCGTCCAACTTTGGGTTGCACCTCGCGCGAAACCGGCTTTGGAATTCTGCAACCCCCATCCCATCCACCATGTCCGACATCGCCCTCGCCCGAGGTGAAAAATTTCTCCAGGATAACGCCGCCAAGGAAGGTGTTGTCACCACCGCCAGCGGCCTGCAGTACAAGATCGTCCGCGAGGGCGAAGGCCGCCAGCCCAGCGCCAGTGACACTGTCGTCGTGCACTACCGCGGCACACTGATCGACGGCACCGAGTTTGACAGCTCCTACAAGCGCGGCGAACCCATCGAATTCCCGCTCAACCGGGTCATCGCCGGCTGGACCGAGGGCGTCCAGCTCATGAAAGAAGGTGCCGAGTTCCGTTTCTTCATCCCCTCCAAGCTTGCCTACGGCCCGCGCGGCGCCGGGCGGGTCATCGGCCCGAATGAGGCGCTGATCTTCGACGTCGAGCTGCTCGAGGTGGTCTGATCCGCCCTTGCCAACCGCGCCCGCCGGCGCATTCGTATCCCGTCCATGGCCATCAAGATCGACCCCTCGCTGCACAAGGAGAAAAAGCCGGACTGGATCCGCGTGAAACTGCCGCGCGACCCGGTCTTTTGGAGCACCAAGGCACTGGTCGCCGACCTGAAACTGCACACCGTCTGCGAGGAGGCCCAGTGCCCAAACCGCTGGGAGTGCTGGAGCCAGGGCACCGCCACCTTCATGATCGCCGGCGACCGCTGCACGCGCGCCTGCGGCTTCTGCGCGGTGAAGACCGCCAAACCCTTCGCCCTTGAGGCTGATGAACCGCAGCGCGTCGCCGAGGCCACCAAGCGCCTCGGCCTCAACCACATCGTCATCACCGCGGTGGCGCGCGACGACGTCGCCGATGGCGGCGCCGAGCATTTTGCCCGCACCATCGAGGCGGTGCGCGAGGCTGTGCCCGGCATCACGATTGAAATCCTCGTGCCGGACTTCAACGGCAAGGACGACGCCCTGGAGGTCGTCATGAAGGCCCGCCCGCACATCTTCAACCACAACCTGGAAACGGTCGAACGCCTAACGCCGCTGGTGCGCAGCCGCGCCCAGTACCAGCGCAGCCTGCACGTGCTCAAGCGCGCCAAGGAAATGGCCGCCGAGGCCGGCACCAGATGCGCCACCAAGAGCGGTCTCATGCTCGGCCTGGGCGAAACCGAACCGGAACTGTTCCAGGCCATGGACGACCTGCTCGAACACGGTGTCACCGTGCTCACCCTCGGCCAGTACCTGCGCCCCTCGGAACAGCACCTGCCGGTCGTCGAGTACGTTCATCCCGACACCTTCGAGAACTACAAGCAGATCGCCCGCAACAAGGGCTTCCGCCATGTTGCCAGTGCCCCGCTCGTGCGCAGTTCCTACCACGCCGCCGATTTCAAGCCGGAACTGGATTTGTAATGGCCTTGCCTGCCTGAAGCCTCAGACAGGCCGCCCCAAGACTTATTCGGCCTTCCGCTTTTTCCAGAAGTGGATGCCCAGGCCGACCGCGACCACACCGCCGAGAATGCTCCAAGCAACGGGATCGCCGTTCATCAGGTCTTCAATGATCTGACCGCGACTGCGGGCAAGAACCGGCGTGTGGGCAAGGATTGTGTGGATCATACGGGTCGGGAGTGAGGTTGTTTCCGCGCATGAATGCCGGAAATTTCCCGGTTTTACCCAGAATTAGGAAGCCCTCGCAAGACTTTTCTTAGCTCAAGCACACACAGAACGCTGTGACTTAGGAACTTGGACCAACGTCGTCATTCGTCCTTCATCATCGCCCGCCACACGTGCGGCAAACGTGTCTCGATCAGGTTTCTGCCCACCGAGGGCAGGCTCTGCACCCGCAGCGGCACGTTGACGGTGTCCTCGCGCTCCAACTCCCCGGGTCGCCGGCCATACTTGAAGTCGCGCTCGAGCCCGCCGTCGGGCGCCAAGCGGATCGTGGTGGATTCGGGGTTGGGCACCGAAAGGTAAAACGCGTGCTGTTTCTGCCGGCAGGTTTCGCCAGGCTTGAGACGCAACCCGGCGCGCGCCAGTTCGCGAAAGAGCTCGCGCGCCGTCCATTCGGCGGGATCGACATAGGCGAGTGGGTCGCCCAGCAGCGGCGCAAAGGCCGGGTCGGCACGCAGGGCGGCAAAGGCGGCATCGAGTTCGGCGCGTGCCAGCGGGTAGTGCGTGCAGCCGAGCACGAGCGTGCCGAGTGTCTGCCCGGGCTGATCGCGCCGCAGGGTCTCCAGCAGCGCCCGCGCCTCCTGCGCCGCGCAGTCGGCCACGCTCTGCGGGAAGGCGGGATCGCCTTCGATGACCCCCGCCAGAGCGGCACTGCCGTGCTGGGCAATCCGCGGCACAGGCCTGCCGGCACGCCCCAGTGCACCCTCAATCAATCGCGGATAGGCACCGCTGGCGCAGGTGCCGACCGTGGCCAGCACGCCCACCGCACCTTCCCTCTCTCCCGCAGCGAGCACGCCGCGCGCGCCGGCCTCCACCACTCCCACCACGATCACCGGCAACCCCCAGGCGCGCAAGGCCGCGCGCAGATCCTCCAGTCCGTAGGCGGTGGCGGTGTTGCAGGCAATGACCACCGCCTTCACCGGCGGCTTGTCGAAGCGGAAGGCACGGCCGTCGTGCCAGCGCCGGCCGAGCAGGAAGACCGCATCCTTGAGGATGAGCTCGCGAAGGTAGTCGGTGCGACCCGCGGCCGGGTAGTTGCCATAGGGCATGTTGGCCTGATCACCCAAGTACAGAAAACGCTCCTGGGCAAAGTCCGGCACGCCGTCGGCGCCAGGCTGCAGGGTGGTGTTGTTGAAAACGTCGAGCGCCAAAATCGCCTCGAGCACGGTGAGTCCGCCAATGCCGGAATCGAAGACCCCGATCGGCAGATCTCGCAGATCGCCTTCGTAAGCCGCGCGCTCGAACGACACCGGCGCCTGGCCGTCGGGGTGGGCCGCCGCGTGATCGACGACCCGCTGCACCACCTCGTCGGCAGCGGCGGAACCCAACAGGACGGTGAAGCAGAGGAAACGCAGCGAGCGCATGGTGCCAGTGCATCACGACCACCGGCCGCCGTCAATCCGGAAGGACCGCACAGCGAAACCGTGGGCGCGTTGGCCACAACGCGGGATCGGGAACCTAGAGCAAGGAATCGCAAATCTCGTTCTCGGTTCTCGGTTCTCGGTTCGCCGTTCGCCGTTTGGCGTGCGAGCCACGGCCCCGGCGCAGCGGGGCCCTACCCTCCCCACTCTCC
>DAIUCN010000190.1:0-4066 GCA_036846165.1 Prosthecobacter sp.
AAAAGGGAAAAGGAAAAAGGCAAAAGGAATACCAAACCAAGAACGGTAGGCCCCGCTGCGCCGGGGCCGTGGCTCGCACGGCATACGAGGAACGGCGAACGGAGAACCGCGAACGGAGAACCGCGAACCGAAAACTAGCGGCCCAACAGTTGCTCCAGTTCCGCGAGCCGGATCTTGCCGAGGTCGCTGCGCGGCAGTTGCGGCAGGGACACGACGCGTTGGATGCGCAGCCAGGCCGGTTGCCCGGCATGGAAGCGGTCGAGCAGGGCTTGCGCCTCTGGGCGTTCGCCTTCGACGACGAGGATCAGCGCGGTTTCGGCGCGCGGATCGGGGCGGGCGATCAGGACCGGCGCGCTGGGCCAGTGGGCTTCGAGGGCGAGGGCCTCGAGCCGCGCCTGCAGCGGGGTGAGGTGGACGAGTTCGCCGAGGATTTTCACCCAGCCGGATTCCCGGCCTTCGAAGTGCAGCCAGGTGTGGCCCGCGCGGGTTTCCAGACGCACGCGGTCGCGGGTGAGTAGGCCGGCCTGTGGATCGATCGGCTGCCACTGCCAGCCGTGGTCGTCGGTGGCGATGACATGGCCTGCCGCCAGCGAGGGCCCGCGCAGGCGCAGGCGACCTTCGACGTCGGTGCTTGCCTGCCAGTGCGGCAGCACCTGCAGGGCTTCGGAGGTGCCGGCGGGCCAGGCTTGGGTGGCGACCTGCGAGGCGGCTTCGGTCAGGCCATAGCTGAGGAAGAGCGGCCAGCCGAGCTCGCGCGCGGCGGCGACGAGTTCCGGTGTGATTGCGCCGCCCCCGACGATGACCGCACGCAGGCCATCGGGGGCGCGCAGGCCGGCGCGCACCAGGTCATGCACTTGGGTGGGCACGAGCGAGCTGAGGCTGTCGCCCGCCTCGGCGAAACGCGGCGGATCCCACTTGCCTTCGAGGTGGGTCACCTGGCAGCCGGCCACGTGGGCGCGGGCGAGGATGGCGAAGCCGCCGACATGATGCAGCGGCAGGACGAGCCGCCAGCGGTCCTGCGCCGTGATGGCGAAATGCGCGTTCACCGCTTCGGCGGAAGTCAGCAAGGCCTGCTTCGACAGCACCACCCATTTCGGCCGGCCCTCGCTGCCGGAGGTCTGGAACAGGCAGCGACCGCGCCAGCCCTGGCGGCGGACGAAATCGGCCAGGCTCGCCATCGCCGCGCGCGGGGCCGAGGGGGGCGCGGCGAGATGGTTGCCGGGATCCTGCCAGAAGTCGGCGGTCATGACCTATTCCAAGCGTCGCCAGGGCAGCTTGTCGAGCACGGAACCGAAGCCGAGACCCCCGCCGTCGGTGTCGGGCTGGAGGCGGCCACCGGGACTGAGCACGCGCTCCAGAAAGGCGTCGGGTTCAAACAGGTGCTGGGTGCAGAGGCCGCACAGACCCACGAGATCGCCGAGTTCGACGCGCGCCTGCGCGGCCTCCCAGGCGGCGAACATCTGGCCGAGCGGATGATCCATCGCCGAGGTCAGGATCAGCGGCTGGCCCGGATGGCGCTGGGCCACCGTGCGCCAGTCGCGTCGCGCCGGTTTGACGACCACGGCATCAAAGCCGTGCTCGCCGTCCTGCCAGCCCTTGTCGAGCGCGAGCCGCACGCCCCAGCGTTCGCGACAGGCCTGCCAGGCCTCGGCCTCGTAGGGGAAGGGGTCTTCGACGAAGTCCAGCTGGCGATAGACCCGCACGGGCATGAACTCGACGAACTTCTGAAAGCTGTCGGCCCTCAGGCAGGCGTTGAAATCGACCCGGAAGCGCGGGCCACCATCGCCGGCCATGCGCGCGCACTGTTCGAGGAAGCGGGTGGTCTCACCGTAGTTCGCGTAGCCCTTCGCCTTCAGTGCCGGCCAGCCCTCGGCGAGCAGTTTTTCAAACTGCGGCTGGGTCGGCTGGGCAAAGCTCCAGGAGTAGTGACTGGCCGGGATCTCCAGGCCGTCGAACAGGCTGACCCCGGCCGCGCGCGCCGCGCCATCGATCGCCGCGCAGCGCAGGGCCATTTCCGCGAGCGCGGTCGGCTGGCCGGCGGCCAGGCGCGCGAGTTGGTCGGGCAGGGGCAGGTCGCCAAACTCCGGCCAGGGATGCAGGCAGCCGTAGCCGTCGCCCACGCGCAGCAGCGCCCCCGGGAAGACCCGGCGCTGCGAGGCGGCATTGAGCGCCGCGCCGCTGTGCAGCAGGTATTCGTAGATGTAGATCGGCTCGGCCACGGTCAGGGAGATACGCACCGGCTCAGGCGCCGAGGCCAAGACAAAACAGCAGGGCAAAGGCCAGCAGTTGCGCGCCGCCGAGGGCGAGCAGGCGGTTGTAGGCCGGGCCGGGCGGCGTCGTCCACAGGCGCTGGAGCAGGAACAGACCGGCGGGCAGGGTGAGCAGCGGCAGCAGCAGCGCGCGCGGCTGGCCGACCGCGAGCCAGTGCAGACCGGCGAGGTGCGGCAGCAGGATCAGCAGGGTGATTTCGATCCGGGCAAAGCGTGGACCGAAGCGCGCGGCGAGCGTGCGTTTGCCGGTGGAGCGATCCTCGTCGAGGTCGCGCAGGTTGTTCACCGCGATGAGCACGGTCGACAGGCCGCCGATCTGGAAGCCGGCGACGAGGGCGTCGAAGCTCCACTGGCCGCTTTGCACAAAGGCCGAGCCGGCCACGGCGATAAAGCCGAAGAACAGCACGACAAAGAGTTCGCCCAGCCCGCGGTAGGCAAGCGGCAGCGGCCCGCCGGTGTAGCCGTAGCAGAAGTAGAGCGAGGGCAGGCCGATGGCGAGGATCGGCCAGCCGCGCGCCTGCAGCAGCGGCAGCGACAACACAGCGGCGACGCCGAGCATGGCGGCGGCGGCGGCGAGCACGCGTTTGGGCGACACCACCCCCGCGGCCGTGATCCGGCGCGGACCGAGCCGCGCCTGGGTGTCGGCCCCCTTGAGGAAATCGAGCGCGTCATTGAACCAGTTCGTCGCCACCTGCAGCGCCAGGCAACTGCCGAGGGTGCAGGCAAAGAGCAGCCAGCTCCACTCGCCGCCCAGCTTCCAGCCCAGCACCGACCCCGCCGCCACAGGCGCCACCGCCGCCCCAAGCGTCTTCGGGCGGGCCGCATGAATCCAGTCGGCAAGCATCCCCCGATGTAGCCCGTCCCCGCCAAAGTGCAAACGGCGGGCGGCAAGCTTGCGGACGAGCCTTTTCAGGCTAGGATCAGATTCATGAGTCCGCAGACGCTTGAAGTCACGCTCGATCCTGTCCTCAAAAAGCAGGCCAGCAAGGTGCTGGATGGCCTGGGCCTGGATTTGGAGAGTGCGGTTCGGGTCTTCTTGAAAAAAGTGGTGGCCACGCATTCCATCCCGTTTGCCCTGGCGGAAGAGCCGGAGCCCTACCGCTTCAGCGCCAAGGAGACCCGGGAGATTCTGGCGGCGAAACGCGAGGCCAGGAAGGCGGCGGACTTGAGCGGACCGTTCACCACGGCCGAGGATCTGATTTGTCACCTGCGAAAGGGCGCTTGATGATTCTGCGCACCACGCGTCGCTTTGACAAAGCCTTTGCCCGGCTGTCCAAGCGCGAGCAACTTCGTGTCGAAGCGGCATTGGTCCTGTTCATGGATCAGCCCTTTCACCCGTTCCTGCGCAATCACGCTCTCACCGGCAAGCTGCAGGGGCTTCGCGCCATCAGTGCCGGCTACGACTTGCGCATCGTCTATGAACAAGAGGAGGGGCACACGCGCGTTCTCCTTCTCAACGCCGGCAGCCACGACGAGGTGTATTGAGGGAGGCTGCCAGCTCGTCCGGTCCTCACCGGCAACCCAGAAGGTCCGCAGGTTTCACAGATTTCGCAGAAGGAACACCGCAGAGGAACAGAAGGTGAACCGCAGAGGTCGCCGATTGCCGCAGATGGACAGCCGCAGGCCAGGGGGGCGCGGACACTGTTGTCCGCTTCTTCTGAGGGGGGCAGACTTTGGAACCACGAAGGGTACGAAGCTCACGAAGGGAACAGGGGAGTGGTCGTTGCGTTCCCAACCCATCCCTTGATGAACCGCTGATGAACCGCTGATGAACCGCTGATGAACCGCTGATGAAC
>DAIUCN010000191.1:0-3954 GCA_036846165.1 Prosthecobacter sp.
CCCCGGGCCCGCCGCCAAATGCGCCGCCGGATCGGGGCAGGCTCCTTATCCGTGCGGTGCAAGCCTCCCCCCGGTGGAGGTAAACGTCAACGACACCGCCGACGCCAAGGACGATATGGTTCGCAAAGAGCAGAAAATCGGCACCACCGCATGGCGGCAGTGGATACCTTGCACGGTGAAGATACCGGAGAGCGGCCCAGGCAAAACGATCACCAGCATCGGCGTCACTGCGGAGAGCGGAACAATGAAGTTCTCCGATGCTCAAGCCAAGCCGGGCGACAGTGATGCAGGTGCGGCCAACGTGAACGTCACACTTGATGCACAGGGCCAAGGCAAGTTCTGGATCACTGGCATCACGCAGAGTGCCAACAAGGGAGACGCCAAGCTTCAGATCAGAAAGAACGGAGCCACCGGCGAGGTGCTCGCTACGCAGCCGATGACGGTGTTCTGGTTTGATAGCATGGTGAAGGCCAAGGCAAGACAGGACCCGGCGGCTACGGCCATAACTCTCGGTGCCGGAAACTCATCGTTCGGAATCCAGGGGGCGGGTATGCAGGTTGGCGGTTCGGCTTCCATAGTCCCAACAGGGCTTGATCACACCGCGCCTCAAATTGCAGACTGGCAGTTTGGCGTTGTTCAGAATGTGACGACGACGCGAACTTGGCGAGGCACCTTCACGCAGAATGGAGCGCAGAAGACCGCTCGTGGAACGATGCAGATGACGAACAAACTCGACAGTTTCCATTCGGCTCCAGATTACCTCCTTCAAATTGATGAGATCGACGGTGATCAGAAGTTTGAAGACTCTCGCCCAGCACAATCTGTAATCAGTGATGCCCCAACGATGCCCGCAGACATCCATGATTGGATGCGCTTTGATGGGCAGTCGCTGCAATGGATCGAAAGCGATATGCGAGACACATTCACAATCTGGTCTGGCATCGTTGAGGTGAAGAACGGTCAAATCGGCACGGTCTTCATTCCTATCAAACAGAACGACTGGAAGGTTCACGGCAAGAGTTCCCAGCAGAATCAGCAAGCAACGCCTTCAACTGGCGACGGTGCAGCTCCAACATCGGTGCCGAGCATACAGCACCCTTCAGCTATCGAGGACGGCAACCAACCAGCCGATAAGGCTTACCAGTGGAACATCGAGAACTGATCCCGAACCTCTATCCGACTATGAAAACACTCCTTTCCTTGCTACTTCTGAGCACTGCAACTTGTGGCGTGCTCGCGCAACAAAATCTATCCAACGCAACTTTGTCTGATCGCTCTCGTGGTATCGCACAGATTGCCGATGAACTCACAACCCAGCCAGGTGTCGTTGCGTCACGTTACTATGCGACGATTGAGTCCAGCAGCACCGAGGCGGCCCCAGACGTCCAAGAGCGTCTGCCTCAAGGCGCAAAATCCAACGAAGTAGTCGAAGTTCCCCAAAGAGCGTTATACAAGCTGTTGCCGACCGGGTTCGGTAGTGAATTGACTATCAGGGACGCATCTTCGATTGTGTGGCACCGCGATTTTGCTGAGCGGATACGCAAGTCCAGTTTTGGCCGCACATACTCTAATCCAAGGCAAGTAGTTCGTGGAAACTCATTGGCGAAAGGGAACCTCGTGACCTTCACCGGCACAAGCAAGGCAGGGCGTGATCAAGAGCTGACTTCGCTCGTTGTGTTGCCTCCAGGTGCGATTGACGAAATCAAACAGGCGATGGAGTGGCGAGCAGCGCAGCCCTTGTTGTTTGCCGCAACCGCTGCTGAGGATAAAGACGCCATTGCCGTCTTAAGGCAATCGCTAGTGTCACCAAACCCCTATCAAAGACTCGCATCCATTGCTCGCCTTCGCGATGTAGCGAAGCTGGTGGCTGGCGATGTCGAAGCCGCTGTCGTTGCAGCTCGCTCTACCGAAGAAGTGGCAGCAACAGCACTGCTCATCATTAGGCGGGCACCAGAGTTGGCGGATATACTGGTTGCTGCTGCTACCGGCACGCAAGCGGGCCGTATCACTTCCGACGGTGTGGCCCTCGGGGCAGCCATTCACTTTTTCGATCTGCCTGACAGTGATAAGCTGCTACGCAGGTTGCAGGCTATGCAGTTCACTGAAAGCCCATCGAAGGACGAGCACCTTGAGCAGACCGTCTCATATCCAGTGCTTCATAAGTTGGGACAACAGGCTTCCCCGACGATCAAGCAATCGAGCTTGGTGCTGCAGCAGATGCTTACCGCAATCGGCGATGCCTCAAAGTGAGCGGTGGGCAAACTACAACGTCTCTCTGGGCTGCAACGTCATCAACACCGGCAAGTGTGGCTCGCACAGCTCGCCAGCTCCGCACCGTTGCCAACCGCTGGTTTGCTCCGCCCTCTCCAACCGCCGCCACGAAAGACAGTGCGGCTTTCCGTAACGCCGCAGCTCCGCACCCGTTGGAACCCACCGCGTCCAGAGACACCACCACATCAAATAATGGGCCTATACTCCCTGGTAGCAAACCCGTCTCAGCGGATGGAGAAACAGACATCGACCTTACTCCCACAGGAAACTTAAAGGACAATGACCTCAGGGAATACAGGGTTGTTCTTGGCATTGATAAAAACTCGGATGGCCAGCTGACAAACGATGAAGTCGTCATGAATGATGCGCCATTGAGCCAGCGCTTTTACATCAAAGCGGTAACGCAAGCCGACTATCAAGACTCCATGGATTTCCTCGATTGGCGAGATAATTGGGGCATCCTATATCCAGCAGCAACCGACTTCGTTCGCTACTTTGATGGGAATGACTCGACTCTAGCAGGCGGCACTCCACTCCCTCCCAAAACGGTGGCTATCACGACTGCGGCAAATCCAACGCATATTGCGGGGTCACCTTATAATCCGACTAACGGAGACGCTATAAAATTGCCATGAAAAGCTTCCATGCTTCATTGCTGCTAGTCGCGTTGTCTCTATTGTTTGCACAACCAGCGATATCTCAATCTATGATCCAACAGCCTGGGAATGAGTCTTATCGTGAACTTGAGCGACTCCTAAAACTCGAACTGGCTAGCACTCCGCCCACAAATGCCGTTTCAGACAAGCCGCTGAGTCAAATGGCACCTGCTAAGATTTGGGAGCAGGCTGAAAATGCAATGCTCTTTTCCGATGGGTTCCCCTCGTTCGAGTATTTCACGGCCTTGAGCGGATTGCTTGAAGCCATTGAGTCCCACCCAAAAAAATCGGAATTTGTGGACCTGATGCTTCAGAGGATCACAACGACGAGTTTGCCAACCGGAGCGCCAAAAGACTGGAACAAAATCGCGATCATTGGGCGTGGTGGCATTGCCGGGCTCTTGATCTCGAGTGTAACTAAGGTTGCGGAGCCAGCAGACTATCAGAGAATTATTGAAGCCGTCTTGGCTACCAACGACGCTGCGAAAATCGCCAAGCTCCGTGAAGCAGCGAGCCTCGTTTCGGGCAAGGATGAGTTCGAGAGGCTTTTGAAACTTCATGGCCCCGGTGCCGTAGGCACAGGACGGGAACCCACCAAGACGAATCCCTTAGCACCACCGTCTCAATCTCATGATTTTAGGAAAAAAACAAACTCGGCGTCAGCAATCAAGGAGCCAACGCCAATGAAAGACCCTTCGACTCTACAAGCGACAACAACGATTAACGAGCAACCAACCTCATCAACGCTGTGGAGCATCGTTGTCATCGTGATCGCAGCGGCGATTGGCCTGCTGTGGTTGCTGGTGAAGAAGCACAAGTGATCGACCCACAGCGTGTCTAAAGCCCATTCCCCCGCTTCTGCGGCCAAGGGACGCGACCTTGAAAAATCACCGGGAGAATCCCGCCAACACCCCTGTTTCCCCATGCCGCTCCACCGCTCCCTTTCTCTCCTGATCCGTTGTGCCTGTGCGATCGATCCTGCTCTCGGCGTTGCTTCTTCTCTGGCCGCTGAACGACAGACGCTCTT
>DAIUCN010000192.1:0-3903 GCA_036846165.1 Prosthecobacter sp.
CAGCCCCGTCCCGACTCTCTCACAATAACCGTTCCAAACTCGGGGGGCAGGTCAGGATGCCCCCTCAAACCTCACACGGAGTGTGAGGACGACTTTAACGACCGGAGCGAGTGACCTTCGGCACACGCGCGCTCCGTTAGATCTCACGGAGGATCGCCAAATGGCGCATGAGGGCGACTCTTGCCTCTGGCAGATCGAGGATCTCGACGTCTTGATCGGGTTCGCCCTCTGCATTCGACCAGAGCCAATAGCGGGCTGCCAGTTCCACCAGCTGGCAATGCCCACATGCCAAGATGTTGCCATCCTGGCCGCAGGGCGTCTGTCGCAACGCCTCGGCCTGCGCGGCGTGCTCCATGTCGACCGGATACACGTTGCACACGCCTTCCAAGAGCAAGGAAAGCTTGGTTCCGATGTCCGCCTGCCAGCCATCGATGATGACGTAGCAGTGATGCAGGGTGAACCGGGCGTGGCTGAGGAGCATGGGAGCAGTACAGCAGATTGGAGGTCAAATCATTAGGATCCCCCGCAATCCGTCTTCTGGATGTGTGCTTGGAGTGCGCCAATCTTCTTGCGAAGCTCGTTAGCTCGGTCACGCATTTCCTTGATTCGGTTTGTGCCTTGGGGGCCTGAATAAGCTCCTGCACGCCGAACTTCCAGTTCATCTGCTTGAGCATCAAGTTGCATGGCGTTGGCTTCGAGTTCAACCAGCGAGACATCAGTTTGACCACGAAGCAGTTGGTTCTGAACAGCTAGCAATTGATTCTGGTCCTCCACGGATTTCCTCGAACCTTCCATTTCCTTGAGCTGACTCAGGAAATCCGCACGTTGAAGGCGAATTTGCCGTTGTTGCAGGAGAATGCTGAACACGAGGCCCGCGAATGCCAAGCCCGTGAAGAGAGCGTTCACGCTTCCGAAATTGTCGCCAAAAGTTCCTGTGTCAGTCGCTGGACTCAACCCATTACCGAGGCATTGAGGCACCTTCCACCACACGGTCAGAACAACGATCGAGGTGATGAACAGCATCACAATCGCAGACCAAGGTTGGTCCAAAGGTGACTTGTGGTCGTTGCCAGTTTTCGTCTCCGAATCGCTCATATTTGATGGCTTCAGAAAGCGTTGAAGTGGTCGCCGAGGAAGTGCTTGAGGTTCCACTTGGTGGTGGTGGTGAGGGAGCGTTCCAGGCAGATAAAGAAGGGGGCTTCACCGGCTTCCGCGAGTTCACGCAGGCGCTTGAGGGTGCCGTCGTGCAGGTTCTCGTTCCAGGCGAGGCAGACGAGGGCGCTGCGGCGTGGATCGCGGACTTCGAAGACGGTGTTGTGGGTGAAGTCCTCGCGACGGGTGCTGGTGTAGTGAAGCTGGAAGCCGTTCTTGAGCAGGACTTCATCGAACACGGCCTGCTCGCCGCTGGCATCGAGGGTGAGGAAGAAGGCGGCTTCCTTGTCGTCGATGTAGCGACGCAGAGCGGCGACGTTCTCCTCCTCACTCGCCGCCGGATCCGGCTTGAACTCGCAGCGCGGGAAGTTGGACTTCTGCAGGCGGTAGACTTTGAAGCCGGCGTCCGGCATCGGCTGCGGATTGTCGCCGTAGCCTTGGATGACTCGCTTGACGCGCTCGATGGTGATGGCGGAGATGGTTTTGTAGCCTGCTCGGCTCGCTGCAGCTCCTGACGTAGTTTCAATATCAACTTTCTCTGGAATCTGTATTGCAATGAGACGCCTATTTTCACCGTAACGCTGACCCAACTCTAAGACAGCTTGAGCTAGAGCACCCGATCCGGAATAGAGATCGATAATCACATCCCCAGCACGGGATGCATACGACACTAGGTCTTTTAAGAGATCTACAGGCTTTGGATTCGAGAAGATATTATCGGCTGTTTTAAATACGCGCTTCAAGTCATATGAACCGAGCCTACCATCCATAACAATCACGCTCCGAAGAGAATCCTCGTAATCCTTCAAGTACTTTTTGATTTTGACAATCCTATTCTCATCTTCCCCATAAAGAATTTTACCTCTCTTTTCGAGATCACGAAAAGTTTCGGGCGGGAACCTATACCCACACATCGGAGATCGCATTTCGCGACCCGTGACTGGGTGGATGACCTGGAATTGGTATCCGCCTGGACGCGGGTTATGAACACTTTCAGATCCCGTGTAAACACCATCCTCATCAACAAACTTATAACGAGTAACTCCAGACAAAACCTCCTGATTATCACCAATGAATTGCTGAATGTGATCTTGGATATCGGCCGAACTCAATCCCATGGATTTAAGTTGCTCGTACTTGTCCATGAGAATCTCCTTACCTGAGTGCCTGAAGCTCTTCCAACGATCAGGCAAAGATTGCTTATCGCGTGCATACACTACAATGAACTCATTATCTTTATTCAATAACGTAGGATTATTATCGGTAACATTTTTCCACGAAATAACACCAACTCTATTCTCAGCACCAAAAACTAAATCAGAAACATGGAGCAAATTTTGGATTTCGTTGTCATCAATACTCACAAAAACCACACCATCACTGGCTAGAAGTTGACGACAAACCAACAGCCTTGCATGCATCATCGACAACCAATCCGAGTGGTATCGCCCTGAGGTCTCGGGGTTGCTCTCCAACTGGATGCCATTTTCGGCAGCACCGGTTTCCTCCCAGTAGTTGGGTTTGTCCTTTCGGTAGTTGTCGCGGTAGATGAAGTCTTTCCCCGTGTTGTACGGCGGGTCGATGTAGATGACCTTGACCTGCTCGCGGTAGGCGTTGAGGAGGAGCTTGAGGGATTCGAGGTTTTCGCCCTCGATGATCATGTTGCCATCGGCCTTGTCGGGTTGGACGGAGCGGGCTTCGTCATAGACGAGGGTGGCGGTGGTGGGGGTGAAGGCTTCCCGTTTGGAGGCGGCCTTGCCGTACCATTTGAATTCGTAGCGCTCGGTCTCGTGGACTTCGTTGGGCTCAACGAGCTGGCGGAGTTCGTCGGGATTGAGGCGGCCTTCGTTGGTGAAGAGGTCGGGGAAGAGCTGCTTGAGGGTGGCGAGCCGCTCGGCGCGGACATCGGGGGTGAGCGGCAGGAGGTCGCTCAACGCGGGAGTGGCAGCGGGTGAGGAACGGGACATGGCGATGAATCAGGAGGGCTGGCTGGTGGCGAGTTGCAGGGTGGCGCCGAAGTTGTGCTGCGGGGCGAAGAAGCCGGCAAGAGCGGGCTTACCGCCATCCTGGCCCGGGTCTTCGCGGAAGGTGGCATCGAAGCGGGTGACGGGGGCCTGATAAAGGAGGCTGGTGTTGGCGGAGATGCCGAGGGCGTGGAAGTGCTTGATGGCACAGCGGATTTTCACCTGCTCTTCAGGGGTGAGCTCGTCGATGCTGGAGGTAGACTTGGTCTCGACGACGAGGTGGATTTCGATCTCTTCGTCATCGCGCAGGCCTTTGTGGGTGACGACGAGGCCGAAGTCGGGGGTGTAGGTGGTGCTGCCGCCTTTGAGGGAGGGGACGGGGATTTTGTACCAGTCGGGCAGCTTGAGCAGGGCGCGGACGCGCGGGTGGCGGTCGGCTTCGTTGGCGAAGCGGCGCTCGGGGTCGGAGTCGGCATCGAGGATGGCGTGGTCGTAGATGCCCTGAAGGGGCGTGGGGACGGTGTGGCGGAAGGTCTCGATGACGTCTTTGAAGAGGTCGAGGCCGTAGGCTTCGCCGGTGGGTGTGTAATCGATGGTGCGGACCATCTCGTCGATGGCGATGCGGTTGATGTGCTCGGTGGCGAGGTGAAGGTAGCGGGGGGGATTGCGGACGAGCTGGTCGAGGTTGCGGAGGCCTTTGACGATGCGGACGATGGTGGGATAGGCGAGGGCGGTGTTTTCGGAGAGTTCCTCGATGAGGTCCATGGCGGAGAAGTCGGCAGCGAGG
>DAIUCN010000193.1:0-3870 GCA_036846165.1 Prosthecobacter sp.
TACCCCCTCTCCCCGCAACTGCTTTTTCACTCTTTCCTCACTTTTTTCTCAGGCGCAGCCACCCAAAACCCCAAAAACAGCCCTTCATGGCCCCAAAGCCTGCACCAAAACCACCACTGGCACCCCCAAAACACCCCGCCGCCTAACTTTCTTTGCCAGGCCGCCTGACCAGTCGCCAGAGCAGCCAGCCCAGCAGGTGCACGGCGCCGAGGGCGCCGAGCAGCTGGGTCAGACTCTGCGCGAGGCTGCCCTTGCCGAGGCCGCTGCCGACCAGGGTGAAGGCGACATTGAGTGGCAGATAGCCGAGCAGGGTGCCGAACCAAAAGGCGCGGTGGCTGACCGGGGTCACCCCGAGCAGGACGTTGATGAGCACGCCGGGCAGCATGAGCTGGCGCGCCCAGAAGATGCGCAGCACCGACGGCTGCTCCAGCAGGCCGGCGAGCCAGGGCACGGTGGCGGTACGGGCCAGCACGGCGCGGCGGGCGCCCATGCGGGCAAGCAGGAAGACGCCATACGAGCCGGCAGCGGTGCCGAACCAGGAGAGCGGCAGGCCGGCGGCAAAACCGAAGAGCAGGCCGCCGGCGGCACACAGCGGCAGGCGAGGCAAGCCGCTGAGCACGCCGAGGACACAGGCAGCGGCGAAAACTGCGCGCCCGGTCCAGCCATGGCCACGCAGCCAGTCCTTGGCCTGCTGGATGTCGGCAATCCAGGCGCCGAGCGGCGTGAAGTGGGAGACCGCCAGCACCAGGGCGGCCACCAGCACCAACCCACCAACCCGACGGTTTTCCCCTCGAATGGATCGCGCGGTCGCCTCCGACAGCGCCGCCTCGGCCGCGTTGTCAGGCGGGGGCGGCGACACGCTCGGATTCATGACTTGTTTTTCCGGCAGCAAGGGCTGCGGCGCAAGTGGCGAAGCGCAACACGGTCGCCACGCCGGGGCTCAGGCCAGGAACTTGCCCGGATTGAGGATACCGCGAGGGTCGAGTGCCTGCTTGAGTCGATCATGCAAGGCGCGCGCGCCTGCGGGCACGGCGTCGGCAAACCAACGTCTTTTGGCAATGCCGACCCCGTGTTCGCCGGTGATGGCGCCACCCCAGGCGATGACCTGATGGAACAGGCGATCGAGCGCCGCCTCGGCACGCTCCCGCACTTCCGGTTCGTCCATGGTCGGCACCATGATGTTGACGTGGATGTTGCCGTCGCCGGCATGACCGAAGCTGGCCACCGCAAAGCCGGACTCGGTCTGCAGGGTCTCGGCGAAATCGACCAGGTCGACCAGCCGGCTGCGCGGCACGACGATGTCCTCATTGAGCTTGACCAGGCCGGTGTGGCGCAGGCTGTAGCTGAATTCGCGGCGCAGCTGCCAGAAGCGCTCGCAGGCGGCCTCGCCGACGGCTTCCTCCAGGCAGATGCAGCCAAGGCCGCGCACCAGTCCGGCCAGCGCCGCCAGTTCACCGCGCACCGAGGCGTCATGGCCGTCGATCTCGACGAGCAGATGGGCGTCGCCCTGCGGCGTCACCGACTCGCCCAAGTAGGCGCGGGCGGCGCGCAGGGTGAACTTGTCGGCAATCTCGAGCGCGCTGGGCAGGTAACCGGCGTCGAGGATGCGGCCGACGGCGTTGGCGGCCTCGGCAAAGCTGTTGAAGCCGGCCGAGAACATGGCGCGCATCGGCGGATGCGGGATCAGGCGCAGGGTGGCCTCGGTGACGACCCCGAGCAGGCCCTCGCTGCCGACCATGAGGCCGACCAGGTCAAAGCCGGTCTTGTTCTTGTGGCAGCGACCCCCGGCGCGCACGATGGTGCCGTCGGCGAGCACGGCCTCCAGCCCGAGCACGTAGTGGCGGGTGACGCCGTACTTCAGGCAGCGCGGGCCGCCGGCGTTGGTGGCGATGTTGCCGCCGAGGCTGCACTCCTTCAGGCTGGCCGGGTCGGGCGGATAAAACCAGCCGAGCTTGCGCACGGCCTCCTGCAGGTCGCCGGTGGTGACCCCGGGTTCGACGACCGCGACGCCGTCGGCGGTGTGGATCTCCTTGATGCGGTTCATGCGCCGCAGCGACAGGGCGATGCCACCCTGCAGCGGCACGCAGCCGCCGACGTAACCGACGCGGGCGCCCTGCGGCGTCACCGGCACGCCGTGCGCGTTGGCGTGACGCAGCACGGCGGCAACGTCTTCGGTCGAGGCGGCATGTACCACCACCTGCGGCGGATGGGCCGCGAACCATTTGTCGGTGCCATGGGCGGCGAGGTCGGCGGGCGTGGTCGACACGCGGTCGGGTCCGAGCAGGGCGGCGAGGTCGTCAGCGAGGCTGGGCATGGGCCAGCATGAAGGCGGGAAAGCCGCGCTGGCAAGGGGAGTCTGTGCGCCCGGTTTGCGCCGCGCCTCAGGCCGAGGCCAGCGCCTTGTGGCTGCCGTCGCAGAAGGGCGGGTTCTTGCTGTGCTTGCAGTTGCACAGCCAGACCTTCTGCTTCTCGGCGAGGGTGAACTTGCGCGGGCCGAAGCCGGTGCCCTTGTGGCTGCCGTCGCACATCGGCTGATGGCCGCTCAGGCCGCAGGCGCACCACCAGTGGTCGCCCGCTTCGAGTTCCAGACCGACGGGTTTCGTGTCGTGAATTTTGGGGAGATCGGCCATAGAAAACCCAGTTTGCGAAATTCCGCCGGCAGGGGCAAGGCAAAAGCGAGCTCAGGCCAGGGCGGTGAGCACGTCATCGACCAAGCCCGGGCCGCGGTAGACGAGGCCGGAGTAGACCTGCACGAGTTCGGCACCGGCGCGGCGCTTTTCCAGGGCGTCGCTGCCGCTGAGGATGCCGCCGACGCCGATCAGCGGGATGGCGGGCTGCAGCAGGGCGCGGAACGCGGCGACCACCTCAGTCGAACGGAGGCGCACCGGCGCACCGCTGAGGCCACCCGCCTCGGCGGCGAGCGGATGGCCGGTGACGGCGGCGCGGGCGATGGTGGTGTTGGTCGCGATAACGCCGTCGACACCGAGTTCGTTGAAGACCCTCGCCAAGGCCTCAATCTGGGTGCCGTCGAGGTCGGGGGCGATCTTCACCAGCAGGGGCGGGCGGCGGCCGTGCTCACCGGCCAGCCGGGCCTGCTCCTCCTGGAGGGCGGCGAGCAGGGCGCGGATCGAGTCCTCGGCCTGCAGCTCGCGCAGGCCCTTAGTGTTGGGCGAGGAGATGTTGACCGCGACGTAATCGGCCACCGGGAAGGCGGCGCGCAGGCAGTAGCGGTAGTCCTTCACCGCGTCCTCATTGGGGGTGTCGAAGTTTTTGCCGATGTTGACGCCGACGATCGCCCGGGTCCGGCGTCGGCGCAGGCGGCGGACGGCGGCGTCGATGCCCGGATTGTTGAAGCCCATGCGGTTGATCAGGGCCTCGTGCTCCGGCAGGCGGAACAGGCGCGGCTTCGGATTGCCCGGCTGCGGCCGCGGCGTCAGGGTGCCGACCTCGACAAAGCCGAAGCCGAGCGCGGCCCAGGCCTCAACGGCGGAGGCCGATTTGTCCATGCCGGCAGCCAGGCCGAGGCGGTTGGGAAAATCGAGGCCGAGGCAGCGCACGGGCGTGCTGCGCGGCATCTCGCGACCGGCAGTGAGCAGGCCGCAGGCGTGGGCCAGACGCATGGCGCGCGTCGTCCACTCGTGCGCCCGTTCGGCATCCAGGCGGAACAGCCAGGGTTTGAGCAGGGGGTAGAGCTGGGCGGCGAGCGACATGCCACTGCAAAGCGCCATGCGCGCCGCCTGTCAACTGCCGCCACCCCTGCAAAGTCCGCCGGCCGCGAGCGTTTCCTCGCCATGCCCGCGCCCACCCGCCGCCGTTTTCTCCGCCAGGCCTCCGGCCTCGCCGCCGCGTGCGGTTTCCCCACCGTCATCC
>DAIUCN010000194.1:0-3804 GCA_036846165.1 Prosthecobacter sp.
GCTCACCACCGCCCTGCCCCGCCCCTACGGCCATGGCCGGGATGAAAACATGCTGCTGCGGGAAATGCTCGAGGCCGCCCTGCTCTCCCAGGCACCGCACCGTTTCAAGCGCAGGGATGACGGCTTGTGGTGGACAACCGAGAAAGGGTCCAGCGAAACCCGCCTGCCCATGGATGCACTTCTCAGTGGACGCCTCCCATGGAAGGAGAACGTCCCACTTGTCGAACAAGCCCTGCGGGAAAAGCGTCTGGAACCGCTGCTGGAATTGCACCGGCGCTGGAGGGAGTTGGAGCGCAGGGAGTACCCGGACGCCGAGATACTTGCCAACCTGAAATCAAACCCTTCCCCTGCTTGGCTCCTGCGCCTTCGGGAACGCGGAGAAGTCGCCGAGCAGGGCCGCCACCTCGTGCGCCAGGCCTTTGCACAGTTGGTTCCCCCCGCCACCGACTTTCTCGACGCGCATCGGAACCTGACCGAGACGGCGCTCTTTGCCGGGTCGGAGGCCGCCCTGCATCTAACGCTATGCCGCGTGCGACTGTGGGAGCCTCAGACCGACAGTGACCAACGAGTCCAACTCTCTCTGCTCTCTGTACTCAGCCGCGCCATGGGCGGCAAGCCCGTCACCGCTGAAAGCTGGCGTCCTTTCAGGGAATCCCTCCGGGAATACCGGTCTGACCACTACGCCTACGACCCGGCCTCCATGACCTGGCGTTTGAAACCCCAACCTTGAATCCAGGCGCTCATGTCTCGCAGCCCCCACCCACCTTTCTGGCAGCGTGTCCTGCATGTCCTGCGCATCGACCTGACGCGCGAGCGCGGCTGGCTGCTGGGCTGGCTCCTGCTGCTGACTGCACGCGCCTTGGATCATTGGGACGCTGCGGTGACGCCGCGACTTGGCCATGTGCTGGACTCCATGATTGCGGTGGCAGGGCTGGCACTTGGACTGAAACTCGTGCTTGCCGATGCTCCAGCTTCCTCACTCACCGCATCACTCACCCGTCCCGTCGGGCGCGGCGCACTCTGGACAGCCAAGCTGGGTTTCCTCTTGCTGGCGCTCTGGCTGCCGTATCTGCTCATGCATGCCCTGGCTTGGCGTGACTTCGGATTGGACCTGGCAACCTGGATGGCGGTCCTTGCCATCAGCGGCCTGCCCTCGCTGACAGCCGCTTTTTTGATCGCCTGGCTGGCAGCGCTGCGCCTCCCCAAAACGGGACTTGCAGCCCTTGTTCTGGGGTTCCTGCTGCTTCTGACTCTGCCGGTCCTGCAACAAATCGCCCCGCATCTGTCCCAGGACTTGGATTCCCATCTGCGTCAACTCATGCCCGATCCGGACACGCCGGAAGGCAGTCTGCTGCGCTGCCGCATGCTCCTCTTCCACCTTGCCGCCCTTTCCGCCTTCGGCCTGGGCTGGCTGCTGACAACCCTAAACCGCAGGAGCCTGCCGGGGGGCATCGCCACACTGCTCACGGGTCTCGTGATGGCGCTTTGCTGGACCTGGGACTGGCAACATTCGCCAACCCCGATCTACACGGACACGCGCCCCGTTCTGTGGACCACCAACGAACCCGCGCCTGGCGACCAAGCCCTCTGGCCGGGGCTGCACCTCAGAGGACTGCCCGACCGCCAGGTGGCAGCCGTGGTGGCGCTGGCGCCGGTCGTGCCGGGATCTCAGACATGGCCGCCGAAGACCTGCTATTCGGACTTCACCACCATCGAAAACAACGGAAGGCCCAGTCTGCGCGACCGCTGGATGTGCGTGGACCATGCGCAGCGATTGAGTACCCTCTTCCCAGATCACCTGATCTGGGTGGGTCAGGTGGATCGTACACGGCCCAATCTGCGCAGCCTCGTGAGCCGGGAACAAACACGCCATCCGGAGGCGAACAAGCTGCCCTGGCGACTGCGCCTGCTGATTCACGAGTGGAAACCTGTGCCTGCTGGAAACCTGCAAGCTCTGGGTGACCCACCTCGCCGGCTGACTTTGGACGATGCGACCCTTCTATGCCTGAAGGATCGGGTGGTGTCCACCAACCAGCTGGGTTTCGATACACGCCTGATTCAGCGCACCCCAAGATTGCGCTTTAGCAGCATGCCGGAGCCAACTCGAGTGCACCACATGATCCCCCCCTGGAACATGCTACTGACGGTACGTGCCCCCATGCTGGATGAAGTTGTCGTTGCCCATGGCGAAAGCGCCTGGCCGGAAGCCCGGTCCGAATTTTGGGTCGCTCACCGGAACTCCCAAATCAGCTTCCAACTCCCCCTGCCTGTCATCCATATGGACATGACCGGACTGAACCTCGCCGACTGGATGAAGCAGGCGGAGTCCACCCTCTGGCTGCCGCAGGAACGCGGGATCTTGGACATCGAGATCAGCGCCGAAGACTTGGCGCACGCCCTGCACCGAAGTCGGCCGAGCGCCAATTAGCAATCAAAAGAACATATTCTCCAGGAAAGCCTCTGGGCGACAGCAAGCCCGCCGGATGGCCCACACACCGATAACCACGCCCCTCGGGTCCGTGAAAATGCCCTTGCAAAGGTGGCGGGATTGCTCATAATCCTGCCCCCTTGCGAGCCGTCCATGCACTCGCCGTAGGTCTCCCGGTTTCTCCGCCTCTCCGAGGCGGCGGAAAGCTCGCCCGGGAGGTAACCCGGCACCCCATCCACCCCACATGTCCGTCCGTCTAGCCCGATTCGAAATGCCGAATCGCCTCGTTCGCAACGAGGCCACCGCCACCGACACCTACGCGCAGTTCGTCGCCGAACCCTTCGACAAGGGTTACGGTCACACGATCGGCAACTCCCTGCGCCGCGTCCTGCTCTCCTCGCTGGAGGGCGCCGCCATCACCTCCGTGAAAATCCGCGGCGTTGAGCACGAGTTCAGCACCATCCCCGGCGTCCTCGAAGACGTCGTTCAAATCGTGCTCAACCTCAAGAAGGTGCGCTTCCGCCACCACAGCGAAAGCAAGGAGCCCCGCCTGCTGTCGATCAGCGCCGACAAGGAAGGCGTCGTCACCGCCGGCGACATCAAGGAAGACAACCACTACGAGGTCATCAACAAGGACCAGATCATCTGCCACCTTGACCGTAAGGTGAAGTTCGAGTGCGAGTTCGAAGTCCGCGTCGGCCGCGGTTTCTCCTCCTGGGAGGAAAACAAGCGCCCGGACACCCCCATCGGTGTCATCCCGATCGACTCGATCTACAGCCCGGTCACCCGCGTCAAGTACGCCGTCGAAAACACCCGCGTCGGCCAGAACACCGACTATGACAAGCTGGTGCTTGACGTCTGGACCGACGGCCGCATCAGCCCGAGCGATGCCCTCCTGCAGTCGGCCGCCATCCTGCGCCACCACCTCGACGTCTTCGTCAACTACGACGACAAGGCCATCGAGTTCGAGGCCGCTCCGGAAGCCCAGACCGAGGAAAACAGCGAGCTGCGCAAACTGCTCAACATGAGCGTCAACGAGATCGAACTCTCGGTCCGCGCCGCCAACTGCCTCAACAACGCCAACATCACCTCCGTCGGCCAGCTGGCCATGAAGACCGAGGCCGAAATGCTGCGCTACCGCAACTTCGGCAAGAAGTCGCTCACCGAGATCAAGGAAAAGCTTTCCGAGCTTGGCCTCTCGCTCGGCATGAAGTTCGACGCCTCCCTGCTCGAGCCCTCCGCCGGCGGCTCGTCGCTGCTCGCCCGCAGCAGCATGATCGGCGACGACGATGAGGAAGCCGACATCATGGGCTTCACCAACCTCGTCGACAGCAACCTGCCCGACGTGGACGACGACGAATAATCCCGCCCGCCAC
>DAIUCN010000195.1:0-3748 GCA_036846165.1 Prosthecobacter sp.
CCCCGGGCCCGCCGCCAAATGCGCCGCCGGATCGGGGCAGGCTCCTTATCCGTGCAGTGCAAGTCTCCCCCCGGTGGAGGTAGTCGATGCAAACAAGACCGCTGTCTCGAAACTCAAAGTCGGTAAGATGAGTGAAACAGGTGTCCTCACGGGAACCGAGGCATCAGCAGCGCTCGACATTGACAAGGACTCAGATCGGTTCTTCATCCGTGTTCCAGGTGGGGCAGCTCTCGGCGGAATCTCAATCAAAGTCTCGACCACGGACAACTCCGATTCGGCCTACAACGACAGCGCCACACAGATTGATCTTCAGCCGGATGGAGGAGATGCAATTTCCAAGTCGATGCTGCTTGTCTCGGATGATGTAGATGACGACTACGCCGTTGATGGCATTGGCGATGACGCGACCGGAGATCGCACACACAAAATCCAGCTTGGCGGCAACTTTAAGATCGAAGAGATCAAGATTGGCACCGGCGCTTGGCAAACGCTCGGCACCAAGGTTCCTGTTCCAGTTGAGAAAACAGTCAGCATTGGCGTTGTCATTCTGCGTAACAAAGGCCAAGCAGCGGGAGGGACACCTGTAACTGCACAGACTGACGTTGAGCAGGATTTGAAGAGAGCTAACGAGCGCTATGCTCAAGCTGGCATCAAATTGGTTTGGACTATTTCAACTGAAGATCCACCTGCTGGAGTGGATCTGTCAGACAAATTTGATGAGTATACTCAACCAGGTTCGCCAACTGCAGAGGAGACGGCGCTTTTTAATGCACCGTTTGTTACCGCCACGCAGGACGACATTCAAGTCATATACGTTAACGAGCTGTCATCAGGTTCTGCGGGAGAAGCCTTTTGGACGGCGGCGTTCAACGCTCCGCTTTCTGACAACGTGATTGTATCCGCTCAACGAAAGCCATTTACCTTGCCTCACGAGCTTGGGCACGTCTTGGAAAATAGCGGGAATCATGTCGCCTCACCCATTAATCTTCTTCGTAGTGGCACAAGTGCGATTGACAGGCTAGGAGCCTCAAAGCGCGTCACTCCAACTCAGGAACAAACTTTCAGGGGGTCAAGCCATGCAAAGTAAACCTGCTCTCACGGGGTCTGTCTGTTGGATCACATTGGCCATCTTGATTCTTCCCTTACACAATGTGATGGCGCAAACCCAACAGACGAAGGACACGATCAAGATATTGATCGAAGCTGATGAGTTCAAAGCCAGTGAGCGCGAAATGCTGCAAACGCTTCCCATTGATGCTGTTCCGCTGCTAACCAACGAGTTGATAAACATTCCGAAAGCTCAGAATCATACACGAGCGTTCTTTCTGCTAGCTACCAAGTTTGCTCAATGTGAGGAACAGTTGGAAGGGCCGAACCGCGATGCAGCAGTGAATGCGCTCTTGGATCGGATCAGGCCTAGCCCAAATCCATCGGATGATGAAGCCGTAAGCGTTCGGGGCAACCTCAAGCTGCTCTCCGGCATAACTGATCAACGAATCATTGACGCTATTAGCGTAGCACACACAGCTTTGAATGGTGAAGAACCAAAGAAGCAAGCAATGCCGCAACGAGGTTCTATCTCTGACGTCATCAAGCCGATTCAGCCAACAGCTAAAGTTGCCGAAGCAAAGTCAACGCCACCAACACCGAGCGAAGAACCAACCTCATCAACTCCCTGGAGCATGATCGTGGTGCTGGTCATGGCGGCGCTTGGCCTGCTGTGGTTGCTGGTGAAGAAGCGCAAGTGATCGACCCACAGCGTGTCTAAAGCCCATTCCCCCACTTCTGCGGCCAAGGGACGCGACCTTGAAAAACCACCGGGAGAATCCCGCAAACACCCCTGTTTCCCCATGCCGTTCCACCGCTCCCTTTCTCTCCTGATCCTTTGTGCCTGTGCGATCGATCCTGTTGCGGCGCATTTGCGGCGGGAGCTTGTGCTGGGGCTGCTGATCCTGCTGGCCTTGTCGGAGGCTGGGGCCAAAGCCGGTGCGGCACAGGCGCAGGAGGCCACGGAGCGGATGGCATGGTTTTTGCGATCGCTGTCGTCGCTGGCGGTTTGGCCCTTTCACGTCGCTGTGCTGGCGCTGGCTTTCCTCGGGCTGAAGGCTCACATGCACGCTCCCGCGAAGCCGATGGTGTCCACCTGCGCCACTTGCGCGGGGTCGGCCTCCTCCGGCTGCGGCAGTGGCGGCGGGGGATGCGGGGCCAGCGGCGGCGGCAAGTGCGGCTGTGGCAAGGCCTCGGCTGCCCAGCCTGGCGCAGCACTCCCTCCGGTGTCTCGCCGTGAGGGAAATCAGGCGACGGGTGGAAATCGCGCGCCGATGCCGCGGCTGACGGCCCCGGGGGCGGGAGCGACGTCACCCTCCGCTTTGCCGACGGTCGAGCGACCGGTACTTCCTGCAGGCGTGCCGGTTCCGCGTCCGCTGGCAGCGCCCCCCGCCATGCCGCTGCCCAAGCCTTCGGCGGTGGCGCCCAGGGCAGCGGCTCCGGCCGTGCCGCAGGCAGAAGCGTCACCGAACCCCCAAGCGACGAGTCTGGGAGGCAAGCCGTGAGCGGGGGTGGGGATGCTTCCCGGCAGGTTCGGCAGTCCTCCGCTGAGGCCGGGCCGGGAGTGAGAACCTGGCTTGAGACCCCTGGCGGTTGGACCGGTCTGGGGCGAGGGTTGTTTTTGCTCGTCGCGGGCTGCGTGTGGCTGGTTCCCTTCTTCGTGGTTGGCTGGACGAACCGTCCTTGGCAGCTGTTCCCGGACTGGTGGGGCTTTCAGCATGCGGCGTCTGGACTTTTTGCCGAGCGCACGGCGGTCTGGTGGGATCACCATCTGGAGGGGGTGTTGGCGGACGGTTCGTGCCTGGAACTGCCGGAGGCAGAACTGTTTGCCCAGGGGCGACTGGGGGCGCGCACGCGTTTCGACCGCCTCTTGAACGAATCGAACCGCAGCCGGATGCGCGGCGAGATCCGGGCGCGTCTGGCTGCGTACGTGATGGAGAAGGGGAATGGCCGAGTCCCAACTTCCAAGGGCGATGCCTCGTGGCAGACCCTGCGCTGGGTGCGTGCGCTCTGGGAGGTGGGTTCACCGGCCATGGCTTCGCCCTCGGGGGCTTGGAATCCGCCACCGGTCATGGAGCTGGCGGCGGAACAGCGCGTGGTGTTGGGGGCCTACCAGGCCCGCCAGGATGGCCTGGTGACGCAGGTTGAGCGGACCGTGCCACCCAAATCCCTGATCGTTCGACCTGCGCCGAAGCCCATGGTTGGCAATCCGCGCGTGGCGAAGACGGGAAGAGCGGCGCCTGCCCCTGACGAAAATCCACGGCCGCCGCCGAGGCCTGTGCCGTCCATCGCTCCACGGCCGGTTTCGCCGCTGCGGCAGCCGCCTGCCCTGACACCGTCGCCCCAGCCGACCACACCTCCAACGCAGCGGGCTGCTGTCACACCACCGTCATTCCGATGAAGTTGCGACAGGCGGTGACCCAGGTTTGGGGGTTTTGCGTGGCGCCCGTGGACGCGAGGCGGCTGCGCCGATTTGAAAGCGCCTTTACCCTCACGTTCCTGATCTGGATGGGGCGCAGTTTTTTCACCTGGGAAGAGTGGCTGACCGAGGCGGGCTTCCATCTGAATCGCGAGGAGTTGCACTCCATGGGGTACCCGGCCCCATGGCCCTTGCTGAAGCCCTGGCAGGTGCTGTGTTTTGCGTGGTCGATCCTGCTCTCGGCGTTGCTTCTTCTCTGGCCGCTGAACGACAGACGCTCTT
>DAIUCN010000196.1:0-3622 GCA_036846165.1 Prosthecobacter sp.
GTTTTGCCGAGGAAATCGCGGCGGGTGGTGGTGGGTTCGGTGCTCATGGGATGGGTTTGGGGGTGGGCGGTCAGGCGTTCCAGGCCTTGCGGATGACGTCGATGCCTTCGAGGTAAACCTGGTCGGTGCTCGGGAAGAAGTCGCGCCAGACGCGGGTGGCGGCGGCGAGGTCGGGCAGGGCGGAGCCGAAGGCTTCGATCGTCATCCAGCCGTTGTAGCCGATCTTCTTCAGGTGCTGGATCTGTTCGGTGAGGTTGATGTGGCCGCGACCGGGCGTGCCACGGTCGTTTTCGGAGATGTGGACGTGGTTGAGTTTGCCGCTGGCGAAGACGGTGTCGATGGCGGTGAAGGGGTTCTTTTCCTCGATGTTGGCGTGGAAGGTGTCGTACATCGTGCCGAAGGCCGGATGGTCGACGCGCTTCACGTAGCTGGCGGCCTGCGCCATGGTGTTGAGCAGGTGCGACTCAAAGCGGTTGAGGGCCTCGATGGCGCACTTGACGCCGGCGGCCTCGGCGACCGGGGCGATGGCGCGGTGCACGCCGGCGGCGTTTTCGAGTTCCTGCTCGGTCGGGAAGGCGCCGGTGAACTGGCCGAGCACCTGGTAATAGGGACCGCAGAGCGTCTGCACGCCGGCGTTGTGGCAGCATTCCAGCACGCGCTTGAGGTGGTCGATGGCGCCCTGGCGGTTGGCCGCGACCGGGCTGATGGCGTTGTGTGCCTCGTCGGGCAGGACGGTGACGGCGGTGCATTCGAGGCCCTGATCGCGCAGTTCGCGGCCGATGCGGGCAAAGTGGGCGGGGTCGCTGATGTCGAAGATGGGGATCTCGACGCCGTCATAGCCGGCAGCCTTGAGCTTGGCGAGAACGGGGAAATGGTCTTCGGTCACGTGACCGGTCCAGAGGAGGAGGTTGAAGCCGATTTTCATGGGGAAGGAGGCGCAGCCTAGTGACAGCACGCGCGAATCGCAAGACTTGCTTCCAACGAAATCCGGTGGGCGGTATTTCAGCGCTTGCGACCGGTCGCGGTGTGGAAATGCGGCGGCGGGCCGTTTTGGCTTGATCGGGCGGGTTGAAAAACCATAGTGGGCGGGTTCCCACCGCACCCGCATGACCTCCACCGTCCGCCCGTTCCTGGCCCTGGCCGCCGCCGCCCTCTGCTCCTGCGAGACCCTCAAGCAGAAGCCGGCCTACAATGATCCGTATGTGTCGAATTATGGCAGCGACGGCGGTTACAACCCTTATCCCGGGCTGCCTGGCACCGCTCAGACGGGCGCTGGTGTGCCCTCCTATGAGCCGCCGCCAGCCCCGGCCGAGGCCGACCCCTATGCCTTCAATGCGCCGAGCAGTCCGCCGCCGCGCAGCAGTTCATCCGGCACCGCGAGCAGTTCAGCCAGCCGAACGACTGCCACGAAAAAGACCGTTGTCAGCAAAGCCGCCCCGAAGAAGACCACCGGGTCGTCTGCCGGCTCAACGTATAAAGTGGTGAGCGGTGACACCCTCTTCGGCATTGCCCGCAAGCGCGGCAGCACCGTTGCCAAGATCAAGGCGGCGAACGGGCTGAAGTCCGACATCATCCGGCCGGGCCAGGTTCTGCGCATTCCCTGAGCACCCGGTTTTCTCGTCCGGCTTCGAACAAGCGACCGCCGCGGACGTCTGATTCAGGATGCAAGACGCTTCACCGCTTCCGCCGTCCGCACCGCGCCCGAGACGGCTGCTGCTGACCCTGCTGACGACCTTTCTAGCCGGCGGTCTGCTGGCCGGCGGCGGCGCTTACTGGTGGTTCAAGCGGCATCTCGACGCCCGCGCGCTGGAGCCTGTGCAGTTGGCCGAGGCGGAGGAACGTCTGTTCGAGGCGAAGCTGCAGGCACTGGCCGCTGCGGGCGAGGCAAGTGGCGTCGTCGGCACCGTGCCGGATGGCAGGTCTGCCGACGAGCGAACCCTTCAGATCAGCGGTCGCGAGATCAATGCCTTTTTGGCCGAACGCGGCTTGGGGGAAAACATTCGTGTCGAGTTGGCACGAGATCTTCTACGCATTGCCATGGTTGTTCCCATGCCTTCAGACAGTGGCCTGCCGTTGCTGTCTGGAGCCAATCTTCGTCTGCACCTATCACTCGCCGCTGCCTGCGATCCGCAGGCAGGCCCACACATTGCCATCCGTGACGTCCGTCTCGGCGGCATTCCCTTGCCCAACGCCTGGTTGGGCGGCATCAAAGGGCTGAATCTTGTGGACCAGAGTCTTCGTCAGGACCCATCCGTGCAGCGCTTTCTCAGCGGCATTCGCGACCTGGAGGTGCGCCCCGAGGGCATCAGCCTGCGTTTGCTAGAGTGAATCGAAACCGTTGCTTATCAGCGGGTTGCATAAAATTTTCTGAGGCCTGATTGAGTGGTTTGCAGCGCCATTGAGCAGCCCCAAAGGGGCTGATTTTCAAGAGGAAGAGATCATCAGGAAAACGGTAATTTTCCGTAAATTGTCGCTTGGCAATGAAGGGTTTGTGGATTAAAACTGCCGCGATTGGTGGGAGGTCTCCCGGACCAACCTCCATCAACCACCAACCAAATAACCAACTAGAACAACCATGAAATTGAAAAGCATGACCTCCGTTATCACGAAGTCGGCTCTCGTTCTGGCCGCTTGCGCGAGCCTGAACGCTTTCGCCGGTGCCCCGAGCGCCAAGGCTCCCGTGGCCCCGCTGCCGGAAGAAGACGGTGCCCTCTACGACAGCCTCGGCGCTGCCGTTGAAGTCGGCTACGACACCCGTTACTACAACCGCGGCCTGTACCGCGCCGACAACACTGTCAGCGCCGGCATCAGCCTGACCAACCCGATCACCGAGCAGGTTTCCCTGGCTCTGGGCGCTCGTTACATCACCACCGCCGAAACGACCGCCGCTGGCGGCGCTCCGTTCGGTCAGGGTGATTTCGACTTCTCGGAACTGGCCCTGTCCGCCGGCCTCAACTATGACGCCGGTCCGGCCACCCTCGGCCTCGTGTTCAACCACTACGAGTACTTCGACGGTTTCTCGGGCACGGTGGGCGGCAACCAGGCTGCCAACGGTGACGAGTTCAACGTCAGCAGCGCTCAGGAAGTGGGCCTGACCGTGGCTTCCAGCCTCGGCCCGGTCAACGTCTACGCCGGCTACTTCTACGACTTCCGCATCGGCGGTTCCTACGCTGAAGTGGGTGCCGATCTGCCGATCGAAATCACCCCTTGGCTCAGCATCGTTCCGGCGGTCCGCACGGGCTACGGCTTCGACTACTACACCCTGCCGCAGAACGGCTCGCGTGCCGGTGGTTGGACCCACGTCATCCCGAGCATCTCCGCTCCGATCAAGCTGACCAAGAGCGCCACCCTGACGCCCTACGTTGCCTACAACATCTCGCTTGACGCCCGTCACGACGCGGCCAAGGGCGCGACCGTCAATCCGGCCGGCAACGCGGGCCTCAACGCCAACTCCGAAGACAGCGAGTTCTTCGGCGGTGTCCGTCTGAGCGTCAGCTTCTAATCCACGTCGGAACAGACCGTTCCTTCCTTCGCTCCCGGCCGGGTTTCCCGGCCGGGAGTTTTGTTTGGGAGATGGGAGATGGGAGATGGGAGATGGGAGATGGGAGATGGGAGATGGGAG
>DAIUCN010000197.1:0-3606 GCA_036846165.1 Prosthecobacter sp.
TTCCGACACCGCCCCCGAATGGTTCCTGAACCGCGCCTCAGCCGCGTGGGAGTCATTTCAATCCCTGCCGTTGCCCGGTCTCAAGGATGAAAACTGGCGCTACTCCAGCGCCAAAAAAATCGAGCTTGCCGAACACGCGCCGGCGCAGGCACCGACCGCCGCGCAGACCGCCGCCGCGCTCGCCGCCACGCAGGGTCTCAAGGAGCGCGCGGCGCGTTTTGTTTTCGTCAATGACACGCTGGTCGATTCCGATGCCGCCGGCCTGCCCGCCGGGGTGGTCTGCGTCAGTTTTGCCGAGGCCCTGAAAACCCATGGCGCCGCGCTGGAGGCGCACTTCATGAAGGCCGATCTGCCGCTCGGTTCGGCCAAATTCTCGGCCCTGCACCTGGCCCACGTCAAGGCCGGCACCGTCATCCTGGTGCCGAAGAACGTCGTTATCGACAAACCCGTCGAAATCTTCCACTGGGTGGTCGGCGACCACGCGGCGATCTTCCCGCACACGCTGGTGGTTGCGGAGGACAACGCCCAGGTCAGCGTCGTCGATCACTACCGCAGTCTGGAAGGCGAGGGCGGTCTCAGCATCGCGGTCGCCGACCTCGTCGGCGGTCCGGGCAGCAAGATCACCTATGCCGCCTGCCAGGAACTCGCCGACGATGCCCAGGCCCTGCATCTCTCCGGCATCCGCGCCGGCCGCGACGCGGCGGTGAAAAGTTTCCAGGTCCAGCTCGGTGCTTCCTTCAGCCGCAGCGAAAGCGTCAGCGACCTCGTGGGTGAGGGCGCGCGCAGCGACATGCTCAGCGTCTCGATGCCGGTTGGCGAGCAGGTGGTGGACCAGCGCACCCTGCAGCGCCACAAGGCGCCGCATGCCACCAGCGACCTGCTGTACAAGAACGCCCTCTACGGCCAGGCGCGCTCGGTGTTCAGCGGCCTCATCATTGTCGACGAGGGCGCCCACTACACCGACGCCTACCAGACCTGCCGCAATCTGCTCAACAGCAACGAGGCCGAGGCCAACTCACTGCCCGGTCTGGAGATCAATGCCGATCAGGTCAAGTGCAGCCACGGCAGCACCAGCGGCCCGATCGCCGACGAGGAACTGTTTTACCTGAAGGCACGCGGCATCCCCGATGGCGAGGCGCGCAAGCTGATCGTCGAGGGTTTCCTCGCCGATGTCATCGAGCGCTTCGGCAACAGCGAGGTGCTCGATACCCTGGTGGCGCGCATCGACGACAAGTTGCAGCGCGCGGTCTGAAGTGGCGGCGCAGCCGCCGGAGATTGGAGATGGAAGATCGGAGATGGACTGTGCCGCGGGAAAGCGGCACCTGTTCAACTCACTGCGCGCGGCACCACCCAGAATCATGGACTGCGGCAGGCCTCCTGCCGCTGTGGGTGAGGCAAGCCCTGCTGCCGGGACAGTGCGGTGCACCCGCGGCCGATGGGAGATGGAAGCCTGACAATCGCGGCTGTATCGCAGTCGGGCGGCCAGCAGGCTGGTCTCGGGAAAGCGGCAGCAGGGCTACCGCAGTCCAAGGCGCTGTGCGCAGTCCGGGGCAGGTTCAGCCCTGGACGGCGGCGACGATCTTTTGGGCGGCGTCGGTGAGGCCGTCGGCGCTGGTGATGGCCAGGCCGCTGGCGGCCAAGGTGGCCTTGCCGGCGTCGACGTTGTTGCCTTCAAGGCGGACGACGAGCGGGATGTTGAGCGACACCTCCTGGGCGGCGGCGATGATGCCGTGGGCGATGACGTCGCAGTCCATGATGCCGCCGAAGATGTTCACCAGGATGCCCTTCACATTGGGATCGCCGAGGATGATCTTGAAGGCCGCGGCGACCTGCTCCTTGGTGGCGCCACCGCCGACGTCGAGGAAGTTGGCCGGCTCGCCGCCGTGCAGCTTGATGATGTCCATGGTGGACATGGCCAAGCCGGCGCCGTTGACGAGGCAGGCGATGTTGCCGTCGAGGCCGATGTAGTTGAGGCCGAACTCACTGGCTGCCACCTCGCGCGGGTCTTCCTCGGTCGTGTCGCGCATGGCGACGACGTCCTTCTGGCGGTAGAGCGCGTTGTCGTCGAAGTTGAACTTGGCGTCGAGGGCGACCACCTGGTCATCGCTGGTGATGGCCAGCGGGTTGACCTCGACGAGCGAGCAGTCGCTCTTCAGGTAGAGGCTCCAGAGCGAGAGGAACAGCTTCGTCGCCTGGGCGGCGAGCTTGCCGCGCAGGCCGAGTTCGGCGGCGATCTTGCGGGCCTGGTAGGCCTGCAGGCCGAAGGCCGGGCTGACGAATTCCTTGATGATCTTCTCCGGGGTCTTTTCGGCGACCTCCTCGATGTTCATGCCGCCCTCGGTGCTGGCGATGAGGGCGTGGCTGCTGCTGCCGCGGTCGAACAGGATGGCGAAGTAGTACTCCTTGACGATGTCGACCGACTTGGCGATGAGCACCTTGCTGACCAGCTTGCCCTCCGGGCCGGTTTGGTGGGTGACCAGGGTCTGGCCGAGCATCTTGCCGGCGATGTCCTGGGCCTCGGCGGCGGTGTCGATGACGTGCACGCCACCCTTGAAGCCATTCTTGAAGGTGCCCTTGCCGCGGCCGCCGGCGTGGATCTGCGCCTTCACCACGAGGCCTGAGCCACCGAGTTCTTCCGCGATTTTGCCGGCCTCCTCCGCCGTCGCGGCCACACGTCCGGGGGGGGTGGCGACGCCGAATTTCTGGAACAGTTCTTTGGCCTGGTATTCGTGGATGTTCATCGGGGAGGGGGGAAGTCGAGCCGCCAGCATAGAAGGCGCGGCCATCCGGTCAAGCTGTGGGGGCGGATTCTTTGCTCAGCCGAGCACCAGCCAGAGGGCGGCGACAAGGGTGAGCAGGAAAAGGGTGCGCTCGAAGGCCTTTTGCGGGATGCGCTTGAGGATCTGCCAGCCGAGCAGGATGCCGAGCACGACCACGGGCAGCAGCACGAGGTTGGTGGCGAGCGACTGCGGGTGGATGATGCCGAGGTTGGCGGAGAAGGGGACCTTGAAGAGGTTGATGAAGAGGAAAAAGCGACTGAAGACGCCGAGGTGATCCTTTTTTTCCAGGCGGCGCGACAGCAGGTAAACGGTCATGACCGGGCCGGCGGCGTTGGCGAGCATGGTGGTGACGCCGGCGCCAAAGCCGAGGGTTTGGGCGAAGCCGCGGTGCTCGGTGAGCGCCAGCAGGTCCTGACGGCGCCGCTCCAGCAGCAGGTGGAAGCCGAGCAGGCCGATGATCAGCCAGCCAATGACCGTGCGAGCGGCCTGGTTGTCGATGGTGTCGAGCAGCAGCCAGCCGGCGATGACCCCGGCGATGGCGGGCGGCGCCATGGGCAGGACCTGGCGCCAGCTGCCGCCGTGGCGGTTGAGGTAGTAGCCCATCAGGTCGGCGGCGATGAGCAGCGGCAGGACCAGGCCGACCGAGGCCTTGGCGCCAAAGGCCTGGGCCATGAGCACGACGTTGAGGGTGGCGGTGCCGGACAGGCCACTTTTGGACAGGCCAATGCAGAGGGCGGCGATGGCCGCCAGTACGAGCACGCGCGGCTCGCCGGTGAACAGGGTGTGCTGGATCAGCCAGTCGGGCACGGGCGGGGCGGGGGAAGGG
>DAIUCN010000198.1:0-3598 GCA_036846165.1 Prosthecobacter sp.
TTGGAGGAGCGCGCGGGGGCGCCCTTGCCCGCTTCCTGGTCAGGTTTTGGAACCACGAATGGCACGAAGATCACGAAGGGGACAGGGGGAGGCATTGCGGCGGCGTCGAGATGTGCCAAATCATCCAAAGGGCGAACCGCTGATTTGACGCTGATGCTGAGGGGAAGGAGCGGGGCTGGGTCGGTGGAGCGTTCCTGATTTGCACCCCATTGCCTGCCTTGAAGCTGCTGGGTGGTGTGGAGCAAGTGTGTGGCGCTGCGCCAGCCTTTATCGCTTTGCCCTGGTTGGCCATCGTGGCTGTGCGTTGGGCCTGGCTGCAGTGGGTCTGATGCACTGGAGTCCAAGGGCCTGCTGAGTCTTTTCCTTGACGGGATTCCCTGAGACAGGCAGTCTGGCGCCATGCACGTTTCCAGCAACAACGTCTGCCTTCCCGGGCGGCCCTTGTTCGCACAAAGCCTCTGTATGTCTGAAATTGTTCTGGGAATGGGAGGCTGAATAATACTGTTAGTCAATAAATATGCCCGGACTCGACAACACTATTCTGGAGACTGTGGATCACCGGACAGCCATCGCCCGAATCCAGCATGACATTCGGACCGACTTCATCTGGGCACCACACCTCGCCGCTGTCTTCCAGTTTTGCGGGGATCGGCTTTGGGATCAGCTTCGACGAGATCTGCGGAGCGGGGCATACGAACCCGAATTGCCCGTTTCAATTAGGGTTCCCAAGCTTGGTGGTTTTACTCGCCCAGGTAGCATACTGGCACCTGCTGATCGGCTAGTTTATCAGGTTTTAGCAGACATTTGCGCTCCTACAATCGAGAATCAACTCGACCGAGGGAGGGTTTTCAGCAATATCTACCAGCCAGATCTTAGCACTGGAGCAATGTTCGCATCTCAAGGTGATGGCTGGACTCAGATGCAAAACCATGTGCGAAATATGGCTGCTAAAGGTGGGCACTTTGTGGTCGGTGACATTGCCCATTACTTTGAACGTGTTCCGCAGCATCACTTGATTAACTTGGTTCGAGCCTCGGGTGCTCAGCCTGAGGTAATTCGACTTCTTGAGGAGATATTTTTAGCGTTTCAGGAGCGTGAATCATTCGGTATCATCCAGGGCGTTTACCCTTCGGATCTGCTTGGGAACTTTTATCTTTCAGACCTTGATGCCCAATGTGAACTGAAGGGCTGGCAGTCTGCACGATTTGTTGACGACTTTTACATCCATTTTGAAGACAGGCGAGCTGCTGAGCGGGGTTTGAGCGACGTCATTGATGCGCTTCGTCGTGATGGGCTGCATCTTAATGAACATAAAAGTGGAATTCGAGAAGCTCAGGACGTGATTTGGGAGGAAACAGAGCTAGATCGACTCCTTGACGAAGCTCGGGAGGAGGTAATGGGTGAGCATCACGGATTGCACTTTGAATACGGATTTACAACTGAGTGGGATGAGGATCCAAACGAAGAAGAGCTTCGGGTATCTTCAATCGAGCGAATATATTCTTCTATCAATGACTACCCTCACGCCACAGACAAGATCGAGAGGTTTTGTCTCCCGATCCTCCGGTCTGCCAGATCTGAAGTAGCCATTGATCGAGCTTTGGAAGGAGTGAGGGAGCGCCCTCACTTGGTTAGATTGTATTTAGCATATCTCGCGGAGCTTGCTAAACATGATGAAGATGTTTCTGGCCGTGTGCAGGAAATTCTTATTCAAAATGACCTTTCTTTCGATTATCAACTACTTTTCTTGATTTCCGCACTGCTTAATGCAAAAGGTATACGGCGAGAAGCGACGCTTAAGGCCGTTCGGTTGCTACAAGATCGTAGCATTCACCCCTCGGTGCGCGCAATGGCTGCTATTTTTGCTGCGAGACATGGAACTCCTCAGCATCGACGTTCAGTGAGGACAAGTTACGAGGACGAAGGCTCAGTGTTCGTTCAGAGCGCGATTCTTTATTCATCGATGTATTTTACGGCAACAGAGAGAAAAACATGCATCAGAGCATGGGGTGGTCACAGCTTCGTCAATAGCTTGATAGCAGGGGCCATAAGACAAATAATCGACTAATAGGATGCATGTGGCATACACTGCCATCCGCCTTGTTTGCTGACTTTTTTACAACACCAACCGCGTGATCGACTGCGTTGAGCGCGCTCAAGACATGCGCTCCAAGTAAAGTAAAATGAAGATATTACTCACATCGAACAAACTACTTCTTATGCTGACTGCGGCTTCGCTGCTCGCTGGATTTGCCACGAGCATCTACTTCTTCGATTTTAATTGGCTTAGCCGTTTCGGCGCGCTCGTCATTTGCTGGGGTATTCTTTTACTGGGGCGTCCGAGCATCACTGGCCAAGAGATTGGCCAACATGTAATCGCTCACGACTCTGACCTGAGCTTGTTCGATCCGAACTATTACAAACAAAAGGGAGAGGCTGTTCCGGATTGGGTCGTTGACAACTCACTATCTCGCAGAGCAGTTGGGGTGTACGGCCCTGTTGTTTGCTTCGTTGGCACCTTCACTAATGGGTTCGCCAGTTTGCTCAACGGAGCATTCGGTTATGCGCCCTAACATTTTGCTCAAGCGGACGCTCCTCACCACCCCTCCAGCGCATTGAGCCGCAGGGTGGCGAGGTAGATGGCGGATTTGGCTTCGTGGCTGGAGTAGTAGCTGACGAGGACGCGGTTTTGGTCGGGTTCGACGACGAGGCCGGCGTAGCTGCAGTCGCCGCCGCTGGGCAGGTCGAGCAGGGGGGTGAACTGGGCCTTGTCGACATCGAGCAGGCCGAGGCGCATTTTTTCGCCGGCGCCGCGGGTGGCGGCGAGCCAGCGGCCGTTGGGCAGTTGCACGAGGTTGGGGCCGCCGAGGGGCAGGTTGAGTTCGCGGTATTGCCAGTCGGTGAAGGGGGGCTTGCTGAGGCCGAGCCAGCCGACGCTGGGGGATGGGCCGCTGCGGCGGATGAGGGCGAGCATGCGGCCGTCGTGGAGGAAGCGCAGGGTGGTTTCCGAGGGATGGGGGACCTGCATCGTGTGCACGGCTTCCCAAGTCTGGGCGTCGCGGCTGCGCACAAGCTGGAGGGTGCGCGGCTGACCGGTGGGCACCTGCTGCACGGCGGCCCAGGCGAGGCCGTCGTGCCAGGTGATGCGCCAGAGCCAGTCCATGTCGGTGTGGATGCCGGGCGGCATGGGGATGGGCTGGGGCGGGCTGAAGTTCCGGCCTTCGGGGTCGGAGAAGGAGACGCGCGATTCCATCTTCAGGCGGGTTTTGCCGTGGTAATAGGAGCCGCCGAGGTTGATGCAGAGGCGCTGGTCGGGGGTGATCGACAGCTTGGGGTCGCGCAGGTCAACGTGGGGTTCGTCGAGCAGGGCGACGGAGCGCCATTGCTGGGCGTCGTCGGACTCGAGCACGCGGATGAGGCCGTTGAGGCCGGGGATGTGGCCGCTGCCTTCGCGGAAGGTGCAGTAGTAGCGGCCCCTGAAGGCGATGAGGTCGGTGAAGGCGCTGTGTTCGGCGCGATCCCAGATGCGTTCGACGGCGATGACGAGCTGCTGTTCCGCGGTTTCTGCGGTGGGGGTGGCCTGGGCGTTGAGCAGGGC
>DAIUCN010000199.1:0-3572 GCA_036846165.1 Prosthecobacter sp.
CATGGAACAAGGGCGATGGCTGGCGGCGCCGTTGCAAAGGTTACGTCGCGCACCCGTCGTCCTGAGTCAATTACGAGCTTCGAAGGATTCCGGGGGCGGTTAGCTGTTGCCAAACCGGGGGTGTGAACGAAACAGGGCCGATTTTTTTGGCCGCCCCCCTGAAATCAGAACAGCACTTGGCCCGCCGGCTGCTCATTTCCGAATCTGGAGCGCAAGCTCCACCACAACGAGCCGGGCTGTTACTTCATGGTTGGGGACAGCTTGGTCAATCCAGGCCCGGCGGGATAATGGTTGGATCCCGCCGGGCCGCCTTTTTTTCAAGGCAGGCGGTCCATGGCGGATTTCGCATAGATTTCGACGGGTGATGGCGCTTGACGCTCAACCACCTGCGGGTTCCAGTGCGGATCACCATCATGAGCGAAGCCTTCCCCGACATCCCCAAGATCCAGTTTGAGGGTCCGAAATCGAAGAACCCCCTGTCCTTCAAGCACTACAACCCGGACGAAGTCGTTGCTGGCAAAAAGATGCGCGACCACCTTCGTTTTGGCGTCGCCTACTGGCACGCCATGCGCAACAGCCTGGCTGATCCGTTTGGTGTGGGCACCGCCCAGCGCCCTTGGGACGACGGCACGGATTCGGTCGCCAATGCCCAGCGCCGCGTCTGGGCCTGCTTTGAGTTCATGGACAAGCTCGGCGTCGATTACTACTGCTTCCATGACCGTGATGTCGCCCCCGAGGGCAGGACCCTGGCCGAGAGCAACAAGAACCTGGACGCCGTTGCCGATGAGCTCGAGAAGGCCCAAAAGGCCACCGGCAAGAAGCTGCTCTGGGGCACCGCCTGTCTCTTTGTTCATCCGCGCTACAACCAGGGCGCGGCGACCAGCCCGAACGCCAATGTTTTCGCCTATGCCGCCGCGCAGGTGAAGAAGGCGATCGAGGTGACCCACCGCCTCGGTGGCGAGGGCTATACCTTCTGGGGCGGTCGCGAGGGCTACTCAACCCTTTGGAACACCGACCTCAAGCGCGAGATCGACCATCTGGCCGCCTTCCTGCACATGGCCGTCGAGTACAAGCAGAAGATCGGCTTCAAGGGTCCCTTCTACATTGAGCCGAAGCCGCGTGAGCCGACCACCCACCAATACGACAGTGATGCCGCCGCCTGCCTGAACTTCCTGCGTGAGCACGGCCTGACCGAGCACTTCAAGCTCAATCTGGAAACCAATCACGCCACCCTCGCCGGTCACAGCATGTGGCATGAGATGGAGGTCGCCGCGGCGGCCGGCGCGCTCGGTTCGATCGATGCCAACACGGGGGATGAACTCATCGGCTGGGACACCGACCAGTTCCCGACTGACATCTACATGACGACACAGATGATGCTCGTCTTGCTGCGCAACGGCGGCTTGACGACCGGCGGTCTCAACTTCGATGCCAAGGTGCGCCGCGAGTCCTTTGAACCGGTCGATCTCTTCCACGCCCACATCGGCGGCATGGACGCCTTCGCCCGCGGTTTGAAGATCGCTGCGGCGATCCTGGAGGATGGTCGCTGGCAGGCCTTCCGCAAGCAGCGCTACAGCACCTTCGACAGTGGCATCGGCGCCAAGGTTGAGGCGGGCGCGACCAGCTTCGAGGAGCTGGAGGCCTATGCCCTGCAGAATGGTGAGCCGGCCATCGCTTCGGGTCGCCAGGAGATGCTGGAGAACCTGATCAACGACTTCATCTGAAGCCGGCGGTCAGCCGTTCATTTGGGGCGGGCCTGCGGGCCCGCCCTTTTTTGTGCCGGCGGTTCCGGCTCACTGCCACTTGTGCTTTGCCCGGCGACCGTCCAGAATCCGGCGCCATGCGCTACACGCCGCTTCCCGCCGAACTGTTCACCGCCAACCGCCGGCGCCTGCTGGCCCTGCTGCCCCCGCGTGCCCTGGTCATTGTCCAGGCCAACGATGTGCTGCCGACGAATGCCGACGGCACGCTGGGTTTTGTCCAGAACAGTGACCTCTACCATCTGAGCGGCATTGACCAGGAGGAGACGATCCTGCTGCTGTTTCCTGATGCACCTGATCCACGCCAGCGTGAGATCCTGTTTGTGCGCGAGACCAACGAGCAAATCGCGCTCTGGGAGGGAGCCAAGCTGACGCGCGAGCAGGCTGCTGCATGCTCGGGGGTCGGTCGCATCTGCTGGCTGCACGAGTTTGAGGGGGTTTTCCGGCAGTGCATGTGCCAGGCCGGACCGGTGTATCTGAACGGCAACGAGCACCCGCGTGCCGTCGTCGAGACAGAGACCCGCGAGCTGCGCTTCGCCCGTCGCTGCCGGCGCGAGTTCCCGCTGCACGACCTGCGCCGGCTGGCGCCGCTGCTGCACGCCCTGCGCCTGGTGAAGCAGCCGGCCGAGGTCGACGCCCTGCGTGAGGCGGTGCGCATCACCGGCGACGGTTTCCGCCGCGTCTGCCGGTTTGTTCGTCCCGGCGTTCATGAGTTTGAGGTCGAGGCCGAACTGGCCCACGAATTCATCCGTCAGCGCGCCGGGGGCTTTGCCTATCCGCCGATCATTGCCTCGGGTGCCTCCGCCTGCGTGCTGCACTACCACAGCAATGACGCCGAGTGCCGGGAGGGCGACCTGCTGTTGCTCGATGTTGCCGCCAAGTACGCCAACTACAACGCCGACCTCACCCGCACGATTCCCGTGAACGGCCGCTTCTCGCCGCGTCAGCGCCAGGTGTACCAAGCCGTGTTGAACGTGTTTCGTGCTGCCTGCGACATGTTGCGGCCGGGGGTGCTGCTGCGCGAGTATCAGGACGAGGTTGGTCGCCTGATGACCTCGGAGCTGGTGGGTCTCGGTCTTCTCGACCGCGATGCCATCGAGAAGCAGGATCCGGACAATCCGTTGTTCAAAAAGTACTTCCCGCACGGCACCAGCCACCATCTGGGGATCGATGTGCACGACGTTGGCGCCACCTGGGAGCCGTTGCGCGCCGGCATGGTGCTCACCGTCGAGCCGGGCCTATACATCCGCGAGGAGGGCATCGGCATCCGCCTGGAGAATGACATCTTGATTGGTGAAACCGCCAACACCGATCTCATGGCCGACATTCCAATTGAGCCGGACGAGATTGAGTCGCTCATGGCTGCGGGGCGGCAGGCCTGACTGAAATTGTGAATTGTGCTTGCATTTTCCGATGGATCGGGGAACTTTTTCCAGTCCACCTGTTTGAAAGTCAGGTCAGAAGATTCATCAGGTGAGTGCATCGTCGGTGAGGTTTCTGGCGGCTCCAGAGAGGAGACACATCCAGCACCATCGACAATGAACACGAAAATGTATGTGGGGAATCTCCCCTTCAAAGCATCCGAAGCGGATCTTCGCGATCTGTTTTCCCAGTATGGCGGCGTCACCGACGTCTTCCTCCCCATGGACCGTGAAAGCGGCCGCCCGCGCGGCTTCGCTTTCGTCTCCATGGACACTCCCGAGGCGATGACCGCGGCGATCAATGGCCTCAACGGCCAGGATTTCGGCGGCCGTGCCCTGACGATCAATGAGGCGCGTCCGAAGGAAGAGCGCCCGAGCTTCGGCGGTGGTG
>DAIUCN010000200.1:0-3470 GCA_036846165.1 Prosthecobacter sp.
GGTGGGGCAGGTTGCCGGGCAGGGAGCCTTGATGAAGGGCGGCGGCGAGTAGGGCGGTGTCGAGCAGGCCGCTGGCGCCGAGGCTGTGGCCGGTGAAGGGTTTCAGCAGCAGCAGGGGCGGCAGTGCGTCGCCAAAGACGCGGCGCAGGGCGGCGATCTCGGCGGTGGCGTGGTTGGGGGTGCCGGTGGCGTGCGGACAGATGACGGCGGGTGCGGACAGGCCGGCGAGCAGGTCGGCCAGGCCGCGGCCGTCCTCGGGCACCATGAGGGAGTCGTGGGCGTCGCTGTTGGCCCGGTACTCAGCGACCTCGGCCCAGCCGTCGCTGGCGAGTTCCAGGGTGAGGGCGACGCCGGCTTCGCCGGGGTGGAAGCCGGCGGTGCCAGGGGCGAGCGGGTCGTTGCGCTCGCTGCGGGCGAGCAGGCGGGTGTCGGCGAAGTCGCGCAGCAGCTCCGGCAGCAGGGGCAGATCGACCGCGAGCACGAGGGCGCGGCGGGTGACGCCGGCTTTCAGGGCCATCCAGGCCAGGCCGAGGGCGTCGAGGCCGGAGGAGCAGCCGTTGGAGAGCAGTTGCCAGGGGCCGCGCAGGCCGAGCTCGATGCTGGCGGCGGCGGCGATCTCGCTGTGCATGCTGTTGCTGGCACTGAAGCGGCGCGAGGGACGTCGCCAGGCGTGGGCACCGAGCAGTTCGCCGGCATTGCCGCGACTGCTGGCGGCAAACAGCCAGGCGCCGGCGGTTTGTTCCGGGGTCCAGCTGGCGCGTTCAACGGCGCGGCGGGCGACATGCAAGGCGAGGTTGCTGGCGGCGCCGTAGCGTCGGCCCTTGAGGGGACGTCGGTCGGCGATGCGTCCAACCAGACGGCCGTCCTCGGGCACGAGGCCGCTGCGGCCGTCGCGCCAGCCTTGCAGGCAGGTGTCGAGGTCGCCGCCGAGGGCGCAGACGGTTTCGGCGGCGGTGATGACGACGCGGCTCACAGGTCGAAGATCTTGCCCGGGTTGAGCAGGCCCTGGGGATCGAGGGCGCGCTTGATCTGGCGCATGAGTTCGTAGCTGGCCTCGCCGAGCTGGCGACGGATGAAGGCCTTTTTGGCGAGGCCGACCCCGTGCTCGCCGGTGACGGTGCCGCCGAGGCGCAGGGTTTCGGCGACGATTTCCTCGAGCGCGACCTCGACCCGGTGCATCTCCTCGGTGTTGCGTTCGTCGGTGAGGAAGGTCGGGTGCAGGTTGCCGTCGCCAAGGTGGCCAAAGGTGCCGACGCGCAGGTGGTGGCGTTCGGCGCACTGGCGGATGAAACCGACCATGGTGGCCAGCTCGCTGCGCGGCACGGTGACGTCTTCCAGGATGGTGGTGGGTCGCACCCGGGCGAGGGCGGAGAAGGCGTTGCGACGGGCGGCGGCGAGGCGGGCGCCCTCGGCCTCATCGGCGGCGGCGCGGACCTCGCGGGCGCCGTGGCGGCGGGCCAACTCCATGATCTGCGCGGCTTCCTCCTCGACCACGACGGGATGGCCGTCGGTCTCCATGAGCACGAGCGCCTCGACATCGGTCGGCAGGCCGATCTTGGCGTAGTCCTCGACGCACTCGACCGTGACGCGGTCGAGGAACTCGAGGGTGCAGGGGATGATCTTGGCGGCGATGATGGCGGAGATGGTTTCCGCTGCCTTCTCCATGCTGTCGTAGAGGGCGAGCAGGGTTTTGCGCGCCTGCGGGCGCGGCAGCAGCTTGAGCATGACCTCGGTGATGATGCCGAGCGTGCCCTCGCTGCCGACAAAGAGGTCCTTCATCGAGTAGCCGGCGACGTCCTTGACGCACTTGTTGCCGAGCCAGGTGGCGGTGCCGTCGGGCAGGACGACGCGCAGGCCCATGACGTAGTCGCGGGTGACGCCGTACTTCAGGCCGCGCAGGCCGCCGGAGTTCTCGGCGACGTTGCCGCCGATGGTGCTGATCTTCATCGAGCCGGGATCGGGCGGGTAGAACAGGCCGACGCGCGCGGCGGCATCGTCGATCTCCTTGGTGATGACCCCGCACTGGGCGTGCAGGGTGAGGTTCTTTTCGTCGATCTCCAGCAGCTTGTCCATGCGCGCCAGGCAGAGCACGAGGCAGCCGGGCAGGGGCACGCTGCCGCCGCTGAGGCCGGTGCCGGAGCCGCGCGTCACCACCGGCACGGCGGCCTCGCGGGCGGCGCGCACGCAGCCGGCCACCTCCTCGGTGGTGAGCGGAAACACCACGGCGCCCGGTCGCTGCTTGAGCGCCGCGGTGCCGTCGAAGCCGTAGGGCAGGACATCCTCGTCACGGGTCAGGACACGGTCGGGGTCGAGCAGGGCGCGGAGTTGGTCGAGCAATTCGGGGGTCACGGCGTTCACCCGTGCAGTCTGGCCGGCGATGCGGGCCGCGCAAGCGCCGCCGCGACCACAAATCGCTGGCGCGCGCCGGTCTCCGCGGTGCATAGTCGGTCATGCAGCACCGCCACCTCCTTCGCGACCGCGTCCAGTTTGCCGACACGGACATGGCCGGCATCGTGCATTTCTCCAACTTCTTCCGCTACATGGAACGAGTGGAGCACGACTTCTTCCGGTCGCTGGGGCTGTCGATCTGGGACGGTCACAACGAGGTGGCGCCGGAGGACCGGGTGGGCTGGCCGCGGGTGCACGCCTCCTGCGATTACCGGGTGCCGCTGCATTTCGAGGAGGTGTTCGTCATGGAACTGCTGATCGAGGAGGTGCGCGCGCGCACCTTGCGCCACCGCGTGCGCTTCTGGAAGCTCGACGGCAGCCTGGCGGCCGAGGGCGTGATTGTCGCCGCCTGCGTGCAGCGCGAGGCGGGCACGGGTCGCATGAAGGCCGTGCCGATCCCCGAGCGGCTGCGCACGCGCATCGCGGCGGCCCCGGCCGAGCTGCTGGCGGCACCGCCCAGCCCGCCGGCGGACGTTTTTGACAAATAAGGTTTGCGTTCCCCTCAAAGGGGACGATGCTGGCATTAGCAAGTTAACCTGATAAAGGCTAAATTAAGTTGTTCATCAGGTTGATTCTTTGGTGTTCTGAAATCCGATAACGGAGCTTATCGAGGCCCCCGCGGTGCTTGCTTTATCCAAGCGAATGAACACGAAAATGTATGTGGGCAACCTGCCCTTCAATGCCACCGAAGACGACGTCCGCACGCTCTTCTCCGACTACGGCACCGTTACTGAAGTCTATCTGCCGATGGACCGCGAATCCGGCCGCCCGCGTGGCTTTGCCTTCGTCACCATGGACAGCACCATGGCCATGAACGAGGCGATCAAGGGCCTCAACGAACAGGAATACGGCGGTCGCAACCTGACGATCAACGAAGCCCGTCCGAAGGAAGATCGCCCGGCCTATTCCGGCGGCGGCGGTGGTGGCGGCCGTGGTGGCTACGGCGGCGGCGGTGGTGGCGGCGGCCGTGGTGGCCGTGGCGGCTACGGCGGCGGCGGTGGTGGCGGTGGTCGCTACTAAGA
>DAIUCN010000201.1:0-3436 GCA_036846165.1 Prosthecobacter sp.
ACCTCGCCAAACACCTTTCCCCCGCCTCCAGCACGGATACACTCCTTCACGTTCGGCAGAAAAACAAGCCATGCCATTCCCAATCCCTGAGTCCGAAATCGCCAAGACCGAAGCCAAGATCGGCATTCGCTTCCCCGAGTCGTTCCGAAAGGCGATGATGGCCGACAACGGCGGTGAGGTTATCACAGATGAGGACCAATGGGAGCTATTCCCCTTTTTGGACACGACTGATCGAAAGCGACTCTCTCGAACCTCGAATGACATCGTCAGGGAGACCGCCGAAAGCCGAAAGTGGCGAGGGTTTCCCGAAAACGGTTGGTCTGTCGCAAACAATGGATTCGGAGACCATATTGTTTTCATTAGGTCGGCCTCTGATCCGTCGAAGTTTGAAGATACGGTCTACACCTTCTGGCATGAAACAGGGGAGATCAAAGTGCTCGCGAAGGATTTTGCAGAATTACAGAAAGAATAAAATGAGCCTCAACAAAGCGATGGAGCCAATTCCGGTAAATGTCACGGTTCCTGCTTTCGCAGGACCTGCGCCATCTACCTCCATGTCTCATCTTTGACGTTATGCAAGAAATGAAGAATGACATTGCCACATCTTCGGTGGAAGAGGGTCTCGACTTCTCGCTGAATCTTATCGCAGACGCGGTCGCGGTTGCCGGAGCTCGGAATTCATCACTCGCCCAATCACTACTCAACCAGATGTCATCGTATATCAGTTTACGCTATGCGGGCGAACTCGAATTAGCACTCGAATATCTGGAGGGAATCTATGAGACAGTCCCGTTCGACATTGAGTTCCGGCGAGAGCAGTTCGAGAAGCAACTTGAGTGGTTGCATTCCGCCATGGGAAAAGAACACAAAGAATACATTCAACATTGAATGTGCGACAACTCGGCGTGAGTCATCGGCCGCGTTGGAGATCTGGAAGAGCCGGTAGCGCCAACGGAAGGAATCAATGAAGGTCTTGTCGTGCCAAGCCGGGGAAGGGGCGAAGGGCCTTGGGTTCTCAGAGTTCTCGGTGGGTCACCCTGATGATGCTTTCCCATCCGAGCCTCCGCCTCGACCGCCCCTGCGCTTCGAAGCCATCTGGCTCGCCCTCACGAATCGCCTTGCCCGAATCGCCGGGCGCTGGCATGGACGCGGCATGTCGGACCTTTCCATCGGGGCGCGGTTGGCGGCGGTGTTCCGTGAGAACCGCCTGCCCTGCCTGGTGCTGAACCTGCTCGTGCTGGCGCTGGTCGGCAGCTACTACGCCGTGCCGCAGGCGGCGGCGCTCTGGCAGGCGGTGGGCGATTTCAAGCTGCGCTGGAGCTTCGGGTTTTCCCTGGTCTCGACCATCTTCGCGGCGGCCCTGCTGCCGACGCTGGTGCAGGGCTGGATGGGCCGACTGCCGCCCAAAGGGCGGCTGAAGCGGCTGGCGCTGCTGTCGCTCTTCTGGGGCTGGCGCGGCATGGAGATCGACCTCTTTTACCAAATCCAGGGCTGGCTGTTCGGCCACGGCAACGACCTGCGCACCCTGCTCATCAAGGTCGCCTTTGATCAGTTCGTCATGAGCCCGCTCTGGTTTGTGCCGACGGTGCTGATCGCCCTGCGCTGGGTCGAGTTCGACGGTTCCTGGGCGCGCACGCGCGCGTCGCTCGACCGCGAGTTCTGGCTGCGCACCTGTCCGACGGTCATGGTCGCCAACTGGCTCGTCTGGATCCCGGCCCTGGCGCTGATCTACAGCCTGCCGGCGGCCCTGCAGTTCCCGCTGTCCTCCGGGGTCATGTGCTTCTTCATCCTGATCCTCACCCTGCTCGCGCGCCGAGGCTGACAAGATCTCAGATCCACTCAGCAGCCTGTTGCAAAACCTGGCCGCACGGATGGGCGAGTCGCGCGACCGCGATCGAGGCAGTCACGGCAAGCCGCTCAACGCTGCACCGTCACCAAGACCAGGATGAGCTTTCAACAAGCTGCTAGGCCAGGATCTCACGCATGACATGGCCGTGGACGTCGGTGAGGCGGAAGTTGCGGCCGCTGAACAGGTAGGTGAGCTGCTCGTGGTCGACCCCGAGCAAATGCAGCACCGTGGCCCAGAGGTCGTAGACGGTCTGCACCTTGTCGACGGCGTGATAGCCGAGGTCATCGGTCTCGCCCAAACTCATGCCGCCGCGCACGCCGCCGCCGGCCATCCAAATGCTGAAGCCGTACGGGTTGTGGTCGCGGCCGTCGCTGCCCTGGGCAAAGAAGGTGCGGCCGAATTCGCCGGCCCAGACGACAAGGGTGCTGTCGAGCAGCCCGCGCGATTTCAGATCCTTGAGCAGGCCGGCGATGGGTTGATCGACCTGCCAGGCCATGTTGCCGTGGCCCTCCTTGAGCTGGCCATGCTGGTCCCAGGGGTTGGGTGCCTGCCCCGCGCCAAGCTGCTGCGGCAGGCAGCTCAGTTCGATGAAGCGCACCCCCCGCTCGACCAGCCGTCGCGCCAGCAGGCACTGCTTGCCGTAGGCGCTGCGCGTGCTCTCGGGGCCGTCGATGCCGTACAACTTTTTCGTCGCCTCGCTCTCGCCGGACAGGTCGCAGAGCTCCGGCACGGCCGACTGCATGCGCCAGGCCATTTCGTAATTCTGGATGGCGGCCTCGACCTCGCGCTGGGCGCCGAGTGCGCCCAGAAAGCCCTGGTCGATCTCGCCGATGAAATCGAGTCGCCGGCGCTGCAGCGCCGCGAGTTCGCGCGGGCGGATGTTGCGCACCGGTTCGGTTTCATCGACTCGGATCAGCGAGGCCTGGTGCTGGGCCGGCAGGAAGCCGTTGCCAAACAGGCCGACCCCGCCGTGCGGCGGCAGGGCGCCACCGCTTTGCAGGACCACGTAACCGGGCAGGTCGCGCGCTTCCGTGCCAAGGCCATAGCTCGTCCAGGCGCCCGCGCTCGGGTAACCGAGGAAGGGGAAGCCCGTGTGCATGAAGAAGTTGCCCTGCGCGTGTTCGCTGAACTTCGCGGTCATGCTGCGGACCACGCAGAGTTCATCGGCCATCGTGGCCATGTGCGGAAACAAATCGCTCACCGGCAGGCCCGACTGGCCATACCTCTTGAAGGCCCAGTGCGAGGGTTGGACCACACCGTCGTTGTTGAACTGCGTGCGCGCGGTCGCCACTGGCGGCGGCTTGCCGGCATGCTTCTCCAGCAGCGGCTTCGGATCAAAGCTGTCGAGGTGCGAGACCCCGCCGCTCATGTAGCAGAAGATGACACTGCGTGCGCGGGGAGTGAAGCGTTTGGCGCGATGCGTAGTCGGAGCGGCCGACGCGTTCTCGGCCATCAGGCCGGCAAGCGCGGCCAGGCCAAAACCGTTCGAGGCGCGGGCAAGAAGGTGGCGGCGGGTCATGAGGGACATGGTTCTCAGTTCTCAGTTCTCGGTTCTCAGTTCTCAGTTCTCGGTTCTCAGTTCTCAGT
>DAIUCN010000202.1:0-3333 GCA_036846165.1 Prosthecobacter sp.
GGACTGAATCAGGAGAGAACACGCTTTACATGCCGGGGCAAGGGATTTTCAATCGCCAGCCATGCCCTCGCTCGACCACGAAAACCAGCTCCGGGCCGCCGGCCACCGCATCATCGCCGGCATCGACGAAGCGGGCCGCGGCCCGCTTGCCGGCCCCGTTTGCGTGGCCGCGGTGGTGCTGCCGGAGGCCTTCAGCCATCCCCTGCTCGACGACTCAAAAAAACTCACCGAAAAGCGCCGCGGGGAACTGTATCTCGAACTTACCGCCGACGAACGCATTCGATGGACCTGCGAAATCGTACCGGCCGCCGAGATCGACCGTGTCAACATCCTTCAGGCCACCTGGCTGGGCATGCGCCGCTGCGCCCTTGCCCTGGCACCCCGGCCGGATGTCGCCCTGATCGATGGTCGTCCGGTACGCGATTTTCCATTGCCACAGCGCGCACTCGTGAAGGGCGACAGCCTCAGTTTCTCGATCGCCGCCGCCAGCATCATCGCCAAGGTGACACGCGACCGCCTCATGCTCGACCTGGCCGCACAGCACCCCGGCTACGGTTTCGAAATTCACAAGGGGTATCCGACACCGGCGCACCTGACCGCCCTCGAACGCCTCGGCCCCTGCCCCGAGCACCGGCGGAGTTTTGCGCCCGTGGCACGCCTCGCGGACATCGGTTTGTTCAAATTTGCGGCAAACCACCCCGCTCGTTGAGACTGCCGCAGGCCGGACAGCGGGTGACGCGTTCGGCGCGCGCCGGTATGGCGTAGTTGCAGCCGCAGATGCGGCACTGAATGGCGATGCGGCGACGGCGGGCCTCGCGCCGTTGCTCGCGCCAGAAGCTGTGAAACCAAAGCACGCAGACGAGACTCACGCCAATGAGCATGACCAGCGTGATGAGTTGACCCAGGCCGATGCTGATCACGGCGGGGGCACCTCCCTCCATTGCAATTGCACCACTCCGGTCGTCAGCGTGCCGGGCGGCGCCTCGCGGAAGCGCAGCGCCCGCAGGGCGGTGGCCAGGCGCCCGCCCAGATCGGCATCCTCCGTCAAAGCCAATGGCAGCGCATGGCTGACCCGGCCGCGGGCATCGACCGCAAGATGGAATTGCAGACGGGTGGTTTCCACCAGCGACACCTCCCCCAGGTCGGCGGCGGCCGGCGCACGCGCCGCCAGGGCCTTGTCAAACACCGGCACCAGACGCTGTCGAGCCGGGGCGGCGGCCGGCACACGGGCGGGACCGGCATCCACTGGCGGCAGCAAACGCAGGCCGGCAGCTGCCGGTCGGGCCGGCAGTCCATCAGAAAGATCCGCGGGCAGCGGTTTGAGGCGCAATTCCTGACCGGCATACCCCGGGGTCAATCGTGGCCGGCGGATTGCAACCAAAGCAGCGGCAGGCTCGGCCGGCAGGATCGGAAAACTGCGGTCCATCGCCCTGTGGATGAGCGCGCGCTCGGCAGGCACCTCCGGGTTGAGTACCAGTACATGCTGGGGCCGCACATTGCGCCCAACCGGGCTTGGCGCGACCACGCGGAAAACCACGAAAAGACCAAACAGACCGGCAAGAGTCAGCAAAAGAGCGACGGCCATGCGCAGCCAACTGCGATCGTCCCCCTGCCAGTCAAAGAGCAGGCGCCGGCCCGGATCGTTGGCGGGCGCTTTCATGAACGCGGACGCCCGGGCTGGGGAGTTGTCGAAAGTGCCACCTCGTAGCCGAGTTCCTGGGCAATGTTGACGACCTCGACAACCCGGCCCTGGGCGGCGTTGCGGTCAGCATGGATGATGACACGGCGGTCGCCATCCAGATGTTCCAGCAGACGGGCGCGCAATTCAGCCGCCTCAAGCCGCTGACCGTCCAGGTAGACCCAGGCTTCCTCCGCGGCGGTCAAAGTCAGGGTGTGGGCGCGGTCGAAGCCGCTCAGGCGGCTCGATGAACGCGGTTTCTCAACCGTGATGCCCGATTGGGCAACGAAGCCGCTGCTGAACAGAAAACAGACCACAAGCAGCAGGATGACATTGAGCAGTGGCGCAATGTAGAGCCAGGGGCTCTGCCTCGGCAGGTGACTTTCCAGCTTCATGACACCTCACTTGTGACCGCGGACGCGGGCAACGGGGGCCTCGGCGGCGCCCGCGTGCCGAAACTCGACAATGTTGTCGCCGTCGCGCGCATCCTCGATCAGGTTGACCACCTCGACACCCGCACGCTCAAGGTCATGCATGATGGCACGGGCACGCGCACTCAGGAAAGCATAGCACAGGTAGGCGGGAATGGCGACAACGAGGCCGAGGGCCGCCGTGATCAGGCTTTGGTAGACGCCCGCGGCAACTTCGGAGGGCGTGGCGCTGCCTTGGGCGGCGGAGAGGTTGGTGAAGCTGTTGAGCAGACCGACCACTGTGCCGAGCAGGCCGATGAGCGGGGCAACATGGGCGATGGCGTTGAGGATGCCGAGGTAACGCTCCAGCCGGGGGACTTCGAGCTGGCCGGCTTCCTGGACGATTTCCTTGAGCTGCTCGCGCGGCGCATGATGGCGCAGCAGGGCGGCATGGATGACACGTCCGGCTGGCACGCGGGTGGCCAGGGCCTCCTGCAGCGCCTCGGCGAAGTTGCGCTTGCGGATGAGCGCGGCCAAGCCGGAAAGAAATTCCCCAATGTTCATGCCGGCGCGGTGGAAATAGGCCAGACGCTCGAGAAAAATGGCGAGCGACAGGCCCATGCAGGCCATCAACAGCCAGACCAGGGGTCCGCCTTTGGAAATGAGTTCTGTCATGTCGTAGCTGGTGGCGCAGTCCGCTGCGCGCCCCCCGTCGACAGCGCGACAGACGACGCAACAAGCATGTTTTATGCCTTGGGATTGGATTTGCAAACACCTCTGTGAGAATATTGACGCCTACAGCCATGGAAATCTCCCCGCCGACCCCGCCGCCGTGCGTCCTGCTGGCGGAACCCAGCCTGCCCTACCGGCGGGTCATTCGTGAGGCGCTGGAGTCCTTCCACCACTGCCGGGTCGACGAGGCACCGAGCGCCGAACGCGCCTTCGAACTCGCCCTGCAGCAGCCCTATCAGCTGTTCCTTTTCGCCCTCGACCTGCCGGATTTCACCGGTCTGCTGCTCGACCGCCTGCTCGCCCGCGCGTTCCCTCGCGCCCATTCCGGCAGCCTGACCTCGCCACCCGTCGTCTTTCTGGGCCGGCCAGAAGCAGCCACCAGCCTGCTCGTCGCCCAGCGCGACGCCCGCCACCGCGGCCTGCTGCCCTCGCCTCCCAAGCTGGATGCCCTGCTGGCGCTCACCCGCGGCCTGCTGCCGCCTCCCCGTACCCGATGACCCCCCCCAACTTCCC
>DAIUCN010000203.1:0-3271 GCA_036846165.1 Prosthecobacter sp.
ACCGTCATCCCCGCCTCCGCCCTCGGCAAGGACGGCCGGCCAGCGCCCTCAAACCGCACCACGCTCGGCCTCATCGGCTGCGGCGGCCGCGGCACCGACGTGCTGAAGAACTTTCTCAACGACCCGCGAGTGCAGGTGATCGCCGTGTGCGATGTCGAGCGTGAGTCGGACCGCTACAACAAGGGCATCATCAAAAAGGCCGGCACCCTCGGCCGCGAGCCGGTGCGCCGGCTGGTCGACGGCACCTACGGCACCCAGGGCTGTGCCACCCACGAGGATTTCCGCGAGCTGCTCGCGCGCCGGGATGTCGACGCGGTGCAGATCGCCACGCCCGACCACTGGCACGCCCTGCAGGCCGTGGCCGCGGCGCGCGCCGGCAAGCACATCTACTGCGAGAAGCCGCTCAGCCTGACCCTCGCCGAGGGCCGCTTCATGAGCGATGCCGTCAAGGCCGCCGGCGTCGTCTGGCAGACCGGCAGCCAGCAGCGCAGCGACGTGCATTTCCGCCTGGCCTGCGAACTCGTGCGCAACGGCCGCATCGGCAAGCTCCAGCGCATCCGCGTCGGCCTGGCCAGCGACAACCGCGACAACAACGGCCACGCCGCCCAAACCGCCCCTGCTCCGGTGCCGGAGGGACTGAACTACGACCTCTGGCTCGGTCCCGCCCCCGACGCGCCCTTCTGCCCGGCCCGCCTGCACTCGAACTGGCGCTGGTTCTTTGACTACTCCGGCGGCAACGTCACCGACTTCGGCGCCCACCACCTCGACATCGTCCAGTGGGCGCTCGACCGCGACCACAGCGGACCGGTCGAGTTCTTCAACTTCCAGGCAACCTGGCCGGAGCCGGGCTCGCTGTACACGACACCGCCGAAGTTCTCCTTCGAGTACCGCTACGACGACGGCACCCTCGTGCAGGTGGCCGACAAGATGGACTTCGGCTCGGGCATCGCCTTCGAAGGCGAACTGGGCCGCCTCACCACCGTGCGCGGCGGCCTGAAGATCGAGCCGGCGGAGTTGCGCCGGCCGCTCGGCGAGGGCGAGGTGCGGCTCTACGAGAGCAAGGACCACTTCCGCAACTTCATCGACGCCATTCAGGATGGCGTGGCACCGGCGGCCCCGGTCGAGACGGCACACCGCTCGATCAGCATCGCCCACCTGGCCAACATCGGCCTGCGACTCGGCCGCAAGACCCTGCGCTGGGATCCGGCGGCCGAGCGTGTTTTGGGCGACAACGAGGCCGATGCCATGCGCAGCCGGCCGATGCGCGCGCCCTGGCGGCTGGCCTGAACCGCTGGATCACCAGCAGGCGTAGCCCGGGTAACCCCAGCCAGGGCCGTAGCCAAAGTGGCTGCGGCGGTAGCCGGCGTGGTAGCGGCTGCGACCACCCCAGCCCCAGTTGCTGTAACCGATGCTCACATGCGTGCGCGGGGCGTAGTAGGCCGGCCGCGGGCCGTAGTAGGGCCCATAGGCGGGACCACCGTAGTAGCCTCCGCTGTATGCGCCGCCATAATAGGCGTCGCGATTCGCACCGAGGGCCGAGCCGGTCAGGGCACCGAGCGCACCGCCAATGGCGGCGCCCTCCAGGGGCCGGCCGCTTTGATTGCCAATGACCGCGCCGGCAAGGCCGCCGACCACGGCGCCAGCCACCGCGCCTTCGCGCTCGGCCGGACCCGGATAGGGCGTGACACAGGAACTCAGGGCCAGCAGCAGGCTGCCCGACAAGGCGAGGCGGGAAAAGAGCTTCGTGTTCATGGCGTTGGACGAGAGACGGGTTGTCGCCTCCCTGCCCTCTCCGACGCACGCCGGGCACCGCGCATTCAATCGACGCCGAAATTCGGGATGCCGAGGCGCTTGGCCATCCGCCGCGGCCGGCGCAGCGCCTCGGCCATGCGCAGGGCCTCGTCGGGACCGCGCACATCCTTGCAGTCGGGGTGCGGCTCGGGCGCGGCGATCAGGCCCAGCTGGTGCAGGACGTGGGCCGTGCTGTGCTTGTAGGCCGCAGCGCTCATCTTGTCATTGAGGCGAAACACCAGGTCTTCAAAGGACTGGAAGGCCTCAAACAGTTTGTACACGCGGGTGTCGAAGCGGCCGGTGCCGGTCTTGAACTTCTTGTCGGCGACGCTGTCGAGCAGCCACATGTCGCGCGCCGCGCAGATCAGCGGGCAGGCACTGACGCCGGCGCCGATGAGCAGCGGCAGGCCCAGGCGGATCGCCGTCGGGATGCCGTAGTCATCGCCGCTGTGCGGGGCAAAGGGCAGGCGCAAGTCCTTGCACATGGCGGCCCAATAGAGGAAGTGCGGCTCGTCGAGCGTGCTGATCTTGCCGCCGACGTACTTCGGGTGCTGGGCGATCTCATGCAGCAGCCAGGGCTCGTAGGGCGTAGCCCAGGGCACGAAGGAAGGCTCGAGGGCGTGAGCGATGGCCGGCAGGGTGATGGACTCGGCGATTTCAAAGTAGGCATCGCGACGCGCCTCCGGGCCGAGCTGATTGAGCAGGCGCGAGGTCATGATCATGGCCTCGGCGTTGTCATACTGCTGGGCGATGTCGAGCAGCGGCCGGTACCGCTCGGCCTTGAACACCGTGTCCTGTTCCGCACCGCGGGCGGTGACGCCGGCGATGAAACGCTGGTCGGGAAACTCGGCGCGGAACCGCTTCAGCACCTCGGCATAGAGGGCGTTGTCGAGCTCGAAGATGTAGCCCGTGTCGGCATTGAGCACGAAGACCATCTCGACGCCGTAGTGCTCGCCGCACTGCTGCATCCAGCGCACGCTTTTGACAAAGCCGTCCCAGTCCGGTTGTCCGCCTTGAAAGGGCAGCAGAGTCGCCACGCACAAACGCGCCTTGGTCGTGTGATCGGCCAGGTCCTCCTCGGCCGTGTAGGCCCAGATGGTTTCCTGCCAGGGGGTGGTCGGCGTGAGGTCTTTCGGATCGGAGATGAGGTCGCGCATCGGGCCAGCAGGCTAAAGCGTCTTGCCGGGATGGCAACCACGGCGTGCCCGTCTGGGAGCGACTTCATCCGCACACTGCATTCCAATCGCCCCCTCAAGCCACCGCCCCGCGCTTCACGTCCCGCAGGGCATACAGCTTCTCCTCCAACCCGCGCATCAACCGTGCCCCCGTCCGGCGCCGCGCGCCAAACCGCTCGTGCACCGCCTCAAACACGGCGTTCACGTAGCCGCGGCTCCCCACCACGGCGCCCTCCGTCAGATACCTCACCCGACAGCGCAGGTACACGCTCGCCGGCAATCGCCCGCCCTCCGCCACCACCCGC
>DAIUCN010000204.1:0-3258 GCA_036846165.1 Prosthecobacter sp.
GCGGGGGAGGGTGCGGGCGGGAAGCAGGGGATAAAGCGGCGGCGGCATGGCAGGACAATAAGGGCATCAAGCCCCGCAGCTTTCAGCCAACAAAAGCGTCACCAGGTCAGGATTTCATCGAGCACCGCCTCGCGCAGGGCGGTGGCGGCGGCGCCGCTGGTGGCGTGGTTGATGAGCAGGGCAAAGAAGAAGGTCTCGCCCGAGGCCGAGCGGGCAAGGCCGGTCAGGCTGCGCACGCCGGACATGGCGCCGCCCTTGGCGAGCACGGCGCCGTCGCGCAGGGCGACCAGGCTGGCCTGGTAGATTTCGCCCTGCGGACCGCTGGCGGCGAGGTGCTGCAGTTTGGCGAGATCGCGCGGGCGGATGGCGTCGGCCCGTGCCAGGCCGCAGCCGTCCTCGAGGCGCAGGCCGCGGAATTCCAGGCCGCGTGCGCGCCAGTGCTCGCGCACCACGGTGTCCGGTGACCGCTCGCGCTGCAGGCCGAGCAGGCGGAACAGGCATTCGGTCTCGTGATTGTCGGAGCTGGCATGGATGCTGGCGACCCAGTCACGCAGGGGCGGCGACATGTGCCTGTGCAGCACGTGGGCGTCCTCGGCCAGGGGCGATTCGGCAATGCCGGCTGCTCCCGTCACCTCGATGCCGGCGGCCACCAAGGCGGCGCGCAGGTGATGGGCGGCAAAGTGTTCCGGATCGGGCACGGCGCCGCTGACGCGGAACTGTGGCCGGTCGGCCGGCACGGTGCCACGCAGGTGCAGGCGAGTCGTGCGTTCGCCGCCGTGGATCATGACGCCGTCGCCACTCTCCGGGGGGCCGGTGCGCACCTCGTTGATCCAGGTGATGCCAGGCACCTCGGGGACGATTTCCACGAGCTGCGCCGGCTGACCCTCGGCACGGCCCGGGGCGAAGACGGCGCTGTAGCGGTTGTGCTCAAGATTGAGGCCGGCGACCGGACTGCCGTAGCCGTTGCCGATGTCGCCCCAGCTCCAGTGGTCGTCGAACAGCGAGCCGGTGAACAGGCTGCCATCGCCGAGCACGCGTCCGTGGATGCGACGCAGTCCCTGGCGCTGCAGTTCGGCGGCCCAGGCGGCGAGATCGCTGAGCGAGAGCAGGGGATCGCCGCCACCGCGCAGGACGAGGTCGCCCTCGAGCACACCTTCACGCGGCGGCACCTTCGCCAGCAGCCGGGTCTCTGCGCGGAAGTCCGGTCCCAGCACTTCCAGAGCGGTGGCCGTGGTCACGGTCTTCAGGCTGGAGGCCGGGATGAAGGCGGTATCCGCGTTCACGGCGACCTGCACCGCGCCATTGGCGTCGAGCACGCACAGGCCGATGGCCGCGCCTTCCAGGCCGGGCTCGGCGACGGAGCGATCGATCAGCACTGCGAGTGTGGCGGCGCGTGCCGACGGTCGTTCACCGAATCCCCAGAACAGGAGCAGGGCGAGCGCGAGGGTCGCCAGGGCGATGAACAGGCGTTTGGACACGCGGCCAGTGTAAGGCCAACGCGGCCCCTGGCAATGCTGGTGAGTCGCCTGCGCATTTGGCCCTTGGAAAAGCCGCGGCTGCTGTCCATGGTGGGCCATGGCCTCCGCTCTCCGCCGTGTTCTGCGCCTGTGCTGGCGCGCCTTTGCTGTTTTTCTGCTGGCCGCCCTGCTGCTGGGCGCGGTGGGCTGGTGGTACTTACATCCCGAGACCGAGGTGACCCGCGGCATCGTGTATGGCCAGCGCCAGGGGCAGGATCTGATTCTTGAGGTGCATCGACCGCGTCAGCCGAATGGGGTTGGGCTGTTGATTGTGGTCAGCGGCAAATGGAAGTCGCATCCCGGCAAGTTCGACCCGTGGCTGGCCGGGCCGGCCCTGCGGCAGGGGCTGACCGTTTTTGCCATCACCCACCTGCCGCAGCCGCAGGCGAGCGTGCAGGAGATTGTCGAGGACATGCACCGGGCGGTGCGCTTTGTCCGCCATCACGCGGCGGACTACGGGGTGGATCCGCAGCGGCTCGCCGTCACCGGCGGCAGTTCCGGGGGGCATCTCAGCCTGATGCTCGCCACCCGCGGCGGGCCCGGCCCGGCCGACGCCCCGGATCCGGTGGATCGCGAGGACAGTTCGGTGCAGGCGGTGGCTGTGTTCTTCCCGGTGACCGACCTGCTCAACCTCGGCAGCTCGACCGAGAACGACGGCACCGGTGGACCACCGCGCAGTTTCAAGAAATCCTTTGGTCCGGCGGCCGCCGACCTCGCCCAGTGGCGACGCATCGGGCATGAACTCTCGCCCATCTTCCATGTCGGCGAGCGCCTGCCGCCCGTGCTCATCGCCCATGGCGATGCCGACACGCTGGTGCCGCTGGAGCAGTCGGAGCGGTTTCGCGAAAGCGCCGCCCGTTTCGGCCATGACATCCGCCTTCTCGTGCGACCCGGCGCCCGCCATGGCTGGCTGACCATGCCCTGGGACATCCGCACCTTTGCCCTTTGGGTCAACGAACGCCTCGCCGCCCTGTGACCGAACCGCTGCTCACCCGTTGCCCCATCCTGCACCGCGACCGTTTTCTGCTCGTGGTCGACAAGCCATCGGGCGTGCTCTCGCATCCGAATCCGGGTCGCCGCGGCGAGTTCGCCGCCTTCGAGGGCCGGTATGACGAGAAGGCGCAGTGCTTCGAATCCGCGGCCGGTCGCGTCTGGCTCATGCACCGGCTCGATCAGGACACCTCCGGCGTGCTGCTCGGGGCGCTGGATGCGGTCACCGCCGGCAAGTGTCGCGAGGCCTTCGAGACCGATGCCGTCGCCAAGACCTACCTGGCCGCTGTCCGCGGCAACCCCGGGCGCGAGGGCGTCTGGCTCGACCATCTCGCCACCGCGCACGAGCGCGGCCGTGTCCGCACCGCAGTGGTCAAGGGGCGATCGCCGAACGCCGAATTGCACTTTCGCCAGCTCGGTTACGATCCCGTGCGACGTCTGTCACTCCTGGAAATCCGCCTGCTCACCGGCAAGACCCACCAGATCCGCGTGCAGGCGGCCTCGCGGCAGTTCCACCTGCTTGGCGACGATGTGTACGGTCACTTCGACCTGAATCGCCGCCTGCGGGCGGAGGTCGGCCTGAAGCGGCTGTTTCTGCACGCCGCCCGCCTGGAGTTCAAGCACCCCGCCAGCGGCCAGCCGCTGCGCCTGGAGGCGGCGCTGCCGGAGGACCTGGCGACCGTGCGCGGCCGTCTTGGCCTAGCAGCCTGTTGAAAAACCTCCTGTTTGGGTTGAAGTGCAGATCGCATGT
>DAIUCN010000205.1:0-2978 GCA_036846165.1 Prosthecobacter sp.
AATCTGCCAGACATGCCGGGGTAGCAAGCTTGTAGTGCCGGCAAATCTGGCAGACATGCCGGGGTGACAAGCTTGATGTGCCCGCATGTCTGGCAGACATGGGCAGGGTACAAGCCAGGTTGGCGGGCAAAATCACCGATTTGCGGCCAAAATGACCTCGGATTTGAGACCAGAAGGCTCTTCTTGAGACGAAAACCGGTCATATCTGCGAAGCCCCGCCTGTTTCGGCGCCTTCAGGTGATAAAAAAATAAAGGCAAGGCCCGCCAGACGGCGTCCGAGTCAGGGCAGGGTCACCCTCAGGCGACCGCAGGTCCTGTGCGGCCGGCGGGGAGATCGACCCCGCGTCGGCGACGCTCCCTCGCTCCGCTTCCCCCCAACTTCAGTTCCGCCCCACCAACACCCAGCCACCCGGGTCTGCCAAACCTCCAGAGGACTGGAGCACTCCAGGGCCGCTGGCGCGGCGATCCATGCCCCGGCGTCCCCAGCGGCCTACGGAAGACCCGGAAAGCACGGAAGTTCCAGAAGGGAGCACCGCATAGTCGCAGAAGGCTACTAAGTGAACACCCTCCCCTTTGTGTGTTGCATCGTCTCCCCCACTCCGCCGCGCCTTTTGGTTGGGCTCGGCGTGGTTTTGATGTTGTAGCTCAAACAGTCTCAGCAGGGCGGTGTGCCGTAAATGCCAGGCTTGGTGATATCGATAGGCGGCATGGTATCCAAAGATACCATTTCCGAATTCATTTCCAAACTGTGATAATCATGAATCACAAGATCTGAGGAAAAAACGACCTTGTAATACTCGCCGATGCCAGTTATGTATTGGAGTTCGATCTCGAAGTTGTGATTAGGCGACGAGACAAAGGGCCGATTACTCAAAGTGTGCACCGCCATCTTATTGTCGACTAATTCGTGAGTGTGCACAATGGATTCAATGCCACTGGAGTGGCGCACGATAGACGTAACCTCCACAACTTTCGATGTGACACTTTGAATGAATATGCATAAGTCTTTCGGTGAAAATCTCTGTGAGCTGGGCCCATAAATGGGTTTTTGGGTAGCTGGGTAATCGGCCCTAATAGCAAAGACAGGTCGGCACTTAATCCGCTCTTTCGTTAATTCCCTCTTCGCGGAACTTGCGACGAGTCGCAACTCTTGTTCTTGGTTTCGATAAGTAAGAAATACACCGGCTACGGCAAGGCCGCCAAACAGGCAATTGAGCATACCGAAAGAATCCCCAAATGAACCAAACATTTCTGACGAATCTTTGCCGCAAACCATCGCGGCTAGCCCGATCATCATCACAGCAAACCAGGGAATGGTGATGATGGCAATAGTCGGAATCAATAAACGGTTTTTTTCAACTTCCATGTGTGAGTATTGCTGAGAGGTTGGCTGAGCTGATGGGCCTTTAACCAATAAATAAGAATCTTTCTAGAGCATAAATATCATGTAATTTTTTCATAAAACAGCAAGCGAATGAACTGGATATGCGTTTGACGCCCGCCTTGAGGAACTGACGATGATCGTGGACCGCAGGAGCGGGCAGCGGCGCCATCGGGTGACGGCCGACTTGAGAGGGTGGAGTTCACGTTGCAGCATAGGCCTTCGGGATGAAGCTTCGTATTGGCGCCACGTGGATGATAAGAATCAGCGTTCCTCCTCTGCCTGATTGGCGACCCCATAAAACGGCCAGCCCTGCAGATCCGGTGGCCCGAGGGATTCCTGCTCGAAGTCGCCGCGGCGGTTGGCTTGTTGGAGGGCTTGCAGGTCGGGGTGGCAGTCGTGCAGGCGGGGGTCGGTGAGCAGGCGGGCGAGGGTTTGGCGTTCCTGATGGGACAGCGGGGCGGAATCGGGCTGGTCGCGCCAGCGCATGAGGAAGGCCTCGACCGGGCGCGGGTGGATCTCGCGCAGGCGGCGCAGGATGTCGTAGCCGGCGGGATCGGTGTCGCCGAAGTGATGGTGGGGCAGGTCGACCGGCAGACGCTCGAGCAGGAGTCGCACGGCCTGGGTGGGAAAGGAGGTCGCCACGATCAGGGTGCGACGCGCCGCGTCGGCGCGGGCGAGCTGCAGGAAGGTCGTCTTGCGGTTCTCGACGGTGAGCAACCGCTCCGCCGTCGTGGTGATGCGCACGGCGCGCTCGAGTTCGGCGGCGGGCAGGGTGGATTCAAAGCGCAGGGCCGCGGTTTCATGGCGGGTGCCGTCGGCAAACTCCAGGGTCAGCGGGCCGCTGAAGTGCAGCAGGCTGTGGCGGGTCTGGATGCCGAGCGCCTCGAGCGGGGTCTCGCGACCGAACAGCAGCTCCAGCGCGCGCTCCAGGGCCGGCTGCCGCTGCTCCAGGCCCTTGGAATCCAGGCCGAGCGCCAGGCTGGCATCGCGGATCAGCGTGCCCGGCGACCACTCGCGGGCGGTGAGCCCGTGCAGCAGGTCGAGTCGTTCGGCGACGGTGGCTGGGTCGCGCCAGGAAAACGGCCCGAGCGACCGCGCTTCGCCGAAGGCGGCGGTCAAGGCGTCGAGCAGGGCCTGCCAGCGGTCGGCGAGGTGCGGCGGCTCAAGCCGGCGGCGGGCTTGCACGCAGGCGAGCGCCTGGGCCTGCAGCTCGGCGCCGGAGGGCGAACCGAAGAGGGCGTGCAGCCAGGGTTCGGAGTCGGGCGGCAGCTCGATCTGGTCGATGTAGCGGGGCTTCGACTTGCAGGGCCGCAGGCGCAGTTGTGGCAGCTCTGCCGCCTCGCGCTGCGCGGTGTGTCGGTCCTCCGCGCTGGTCAGGCCGGCGTCGTCGAGCAGGGTTTCCCAGGAACGACGAAAGCCGCGGGCGGCGGGGCCAGTGCGACCCCCGCGCGCCCGCCGCCACTGGCGGTGGAACTCGGCAAGCCAGGCGGGCGGGGTCATGCCGCCATGCTGGCCGGTGATCGCGCGAGTGCAAGGGCTGCCGCGCCAGCGGCCCTGGAGTGCTCCAGTCCTCTGGAGCTCTGGCAGACCCGGG
>DAIUCN010000206.1:0-2931 GCA_036846165.1 Prosthecobacter sp.
ACCGCCCCATCCGGAGCCTTGAGCCGCTTCTGACGCATGACCGCAAGCAACCCCATCCAACCATCACGTCAAGTCTTTTTACAATAAAGGGACAGACACTTTATTGGAATGAAGGGAAAGAAATGCCATTCCGAGTCCATTGGCAGGACCCGCCGCGGCTTCAGCCGAGCACCTTGTTCAGGAAGTTGCGGGTGATCTTCTGCACGCGCTCATCCGGCCCGTGCGGGCGCGACCAGTGCGACCACGGCAGCGTGTGGCCGGGCGGATGGCTGAGGGCCTGGCACCAGAAGATGGTCGCGGCGTTGAACACCCAGTTGCCCTTCGGACCGGGATAGACCGTGGCGGTGTAGTTCGACAGCTTTTCGCCGCTGACCCAGACGGGACCTTCGGCAATGACTTCCAGGCCGGGGATCTCCGTCGCGGGAAGGTTGTGGTACTCCCAGCCGACAAGGCCTGGAATGCGGTCGCCCTTCTTCATGCCCGTGCCCTCGAATATCCAGTGCTCGGGCCGGGTCACAATCCAGTCGCCACCGCCGTTGATGGGCCGGCCGTTGCGCGCCCCCATCAGCAGGCCCTCGTCGGGGCCGCGTTCCGGAAAAGGGCCGTTCTTCTCTTCACGATCCTTCACGTAGTCCTGATTGCCACCGTAGGGGCCGCCGCGGAAGATGATGCGGTTTTCGCGACCCTCGAAGCCCGGGCGCATGGGCGTCACCCAGCAGACCGAGTTGCCGGAGAGGAAGATCAGGTTCACGCCCGCATCGCGCATCGTCTCGACGCTGCGGAACTGGCGAATGTCCCAGTACTCGTCGTGGCCAACACTGAGAAAGGCCTTGCACTTCAGCCCGCGCTCCGGCGTCAGCATGTCGCTGTTCGAGCAGTAGGTCACGTCGTAGCCCTGCTCCTCGAGCCAGTAGGAGAGCGGCTGCTCAAAGGAGGTGAACTCGCCGGAACCAACCGAGAGCGGGTCATTGACGATGCCGGTGAACTGCGACTGCCGCCCGTAGGGCCGGTCAAAGCTCACATCGGCCCAGGGCCCCTGGTTGCCCTTCGGATGGGTGTAGACCGAGTAATGCGTCGGCCAGCGGTTGTAGGCCTGCCAGGTGTTGTCGGAGCACTGGAACAGAAGGTCCGCGGGGCGATCATCGCGCACGATGAAGATGACGTAGCTCTGCCAGTACGGCTTGTCCGGTTGATCCGGCAGGGTCGTGAGCCGGCCCAGGTAGACACCGCTGACCCAGTCCGCGGGAATGGTGAGCGTCGTGGCCGGCTCCCAGCGGCACTCGTGCAGGTCCTTGGCGCCGGGCTTCGGCACCGGTTGCGCCTTGCCCTGGAACGGCCCGAGCACCTGCATCAGGCGCGCGCCCTTGCCGCCGTAGTAACCCGTGCGGAAGATTTCGAGGATGAACTTCGCCGCCGGCTCGGTCGAGACCATGATGTCGATCGTCTCCCCTGCCTTGACACTCTGCTTCGAACAGTAGCCCTCGATCCACGGCGAACGAAAACCGGTGGAACTGTCGAGGCGCACGCGGGTGAGCTGCCAGTCGAGCGTGCCCTCCTTGGCATTCTCCCGCGCAATGACGTTGCTCCGCGCCGCTGCATCCGCCGCGCGCGTCGGCGCCGATGGCCCCGCCAGCAGACCGGCGCCAAGGGCGGTCGAGGCGGTGGTTTTCAGGAAGCTGCGGCGGCTGCATTCAACATCCGTTTTTGGATCGGTCTTCATGAGGTGGGTCGTGAGGTTGGGTTCCGAAGGCAGCGCGATTCAGCGAGCCCCTGAGCAAACGGGAAAAATCGACCCATGTGTGCATGGCATGAAGGGTGAGCCGGGATTTTCTCCACGAAGCGCCCCGAAGTGGGGGCGGCTCACAAGACCTGACAAGAGGTGCCCAAACCGGATCGCGGTTCGATGTCGAGAAACAGCCCCGCCTCAAGGAGCCTCCGGCAGGGTCTGGCGGGCCAGGGTGGCGAGTTCCGGGTCGGTCAGGCGGCGGTTGAAAACGGCGATGCCGGCGATCCTGCCGCCGAAGCGGTTGTTGTTTTCGATCCCGGCGACGTGGTTGGCGCCGACGGTGAATTCGGCGCCGTCGGGTCCGCCATCGAAGATGCCTTCGTCGTAGGGGTAGGGGTTGGCGTTTTCCCGGGCGTCGAGCCGGCCGTCCAGATAGGCGCGGATGTGCCGGCCGTCGTAGCTGATGGCGAGCATGTGCCAGCGGTCGAAATCGACAGGGGTCTCGCTGCTGGCGTAGCTGATGCAGACCTTGTGCCCCGGGGTCGGTCCGCCCACCGAGGAGATGTGGCCATGGATGAGGTCCTGGCAGGGCACCCGTGTCTGGGTGAGGACATCGGTGCGGGCGCGCGCGTTGAGGAAGAGCATGTACTGGCGCTTGTGATGGGTTTCATCCCAGACGCCGGCAATGGATTGCCAGTAGGTCTTGGCTTCGCGATGCACCCAGGCGATGAGGGTGACCTGGGCGTCCTTGCCATGGATGTCCAGTGGCCCGAGTTCCCGGCGCGGCAGGCGCAACCATTGGCCGGGCTTGAATTGGGCGCAGTGGCGACCAAACAGACCGCCCTCGGCCTGCTGCACCGGGGTGCCGCCATCGACAAGGGCGGCAGCGTGCAGGCCCTTTGCCACGCGCGGGCTGCCGGTGGCCTCCTGGAAATCCCAGAAGCTGACCAGTTGTGGGATCGCCAGCACCGCCGCCGTAGCGGGGTGGCGGGTTTCGACATCCCCTTGGGCGCAGAGCGCACGGGCGAACAGCAGACAGAGGGCAAGAAAGAACTTGGACATGGGAAAGGGCATGGGACGAATCGCTCGGGCTTTGTTCGAGCATTGTTCAAGGTCGGGTGCGGCCTGTCCAGCTTGGAATGCGCGGCATGGTTCTCGGTTCTCGGTTCTCGGTTCTCGGTTCTCGGTTCTCGGTTCTCGGTTCT
>DAIUCN010000207.1:0-2877 GCA_036846165.1 Prosthecobacter sp.
GGGGGGGCTGTCTGGAAATTCTAATAAATATAAACGAGGAAAGAGTCTCCCGCAAGAGGGGCTGTGAGTTGTTTTTGTCGACTTGACCAAGGCCGCGCTTGCCGGCGCGCCGGCCATCTTCATCATGGCGCCTGCATGGCGACCCCCGATTTCCGTTCCGCTCCCCTTGGTGTCTTTGACTCCGGGGTCGGCGGTTTGACGGTGGTGCGCGCCCTGCGCGAGTTGCTGCCGAACGAGTCCATCGTCTACCTCGGCGACACCGCGCGCGTGCCCTATGGCTCGAAATCGCCCGACACGATCCGTCGCTTCGCGGTTGAGGACACGCAGTTCCTGGCCGGATGCGGTGTCAAGGCGGTGGTGGTGGCCTGCAATACGGCGACCGCTCATGCGCTGCCACTTTTGCAGGCGACCTTTCGAGTGCCGGTGATTGGCGTGCTGGAACCCGGGGTGGAGGCGACCCTGGCCGAGCCGGGCTGCCAGCGGGTTGGCATCATCGGCACGGCCGGAACGATCCGCAGCAGCGCCTATCAGTATGCGCTGGCGATGCGGCGGCCGGACCTTCGCGTTCATGCGGTGGCGACGCCGTTGCTGGTGCCCTTCATCGAAGAGGGCTGGACTGAGCATCCGGCCTTGCGGGCTGTGCTCAAGGAGTACCTTGGACCGCTGTTGGACAAGGGGATCGACACCCTGGTGCTTGGCTGCACGCACTACCCGCTGTTGATGCCGCAGTTGCGCCGGTTGCTTGGCCGCAGGGTGCGGCTGGTGGACAGTGCCAGCACCTGTGCCGCCCGGGTGGCGGAACTGCTGCGCGAACAGGGGCTGTTGCGTACGGTGCGTGCCAAACCGGCACTGGAGATTTACCTGACCGACCTCTCCGAGCAGGCTGAGGCCATGGTGCGGCGCTTCCTGGGGATGGCTGCCGGCAAAGTGCACAAGGCCGTGCTGTGAACTCCCGGCATTGCCGGTGGCGGTGGCGGCGTCGGTGGTGCATGATGATGTCATGTCGGCCCGCGCCCCCCTGTTCCTCGCCTTCCGCTACCTGAGACCGCGGCGTTCCTTTGTCTCGGTCATCACGGTCATCTCGGTACTGGGAATCGCTGTCGGCGTGCTCATGATGGTGGTGGTGCGCGCCGTCATGCTGGGTTTCGAAGCGGATTTTCGCGCCACCCTGATGGGCTCGGAACCCCATGTGCTGCTGGCCGCCGGCACGCCGGCCCCCGCCGAGGCGGACTGGCGCGCCGTGCTCGAACGCGTGCTCACCCAGCCTGAGGTTGTCTCGGTCGCGCCCTATGCGGGGGGCATGCTGTACCTCGCGGCCGGCGACCGGCAGTCTCGCGCCGAGACCTACGGCCTCGAGCCATCCGGCGCGCGGCCGATGCTGGCCAAGCTGGCGCGACACCTGCTCGACGGTGATCTGGACCTTGCGCCCGGCACGATCGTGCTGCCCGATCACCAGGCTGGCATGCTCGGCGTCGAGCTGGGGGACGAGATCAGCGTCTACGCCGGCGACAACGTCAATGCGGCCATGCGCGAGTACAGCCGTGCCAACGAGGAGGATGATCCCGGGCACCGCCGCGCCATCCTGGAGGCGATCCGCCTGCATCCGCAGACACTGGTCGTGAGTGGCATCCTGCGCTCTGAGACCGGTGGCTACAACGCCTACGTCAGTCTTGAGACCGGTCGTCGCCTGTTCCGTCTCGAAGAACAGGCTGTGAGCGGTCTGGCGGTCGAGCTGGTCGAGCCCGAAGCGGCGACCACCTATCGCGATCTTGTGCAGCCGAGGCTGCCCGGCTGGCGCTTCACGCTCTGGACCGATGCCGGTGAAGCGCGACTGGCGGCGATGCGCAACGAGCAGACGATGATGCAGTTTGTGCTGTCGATCATCGCCTTGGTCGCCGCCTTTTCGGTGATGAACACCACGATCACCGTCACCACCCAGAAACGGCGCGAGATCGGCGTGCTCGCCGCGCTTGGCTGTCGGCGCGGCCAGATCCTCGGCATCTTCCTCAACCAGGCCGGGGTGGTGGGACTGCTCGGCACCGGTCTCGGCCTCGCTGGCAGCTTGTTGGTGCTCTGGCTGCGCGACGACCTGCGCGCCCTGCTTGCCGCCGCCACCGGTGGCCAGGTGCATGCGGTGGAGGGAGTTTTCCTGGCCACCATCCCGGCTCTGGTGCGGCCCTGGGATGTGACCCTGACCTGCGTGACCTCGCTCGGCCTCTGCCTGTTGGCCGGGCTGATCCCCGCTTGGTTTGCCGCCCGTGTCGATCCGGCGGTGGCGCTGCGCGACTGAGGCGTGCCGGCAAAGCCCTCTAACAAATCGCTTCCCCGACCGTTGGAAATCCAGCAAAGTGAACACATGCCCGTCCAGCCTCATCCTGACGAAGCCGCCCTCCTGGTACGCAGGGCGCTCGACCAGTATGAAAGCAGCCTCATCGCCTACACGGCGGGCATCCTCAATGGCGACCTCGAGCGCGCGCGCGAGGTGGTTCAGGATGCCATGCTCAAGCTTTATCTCACCGACCCCGAGCGGGTGCGTGAGAATCTCAAGGCCTGGCTATTCACCGTCTGCCGCAACCGCGCCCTCGACATCCTGCGCAAGGACCAGCGCCTCGACCTCGGCAACGAGGATGCCCTCGGCCTCGCGGTCTCCTTCGAGCCCGATCCCGCCGAAAACGCCGACCTCCAGGAAATGCACACCCGGCTCTGGCAGATGGTCGACCGCCTGCGCCCGAACCAGCGCGAGGTCATTCGCCTCAAGTTCATGCACGACTGCTCCTACCAGGAGATCGCCAATGTCACCGGTCTCAGCATTGGCAACGTCGGCTTCATCATGCACACGGCCATCAAAAAACTGCGCGACCTGATGCGGCGCGATTT
>DAIUCN010000208.1:0-2824 GCA_036846165.1 Prosthecobacter sp.
CCTGAAACCAAGTCTACCCCCCCCAAGCCGGCGGTGACCGTCAAAGCCAATCCCGGCGGTCCGCTTTACTACGATTCCCACATGCACACGCCCCTGTGCAAGCACGCTTGGGGCGAACCGGAAGAATATGCCGCACAGGCGCTCAAGGCCGGCCTCAAGGGCATCATCTTCACCTGCCACTGCCCGATGCCCGACGGTTACTGGCCGAGCGTGCGCATGTCGAACAGCGAGTTCGACACCTACGTCGAGATCGTCCGCCGCGCCGCCAAGGCCTACGAGGGCCGGCTTGATATCTGCCTCGGCCTCGAAAGCGAGTTCTTCCCGGGCTGCGAGGACTGGATCCGCAGCCTGCATGAGCGCGCCGACTTCGATTACATCCTCGGCGGCCTGCACTGGCAGGCCAAGGAGTACCTTTCCAAGTTCGAGGTCGGCACCATCGAAAACTTCCGCCGCACCTACTTCGAGCACCTGGCCCAAAGCGCCGAGTCCGGCCTGTACGACTGCCTCGCCCATCCCGACCTGGTGAAGAATTACCATCCCGACAGCTGGTGCTTCGCCATCATCAAGAACTCGGCGGAATCGGCGCTGAATCGCATCGCCAAGACCGGCGTCGCCATGGAACTGAACACCTCCGGCCTCAACAAGAGCTACTCGGAGATGAACCCCGGCAATGAAATGCTGCGCATGATGGCCGAACGCGGCATTCCCGTCGTCATCGGCTCCGATGCCCATCGCGCCAACCGTGTCGGCGAACATTTCATCACCGCCCTCAACAACCTCACCGAGGCCGGCTACGAAAAGGTCAGCTACTTCCAGAAGCGCCAGCGCATTGATCTGAAGATCAGCGATGTGCTTTCGAGCATCAAGCGCGCTGCCGACGCGAACCTCTGAGCCGCATCACTGCACAGGCACGCGTCCGCTCCCTGCCGGGCGGCGTTTCCCTCCGTCGTCGGCCACCGGCGGGCATTGACGCCTTGCCATTTGTCACGACCCCGCCACTGTCCCGCTTCCGATGCCCGATACCCCCCCGTCGAAGAAACTCTGGGACCGCGCCGCCTGGCGGGACGCCGGCTTTTTCCTGCGCTACCTGCGTCCGCACTTCAATGTCTTCATCCCGGCGCTCATCGCCCTCGCCTTCACCGGCGGCCTGACCGTCGTCTTCATCAAGGAACTGGCCGCCCTCGCCGGCAAGGGCCTCGGCGGTGCCTCCGGCCCCGAATGGATGGCGGAGCTCGACAACAAGGCGCTGTTCCTGGTCGGTCTGGTCGCCACCCAGGCCTTCGTCGCCTTCTGGCGCATCCTGCTCTTCGCAAAGGCCTCGGAACGCGCCCTCGCCTCCCTGCGCATGGACACCTTCGGTACGATCCTGCGCCTGCCCATGGCCACCCTCAATCGCCGCCGTGCCGGCGAGCTCGCCTCGCGCCTCGCCAACGACGTCGAGGCGATGCGTGAGACCCTCGTCGTCACTTTGCCCATGCTGATTCGCCACACGGTCATGCTGGCGATCTGCCTGACGCTGATCCTGCTGATGTCGGTCAAGCTCTCGTTCTTCATGGTGGCCACCATCCCGGTCGTCATCGTCCTCATCGCCATTTTCGGCGCGCGCATCCGCAAGCTCACCCGCGCGGCGCAGGACAACCTGGCCGCCACCCAGGTCGTGGTCGATGAAAGCCTGCAAAGCATGGTCAGCGTCAAGGCCTTCCGCAACGAGGCCCACGAACTCGCCCGCTACGACCGCAACCTCGGCGCCTACCTGCGCACCGTCATCCGCGCCGCCGCGCCGCGCGCCTCCTTCATCGCCTTCATCATCTTCGCCTTCAGCGTCGCCCTCATCCTGGTCACCTGGTTCGCCATGCGCATGCTCGAGCGCGGTGAAATCGCCCGCGCCGAGCTCACCCAGTTCGCCGGCCTCAGCGGCATGATCGCCGCCTCCTTCATGCAGTTCCCGGAACTGGTCGCCCAGCTCCAGCGCGCCCTCGGCGCCACCGAACGCGTGCGCGAGATCCTCGCCGAAGACGTCGAACCCGCCGAAGACGCCAGCATGCCGGTCGAGCGCTTCCGCGGCGAGATCGAGATGCGCGGCGTGCGCTTCGCCTACCCAACCCGGCCCGAGGTGACCGTGCTGCACGACTTCGACCTGCACGCGCGCGCCGGCCAGCGCATCGCCCTGGTCGGTCCGAGCGGCTCCGGCAAAACCACCAGCATTTCCCTGCTCTTCCGCTTCTACGACCCCACCGCCGGCGAGATCCGCATCGACGGCCAGCCGCTCGCCGAGCTGTCGTTGACCCGCCTGCGCCGCAACCTCGCCCTCGTGCCCCAGGAGGTGCTGCTCTTCGGCGGCAGCATTCTCGACAACATCGCCTACGGCCGCCCCGGCGCCAGCCGCGAGGAAGTGGTCGCCGCCGCCATCCAGGCCAATGCCCACGACTTCATCAGCGCCCTGCCCGAGGGCTATGAAACCGTCGTCGGCGACCGCGGCACCCAACTCTCCGGTGGCCAGCGCCAGCGCATCGCCATCGCCCGCGCCATCCTCGCCGATCCCGCCATCCTCATCCTTGATGAGGCCACCAGCAGCCTCGACGCCGAGAGCGAGCGCCTGGTCCAGGATGCCCTCGACAAGCTGATGGCCAACCGCACCAGCCTGATCATCGCCCACCGCCTCAGCACCGTCCGCCGCTGCGACCAGATCCTGGTCATGTCCGGCGGCGCCATCCTCGAGCGCGGCAGCCACGACGAGCTGATCGACCGCCCCGGCGGCCTCTATCGCTCGCTCGCCAAGCTTCAGTTGGAATAAATCGCCCGCCGTCAACGTCCCATCCCCACC
>DAIUCN010000209.1:0-2786 GCA_036846165.1 Prosthecobacter sp.
AAACTCGCAGCCTGAATATCACAAAAGGCTGTCCAAATCTCAGGGGAGCACTACATTGGACGCGAGGCGGCTGAGTGATATTTTTTGCCTGCAAAGAAGATGTTGAGCGCAAAGGAAATCTACAACGCATCAATTCACAATCTCGCCAGAATTGAGTGGGAGAAAGTTGGTGGCAGTGAATGGCTGTTCGTCGGAGATGGGCTCAACTTCCGTCGTGAGGTTCTGTTGGGAGCATTGAAAAGAGTGTCTCCGTCGGGGCGGGTTTACGTAGTGATCAATAGAAATACCGTTTCCGAGCACTCAGTGCAGGAGTCGGTTGAGATCGTCTGGGAGCACCAAGCCTCCGGACGAGTTCTCGTTTGTGACAAGGAGTTTCGCAGGTATGTGGAAGTAGATCGGGTTGGCGTGTTTCGCTTCGGTGTTTTGCCGGTCAACAAGTCGCTGCAGCCACAACGTACCTGACAGACCGCGCTTGAATCGAACTTTAACCTGCAGTACGCGAATGAAACTTTTCGAGGTCATCTTCTGGGGATCGCAAGGGAGCAAAGACGCCAAAGATACCATTTACCTTGTGCGTGCCCCAGACTTCCAGACGGCCATTGAGGCTGTGCAGAGGAATGCTTCGCCCAGTGACCTCAATAGAGAGAGGTTTTCAATGGTTGACGTGGTTTACGAGGTTGGTGCTGACCTCAGTGAGTGCGCAGATTCCAATCCGCGCATCCTGCGCGGACCGTTTTTCGCGCACGCCTACAATTTTGGTTGGAGGTCATGGCATCGGAAGATTGAGGAATCGGGCTCTACTTATGAATGGGAAGAACAGAGTGCGAATGCAGGCTAGTCGTGTGCTGCTGCGAACCAAGTGTGAGCATCGTCCTTTCAAGTGTGGCGTCCGGTAGGCCAAACCGCTGAGCTTGAGGCACGTCCCCCCAAAAAAAGCGCGAGCCGGCTTCCGCCAAGCTCGCGCTTTGATCCGCGTCTCCTCCTTACTGGAACATCTTGTCCTGGGCGTTGCCGCCGCTGAGGAGGTAGGCGATGAGGTCGAGCAGTTCGGTTTCGTTGAGGGCGTTGATGAGGCCGGGGGGCATCATGGAGACCTGGCGGGTGCCTTTTTTGGCGATGTCCTTTTCGTCGACGGCGACGTGGTCGTTCGGGGCGAAGGGGTTGGTCATGACGAAGACCTTGCCGTTCTCCTCGACGACGATGCGGCCGAGCATGGTGGTGCCGTCCTTCATGACGAGTTCGTGGCTGTCATACTGGTCGGAGATGACCTTGCTGGGGTCGACGATGTTCTCCAGGAGGTCGCGCAGGGTGTAGCGGTTGCCCGAGCCGGTGAGGTCGGGGCCGATGCTGCCGCCCTCGCCGTTGAAGCGGTGGCAGGTGGCGCACATGGTGGCGCGGTACATGGCCTCGCCATTGGCGAAGTTGCGCTTGCTCAGGCCCTTGGCGGCGAGGGCGGTGGCCTCGTCGACGCTCCAGGCGCGGCCGGGGCCCTTGGGGGCGACGTAGTTGGCGATGGTGACCGCCTCGCTGCGGCTGCTGAGGGTGTCGAGCTCGGCGCGCTCGGCCTCGGGCACGAAGCGGGCCAGGGCTTCCTTGCGGGTGTTCTCGATGAAGCCCTTGAAGCTGTTGCCGCCCTTCCAGGTGCGGGCGCGCGGGAACCAGGAGAAGTAGGTGCGGCGCAGTTCCGGGGTCCAGCCGGCGGTGGCGTTGCGCAGGGCGAACATGTAGGCGATCTGCTGGGCGTTCGGCCGGCTGCCAGCGGCGGCGCGGGCGGCGTTGGCGTAGCCGTCGTTGCGGCTCAGCACGGCGTCGCTGGCGACCTCCTGGAAGTCGTCGGCGGCGGTGGCCATGAGGGCCAGGGTCTTCGACGGCGCGGCGGTCGAATCGAGGGCGACCAGCAACTGGCAGAGTTCGCGGTTGAGCATGGCGTCGTCGGCCGGGTAGAGCGGCTCGAGTTTTGCGCAGACGCGGGCGCAGACTTCGGCGTCGGGTTTGCCGAGGCGGGTGAAGACGAGCTGCAGGGCGCGCAGGGCGGCGAGCTGCTGGCCGCGTGAGAGCTGGGCGCCTTCGAGTCGGCCGAGGGTTTTCAGCAGGCCGAGCTGCAGCTCCACCTTGTCGGCCGGCACCGGCGCCAGGCCTTCCGAGGAGGCGCCGGGCTCGGGCTTGGCGGCGGGCGGGGTCGAGGTGCCGCCGTTGACGCGGGCAAGGGCGATGACGGCTTCAAGGATGGCCTGCGGATGGGTTTCGGCGAGGGCGCGCTCGCGCCAGAGCTCCTGCGGCAGGCGCTCGATGGCGACGCGGGCGGCGTAGCGCACATGGCGGTCGCTGTGGCTGAGGTAGGGCCAGGCGGCGGCGAGGATTTTTTGCGGTTCGGCGGCGCCGTCGACGTGGAACTGTTCCAGCGTGTGGCGCATGCGCTGCTCCTCATCGAGCGGCAGGGCCTGGGCGGGAGCGGTGGATTCGTCGCCGACGTAGCTGACGCGGTACACGCCCGACTGGGTGCGGCGGCCGCCGACGGCGAAGTACATGGCGCCGTCCTGGGGGTGGATGATCACGTCGGTGAGCGGCAGGGGTTTGCCGAAGACGAACTCCTCCTTCTCGGCGAGGTAGCTGCCGCCCTTCGGCTGCAGGTGGACGGCCCACATCGTGCCGTAGGTCCAGTCGGCGATGAAGATCGCGCGCTGGTACTTGGCGGGGAACTTGGCGCCCTTGCCGCTGACGACGCCGGTGGGGCTGCCGGGGCCGATGTCGAGGGTGGTGGGCAGGGAATCGGGGTAGTAGTCCGG
>DAIUCN010000210.1:0-2715 GCA_036846165.1 Prosthecobacter sp.
GATATCGGTCCATGGGCACAGTGATCTTGGTGTGGGGTCGGACCGATATCGGTCCGTGGGCACAGTGATCTTGGTGTGGGGTCAGACCGATATTGGTCCGTGGGCACAATGATCTCACTGTGGGGTGACAATGATCTCATTGTGTGGGCACAGTGAGATCGGATTTGGTAAATCGGATCTCCGATTTGAGAATCACAAGACTTTATTGAGACTAGAAGCACCTCGGAAGGGCTGGGGAACGGCACGTGCGGGCCTGCCAGCGGGGGCCGGTGACGGCGGATGGCTGATGGTGGATCGGGCCGAGGGGAGCGTGGGCACTCTTTGCCCCCTGCGGGCAGGCTTTGGAACCACGAATGGCACGAAGGTCACGAAGGCAAACCCACGAGGTTGCCCTGTCCCAGAGCGCCGTGCTTGGTGGTGTGGCTAACTCGGTCGAGGTTCCGTTTGGCCGCAGAGGGGCGGAGGGGCAGGGGGGCGGAGCGGTTTCAGCCGCAAAGGAACGCAACGATCGCAAAGGTGAACGACATCTGGAATCTGAAATTTGCGATCTGAGATCCGCCTTGGGGCGCAGGCTGTAGCCGAGGGCAGCGACCCCGAGTTCCTGGCCCGACCGCCTCAACGCCAGTCTGTGGTGAACCGCTGATGAGACGCTCATGGGACGCTGATTCAGAGGGGAAGGAGCGGTGAGCCTTCTGTAGGCGGGGGCATCGACCCCGCAGGTTCCCGTCTGGGATCTGAGATCCTTCTCATGGTCCCGCTGCCTTGACACCACTACGCGTAGCCGGTAAGCCTTGGCCCCGAGTCATGGTTTCTGAAAAATTCTCCTATGCTCCACTGCTGAATTCCCACGGCAGCATCGCTTGGGTATTGGCTCAGAAGCATGAACGCAGTGGTCAAGGCTGCATCCCTTGCCAAAATGCCGCCCGGCCACACCCAACCAACGCCGATCGTGCTGCACGCCACGGCTCCAAGAACTGATTTCCCGACCTCATGTCCTTCAAGCTCGAAGATCTCCCCTACCAGCGGCAGGCCATCGATGCCGTTCTCCGGCTCTTTGATGGCCAGCAGCGCCACTACTTCGATCTTCACCTTGCGAGCGATTGCTACCCGAACCGGCTCGACCTCACCCGCCGGGAGATCGTCGCCAACGTCGAAAAGATCGCCGCTGAAAACGGCATCTCCCATGGCGAGGCCAATGTCTGCATTGAGCCGGACTACTGCATCGAAATGGAGACCGGCACCGGCAAGACCCTCGTCTACCTCCGCACCATCTATGAACTCTGCCGCGAATACGGCTTCACCAAGTTCATCATCCTCGTGCCCTCCGTTCCCATCCGTGAGGGCGTGCTCGATACCATCGAATCCTTCCGCCCGCAGTTGGAGCGTCTCTACAGCATCCCCCTGCACGCCTTCGAGTACGACAGCAAAAAGCTCACCAAGGTAAAGCGCTTCATCGAAGGCACCGACCTCCAGGTCATGGTCATGACCACCCACTCGTTCAGCGCCGACGACAACATCATCAATCGTCCCGACCGCGACGACTCCCCCGATGGCTACTCCTACTGGCAGGCGCTCGGCAAAGTCAGGCCCGTCCTCATCATGGATGAACCGCAGGAAGGCATGGACACCGACAACCTCCGGCCTCGTCTCAATGCCCTCGATCCGGTCGCCCGTCTCCGCTACTCCGCCACCCACAAGATCGTACGCAACCTCATCTACCGCCTCACCCCCTTCGAGGCCTACAATCAGCGACTCGTCAAAAAGATCGAAGTCCTCTCCGTTGCTGAGATCAACGACGAAGCCACCCTGAAAATCGAGCTCGTCGAAATTCAGACTGGCAAAGGTGCCCCCAAGGCCAAGCTCAAGGCCTGGCGGCAGATGGCCAGCGGCTTCAAGTTTGCCGAAACCAAATGGCTCAAGGATGGTGACTCTCTCGAAGAAGCCACCGGCAACCTCTCCTACCGCGAATTCAAAATCGCCCACATCCGCGCCCAGGGTCTGCGTGGCGGCGGTGCCATGGTCAAATTCCACAACGGCATCGAGCTCACCCCCCAGACCGTCGCCGGCGACATCAAAGGCATCTTCCGCCAGCAGCTCTACTGGCTGTGCTATCGCCACTTCGAGAAGGTCGAAAAGCTCAAGCCGCAAGGCATCAAACCCCTCTCCCTCATCTTCATCGACCGCGTCGCCAACTACATGGACGCGGACGGCCTCATCAAAGTCCTCTTCCTTGAGGAATTCCCCCGCGCCTACCGCGATCTCTACCAGAAAGACCCACCCGCCGGCTTCGTCCAAGACGTCCAGGCCTACTACTTCGCCAAGACCAGCACCGGCGAATTCACCGACAGCGAGAACTCCATGGCCAAGCAGCGCGAGATCTACGACGAGATCCTCCGCGACAAAGAAGCCCTGCTCGCCTTCGACAACCCCCGCCAGTTCATCTTCTCCCACTCCGCCCTCGGCGTCGGCTGGGACAATCCCAACGTCTTCAACATCGCCACCCTCAACCAGACCTTCTCCGACATCAAAAAGCGTCAGGAGATCGGCCGCGGCCTGCGCATCTGCCGGGATCAGACCGGCCGGCGGGTCTATGACCCCGACACAACCCCCGAGGGCGAGGAAATCAATCTCCTTACCGTCATCCCCAACGAAAGCTACCACACCTTCGTCACCCAGTATCAGTCCGAGCTTCGCCAGCACATCCCCACCCGCCAC
>DAIUCN010000211.1:0-2636 GCA_036846165.1 Prosthecobacter sp.
CGACCGTCCTGCCGGGTTCTTATGACCTGTCCAACTTTTCAGGGGGACGCTCCACGCCCGCTGTAGCCCGAACGCTCGATCTCCTCGTGAATCCAAGCTTCCACCTGCGCAGCGCTGCCGCCGCCGGTTCCGGCCGAATCCACCGGGAATTGTAACGCCATGCTCCGCGCAATATGTCTCGATCCGCTTCTTCATTGAGATGGTAGCCATGGGATTTTCTGGCGAACGTCGAGGACACTCGCAGAATGGGCGTCAGCCCATTCTGTTGAGTGCTCCGATTTATTGTTCGGCTTTGATTGTTTCCAGTTCAAGACCGGAGAAAGATCCACTCTGAAGTGCTCGAGCAAGAAGCGCCGAGACGACAATCAATGGATGATGCTCATGGAAGGAACCGAAAAGAACATCAGATCTTGCAATCCATGAATCGCCTTGGGGTAATGACTTGAAGAATGCGGGGCTTGCACCTGCGACCGAGGCGTAAAGCGCACACGCTTCACAGTATTCTTCTAAACGAGTTCTTCTGCGCTGAACATCAAAACTGACGACGGTATCTGGTGATAATACAAAAAAGTCAGGTTCAAGCGGAATCTTGATAAACACTGATTCCTCAATACCAAGACTCAGAAGCAACCCTCTCACTCTGTTCGAAATGATCGTCGCGCCGTCATAGGTGGCAGACACATCCCTTCTGCGCTTTCCTAGCTTGTAGTCTTTGCGGACAAATCTCCAATCCGTTTTCCAACCACAACGGGGGCAAAACACTGAATCCGGAATACCCTGAAGTCGCTTCCTGCATGAAGCGACCATATAAGTATCGTTGTCATGCCCTCGGAGAATTGCCGCCACTAAATTCATTTTCTTGCCGAACGATGAGCGCATGCACCCCTACCAGCGAGAGCGCACGTCGATCGCGGGGTGGAGGTTGAGGTAAGAGGAAAACATCGAAACAGGGCGGCTGGTTGGGGTTGTCATGACGCGGCTTGTTGTCCCTTCTTCTTTTTGAGGCGGTTCCGAATCGCCCTTCGGGTTGCTGGAATCGTGGATGCCCAATGCTCGGTGAATTCTGGCAGACTGTCGAGAAGCTGCAACGAACTCTCGTCGCCGACTGCACGCAGAAGCAAAACAGGGACTGCTCGGTCAACTTGATCGGAGGAGATCTGGATCAATTCGGTCGCGAAAGCACGGATCTGTTCCATTGCTGCACCGCCAATCTCAACCTCTGGCTTGAAGCATAGGATTAGGTTCAGGCTATTCGCGATCTTACGAGCTAGCAATGGATCCTCACCAGGTGTCCTGATGCACACGGAGAAAAAATCCATTGCAGCATCAACTGCTTGGGATGAATGAAGCTCCTCAAGCAACGCAAGAACGAATGATTCGTGGTTCGGGCTACTCAGGACTGCTCTCAATCCCGAAATGCCATCGCGGCAATACGCTGATGCGACTCGTGCCCACCTTGCGAGAGGAACCACGTGTGTTCCGTCGGGGAGATGGGTCACATCGCTCCAATCTTCCGTAACGCTGAGTTCATCGAGTAGGTCGGGAAGCCCGTCGATTCTCTGTGATGCGGCTTCAAGGATGTGCTCCACCTCCAACGTATTGTCAGATGCTTTGCGTCGAATTGATGTCAGCGTCGGAGGCACAAACTTCTGGGACAACAGTATAATTACACAACGCGCTGCCTTAACTTGTTATGGCAGCGCGCAGCTTGAACAGGTCAAAGGCAGCCTGGATGGGCAGACTTTGTCCCTGAACTTCTTGCATGCTAAAGACTCTTCCGCGCGGGAATTCCCGTCAAGAAAAAGAGGGGAAGGCCAGCAGTTTTCAGGCGGCGGCGAGGATCCGAAGCCCGGGGTGGAACGCACTTCCGATTGCACCATCCACCGACCTCGAACCGCGACGCGGTTCCATCATTCAGCCTGAGCGTGGGCGCGCCGCGGCCTCGCCTGGGTCCCGCGCCCACCCCGGGCCATTGGCCGCGGAGGCCCCCGGCGGAGTCCCGTCAGGACGAGGCGTTCCTCAGACCGGAGCGCGAGCATGGTGCAGCCTGCTCGCTCTGGGTCCAGCGTGTGGCCACCGCCCCTGAGCGAGTGACCTTCGGCACACTCGCGCTCCAAGACTCGCGGCGCTCGGCACCCCTGGGCTGCAGGCCGCAAGTCCGGTGGGCTTGTCGGACGCCTCTCCGCCCCCCGCTCTTGGCTCGGCGCTCCTTCCCCTCAGGATCAGCGTCCCATCAGCGTCAAATCAGCGGTTTTTGACCGGCTTGGGAAGCTGCGAACGCTGAGAATGTCCTCACGCCAAGGCGCCAAGACGCCAAGGATCGGAGAGATGGCGGCCTACTTAGCGCCTTTGCGCCTTGGCGTGAGACCCATTCCCCGTCTGCCTGGCGACCCCACGCTGCCGGCGCAGCGGCGCCTTCCCCTTCGTGCTCTTCGTGCCATTCGTGGTTCCAAAGGCTCGGGGACCGCGGGGTCACTGCCCCCGCCTACAGCAGAAACCCCAGCGCCCCATCGGCGACATCTGCGGTTCCCTTCCTGTCTTTTCTATCCCATCTGCGCCATCCATGGCATCTGCGGACCTTCTGGGCTTGGAGGACTGACCGGACGCGGTGGCAGAGCGGCGCAGAAGCGCCGCAC
>DAIUCN010000212.1:0-2061 GCA_036846165.1 Prosthecobacter sp.
GCGCAGTGACACGGTGCCGCCGGTGCTCGGCCTCGACAGCGACGGTGATGGCTTGGAAGATTTTATTGAGCTGTTGATCGGCGGAGATCCGATGAGCCGTCTGCGCGTCGGCGATCGTGTCGATCTCCATCTCGCGGCCTATGCCGGCGACGGCCGCAGCGTGCGGTTGTTTGGCAAACTGCCGCCCGGCTTGCGGTTTGATGCGGCGACCGGTCGTTTGACCGGTGTGCTCGGCGGTGTCTCCACCCTGCATGATTTGCAGGTGCAGGTGCTGGAGAACGGCGCCCTGGTGAGGACCGCCGTGCTGCCGCTGGCAGTCGATGCCTTTCCAGCGCGCCTGCTGGGCAGCTACGAAGCCCTTCTCGAAGGAGAGGGTGCGCAGCCCCTGGGCTTGATGCGCGTGACGGTGACCCAGTCCGGCCAATGGTCGGCGAGTCTCGACCTGCTGGGGGCCGGTCGCCGTTCCGCAAAGGGCGGCTATGAACTGGTGGCGGGGCGTCGGCAAGCCAGGCTGCGCATGCCCTTCAAGGCGTCCAAGACGGTTCCTGAGACTTGGGTCGAAGTGATTCTGGATGCAGATCAGCCTCAGATGACGGGTGAGTTCAGCGGCGCACCGCAGGCGGGCGAGGTGCGCGGCGTGCGTCTGGCCACCCTTGGTGGCAGTCCACCGGTGACCCGCCGACTCAACCTGGCCTTTGATGCCGGCATTCAGGATGGCCTTGCGCATCCGGCCGGAGTGGGCTGGGCCAAGGGATCGATCTCCAATCGCGGCGCCCTCAAGCTGGCGGGCTTCCTTGGCGACGGCACCAAGCTCACCCTTGGCGTGAATCTCAGCGCGACCGGTCAGGCGCTGGCCTGGGTGCAGCCTTACAAGAACAAACAATCGTATTTCGGCGGCGTGCTGCCGCTGCCCGATCTTGGTCAGCCGGCGCCACAGCTGCCGGCGCTGGTTGAGGGTGCCCGATGGTTCAAGGCGGCCGATGCCAAGGACAAGGCCTATCCCGCGGGTTTCACCGCCCCCCTCACGGTCGTGGTGACGGCGCGCGGTTATGCCAGTCCGGCAACTTCCCAGCAACTCGCCGAAGCCCTGGGACTGGAGGGGGCGCGCCTGCGAATTGAACTCGAGGGTGCGGGGCTGAGCAATGCTCCGGAGGCTCTGCCTTCGCTGCCGAATGCCCTGGTTTTGCAACCCAGCTTCGCACTGGTCGCCGAAGCGCCGGTCGGCGCTGCGCCCTGGACCGGCAAGGTGGCCAAGGCCGACGGTGCTTTTTCCGGCGTGCTCATCCTGCCCGCCAGTGGGGACATCCTCGGCGGCAAGGCGGCAGCCAGCGGGGTGCTGCTGCCCGAACCGGTCGGCAATGTCATCGGCGCGGGCTTCGTGCGCGTGCCGCTGGCCAACCCACGCGGCTCCTTCCGCACGGCTTCCTTCCTGCTGCAGCGCTGACCCCGGCTCCGCCTTCCTCCAACCCTTTTTGAATCCACTGACTGATGAAACGTGAATCCCTGATCGCCGCCCTGACGGGTGTGCTTCTGCCCCTGTCGGCCGCCCTGGCCCAAACCACGGAAGTCGGCACCGTTCTGGTGCGGCAGAATGACGCCCTGAACAATTCCGCGTCGGTAACACTGACGCCATCCGCCGGCAGTTCCTTCGCCTTCCGCATCACCGGTGGCAACCGTGGCGATTTTGATCTGAACCTTGGCAATGCCAACGATGTCGAACTCGGCACCCTCGTCACCTGCGTCGCCCAAAATGGCCGCGACAACACCGCCTTTGGTGACACCATCGGTCTTTTTTACGCCACCTCCAGCGCGGACATCACCGGCGCCGGTCGTTATTACATCCCAGTGAATGACACCCCCCGCCTGGGCGAGGTCAACATCGATGTTGCGGCGGGTTACTTTCCATATGATCGCTGGCTGGGAGGTTTTGCGCGCAATGCCGCGGGCACCAATGGCGGTGTCACCGACCAGTTGCGCTCGCATGCCTCGATCCGTCTTGGCAGCGAATTTCGCAGCCTCGGCAGCGGCGTTTTTGGGCTCGACCTGCGCGCCGTGACCGGC
>DAIUCN010000213.1:0-1726 GCA_036846165.1 Prosthecobacter sp.
GATCCGCATTTTTTTCTTGATTTTGTTGTAGATATGATATCTACAACATTTTATGCCAGCTCGTATCCCCACTCTTCACAAGAGCCCCTTTGTCCTCGACCCACGCCCCCTGCAGGAGATGGGCAGTGCCCACGCCGGACTTCTCACAACCTCCCGCGCATTGCGTTCGCTCAACTTGGGCGGGCTGGTGGCAGCCAACCTGACTCTCAAAAGCAGGCAGCGTGGCTTTAGTGAAGGCCAGATGGTCGAAAGCCTGGTGCTCTTGCAAACCCTCGGCGGGGATTGCCCGGAGGACATCTCCCTTTTGAGCGATGACACGTGCCTGACTCGTGGACTGGGTTACCAGCCGCCCAAGGCCAGCGCGGTGCGCACCTTCCTGAACCGATTCCACGACGAGGAATTGGCCGCGCTGCGACCTGCCCGGGAAGTGCAGAAGAGCTTCATCATGCCGCGCAGTTCTCCCCAGCAGGGACTTGACCGCGTGCTGGCCGGCATGGTCGGACAAGTGGCCACCCTGTTCAAGAAGCACGGGCAGGAACAAAAAATTGCCACCATTGATCAGGACGCCACCATCATTGAGAGTCACAAAAAGAGTGCTCTCAGCCACTATGAGGGAGGACGAGGCTACCAGCCGATGGTGGCTCTCTGGAGCGAGGCCGACCTGGTTGTGGCAAGCGAATTTCGCGACGGCAATGTGCCAGCCAAACAGGCGCCGCTCAACTGCGCGCGCCTGGCTTTCGAAGCCCTGCCCTCAGGCATCAAGCAAAGATACTTCCGCGGCGACAGTGCCTGCCACGAAAAGGAACTCATCGACTGGCTTAAGGATCCCGCCCGCGCAGCGGAGTCCGGCGGGCGCATCGGCTTTTGCATCAGCGCGGTCATGGAGTGCGCTTTGGCCACCGCCGTCCAGGCCGTGGAGGAAAAAGCATGGAAAACCTATGCCACCGAAGCCGACGGCACCCTGCGCCAGTGGGCGGAAGTTCCCTTTGTGCCAAATGACCAGTATGAACAGAAGGATGCCAAGCCTCTGCGCTACGTGGGACTGCGCCTGCTCAAGGCCCAGGGTCTGCTCTTTGCCGATGGCAGCGACCGCAAACACTACGCGGTCATCACCAATCTGGACTGGGAAGGGGGCCGCCTTCTGAGCTGGCACCGCGAAAAGGCCGGCACCATTGAGCACACCCACGATGAAATCAAAAACGCGCTGGGCGGCGGACACATGCCCAGCCAGAAACTGGCCGTCAATGCGGCATGGTTTACGATCGCGCTTCTGGCCTACAACGTGGCCAGTGCCATTAAGAGCCTTTGTCTGGACCCCGAGGAGCGATCGGCTCGCTTCAAACGTTACCGGCTTCTGCTCGTTCATATCGCCGGGCGCATGAGTCGCTTCCAGTGCAAATTGCGCCTGCGCTTGCAGGCTTCGGCCCAAACCATCGCCCGCATCCAAAAGATCTGGCAGATTTTTGACCTGCCCACCCAGGCGACCGCTTTTTCCTGAGCGGCTCTTCGCCTTTGTCTTCCCCAGCCACTGACAACCCGCTCTCGGGAGCTTGGCTGCTGCCCTGATGCGGCGTTTTTATAAAAATCCGGCACACTGAGGCACTGCAATGGTCCCTCGTCGGGCTGTTTTCGCCTTTTTCGACCAACTCATCTGCCTGGCTTACACGCCAGAACACCCTTGAGCGGCCCAATCCGGGCAAGTCCCGCGCTTACGCGCGGATTTGGG